>NZ_KI914712.1:0-36619 GCF_000520515.1 Arthrobacter sp. H20
ATCGCCATCTCACCCGCCGGCGAAACCTACCTCACCAAACCCGACCCACCGCCAGAACCACCGGAACCCCAACCACCAGACCCACCACCCTTCTAAGCGGCAGATACTTCGTGGAAGTCGCCCCCAGGATGCTTACAGAAGCGCGATCAGAGCTACAACAGCCGCCACCACCGATAGAACAAGAACTCCTACCAGCGCCAGCTTGTCGGAATGGCGCATCCGGTACTTGTCGCGACGCCTACCTCGAGATAATCCAGCTGCGTTTGTCATTTATCTAAAGTAGCTGCACCGGTGATCTGGCGTAATACGAGCGACTACCTGTCTATCTGCTACCGCTACCCGGAATCTCCGTCCTGCTCAACAAGTGCTTACCGGGGTTCTACTTACCCAGCACTTCGGCGGCAGCGAGCCACTGTAGTTCCAGGTCCTGTTGTTCGGCCTGAACCGCCTGAAGTTTCTTATTCAGGGCTGCCATCTTGTCGAAATCGACGTCTCCGGAGGCTCCGTCATTCATTTGGTGCTGGATTTTCTCCACCTGCGTTGCCGCCTTGCCGAGCTGGCGCTCAATGCGGGTCAGGTCTTTCTTCGCCTGCCGGGTCTCCTCGGAGCTGTACCCCGAGGGTGTTCCAGCGCTGCTCTGAGCGTCATCAGAGTTCAGTGGTGACGCACCCGCTCCGGTTTCTGCTGCACGACGTAATTCCAGGTACTGGTCGACGCCGCGGGGAAGATCACGTAGTTTCCCGTCACCCAGCAGCGCCATCTGTGAATCGGTCACTCGCTCCAGGAGGTACCTGTCGTGCGAGACGACCACCAGGGTGCCCGGCCAGCCGTCGAGTACGTCCTCGATCGCGGCAAGGGTGTCAGTGTCAAGGTCGTTGGTTGGTTCGTCAAGCATCAGCACGTTGGGTTCACCCACCAGGAGGCGGAGCAGCTGCAGCCGGCGTCGCTCGCCACCCGAGAGGTCCTTCACCATGGTCCACTGCCGCTGGTTGGTGAAGCCGAGTTGCTCCACCAACTGGCTGGCTGACACCTCACGTCCGCCGACGCTGAAGACGCGCTTCTCCTGCTCGATCACTTCGGTGACCCGCAGGTGCTCCAGTTCGTTGAGTTCCTTAACCTCTTGGGAGAGCACTGCTGTCTGAACCGTCTTCCCCTTCTTCAACCGTCCAGCATCAGGAGTCACGTCGCCATTGAGCATTCGCAGCAGGGTGGTCTTGCCTGAGCCGTTGACGCCAACCAGCCCTAGCCGCTGGCCGGGAGCCAGACGCAGGGTGATGCCGTCAAAAAGAGTCTTCTCGCCCAGGGCCAGTGAAACATTCTCAAGATCCAGCACATCCTTGCCCTGGCGCGCCATCGCCATTTTGCTCAACGCGAGAGAATCGCGGGGCTCGGGCACATCGGCGATGAGCGCGTTCGCCGCCTCGATGCGGAACTTCGGCTTGGCCGTGCGTGCGGGGGCGCCACGGCGGAGCCATGCCAGTTCCTTCTTGACCAGCTGCTGGCGCTTCCCCTCGACAACCGAATCCATGCGGTCTCGCTCGGCGCGGGCTAGGACGTAGGCGGCGTAACCGCCGTCGAACCCGTCGATGACACCGTCGTGCACCTCCCAGGTGCGGGTGCAGATTTCATCAAGGAACCAGCGATCGTGGGTGACCACCAAAAGGCCGCCGTCGGTGGGACGCCATCGTTCAGCCAGGTGGCGGGCCAGCCAGGCCACCCCCTCGACGTCGAGGTGGTTCGTGGGCTCGTCAAGCATGATGACGTCGTCGTCACCGATCAGGAGCTTCGCCAGGGCAACCCGGCGCTTCTGGCCACCGGACAGTGATGAGACCTTCGCGTGCCAGTCGACCTCCGCGACGAGCCCACCCATCACATCGCGAATTTCAGGGTTGGACGCCCATTCATGGTCGGCCTGGTCGCCAACGATTGCCTCCCCGACACTCAAGTCACCGTCCAGGACATCGGTCTGGTCCAGGTACCCAACGCTCACATCGCGACGGCGTGTGACACGACCCTCGTCAGGGGTCGCTCGCTGCGCCAGAAGACGCATCAGGGTTGATTTGCCGTCGCCGTTGCGCCCCACCATGCCGATGCGGTCGCCGTCCTCGATGCCGAGGGAAACGCCGTCAAGGACTGTACGGGTAGCAAACGTGACGCTGACGCTTTCAGCGCCCAAAAGATGTGCCAAGGGTGTACTGCTTCCTGATTGTGGAGGGGTAGTGAGGCTTGAACTGGCCCAGCATCGATGGCAGGTCAGGCGATGTAGTCGGTAACAATTCTGGCACCGTGGACTGGCCCATGCACTGCGGTAGCGGTCAGTCCGTCAGCGGTGAGCTGTCCGGCCAAGGCCTGAGCGTGTTCCTCGCTCTCAGCAAGGAAGGCGACCGTGGGGCCGGATCCTGACACGATGCTGGCAAGGGCACCAGCCTCCGTGCCGGCCTGCAAGATGCCAGCGAGGTCGGGCGCTAGCTCAAGCGCGGCCGCCTGTAGATCGTTGTGCAAGAGTTCCGCTAGCGCTTGGGCATCACCTGAGCGCATCGCACCGAGAATCCGTGGATCAATCTCCGGTGGCGCCGTCGGTTCGCTGCCTTCGCGCAATCGAAGCTCGTCGAGCGCGCGGTAGACCTCGGGGGTTGAGAGTCCATAGGCCGATGTCACGAGCACCCAGTGGAGAGGGGTTTTGGAAATCGCTGGGGTCAGCTGCTCGCCTACGCCCATGCCAACAGCTGTGCCACCGATCAGGGCGAACGGAACATCAGCACCGAGCTCAGCTGCCATTTTCGCCAGCTCGTCACGGGAGAAACCGCTGTTCCAGAGAGCGTCGCAGGCCAGCAGGGTGGCCGCCGCATCAGCTGACCCGCCTCCCATTCCACCTGCCACCGGTACTCGCTTCGTGATATCAAGCAGCAACCCGGTCGAATGATCGCTCAGTTCGGCGAGCAGGGCCGAGGCGCGTGCGGCGAGGTTGGTGGCATCCAATGGGATGCTCTCCACCGGTAGGTTGAGCGACCCCTGTCCGTTAACTGTGACTACCGTGCCCGGCTCTTCACTGACCGTCGCAGTGACCTCTTCATACAGAGAGACAGCGAGGTAGACGCTCGCAACGCTGTGATAGCCGTCTTCCCGCAGCGGGCCAACGCGAAACGAGACGTTGATCTTTCCGGGCGCGCGGACACGGACGTTGGCCGGTGCGCCACCGAATAGTCCTGCCGATTTGCCTACCACCATAGTCTCCAACCTAGGCCACCGGGCCCTAAACCCGGAAACCTGCAGTATGGACCCGCCCCGGCTACTGCTGCTCGGGTTTCGCCTCGGCGATGCGCGCGAACGCCGCAATATCAAGCATTTCGCCGCGAAGGCTCGGGTTCACAGCGGCAGCCGCGAGGGCCTGCCCGGCGAGCACTGGGCTACCTGCCCACCCCGCGAGGGCGGCACGCAGCGTTTTACGTCGCTGGGCGAAGGCTGCATCGATGACGGCGAAGACTTCACGCCGGCTGGCCGACGTCGTTGGCGGCTCATGCCTGACGAACCCAACGAGACCCGAGGCGATCTTGGGTGCCGGCCAGAAGACATTCATCCCGATCACCCCAGACTTTCGCATGGTTGAGTACCACGCTGCCTTCACCGAGGGCACCCCATAAGTTTTCGAACCGGGGCCCGCAGCCATCCGGTCGGCCACCTCATCCTGCACCATCACCAGTCCATGGCGTAGCGAGGGAAAGTTCTCCAGCAGGTTCAAGACCACTGGCACCGCCACGTTATAGGGAAGGTTCGCCACCAAGGCAGTGGGCGGATGCGGAAGTTCGGTGACCCGCATCGCGTCGGCGAGAACAACATCAAGATTTACTGCGGTCTGCGGTCGCCACTGGGCAACCGTCTCAGGCAGTCGCGTGGCAAGCAGCGGGTCAATTTCCACTGCCACCACCCGCGCGGCGGCGTCCAGCAATCCCAGTGTGAGAGACCCAAGTCCCGGACCGACCTCGAGCACCGTCTCCCCTGGGTCAAGATGGGCTGCGGTAACAATCCGCCGAATGGTATTGCCGTCAATGACGAAGTTCTGGCCGAGGGTCTTGGTGGGCCGTAGATCCAACTCGGCAGCCAACCGGCGGACATCGGTGGCACCGAGCAGTGGCTGGATCGGCTGGGAGCTAGGGGGCTGAGTCACCTAAACCATGGTAGTCGGGCACAACCGCTGGGTTGCTATCCGAGGCCGAGCTTCGCCGAGCAGGAGGGCCAGTTGCCCCAGCCGCCGCCTTGCTTGAGTACCTCAGCGGTCGTTATCTGTTCGGCAGGCGTCGCCAGGTGGGGCAGCGGCGCATTTTTCCCGCCGCCTGCTCCAAGCCAACTAGGGGCACTGAACTGCAGTCCACCGAAGTAGCCGTTCCCAGTGTTGAATGCCAGGTGCCGCCCGATTCGCGCTGGGCCGCTCGACCGAGCGGGCTCCGAGTCTTCCTCGGGCGCAGGCGGATCCGGTTCGGGCTCGCGGGTGCCGATAGCGACGAGCTCAGTCACTGGTTCCAGAATTGTCTCATCGCTGACAAGTTCGCGGCCTTGTTCGCGCCCATCGACCAGGATGGCAGTGTAAATTCTGATCCGTTCGCCGTCGACGCCAGCCCGGGCGACCCGACGTTCGCCCACATCAAGAGTGTCGTCGTCGACCTGATCGGAGGTAAAGCCAATGCTTTCGGCGATGGTCTCCCGGTGATCGCTATCGCCCCGGGTAACCTTCAGCCCAAGACCGTCGACAAGGGTTGAGGTAACCGGGACGCTGACCCTGTCTCTTCATCTCCCAGCTGGATGTCAGCTTCGTCGAGAAGTTCCTCGACTGACTTTTCGGTGGTCGTGTGGATTGCCGTCGAACCATCAACCGTCACAGCGACGCTCTTTGGGGTGGAGATCTCGAGGTGTGAGCTGAGCGTTCTCAGACGGGTCTCAAGATCCGCGGAGATGGCTGAGGATTCCTCGACGCCGAGTTCGGTTACCACGTCACCCACCGTGGACCCGGTGGTGTGCACAACCGTGTCCGCCCCGTTGAGGACGACGTCGACCGCCATTGCCTTGCTGATCTGGATGGCCGAACCGTCGTCGACTGTCGTTGAAAGTGCCGGGCTGACCTGATCGTTGTCGGTAATAACCAGGACAATCGACTTGTTGTTGCCCACAAAAGCAAAGAGTCCAAGCACCAGGGCCATCATGACTATTCCCTGGCCGATCGTCTTGATCAATCGATTCCTGCTCGCCACAAAGTCCCTCACGGTCGGCTTCATCCGGGCACGGGGAAATTCGGCAGTCAGCGGGCACACCGGTATCCAGGGCACGTGACAACTGCTAAGGCATGAACTAGTAGAGGGAGTGATTGGCCGCCCGAACGGCGGCGGCCAAGTCGGGGCAACCCGGAGCTGATCGTCGCTAATTCCACTCTCCGTACACCCTGCGGGTGTTATCGGCGATCGACTGGCACAGTGTGGCGAGGTCAGCACCCAGCACCTCAGCCATCCCCCTGACCGTGTACGGGACGAGGTAGGGGGCGTTCGGTCGACCACGAAATGGATGCGGCGTCAGGAAGGGTGCGTCAGTTTCGGTGAGGACCAGCGCCGGATCGGCGATGCGCAGCGCCTCCCTCAGATTGTCGGCGTTTTTGAAGGTCACAGTTCCCGCAAAGGACATGTACCACCCTGCCTCGTTGCAGAGACGAGCAAGGTCGGCGCCGCCGGAAAAGCAGTGGAACACCACCCTTTCCGGTGCGCCCTCGCTCCGGAGGGTTGAGACGACGTCGTCGTGGGCATCGCGGTCGTGAATCTGAAGCGCAAGATCCAACCGCTTGGCAATATCGAGGTGCCGGCGGAAGGAGTACTGCTGACTGTCGATCCCCTCGGCGGGGGTCCGATAGTAGTCGAGCCCGGTTTCGCCGATGGCCCGTACCCGCGGGTGGGCGGCCAATTGTTCGATTTCGGCGAGCGCCGGCTCGAGGCCACCCCGTGCCGCGAGAAGCGGAGCGTCGTTGGGGTGGAGTGCCACTGCACCCAACAGCCGGGGTTCCTGCTCGACGGCCTGCACGGTGAACCGTGAGGATTCGAGGTCGCACCCCACCTGCACGGCACCATCGACCCCCACCTCTTGTGCTGCATCAAGTGCCGCGGCGACACTGACCAGTGGCAGGCCGCTGCGGAAATCCAGGTGGGTGTGGTTATCAATCACCGGCACGGGCAACGGTTCGGGTGCGGGAGGGTAGTTCAGCTTTTCCCGGCGAGCTAGCAAAGCAGCTGATTCCCCGTCGGAGGTGGTACTCAGCGGGGTCGGCCGGTACGCTGCAGGGATGAGTGTATGGGGCATGAGTTAACCCTAACTACCTGCACATCGGCTACGGAACCTATCCCCCGCGTGCAAGTTGTCCTAGTAATCTGTAGTAAAGCAGTTGCTGCGTGCCCCATTGACCATTCGGTAGTGGACGTATCCGACCAGGGCTGACCGACTCAACTGCACACCGGCGTGCAGTGCTCGCGGAAGGTTCGCATGGACACCCACAACCAGTACGCCTCACCCATTGGGAGGACCGAGCCGGCAGGCTCCCCCGCTGCGGGAAGTGAACAGGTTTTGTCGGCGGAGCGCTTTGACGAGACAGCCTCCCAAATCCTGAGATCCATCAATACGGTGATTGACGGCAAGCCCGACGCCGCACGGCTGGCGCTGACAGTGCTTCTGGCCCAGGGCCACTTGCTGCTCGAGGATGTGCCGGGGGTGGGTAAGACGATGCTCGCCAAGACGCTGGCCCGCACCATTGATTGCACGGTCAACCGCATCCAGTTCACACCGGATCTGCTGCCTTCCGATGTGTCTGGCGTGTCCATCTACAACCAGGACACCCATCGGTTCGAGTTCCGGCGTGGCCCGGTCTTCGCGAACATCGTGATCGGCGATGAGATCAACCGCGCATCGGCGAAGACCCAGTCAGCGCTCCTGGAGTGCATGGAAGAACACCAGGTGACAGTTGATGGTGGGACTTACCGGTTGGGCGAACCATTCATGGTGGTGGCGACCCAGAATCCGATTGAAATGGAAGGAACTTACCCACTCCCCGAGGCGCAACGTGACCGGTTCATGGCGCGTATCTCGATGGGCTACCCGGACCGGACCGCCGAGCTGCAAATGCTGCAGACCCACCAATCCGCGTCACCCCTGGAAGCCGTCCGACCAGTGGCAAACATCGCAGACATCGCAGCGATGATGGAGCGGGTGCGCCGGGTCTATGTCTCACCAGCTGTGAGTGAATACACAGTGGGGATCGGTCATGCTACCCGCGGACACCACCAGTTGCGGCTCGGCGCCAGCCCGCGTGCGCTTCTGCAACTACTCCGGGCGGCGAAAGCCGGTGCGGCACTGGAGGGTAGGGACTTTGCGTTGCCCGACGACGTCGCCGGGGTTACCGAGGCGGTGCTCTCGCACCGGCTGATCCTGGACCGCAAGGCTCTGAGCTCAGGGGAAACCCCCAACTCGGTGGTGGCGGGAATCCTTTCGAAGGTTCCAGTGGACCGCGCGGCAGCGAACTCCTACCGCCGCGCGTAGGCGACCGGATGCAGCTGCTCACCAGATTACCCTCACGGGTCCTCACTCCGCGCGGTTGGGGACTGGTGTTCGCTGGCGTTACGGCACTGCTGTTGGCGCAGGTCCTCGGCCGCCGGGACCTGTTATACGTCGGGGTGCTTCTGGTTTGCCTTCCGCTCTTGTCAGTCCTGATGCTGCGCCTGATCAAGCCCCGGTTCATCGTCGAGCGAGAGTTCGCACCGCAAACAATTGAAACGAGCTTCACCACCACCGTCACCCTCACGGTTGCCTCCAGCGGACCGGTCAGCGGGAGCGTGGTGATGCAGGAGGTGCTGCCTTCCCGGTTCGGGGAAACGCCCGAGTTCCGTTTTCCGTCGAGGCACCCCACCCGGGGCGCCAGCCGTTACCAGTACCACCTGCGGTCGTCTGGCCGTGGCGTGTTCGACGTCGGCCCGGTCACGGCCGCCTTTACCGACCCGTTCGGGCTCGGAACCTCTCGACACAGCCTGGGCGACGCCGACCGGCTGCTGGTCACTCCCGCCCCGCTGGACCTGCCGAATTCTCAGTTGACCGGCGCCCGGGGTGCTGACGGGTTCGCTGCCACCCGGCGCAACGCCAATCCAAGCGACGACGACGTGATGACCCGTGAGTATCGGCCTGGCGATCCGATGCGCAGGGTGCACTGGGCTGCTACTGCCCGCCACAACGAGTTGATGGTGCGCCAGGAAGAATCGGTGACTACACCCGAAGCCACTCTGATCCTTGACCAGCGGCAGGCTAGGTACAGTTCGGGACTGCTGGGCGCGTTCGGTGCTGACCGTGAGGAGGACGGCACCTCCCTGTTGTCCTCGCCTGGGTTTGAATGGGCTGTGGTTGCTGCCATGTCCATCACTGCCCACCTGCTGGAGCGCAACTATGCGCTGCGGTTCGTCGATGAGACAGGCGCCCCTGCCCTGCGCTCCTCAGTGTCCGCGCCGTGGCCCGAGGATGAGGAGCACGCGGGCCAAACCGGAATCCACAATGTTGCCGAGGGGCTTGCCGCTTTGGAGCTCTTTCCTGATCCATCCAGGCGGGCACCCTCCAGGCGACGCGCCGGCCGACGAACGGCACCTGCTCAGCTCACCGCCCGAGGTGCGCCGTTCGGTGATCCCATAATGGACAAACTTGCCGCGTACAAGAATCGCGGCCCGCTGCTGGCCCTCCTGGGTGCCATTACCGCTTCAGAGGCACGTGAGCTTGCCGCAGCCGCCGAGTACGGGTCCGCCTCCTTCGCCATCCTGATCGCCGACCGCCCCCAGGACCTGCACCAGGTAATGGAAATTCTGCGTGCCTCAGGATGGCATGCGGTAGCCGTCTCACCCACCGCCGATCTGACAGCTACCTGGACCTTCTTCGACTCCCACGGCGGTGCCAGCGCCTCGACGGCAAAAACCACAGTTGTCTCATCCACGAGAGGCGGACGACCGTGACCTCTACCCTCCCCCGCCCGCTCTCCCCCGCGACACCGGGAGTGGAACCGTCAACCGGCAGGCGACGCGGATCGGACCAGCGGCACTGGGTGCCCACTGCCGCAGTATTTGCAGCACTGATGCTGACCTCGCTGAACTTGAACTCGGTGGTGTTGGGGTGGACCTGGCTGAGCCCAGTGGCCTTTACCGTTGGGGGTGTGCTCCTGGTGACGGGTATCGCCCGCAGCCTCCGACTTCCGGGCCTGCTGGTTCCGGTGGCTGGCGTCCTGGCCCTGGTGGGGTCGCTGGTGTGGCAGTTTTTCCCTAGTCACAGCATGTTCGGGGTCTTCCCCGGTGAAGGGTCTGCTGGCCGGTTGAGCATCCTGTTAGGCCATGCCGAAAACACAGTTGTCTCGCAGGTGGCACCAGTGCTGCCCGGAACCGGCATCTTCATGGCGGTGTGCGCCGGGATGGGTGTCATCGCCATCCTCGTTGACACGTTGGCCACCACCCTCCGGATGCCGGCCACCAGCGGCCTGGCGCTGCTTGCTGTCCTCGTGGTCCCCGCCGTCGTGCTGCCACAGAGCGTCGGAGTTCCAGGATTCATGGCGGCTGTCGTGGGGTATCTGCTGGTCCTGGGTTCCTGCCAGTGGCGCGACAGCCAGCAGGCGGCCGGGGACTCCCGTGACGCGTCGGGCGGCAGGCTGGCCCGGGGGCTGTCGATCGGCGCGGCGGCCCTGGCCGTGACGGTGCTTGTTCCGCTGGCCGTACCCGGGTTCAACGTTGGCGCGTTTCCTCAGGGGGCACGGGTGAACCTGTGGGGCACCGCCACCGGCCTGAACCCGGTAGTGACACTGGGGAATGATCTTCGGAACCCCAACGGCTTCGGCCGGATCACCTATGCCACCGACTCCCCTGAGGCCCTGTACCTCCGGTCGGTCACGCTCGAGGACTTCGACGGGCAACGGTGGGAACCGGACCAGCGGTACGCCAGCAGGGAGCAAGGGGTTGAAGAAATGGGCACGGACGCCGTGCGAGCCTCAATTGATACTGGCGTCGTCACCACCACTCGAATCACCACCGATTCCTTCACCAGCCCCTGGCTACTCGCTCCGTATGCTCCGGTGGGCTTCACCAACCTCTCAGGCCGCTGGTCCTGGGATCCGCTAAACCTCAGCATCATCGCTACCGACAATGGGTCAACCGCCCAGCAACAATACGATGTCCGCAGTGCTGGGCCCGATCTCACCCGGGAATTGCTCGAGGGTATTGGGCCGGTTCCCGACGGCGCCGTCGACCGCCAGTTTCTCGCCCTACCGGACACCACCCCGGATATCATCAGGCAGCGGGCCGCGGCACTTACCGATGGCATCGCCAACCCTTATGAGCAGGCTCTGGCCATCCAGAATTACCTCCGAGGACCCGAGTTTACCTACTCGGTCGATGCCCCAGTCGAGGGCGGATATGACGGCAACAGCATCGACGTCGTCGCCCGGTTCCTGGAATCGCGGTCCGGCTACTGCGTGCACTATGCCGGCGCAATGGCGGTGCTGGCACGTCTTGTGGGGATTCCAAGCCGAGTGGCAGTTGGCTATGCTCCCGGCGAGGCCACGGGAACGTCGGTCGCGGGGCCCAATGGGCTGGAACTGACTGAGTTCACAGTCACCTCGCAGGACGCCCACGCCTGGCCTGAGCTCTATTTCGACGGCGTGGGCTGGGTGAAGTTCGAGCCCACCCCTTCACGAGGGGTAGTACCCGACTACGCTCAAACCACTTTCGCACCCGGAGTACCCGTACCCAACATTGATGACCTGGCGCCTGGCGGGAACCCGATCCCCGACCCGGGAGCACCCACGGCGCCCGGGACAGGGGACGAGAATCCCCAGGGAGCGGGAACTGACTCCGAACAGGCGAGAGATACGTCGGCTCTGATCGCCGGTGTGCTGGCCGCGGCGGTCCTTTTGAGCTTCGTGCCCATGCTCCTGCGCACCCTCCGAAGCCGGACCCGTCGTCGCAAGTTCACCGCCGCGGGCCGGACACGTGGCCCAGCAACGCTTGCCTGGGCGGAAATCACCGACCTCGCTGCGGACTACGGCCATCCTGCCCTGCCCACCGACACCCCCAGGACCTTTGCCGTCCGGCTGGCCGCCCGGACCGGGATCGACAGCGCCCCTGGCGCAGCGCTTGTCCGCCTCCGCTGCGCCTACGAGACAGAGGCGTACGCTGACCCTGCACTCGAAACGCACTCCAGGTGGGAGGACGTCCAGTCAGTCGCCCGCGCACTGCGCGATGCGAGCGGCCGATCCGCCAGAGTTAGGGCCCTGCTGCTGCCCCGCTCTCTTACCATCAGCACGAGACGATAACCCCGGCGATCAGTCAGGAAGCACTCGGGTCAGCGATGCCGACGTACTGGGTGTAGAGGTACTCCTCGATCCCCTCGGAGCCGCCTTCACGGCCCAACCCCGACTGCTTCACGCCCCCAAACGGCGCCGCAGCATTGGACACAACACCGGCGTTCAGGCCCATCATGCCGACGTCCAGGCGTTCGCCGATGCGCAACCCACGGTTGAGGTCGCGGGTGAACACGTAGGCAACCAGCCCGTACTCGGTGTCGTTCGCCAACCGGACCGCCTCGTCCTCGGAATCGAAGGTGATGATCGGCGCTACCGGCCCGAAGATTTCCTCCTGCAGGATCCGCGACTCCGGCGCAATATTGGTGAGTACTGTCGCCTGGTAGAAATAACCTGGACCATCGACCGGCGCACCGCCCACCACGGCTGTTGCTCCATCGTCGATCGCTGATGTCACCAGCTCGTGCACTTTGGTCCGGCTCTTCTCATCGATCAGCGGGCCAAGCGTCGAACTGTCTTCTGTTCCACGGGCGGTCTCCAGGGACTTCATCTTCGCTGCAAACTTGTCGGCGAACTCTCCTGCCACCGATTCGTGAACAATGAACCGGTTGGCCGCAGTGCAGGCTTCACCCATGTTGCGGAGCTTTGCGAGCATCGCGCCAGCGACCGCTGCGTCGATGTCCGCATCAGCGAAGACCACAAACGGCGCGTTCCCCCCAAGTTCCATCGATGTGCGCAGCACATTCTTTGCCGCAGCTGCCAAGAGGTTGCGTCCCACCGGCGTCGAGCCAGTGAAGGACAGTTTACGCAGGCGCTCGTCCTCAATCAGGGGGCCCGTTACGCCCTGCGCATCAGAGGTGTGAACCACGTTCAGCACGCCTTTGGGCAGCCCTGCCTCTTCGAGGACCGCTGCGAACAGCGACGACGTCAACGGTGTCAGGTTGGCGGGCTTGAGGACCATGGTGCAGCCAGCCGCAATGGCTGGCGCAATCTTGCGGGTGGCCATGGCCAGCGGAAAGTTCCACGGGGTGATCAGGAGGCACGGGCCAACCGGCTTCTTGTTGACCAGGATGCGGGTCTTCCCGTCGGGCGAGGTGGAGTACCGGCCGGTCGCACGCACAGCTTCTTCGGAGAACCAGCGGAGGAATTCCGCACCGTAGGTCACTTCGCCCCGCGCCTCGGCGAGCGGCTTTCCCATTTCCAAGGTCATCAGGAGGGCGAAGTCCTCGGCCCGGGCGGTGACCAGATCGAAGGCGCGCCGCAGGATTTCACCACGCTCGCGGGGAGCTGTGCGCGCCCAGCTGTCCTGAGCTGCGGCGGCGGCGTCGAGGGCTGCCATGCCGTCAGCGGGGCTGGCATCGGCGATGGACAGGAGGGTTTTCCCGGTGGCCGGGTCCTCGATGTCGAAGGTCTTCCCGGTGGAGGCGTCCCGCCAGTTCCCGCCAATCAGAAGTCCGGTGGGAACCTGTGCCAAAAGTTCCTGCTCACGCTGGGTAGTAACTGCCATAGTCGGTGCCTCCAAGAGGGTCTGTTGAGTGGGGATAGTGACTTCGGCGCTGAGGCCGCTGTGCACCACGCTAGACCCGGAATTGCAGGCCTGTCCATGCCAGCCTGCACCGCACCACCCGCTTCGCGCTGTCCGGATGCACAACTGGCCACCGTCAGAGCGGACCGGTTGTCAGCGGGCCGCGATCACCGCCGCATACAGTTCCCGCTTACTGATCCGGGACTCCTCGGCGACTGCCGCCACCGCATCCTTCAACCGGATTCCCTCGTCCACGAGGGCAGCTACTGCCGCCACCCGGTCCTCTGGTTTAGCCGGTGCAACCGCAGGAGCGCCGCCGACGACGACGGCGATCTCACCCCTGACCTCGGTCGTTTCAGCCCAGTCCAGCAGCTCAGCAAGTGGACCCCGCAGCACCTGTTCGTACCGTTTGGTCAGCTCCCGGGCCACTGCCGCCGGGCGGTCCGGTCCGAATACCTGGTGCAGCGAGCGCAGCATCACCTCGAGTCGGTGCGGCGCTTCGAAGAACACCATGGTGCGCCGTTCTTCGGCCAGCTCACCCAACCGCGAGTTCCGTTCCCCAGTCTTGCGCGGCAGGAAGCCCTCGAAGCAGAAGCGGTCAGTGGGCAGCCCTGACAGGGCGAGGGCGGTCAGTACCGCCGAAGGGCCCGGGGCCATGGTCACTTCAACACCACCGGCGACCGCTGCCTCCACCAGACGGTAGCCCGGGTCGGACACTGAGGGCATCCCCGCATCGGTGACCATCAGCAGTGTCTTTCCACCCTTGACCTGTTCCAGAAGCTCAGCTGTCCGGGTGGCCTCATTGTGCTCGTGATAGCTGACAATCCGCCCCGTCACCCTGATCTCCAAGGCCCTGAGCAACCGTTGCAACCGGCGCGTGTCTTCGGCCGCCACGATGTCGGCGCTTTGCAGCAGGGAGACCAGCCGGGCGGACGCATCCCTCGCATTGCCGATGGGCGTCGCAGCAAGAATAATTTGTCCCCCCTCCGGGACCACCCTGTCGGGGGCTGTCTCGAACTCGAGGTCAGAGCCGTCGTCGTGCGGGTGGGCGTCGGGGGCGTCGTCGCGGTCGTCGTCGCGGTCGTCGCGGTCACCGTCGGGGGCGTGGCCAGTCGTATTCACCATCCCAGCGTAGACCCGCGGCACCCCCGCCACGGGCCTTCCCTGGCAGTAGCATAAGCAGAGTGAGCCATACCGCCGTTTCCCCGCAGTCGGCTGCCGGGGCACCGGCAGCACGCGGCTGGGTCTACACCCCGCGCACCGCCTACGACGCGGTGGTGCTGCAACGCCGTCTGCTCGGCGAGCGCCTTCCGATGGGAATTCTGGCATGGTTGCTGCCCGTCACCGTCATGGTGATCGGCGGAGTGCTGCGCTTCGTCAGGCTGGGCGAACCGGACACGCTCGTCTTCGATGAGACCTACTACGTCAAGGACGCATACTCGTATCTGCTGTCCGGGTACGAGCGGGAATGGCCGGAGGAACCCGACGCCGACTTTAACAGCGGCAATACCGGGGTCATCCTCGGCACCCCCGACTACGTGGTTCACCCGCCGGTGGGAAAATGGATGATCGCGATGGGGATGCTCCTCTTCGGCTCCGACAACCCCTTTGGCTGGAGATTTTCGGCGGCGTTGGTCGGCACCCTGTCCATCCTGTTGATTGCGTTGATCGCCCAGCGGCTGTTCGGGTCCCCCATCCTTGGCGCTGCAGCGGGTCTGCTCACCGCCGTCGATGGCCATCATCTGGTGCACTCCCGAACCTCTTTGCTCGACGTGTTCCTGATGTTCTGGCTCCTAGTCGCGTTCGGCGCGCTGCTGCTCGACCGGGATCAGGCCCGGCGGAAACTCGCGGCAAGGCTCTCCGCCGTGGCCGCCGCAGCCCCCGGCGGAGTGAAACCCTCAGCAGCCGATCTCCTCTACGGGCCGTGGTTGGGGATGCGCCAGTGGCGGATCGTGGCTGGCATCAGTCTGGGTTTGGCCCTGGGCACCAAATGGTCTGCCATCCCGTACATCGCACTGTTTGGTGTGATGAGTGTGCTGTGGGACATGAATGCCCGGCGGGTTGTCGGGGTGCAGCGCTGGATCACTGGCACCATTCTGCGAGACGGGGCGCAGGCCTTCGCCTCAATGGTTCCGCTCGCCGCGGTGACGTACCTGGCCACGTGGACCGGGTGGTTCCTGTCCTCAGACGCCTACAACCGCCAGTGGGCCGCCGACCATCCCGCACCGGCGTGGGAGTGGTTACCGGCGTCCGTCAGGTCTCTGGGCGACTATCATCGGGCCGCCTACACCTTCCACGAGGGCCTGGGATCCGAGCATCCGTACGAATCCACTCCCTGGTCCTGGTTGGTGATGGGCCGCCCGGTGTCCTTCTACTACAAGGGCGATCTGGGTCCGGATCAGGGCTGCGCCGTCGAGGCCTGTTCCCGAGCCATCACGTCGGTCGGCAATCCCCTGATCTGGTGGTGCGCAGCGGTCGCTCTCATCGTCCTGGTCTTCTACTGGGTGGGGCGGCGGGATTGGCGTGCCGGCGCTATCCTCGCCGGGGTTACTGCTGGCTACCTGCCCTGGTTCCTGTACCCCGAACGGACAACATTCTTCTTCTACGCCATCGCCTTCGAGCCGTTCCTGATTCTTGCCCTCGTGTATTGTCTGGGCCTGGTCATGGGACGATCCTGGGACCCGCACGCGCGACGTCGTCTGGGACTAATCCTGGTTGGTGCGTTTGTGGCGGCGGCAGTGTTGCTTGCCGCCTATTTCCTTCCAGTGTGGACTGCCGAACTCATCCCCTACAACCAGTGGCGGCTCCGGATGTGGATGCCCAGTTGGATCTGATTTTGCGTCACGGTGACGCACCATAGCGGAAAGCGAGATTCTCCCGACATGCGCGAATCAACCACGGAACTCCTAGTGAGCCTGCCGTCGGACAGCAATGTCACAGACCTTTTGCTCCAGCAGCACCAGCGGTCCCCTGCCGGGGCCCTGTACGCAATCAAAAAAGCCGGGCAATGGCACGACGTCAGCGCAGCGCAGTTCCTGGACCAGGTTCAGGCCCTTGCCAAGGGCCTGATCGCGAGGGGCGTTCGGCCCGGCGACGCCGTCGCCGTCATGTCCACCACGCGGTATGAGTGGACCCTTACCGATCTTGCGATCTGGTTTGCAGGTGCTGTCACGGTACCGATCTATGAAACCTCGTCAGTCTCACAGGTGGAGTGGGTTCTGGCGGACTCGTCAGCCGGTCTCATCTTCGTCGAGGATGAGGCTAAGGCGGAGGTGGTGCAGCAGGCGCTCGGCGGCACCGATACTGACAACCGGCTGTACCTCATGAACAATGACGACGGCGGCGATACCTTCGCGGCGCTCGTATCCGAGGGGTCAGGGGTCGGCGATGACGAACTCGAGGCCGCCCGTGTCAGCCGGTCGCTCGACGACGTGGCGTCGCTGGTGTACACCTCGGGTACCACTGGTGCCCCGAAAGGCTGCGAAATCACCCACGGGAACTTCGCCCTCTTCGCCGTCAACACCCTCGAGTTCCTGCCGGAGCTGCTGCGTGAAACGGAGGCCCGGACGCTCATGTTCCTGCCGCTGGCCCATGTGCTTGCCCGCGCAGTCCAGGTGGTGTGCCTCGCCGGTGGGGTCAAGCTTGGCCACACGTCCACTGCCGCCGAGCTTCTGGACGACCTGACCACCTACCGGCCCACGTTCCTGCTGGTGGTGCCACGCATTTTCGAGAAGATCTACTCAACAGCGGAGCAGAAAGCCAGGGACGCGAACAAGGCCTGGCTCTTTGAACTGGGCTCAGCGACCGCAGTGTCCTACTCCCAGTCGCTCGATGCCGCCGCACGAGGGGGTAGCGGACCGGGTGCGTTCCTCAAGGCGCGGCATGCACTGTTCAACAAACTGCTTTACCCTAAGCTGCGGGCGGTCTTTGGCGGCGATGTCACGTACGCTGTCTCCGGTGCCAGTCCTCTCAGTGACCACCTGGCACATTTCTTCCGGGGCGCCGGGATCCAGGTGCTGGAGGGCTACGGCCTGACCGAAAGCACAGCCCCGTGCACCACCAACACTGTCGCGTTGACCCGGGTAGGGAGCGTCGGAATCCCCATGCCCGGCACCAGTGTCCGGGTGGATGCTGATGGCGAAGTCCTTATCAAGGGCGTCGGCGTGTTCAAGGGATACCACAACAACCACCACGCCAACGCTGAGGCATTCACTAATGATTGCTACTTCCGTACCGGCGACCTCGGATCGCTGGACGAGGACGGTTTCCTGACCATCACCGGCCGCAAGAAGGACCTCCTGGTGACTGCAGCGGGGAAGAATGTGGCGCCGGCACCCCTGGAGGAGCGGCTTCGCGAGCATCGGCTGGTTGCCCATGCGGTGGTGGTTGGCGACCGCAAACCCTACATCGGTGCCTTCCTGACCCTTGACCCCGAAGCCGTCGCCTCCTGGGGAACTGAGACAGGTCTGGATGACTTGACCGTCTCTGAAGCAGCCAACCATGCCGGTATCCGGGCCGAACTGCAGGGCGCTGTCGACGAGGCGAACTCCTTCGTCTCGGCGGCGGAACGGATCCGCAAGTTCACTGTTCTCGAGCGGAACTTCGGCCCCGAATCGGGCTACCTCACCCCCACCCTCAAGCTCAAACGCGCAGCTGTGGTAGCCGACCTGGGGGCTGAGATTGAGGAACTCTACACCCCGCCGAAAAGCTAGCTCAGAGCGTCAGCGAATCCAGCCGACGCTGCCGGGCCGCCTCGCCGGCGAGCCGGGACTTCTCCCGCCGTGCCCTGGTGGGCCAGGTGAGGACCAGCGTCACCACTGTGACAACCAGGACCAGCGCTGCCACAGTGATCGCAGCATCCATCCAGAACTGCGCTGGGAAGAGCCTGATGAGAGTGTCGTCGGCGCGGAAGGTCCAGGTGCCGTCAGTGAAAAACAGTGCATGGACCTGTGTGAAGAAGGTCTGCCAGCCGATGACTGCCGTTACTGTCAGGCCAATCATCAGCACCAGCGTCCCCAGCGCTCCGGCAAACAGGCTCCTGCGGACGCCGCCGGGATAAGTCCGAGCCAGGTACCAGCAGGCGGCAATGGCGAAGACCAGCATCGCCAGCGCGACGGCGAAGCTGATCACCAGGACCAGCTTCACGTCGAGCATGTGGCCCACCTCGCTGTCCAGGAACAGTTGGTCGCCGTCAGCGTTCACCAGGTCGCCCAGGTAGCGCGGCGACGCCCAGTTGAGGATGTAGTCCACCGTGTACGACCCGTAGGTCATGCGGTCTTCGGTACTGAACCCGAAGCTGTCGGCAGGAAATCCTGGGCGGTGATATTCGACCCAGAGGAAGAGTGGCGAGGTCACTGCCCGGATCGCCGCGGCGAGAAGGATGATCGGGAAGAACACGGCGAGGAGGACCTGGAATACCCTTGCCATAACTGGCTTGCCGGTGAACGCATCATCACGTTCAGCGGCCCGCCGGCTCACTTCTTCCTCGGACGGCCGAGCTGACAGTGCCGCAGTATCAGGGGCCGGATCGTTGGTCGCCTCGGGTGCGGCGATCCCTGAACCAGAGGCTCGGTGCGAGCCGGTGCTAGCAGTGGTAACGGCCGCCGCCCCCAGCGGAACCCCGGGGGTGTCGGCTGCACGGGTGCCGGTCCCGGCTGCGTCAGCCTCAGCCGAGTCAGCCTCAGGGGTGGCGCTCTCAGGGAAGTCGGCTTGAGCGGATTCGCCAACCACAGCCTCCCCGGAAGAATGTTTTTGCCCCGAAGAATCAGCCTGCTCCGCCTCGAATCGGCTAAGGTCCGGCATGGTGCTCGCTTTGCGCATTGGCAGGGAACTTCGCTGAGCAATGGGTGGTCCGTCGGCAGCTGCTGACGGGGTGGAGGCCGCAGCCGCGCTCGTGTCCTCGTCCGGTGCGTCAACTCCGATGCGCTGCCCTGTCTCGTCGTTTTCAGCCACTGGGTTATCTCCTAGAAAAAGTGCTCAAGTACTTATGGTCGAGCGTACCGCCGGACGTCCGGTTAGCAGCGGAGGCAGTACCGGCGTCGGGCCACTGAACTGTGGCACAGCGGCATCCCTCGATGGTGCGCCGGTCAGGCTGAGCGAACAGTTGCGCCCCGGTCGAGGCTTGAAAGGTCGCCTGTGTACCCTGCGTTGACTGCGCGTCGCCCCAGCACCAGGGTGTAGACCCAGTACCCGGCGAACACCAGGAACCCGATGCTGATCCGCAGCCACGTAGGCAGCGGGCTGGGAGTCACGAACCCCTCGACGAGCCCGGAGATGAAGAGTACAAGCACCAGTCCCAACGCAACGGTGATGAGCGATCTGCCCTCCTCCGCCAGCGCGTTCGCCCGGGTCCGGGCACCCGGCGACACCCAGGCCCAGAAGAGTTTCAGCCCAGCCGCGGCAGCAATGAAGATGGCGGTGAGCTCCATGAACCCGTGGGGCAGGATGTAGATGAAGAAGGTATCGAGTTCACCGTAAGCGGCCATCGTTCCGCCAGCCATACCGATGGCCTGGGCATTCTGGTACAGGATCCATGGCGCCCAGACACCAGTGACCCCGAATGCTACGGCCTGCAGCGCGATCCAGGCGTTGTTCGTCCAGACCAGCCCGGCAAACGATGCCGCAGGATTCTCGAAGTAATAGTTGACGAAATCCTCTTCGACATACTGTTCAGCGAACTCGTCACCACCCATCGCCGCGATGACACCGGGAGTCCCCGCCACCCAGGCACCGTACAACCAGGCAACCCCGATGAATAGGACCCCGACGACGACGGTCAGCCACCGGACACGGTAAAAGGCCGCTGGCAGGGAGATGACGAAGAATCCTGCCACGTCTTCCATGAAGTTGGAACGCGCGCCGGTGAACCGGGTCCGGGCCCGTGACAGGCGCATCGACAGGGCACCGGATAACGCGCTCTCCGGCGCGATCGACCGGATCATGGAGAGGTGGGTTGAAGTCCGTTGGTAAAGCACCAGCAGTTCATCGGCTTCGACGCCGGAGAGCTTACGCCGTCGCACCAGCTCATCAATCCGCTCCCAGTCCGGGCGGTTCACCTCAACGAAAGCATCAACATCCACTCTTTCAGCTTAGCCGGGCGACGGCCGATAAGCTGAGAGGGCAAGCCCTCTCTGGGCTAGACGATCAAGGGGACGTGCAATGAGTTCGGTTGTGACAGGTGAGGCAGTAGTCCTGGAGCTGCGACCCGCATCGTTCGGCGCCCGCGGTATTAGCCTTCTCATCGACATCGTCGCCCAGGCCATCCTGATCCTCGCCATTGTCCTCGGGGTCAGCGGAGTGCTCGATGGCTCGCTTGACCCGGCGCTGACCCAGGCCCTGGTCCTGATACTGCTCATCCTGGTGATCCTGGTAGTCCCCGTGACGGTCGAGACCCTCACCCGGGGGAAATCCCTGGGGCGGCTCGTGATGGGGCTACGGATAGTGCGCGACGACGGCGGCTCCATCCGGTTTCGTCACGCCTTCATCCGCGGAATGCTCGGCGTCCTTGAAATCTATCTACTGGTGGGGTCGCTAGCGTTTCTGGTGGCGGTGTTCAACGAGCGCTCCAAACGTCTGGGCGACCTGCTGGCAGGAACCTATTCGATGCATGAGCGCGTCGTGGAAAAGCCGCGCACACTCGCGGTGGTGCCGCCTCATCTCGCGAGTTGGCTCAGCGCAGCTGACCTACTTCAGCTCCCCGACCCGCTGGCCCGGCGCGTTGCAGCATTCATCTCTCAGGCGCCTCGCCTGACCCAGGTCTCCCGCCAGTCTCTCGCAACTGAACTGGCGACCGAGGTATCGGGGTTCGTCGCGCCGCTTCCACCAGCGGGAACGCACCCGGAGGACTTCCTGAACGCGGTCCTCGCTGAACGCCGGGATCGGGACCTTGGCAGACTGGGACGCCAACGTGAACGGACAGCGAAGACTGCCGAGCGGCTACACCGACTACCGTTCGGTCAGTAGCACGGCAGGGAGTTACGGCTGGGTACTGTATTCGCTCCAGGGGGTGTTCCAGTCACCGAATCCATCCCAGATGAACATGGGCCCGTACCCGGTGTTTCGAACCTCGACGACGTCGCCGGGGCCGAAGGTGTCGTAGAAGTACTTGGCACCTTCTGGAGACATTCCGATACAGCCATGGGAGACATTGAAGTTACCCAGAGCCACCTGGGCGTCGGGCAACGCTTCGTGGACGAACGCACCGCCGTTGGAGATGCGGCTCGCGTGATTCACCACTGTCGGCTCGTAGTACGCGTCGTCTCCCGGCTCGAGGCCAATGGATTCTGCAGTGAACTTGGTGGACTCATACTGTTCCATCACCACGTGATAGCCGATAGTCGAGGGCCAGTCCTCTGTCCCCAGGGTAATCGGGAAGCTTCTCTCAAGGGCTCCGTCAATGTAGACGTCCATTGTTTTGGTCTCATTATCGACGACGGCAAGCCGGGTGTTGTGGGTGTTGATGGTCATTTGATCGTCGAAGTTCCCGATCATCTGGTTGCCGTAGTCCACTCCGAACAACTGCATGTCGACCGTGATGGTGCTGTTCGGCGCCCAAAACTCTTCGGCTCGGTACCTCACGGTGGTGTCGCTGAGCCAATGGAAGGCACCCGTCTGACCACTGGAACCGGTGATCGTGATCGCTGACTCCACTTCGTCCCGGTTGATCACGGGCTCGCTGAAGTTGATCTCGATGGGCTGGCCGGTCCCAACTGTTGAGCCGTCCAGCGGATACGTCGCGGCGTCGGCCTCGTTGGCCGGCATCACCGTGGTGAAGCCCTGCGACTCGCTGACGGTGTTCCCGTTAGCATCGGCCAGCACGAACTCGAACTCGTAGTCGGTGCCAAATGCGAGCCGTTCGCTGGCAGTCCAGACCGAATCGTCCTCGCTGAGCGTTCCCTCGACGGGCTCGCCGCCGTCGGCCGCGCGCAAGGCGACACTGTCGATGACCGCATTCTCGGCGCGGACCACGGGCACGGCAATGGGATTGACCTGTTCGGTGTTGTCGGCTGGAGTCGCCGTATAGTCAAAATCCGGTGCAGCGGTCGGCGACGTCGACGCCGACGGGGAGGGTGACGCCGACGGCGATGTTGCCGCCGGTGCGCCATCGGTTCCCGCCCAGTTGGGCGCGACTGCAACTGCGGCACCAGCTGCGATCAGGACAGCGGCGGTCGCTACCCCGCCGATAACCCACCCGTTTCGACTCTCGCTCATGCCCTGCTGACTGTCAGTCATCTGCCCTACCCACATCCTGCTGAAAAATGGCCACCCCACAATTAACTTTACGTTGCGGGGTGGCCATTACCGACTCGCTCGACACGGCAACCGCGTCGAGCGAGTCGTTAGTACCTGTACTGGTCCGTTTTGTAGGGGCCCGACGCCTCAATGTCGAGGTACTCGGCCTGGCTCTTGGTCAGCTCGGTGAGCTCTACCCCGATCGCGTCGAGGTGCAGCCGAGCCACCTTCTCGTCAAGAATCTTCGGCAGAACGTAGACCTGGTTGTCATACTCGCGGTTCCCGTCGAGATCGTTCTGCATCCACTTGGTGAACAGCTCGATCTGAGCGATGGTCTGGTTCGCGAACGAGTTACTCATCACGAACGAGGGGTGGCCGGTGGCGTTGCCCAGGTTGAGCAGGCGGCCTTCCGAGAGCATGATGATTGAGCGCTCGAGTGTTCCCGCTGCCTCGTCGGCGGGAAAGACCCATTCGTGCACCTGAGGCTTGATCTCTACCTTCCGGATTCCGGGTGTCTTTGCCAGCCCGGCAATGTCAATCTCGTTATCGAAGTGACCGATGTTGCCCACAATGGCCTGATGCTTCATTCCGGCCATGTGGTGCGCCATGATGACGTCCTTGTTGCCGGTGGTCGTGATGAAGATATCACCCTGGGCCAGCACCGTCTCAAGACGAGCTACCTGATACCCGTCCATCGCCGCCTGCAGTGCGCAGATCGGATCGATTTCGGTGACTATCACTCGTCCGCCTTGACCACGGAGCGCCTCCGCTGCTCCCTTGCCAACATCGCCATAGCCACACACCACTACAACTTTTCCACCGATAAGAACGTCGGTCGCCCGGTTGAGACCGTCAGGCAATGAGTGCCGGATGCCGTACTTGTTGTCGAACTTGGATTTGGTGACCGAGTCGTTGACATTGATGGCCGGGAACAGGAGGTTTCCCTGCTGTGCCAGCTGGTAGAGCCGCATGACACCGGTGGTCGTCTCCTCGGTTACACCCTTGATGCCCGCAGCGATCCGGGTCCACTTCTGTGGGTCTTCGGCGAGGGTACCGCGCAGAACGTCGAGGACTACCGAGAACTCGTGGGAGTAGTCGATGTCGTCTTCGGCCGGGCCCGCTGGCACTGCGCCAGCCGCCTCGAATTCCACTCCCTTGTGCACCAGGAGGGTCGCGTCGCCACCGTCGTCAAGAATCATGTTGGGGCCCTGCTCACCGGGCCAGCTGAGGATCTGGGTGGTGGTCCACCAGTATTCCTCGAGGGTCTCGTTCTTCCACGCGAATACCGGAACGCCAGCTGGCTGCTCTGCCGTTCCAGATCCGACGACGATGGCGGCCGCTGCCTCGTCCTGAGTGGAGAAGATGTTGCACGAGGCCCACCGCACCTCGGCGCCGAGCGCAGTGAGTGTTTCGATCAGCACGGCGGTTTGCACAGTCATATGCAACGAACCGGCCACGCGGGCGCCCTTCAGGGGCTGGCTTGGGCCGAATTCCTGGCGAAGCGCCATCAGACCGGGCATTTCGTGTTCTGCCAGGCGGATCTGGTGGCGTCCTGCTTCGGCGAGGGATAGGTCGGCAACTTTGAAGTCAAAGGTCATGGTGTGACGCGTTCCTGTTCGTTGGTGCTGCACATGGACTATTTTTTGGCTGGACCATCGTGCTCGTCGGAGCCTGCCTCGGTGGCTGCTACTAGTAGTTCGGGGCGGAGGAGCACGGGGATGCCTTCATCGATGCTGTATTGCACCGGATCCCCTGTGCTGTCGGTCACTGATGAGACCAGAAATTCTCCCTCATGGACCAGCGCCGAGCCGGTGACGGGGCAGCGGAGCACAGCGAGCAGATCAGATGATATGGGGCTCATGATCCAAGACTATCGCGGTCGGGGTTCCTGACAGAACAGGGGCAGCCCCGGGTTGTGGACCGGATTGCCTACTGTTCGCGGAGGATGCGCAGGTGCCCGCGCCGGACACCGCCGGCCTCAGCCGGCGGTTCGAGCGATCCTTTGCTGCCACGTGCAGTGGGGCCGGTGTCCTGGGTGCGGTCTGAGGCGGCTTCGCGAACCGCATTGACCAGGGCAAGGAGATCATCAGGATGTGGTTCCGGCGGGTTCGATGGTAGCGCCAACCGCACCACCTCCCAGCCTCGCGGAACGGTCAGTCGGTCCGCGTGGGAAGTACACAGGTCGTAACAATGCGGCTCGGCGTAGGTGGCAAGCGGTCCAAGCACTGCTGTTGAATCGGAGTAGACAAAGGTGAGCGTTGCCACGGCGGCTCGCTGACAGGCTGAGCGTGAACAGCTTCGAAGGGATCCCACGACAAGTCAGCCTACCCGTTGGCCCCGGAACCGCGGGGATCCCGGAACCGGTCCGCGCGCCGTCAGTGGCATCAAAGGTTGCTTTGGGGCCCAATGGGTTTACAGTCAATATATGCGGGACAGCTCAACGTTTTCGGTGCACCTGGCCGACCCAGATGAGGCAGCGGAGTCAGGCCATCCCGGTCCGCGCTATGGCCGCCGCCGCAGGAACCGGCACGGCCGCGGACTTCGCGGGCCTTTGATCCCTCCGCACCTTCCCGGTTCGCGCACCAGGAGTGAACGGTTCGACGAGTGGGTGATGGAGTCGGCGCAGCGGCTGGAACGGCTCTGGGGTGAGCGAATCCTTGATCTCCAAATGGTGGTCCAGGACATCCCGGCGAACCTTGAGACCATGACCGCCCAATCGTTGAATGGGTTGCTCGGCACATCGCTACCAGCTGCGCCGAACCGCCCACCCACTATCATCATCTACCGGCACCCGGTTGAGATGGCAGCCGGCAGCTTCATCGCACCCAACGAACTGGTCCATGACGTGGTAGTCGAACAGACTGCGGAACTGCTGGGGATGGCGCCCGAGGCGGTTGATCCAGCGTACGGTCGGTCCCGGGCCTGACCACCCCAGGGACCGCTCGGGCGAGGAGTCAGTACCCCAGGTTGACCGCCACATTCGGTTGCCCGGCGCTGCCGGGTGGCAAAGGGGTCACCGAGATGCCCGGTTCATTGTCGATCTGGTGAACCTGGGCTCCGTAGACCGGTTCCCCCGACGCGGCGACCAGGACAGCCGCGATGTCCTCCCCCAGATCCGCCGCCGCTACGCTGACGGTTGTTCCGCCTGCCACACTGACTGTCTGCTCAGGCTGCAGTGTGCCGTCCTCAGCGACCGGGGTGAGCTGAACTTCTGACCAGCCTGCGGGAGTACCGAAGGTGAGGGTTCCTCGTGACCCGCTGGGGAACACTGCCACCTGGGTGTTGCCGAGCCGCGCCCCTGATGGTGCGAACCCGAAGTCGACGGGTTCCCCCGCCTCGACGCCCCGGTTTACGCGAGCTGAGGCCGAAATAACCACATCAGAGGTGACTTCAATCGTGTAGTCACCCGCTGGAAGACTGTCCAGCGGAACCCCGCTCACCGTGCCAGCTGTAGCGGTGAACACTCCCCCAGCTGGAAGCTCAACCTGGCCCCCGGAACCGTAGACCCGAACATTCAGGACGGCATCGGTGCTGCCGGGGACCACTACCTGCAGTCCTGGGGAGGCCGTCTCATAGCCGTCCTGGGCGGTGATCTCGTCAGCGATGTCCTCGTCCTGGATGCGCACGCCCGGTATCACCTGGGTGCTCGCCGCTGGGGCTGCAGGCTGGAGTAGCTCGATACCACCGGGAGTGAGTTCACGCAGAATGCTCTGCTGGATACTCCCGGCGACCAGCCCGCCGTCGCTTAGGATCCGGACCGCCAACTGGTCCTGATCCGTGGCAAGCCCGGCCAGCACTATCGATTCGGTAGCACCCGGTGCGATGAGCAGCCCCCTGGTCCCGGCGGCTTCGATCGGCCCGTCGGTTCCGTAGAGCTCCAGGTCGACGGTCGCTGGCGTGCCTGATGGGTTGGACAGGTTGAGGACTGCGGTGGCTCCCACAGTGGTTGATGCACCGAGAATCCAGGAGTCGTTGCCCGGTGCCGTGCAATGCGTCATCGCAAGACCCCCCAGATCGCCGTCGGTGGCGCTGTAACTGAGGATTGCTCCAGCGGTCGCGGGGAGGCTGCCCACGGGCTGGGCTGAGAAGACGCTCACCGAATCGACTGACTGGTCGCCAAGCACTCCAGCCGTCCGATTCGTTAGTCCGTCCTCATTTGTCACCCCTTCCGGAACCGGTTCGTCTCCGGTCTCGCCTGCGGCGATGGTGGCCAACGGCTCGCCGGAGCCGAGCGGGGCCAGGGCACTGCCCGGCAACACTGAGCCGAGACTGCTCAGCACCATGGCGCTGACTGCGGTGCTGGCGGTCTCCGATTCGGGGTTAAACTCTGGGTCGGCGAGGGCAGCAGCGCTCTCAACCAGGCGTGGCGGTCCTGGGCACACCCCCGTGTATTCCCCGGCGGGAACCTCCGCAACCGGGATCGGGAACTGGGCCGCCGCACCGGTTGGTTCCAGGATGGGGAGGCCGATTGCCAGCGCACCGCTGGCACCGACAAGCAGTACTCCGGTTCCTATTCCAGCTGCCCTGCGCGGGGTACCTGCCCGACGTCGTTTGGTCCTGGGCCGTGAGGCGGGGGGCGCATAGTCAGGGTGTTCGGTCATGACCGACCCCTTCCGCTGAGGACTGATTCATCGCTGGGTGAATCGTTGGCGGAGTTCTCACCGGTGTCCTCTTCCTGACTATCTGGTCCCGCGGCGTCCGACTGAACCAGCACAGCCGGCTGTCCACGCCGTCCCGGATACGCCCGCACGAAGCGAGGTCTCGATGGCATCGGGATTGCAAGCAGGATCGTGAGCCCAAGGACAGCTGCTGAACCAATTGTCGCCCACGGCTCCCAGGCCGTCACAAAGCTGATGTCGAGTCTGCCGCCGTCGGCGGGGAGCGCAAACGCCTGGGACCACCCTGACTCAACCGACTCCAGCACGCGTCCGTCGAGGGTAGCCCGCCAGCCGGAATCGGCACGTTCAGCGAGGACAAGTGTTCGTTCGGCGCTCCCTGCGGGAATGACTGAGGCGACGGTAGTGGATCCCGAATCGACCAGAGCGGCTATGGTTCCATCTCCGTCGACGATCCTCGCCCGGGAACCGGTAATGCTGTCCGCAACGGTGCTGCCTTCAACACCGGCGCCTGCGGGGGGCCCAGCATCGTCGGGACCCGCGACAGGCGCTACCCGCCAGAGCCAGCCGGAGTTGGTGTTGCCCACTGCTACGAGCCCGGGCACCGCGTCGATTTGCCCCGCGAGTACCTCTGCGGCTGAATCTGATTGCTGCAGCACAACGAACCCGACGCCGAGCTCTCTCAGTTCCTCCCGGGGGTCGTACCCGCTGCCGGCAACAATGACAGCGACAGTGCTTCGGATGGCAGCTGTGGCTTCGTCGTCCTCACGGAGCTCAGCCGACCCCAGCGGTCCATAGAGTCCCCTGGCCGAATAGATTTGCGAGAGCTGGTCGAGAGTGGTTCCGTCGCTCCTCATCAGCGCGGCGCTGACGTTATTGCTACCGTCAATGTTCAACACCAGTGATTTGCTGCGCTCAGCACTGTTTCCGCGGTCTGCGGCGGTGGCTGGAAGGGTTCGCTCAGCGCTTGGCGCGAGCAGCATGTCGGTGCCGAACCGGGTAGCCAGCAGCTCAGGCCTGGCGGTGTCTGGTGCCAGGGTGTCCAGCCCGGTGTCGTCCAGCGCGGGCTGGACGACTGCGTCAGGCGTCGAGGGTAGCGCCCACAGGCCAAGACTCACCACCGGACCTATCCCGAGGACAACTGCCGCTGCCACCAGCGCCGGGCCGGTCCGGCGCCTGGGAGCGTTAGCGTCGGTTCGGGCACGGTGCACGGTGCGCGCGTGGTGGGCGGTGAGCGCTTTGTCACCGCCGATGACAGCCGCAGCGGCCATAGTCAGCATCAGGACTGACACGAGCGGCCCGGTGAAGGGCGTGATCAGGGCCGATGACCCAACAGCGACCGCCACGAAGGAGTACGCAGTGTTCAGCAGCAGTGCGGCCAGCCCGAGAAGCCATAGGCCCCGGGCCATCGCGGTGCCGCGGCCCTGGAGGAACAGTGCGGCGATCGCCAGAAGAATCGCCGGACCGCCCACCAGCATGGCAACGACCAGCGCCCACGGTCCACCAGGAAGCAGGGGCAGTGCAGCGAGTGGCGCCATGGGGTCGAAGGCGACCGGGTAGCCCAGCAATTGCTGCCACAGCTCAGCCGCGACGAAGGGCACTGGAACACCTGGGTCGGCCAGCACAGCGCGTAACTGATCGATTGTCGATCCGATGAACGGCACGAACAGTGCGAGCGGGGGCAACAACGACCACCACAGGGTTTTCGCCCGACGGCGGAACAGCAGGATTGCGGCGAGGACTGACAGCACCAGAAGCGGGAGCAGTGAAGGCGCGCCCGCCGTTATCACAGCCAAAAGCAGACCACCGGCCGCTGCAGCAGTCCAGCTGGGCACTCCGTTGATGCCTGGTTTGAGCATCACCTCGACGGGACGCCGACGGGCGTTCGCTTCGTCGTCGTGATGAGGAGAATTGTCTGGGACACCAGCGGGGAAGGTGCGGTCACCGGGGTTCCGTTGGGCTCCCGGCTGGGGAGCACGCGCGGCACCCACCGCACGCAGCAGGGCCAAGCCGGCGAGGGGCAGTAGCAGATGCACGAGTAGCGCGCCGAGGCGGCCGCTACCAACTGCCACTTGTAGAGTCGGGACAGCAGCCCAGAAGAAGGCAGCCCAGAAGCGAAGTCCCCGGCTCCAGGTCAGCGCCGACGTGGCGAACCACGCCGAGAGACCGGCAAGTGGCAGCGCGAGCAGCATCAGGGTAACAAGCACCGCGTTGCCATTGCCCACTCCCAGGGCAGCGAGCAGCCAAAGCACATACCCAAACGGATCACCGTGGCCGGACATACCTGAGCCCAGGGTGATCCACCAGGTCGAAGCGTTCTGCCAGATGTCAGTCATACTCGCGGAGACCGGTAGGAAGGCTCCGCCGGCCAGGGCTGGCGCGCCAATGATGCGGTAGAGCCCAGCCACTGAGATCGCGGCCAGGACCAGACCGGAGACGACTGCTCCAACTCCTATCCAGGTGCGCGACGGCGCCGCGAGCGAGCTGAAATCTTCGGCGGCGTCGCCTGCTGGAATATAGGCACTGTGCTCGTCGGCGATTGCCGCGTCACTGAGATGCCCCTCGGCGGAGAACGCGTCGAGCACTGAGCGTCGGTGCGACCAGACTTCTCGCCGGGAGGTTTGCAGCCCCCTCACCACGTTGCGGGGACGTTTTCTGGTCAGGGCGCTGAGGCGGCGGGACCGGAACAGCTCTATCGGGCGGAGCACTGCGGCAATGCTGGCAATCAACTGGCTGAAACCGTAGCCGGGATCCTTCGCCAACAGCCCCATGATGAGCCGGCCGAATCCGCCGATCACAGCCCCCGCTGCCAGGAACGGGATCTTCCACAGGGATGCGTGTTTCAGGCGGAGATAGACCTCGGCCTTCCGGGCGGCGCGCTGTGCGGCAGTCGGGTGGATGCGCGGATCTCCATGACGCATCACTGCGCTCGGCACCACCACCACGCGATGACCGGCAAGCCGGTTTCGCCAGCAGAAATCAACTTCATCACCGGAGCTGGGCAGCGCCGGATCGAACCCTTCGAGAGCCTCCCAGACGTCGCCGCGGACCAGCATGCCTGCCGAGTTGACGGCGAAAACGTCGCTTCGGGAGTCGTGCTGGCCCTGATCAAGCTCGTCCACATCGATCAGGGTCAGCCGTTCTGCCCAGCGGCTGATCGACAGGCCGACGTCGATCACTTTCCGGCGGTTGTCCCACTCGACCTGTTTGGAACCTGCGACTGTGACAGAGGGTGCGCGTTCGACGGCGAGGAGCAGCTCGTCAAGGGCGTTGGGTTCGGGTGCAGAGTCGTCGTGGAGCAACCAGATCCACTCGTGGGCAGGGTGGTCCTCAACGGCGGTTCGCGCCGGCACCTCGGCAAGCCCCACCCGAACGGCTCCGCCGAATCCTGCCCTGGCGGCAGATCCGACTACTGGGCTACCCACCGGAAGTTCCAACTGCAGAATCGACGCCGAATGGTCAGTGGACCCGGCGTCCACGCCGATCACGAAGTCAGGCGGGTGCTGCTGCGCCTGGAGTGCCGCGAGAGTTGCCGAAAGAAAAGCTGAGCCGTTGTGGGCAACCACTACTGCCGTTACGCGGGGGTGCTGCAGAATTAGACCGCTCGCTTTCGTAACCGGCGCCGCTCGCGCTCGGACAGCCCGCCCCAGATACCGAAGCGCTCATCGTTGGCGAGAGCGTACTCCAGGCATTGCGAGCGCACATTGCAGGCCCCGCAGACCTTTTTGGCGTCCCGGGTGGAACCACCCTTTTCAGGAAAGAATGCTTCGGGGTCGGTCTGCGCGCAGAGAGAATCAGCCTGCCAGCCGAGTTCGCCCTCATCATCAAAGTCCTGGCCGATACCCGGCAAGCCAATCCACACGGCCTGATCGCTGCGGGCCGGCACTTGCCTGGACGGCGCGGAGAAGCGCTCGGGTGCCACCAGGTCAGTGGGCAGTTCAGCTTCTTCATCGGGGAGTTCGGTTAACGCCTCATGAGAGGTGAGGAAGGCAGTCGCCTGGTCCTCAAGTGAACTCTCGGTGCTCTGCCGATAGCGATCGGCCGCACCTGGATCAGCTGGATCGACAAACCAGTCGCTTGGAACGCCACGTGATCCGTAGCGGGCCGACGCCTGCGCCTCGATGGTTGTTCGGTCGTGAACCTTCTCTACCTGTCCCATGTCAGCCCTCCCGGTGTTGTCGCTCCAACAGCTACTGTGGTGGATTCAGGCACGACTGCTCAGCGAAAGGTATTTCGCGAGAGGCAATGCGGCCCAAGTATCCGATGTGTTGGAACTTTCCGTTGCCTAATTACACGCGTGTAATACGTGTTCAGTCAAGCGCGAGGGGGAATCTTATAGAGTTGCTGCCCGGGAACCCGTTCACGCCACGCTGAGAGTTTTTCACTATGGCGGCGGCGTGTCCCCTGTGACACTGGCGATTCAGCGATCGAGTGATTTTCAGCGAAAATAGTTACACCACTTCAGTCAGCAGGAAGGCACCAATCGATCATGGCATCAGCAGCAGTCCCCGAGCTCATGAATCAGCTCCGCACGGTGAGCCCCTCAGCTCCACGCCTGATCTGGTATGGGCCAGGCGGCGAACGGATTGAACTCTCCGGCAGGGTGCTTGACAATTGGGTGGCAAAGACCTCGAATCTCTTGGTTGAAGAGCTCGACGCCGAACCGGGCACCCGGGTGGCGCTGCACCTGCCGGGCCACTGGAAGACCCTGGTGTGGGTGCTCGCCTGTTGGCAGGTTGGTGCTGTTCCGGTCGACGGATCTGCCCGTGCGGATCACCCTGCCGAAATCGTGGTCAGCTCATCAGCTGCCATGACAGTTGACGGTCCCGCCCAACTCCTGGTGCTGGTGGCCCTTGGGGCACTCGATCTGAAGTGGTCCGGGCCACTTCCCGCCGGCGCCGTCGACTATGCAGCTGAAGTGCGCGGCTACGGCGATGAGTTCTTCGACTTCCCTCCCGCCGACGCTGAGCTGACGACCGTCGAACAGGACAGCGGGGACCTTCGCCTACCGGTACTCTTCGATCGTGCTGCGGCCTGTGGTTGGACACCCGCCGGGGTTCTGCTGGTCCCCGCTGACCTACCCCTCGAGACAACGTTGGCGGCGGCGGTGCATTGCTGGAGTACCGGCGGCACGCTGATCGTCGCCCACCCCAGCGTCGACCTGACCGAGAACCTGCTCGCTAGCGAACGGGTTACTGATCGCGTGGGACAGTAGGCTCCGACGTCGCGGTCCCCAGCGTGTCGATAGTCCGGGGGCCCGTCGCAGGAGCGCGTGAAGCGTTTACCGGGCCCTCAGGGGACCTATGGCCTGGGTGGCCGAAGAGGTCCCTGTCGTGGACGAACGCTGGATCCTCGTCCAACTCAACGTTGAAAACCCAGAATCGGTAGGCGACGAATCGTAGGACAGTAGCGATCACAGTGCCGACGATACCGGCGAAAAACAGCGTCGGCCGGTCAGTGATATCCATTGGGTACTTGGCAATCCAGACGCACCCAGCGGCGATACCCATGCCGATCAGGTTGATAAACACGAACATGGTGAGCTCGCGCATGGGATTCGGCTGTCGGCGTCGCCTGAACGTCCAATAACGGTTGGCAACCCAGGCGAACACTGTGGCGACCGACGCCGAGACAAAACGTGCCTTCACCTCACTGTCGGACATCGGACCATGAATCAGGTACCAGAACAATCCGTTGTCGATCACGAATGCGACGCCGCCGACGGCGCCGAACTTGGCAACCTCGCGCCAGAACAGGGAGGCTAAGCCCCTGACGCGCTCTGTCACTGTAGAAAACATGACCCTCCGCGGTCCGGTTGCATGTCTGGTTCACCATGGTCGCTGACGTGCAACCGTGGATGTAGTACCACCATGCTGCATGCACAACGGCCAGTGGACCATTTTAGCCGCCAAGGGTGGGAGTTTCCTAGAAACCCGCCCGGCACAGACTCAGCATGCCACCTCACCGCCGAGCAGTGGGTACCCTGAATACGTGACTTTCCCAGTAATAGGTGTGGTTGGCGGCGGCCAACTGGCCCGCATGATGGCCCCCGCCGCGATCCAGCTCGGCTTCACCCTCCGTGTCCTGGCCGAAGGCCCCGACGTCTCAGCGGTTGCGGCTGTGGCATCGTCGACGGTAGGTGACTACCGCAACCTTGATGACCTCAGTGCCTTTGCCCGGGGCGTCGACGTGCTGACCTTTGACCACGAGCATGTGCCCGGCGAGTTGCTCAGGGCGCTGCAGGCCGACGGAGTCAACTTACAACCTCAGCCTGACGCCCTGGCGCACGCCCAGGACAAAATTGTCATGCGACGTGCCATCGACCGGCTGGGGCTACCCAACCCGGAATGGGGAGAGGTCTCCTCGGTCGAGGATCTGCAGGCATTCGGGGACCGGATCGGTTGGCCGGTAGTCCTGAAGACTCCGCGCGGCGGCTACGACGGCAAGGGAGTGATGGTGATCGATTCGCTGGCCGATACTGACCGCGCCGCAGCATGGTTCCAGGGCAGTCCGCTGCTCGCGGAGGCAAAGGTGAATTTCAGCCGTGAACTGTCGGCACTCGTGGCCCGCACCCCATCCGGAGTTTCCCGGGCATGGCCGGTGGTGCATTCAATCCAGGTGGATGGGGTCTGCGATGAGGTAATCGCGCCGGCCGCTGACCTCGCCCCGGAGCTCGCAACCTCGATCGGGGACGCCGCACTGAGGATCGCCGATGAGCTAGGTGTGACAGGAGTAATGGCTGTTGAACTCTTCGAGACGCCACATACCAGGACGGGGTTCATGGTGAACGAACTGGCCATGCGGCCCCACAATTCCGGGCACTGGACCATGGACGGCTCAGTGACCGGACAGTTCGAACAACACCTCCGGGCAATCCTCGACCTGCCGCTGGGCAGCACCTCGATGCTTGGCGACGTGAGCGTGATGAAGAACTATCTGGGGGGCAGCAACGTTGATCTCTTTAGCGCTTATCCCGCAGCGTTGGCTGCCGAGCCAGCAGCGAAGATTCATGGTTATGGCAAAGCTGTCAGGCCTGGACGCAAAATTGGGCACGTCAATGCCGTAGCACTGGCGGGCGAGAGCCTCGAAACCGTTCGGGGCCGCGCGGAACGAACTGCTGCTATTCTCCGGGACGGCCACGACAGTTCGAAGATTCGGAAGGGAAGCGCGTGAACAATCCGCTGGTAGGGCTAGTGATGGGGTCCGACTCGGACTGGCCAGTGATGGAGGCAGCGGCGCAGGCCCTGACGGAGTTTCGGGTGCCCTTCGAGGCCGACGTCGTCTCGGCTCACAGGATGCCGACCGAGATGATCGCCTACGGCCAACAGGCGCAGGAGCGAGGTCTGCGGGTCCTCATCGCCGGTGCGGGTGGTGCAGCACATTTACCCGGGATGCTGGCCTCCGTGACTGCCCTGCCCGTCATCGGAGTGCCGGTCCCCCTGAAGTACCTCGACGGCATGGACTCGCTGCTGTCCATCGTCCAGATGCCCGCTGGCGTTCCGGTTGCGGCGGTCTCCATTGGCGGCGCCCGCAACGCGGGGCTCCTCGCCCTCCGGATCCTCGCTGCAGGCGAGGGCAGCCTCGCTGAACGACTCAGCGGCGACCTCGTCGATTTCGCAGCTGGTCTGCGGGAGACGGCAGTTCAGAAGGGCGCTGCCCTCCGCGCTCGGGCGGCCCTCTCCGGGGAGCGCAGCGTATGAGCCAGACCCCCAGCCCCGAGGGGCAGCGGTTGCTGACAGACCCGGTTCGCTATCCGCAATCGGCACCGCCGAAGGTCCGCACGAAGCGCGCGTTTGTCCTGCTGTTGTTGACACTGGTGCTGCCGGGCTCAGCGCAAATTGTTGCAGGAGACCGACAGTTGGGCCGCAGGGCCCTGCTCGTGACCTTCGCCGTCTGGCTGGCCGTAGTAGCTGCCCTGGTCGTTGCCGTCACCAACCGCACCCTGCTGGTGAGCGTGGTGACCCATCAGTGGTGGTCGCTGGTGCTCATCATTGTCCTGCTGGTGCTCGCCGTATCCTGGGCCATCCTGTTCCTCAACACGCTCCGGATCATCAGACCACCCCTGTTGGAGCGATCAATGCGACCGGTGGTCGCCGGATCCCTGGTCGCGCTGATGGTGGTCACCAGCGGCTCCCTCGCCTACGGCGCGTACCTGCTCAACGTCAGCCGAGGCACCTTCGGGTCCATCTTCCAGGCTGGTCCTGCGTTCGATCCCGTGGACGGGCGCTACAACTTTCTCCTCATGGGCGGAGACGCCGGTGAGGACCGCACCGGGCGACGCCCCGACAGCATCTCGGTGGTCAGCGTCGACGCGTCCACCGGTGCCACGGTGACCTTCAGCATTCCGCGCAATTTCCAGAACGCGCCCTTCACCGAGGACTCCCCCCTGTGGCAGATCTACCCTGATGGGTACAACTGCGGCGACGAATGCATCATCAACAGCCTGTACCCGCTGGTCGCCCAGGAGCACGCTGACCTCTACCCCGACGCCGACGACCCCGGCGCCGAAGCAATGATGGATGCCGCCGGCGGCGTCCTAGGTCTCGAGGTTCAGGCCTACATCCTCGTGGACATGGAGGGTTTTTCCCAGGTCATCGATGCCATGGGTGGGATAACTGTCGACGCCGGTGGTTGGGTTCCGATCACCGCCGCCGAGATTCCCGGCACCAACCCGATCCGGCATTACCCGCCATCGGGGTGGATTGCCCCCGGAGTGCAAACCCTCGACGGCTATCAGGCACTCTGGTACGCCAGATCCCGCGAGTTCGTCACCGACTATCACCGGATTGCACGGCAGCAGTGCGTGCAGCAGGCAATGATCGCCCAGCTCGACCCGGCAACGGTCCTGACCCGGTTCCAGGATCTGGCCAGCGCGGGTGCCGACATTGTCGAAACCGACATTGCACTCGATCAGCTGGGAAGCTTCGTCGATCTGGCGCTGAAAGCCAAGAACCACGAGACACGTCGCCTGACCATCGGCCCACCCGACTTCGGCACAGCTGCCGACAACTTTGTTACCTACCCGGTGTTTGAGGAAATCCACGCCCGGGTGCAGGAGACGCTGGCTGAGGCCGCCGGCACCGAGCCGGCAGCCGGTTCACCGGATACCTTGGGTCCCGGCGCCCCCGCTATGGCGTCGGTCTTCCAGCCTGTGACGCCAGCCCGTGTCCCGGCACAGGTGACTGAGCCCGAGATCACCGAAGAGTACCTGCAGCAGTTGGCCACCATCGGAGACGATGCAACCCTCAGCACCCTGTTGGACAACAACGGGGAATGCAGCCCCGCCTAAGGAAAAGAGTCCCCATGTACCTGCTGGAAAACACCCTGCGGCCCTACGCCTGGGGATCCGAGACCGCAATCGCCGAACTCCTTGGCCGGGTTCCGTCGGGGGGCCCCGAAGCCGAACTGTGGGTCGGCGCCCACCCGGACTCGCCGTCGAGGGCGCTCCTTGACGACGGAGCCGCCGAAGACCTGGACCGGCTGATCGCCGCCGACCCCGAGCGTACCCTCGGGGAGGCATCAGTGAGGCGTTTCGGCACCCGGCTCCCGTTTCTGCTCAAGGTGCTTGCCGCAGCCGCTCCGTTGTCCCTCCAGGTTCACCCGAGCGGTTCCCAGGCTGCCGAGGGATTTGCTGCCGAGAACGCGGCCGGGATCCCCGTCGATGCCCCCCACCGCAATTACCGGGACGGGTTCCATAAGCCGGAGATGATCTACGCCCTCACACAGTTCGAGGCGCTCTGCGGATTTCGCCCTGCCCCTGACGCCGCGCGGGTGTTCAAGCACCTGATCTCAGCCGTTGAGGCAACCGGTGCCGGTTCGCCCCAGCTGCTGGCCGACGTCGTCAATGACCTCAGCAGCGCCGACCAGCAGGAGGCTTTGCGCGCTGCGTTCACCCGCCTGCTCACC
>NZ_KI914712.1:36719-37817 GCF_000520515.1 Arthrobacter sp. H20
CCCGCCTGCTCACCGGCGGGGAGGAAGCCGTGCAGGTGGCCGAGGCGGTCGCGGCTGCTCTGGCGTCCTCCCCGGGCCGGGATGCAGCGACAGTCCGTGAGCTCACCGACCACTACCCCGCCGACCCCGGGGTACTGGTGTCCCTGCTGTTGAACCGGGTGTCGTTGCGTCCGGGCCAGGCCATCTACCTGCCCGCGGGCAACGTTCACGCCTACCTGAGCGGCCTGGGAATTGAGGTCATGGCTTCCTCGGACAACGTGCTGCGCGGCGGTCTGACCCCCAAGCACATCGATGTGCCGGAACTGTTGAAGACAGTAGTCTTCGAGCCTGTGAGCGTTCCTGCCGTCGAGGTGCGGCATACCGGGCTCGGCCAGGAACTGTACTGCCCGCCCTTTGACGAGTTCGCCCTGCAACGCCTTGAGTTGCGTGCCGGATCGGGGTCAATGGCGTCCTCCGATGTACCGCTGGCCCAGAATGGGCCGGTCCTGGTGCTCGCTGTCTCGGGCAGCATCGTGCTCGACTCACCGCGGGGTGACCTCTTGGTGCCTCACGGTGCCAGTGCTTTCGTCCCAGCCAACGAAGCCCCGGTGATGGTCAAGCTCGCTGTAGGCACCGGCCCCGACACCGATCAGGACGACGACGGCGCCCTGGCGTTCGCGGTGACCCTCGCCGGCTGAGCCAGCCCCTTCCTGAGCCCACATTCCGGCAACTGCGGACCAAGCACGTTTCCGGCGACGCTTGGCCGGGCGGATCCGGCCTGGTGGTGCTGGTCCGGACAGCAGCCGGGCTTCCCTAAGATAGATGGGTGACTGCATCCCTCGTGGCGAAGGACCTCTCAGGAGGCCACGCCCACCGCACCCTCTTCACCGGCCTTAACCTGACAGTGGCACCCGGCGACGTGGTCGGGGTCGTTGGCGCCAACGGGGCCGGCAAGTCGACCCTCCTCAGGCTCCTCGCCGGAGCGGATACGCCACTGGGCGGGACAGTGACCACCACCCCCACCGATGCTTTTGTCGGGTGGTTGCCACAGGAACAGGACCGGCTCCCCGGCGAGACCATCGAGGGTTATCTTGGCCGGCGAACGGGGGCGACGGCGGC
>NZ_KI914712.1:37917-44805 GCF_000520515.1 Arthrobacter sp. H20
GCCACCGCCACGATGGAAGCCGCAGCCGATGGGTTGGCGTCCGGCACCCGGGGCGCCAACGACACTTATGGAATGGCACTCGACCACTGGATGGCGTGCGGAGCCGCTGACCTTGCCGATCGTATTCCGTCAGTCCTGGCCGAGCTTGGGCTCGAGCTCGGCCAGGACACGCCGATGACCGGCCTCTCCGGCGGACAGGCCGCGCGCGTCGCCCTTGCCGCCCTGCTGCTGAGCCGATTCGACGTCGTGCTCCTCGATGAGCCAACCAATGACCTCGACCTGGCCGGCCTCGACCGCCTCGAGGAATTCGTACGGGGCCTGCGGGGCGGCGTCGTCCTGGTGTCCCACGACCGCGAGTTCCTCGCCCGCTGCATCACCACGGTGGTTGAGCTGGATCTGCCCCAACGCAGCGTTGCCGTGTATGACGGTGGATATGATGCGTACCTCGACGAGCGCGCCGTAGCGAAGCGCCACGCACGGGAGGCATATGAGGAGTTCGCCGACAAGAAAGCTGAGCTTGTTTCCCGCGCCCGGACTCAACGGGAGTGGAGCTCGCAAGGGGTCCGCAATGCGATGAAGAAAAGTCCTGACAACGACAAGATTCGGCGCCGGGCCAGCATGGAGTCCTCCGAGAAGCAGGCACAGAAGGTCCGGCAGATGGAGTCACGGATTTCCCGGCTCGATGAGGTGGCCGAGCCGCGCAAGGAGTGGCAGCTCCAGTTCAGCATCGGCGCCGCTCCCCGCTCCAGTTCGGTGGTGGCGACCCTGAACGGCGCAGTAGTCACCCGCGGCGGTTTCACTCTTGGTCCGGTGTCCCTGCAGGTCAACGCCGGCGACCGGATCGGGATCACCGGGCCCAATGGCGCGGGGAAATCGACTCTCCTCGCCCTGCTGCTGGGTCAGTTGGCGCCCGACGAGGGCGGGGCGACGCGCGGTGCGAGTGTCGCCGTCGGCGAGATCGACCAGGCCCGCGGCGTGTTTCCCGAGACTGAACCGTTGGGGGACGCCTTCGAGGCCCTGGTCCCGAGTCTGAACCGTGCCGAGGTCCGCACGCTGCTCGCCAAGTTCGGGCTGAAGGCCGACCAGGTCAGCGGCACAGTGGGCAGCCTGTCGCCTGGTGAGCGCACCCGCGCGGCGTTGGCGCTCCTGCAGTCCCGCGGAGTGAACCTGCTAGTGCTCGATGAACCGACCAACCACCTTGACCTGCCAGCCATCGAACAGCTGGAAGAAGCGCTGGAGAACTACGACGGCGCGCTGCTGCTGGTCTCCCATGACCGTCGACTGCTGGAGAATGTTCGGCTTGGCACCCGCTGGGCAGTGGCTGACGGACAGGTACTCATCAGTTGACCCGGCACCCAGTGCAGGGCCGGCTAGGACCGTCCGGGCACCAGCTCCCTGAGCCTCGCACCAGCTGACTGCGCGAGCCGCAGTCCGTCCCGGGCCAGGGGCATCGCGCGCCGGTACAGGGGGTACAGCGGTGAGAGAGGCTTGTCCCACGTACCGGCAAGTTCGTTTTCGTGCTTGGCCCAGCCCATCTTGAACTTGGACACACCATCATTCAATAGCCCGTTGAAGTCATAGCGCACCGCGCCGCGTTCCTTCATGGACCGGATCGCCAGCCACTTCAGCGCATAGTTGGCGCGCAGCTGCTCGCCCTCGGGTGTCATTCCACCGTAGAGCTCAAAGACTGTGTGATCACTGACCGACAACCAGAGAAAAGCGACAACGTCATCACCAGCGAACGCCGCGAACACGGGCGAGGAGCTGCCCAGATTGTCGAAGATGTCGAGGTAATAGAGGTTTTCGTGGATGCCAAATCCGGCCCGTTCGGCCGTCTGCCGGTAGACGGCCAGACACTTGGGCAGCTCGGCGCGGGTCACCTCCCGGTAGGTCAGATCCTCCCGACCGGACTTCCTGATGTACTGCCGGTGCTTCTTGCTCATCGCCGCAAGCAGCTCATCCTCGGACCAGGTGAGATCGAGGATGAGGGTGCGCCCGATCAGGATTGTGCTCTCGGTGCTGAGCCACCCGGCAGCAGCCAGCGCTGCTGTAGGTGCCGCGTCTGCCGCCCAATCGGGTTCGATGCTCAACGCCACAGCCCTGTGTGCCTGCCTGACATAGAGCTCAAGCGCACGCAGCACCTCAGCCTCGCAGTGGGGCGCAGTCTGCGGCCCGCGGGGGCAGTACGCCAGCGCCGTGAACGGGACAGGAAGCTTCCTCAGGAGGACCTGCGCACAGCCCACCAACACGCCGTCGTCCTGAACGAGCACCCGATCCACGCTCCAACCGTGTGCGGCCTTCGTCGTGCCCCACCCCCAGAGCTGCTGGGGATGTCCCAGCAAGGCGTTGACGGCGGCGTCCCACCGGGATTCGTCGGTGCACCGCACCACTGAAAGGGTCATACTCTCAACCCTAACGCGCTTAGCGGTCCACCCCGGCGACCTACTTCAGGCGTGCGTAGCTCTCCCATTTGTGGGCCTGGTGCTCGCCATCGACCACCCTGATGGTTCCGGACTTGGACCTCATCACGATCGACTGGGTCAGGACCTTGCCCTTGCTGTACCGCACGCCGCGCACCAGGTCGCCGTCGGTAATGCCGGTCGCGGCGAAGTAGCAGTTATCGCTGGTGACCAGGTCGGAGGTGGACATCACCCGGTCGAGATCGTGTCCGGCGTCAATCGCCTTCTGCTTCTCTTCATCGCTGGTGGGCCACAGCCGGCCCTGGATGACCCCGCCCAGGGATTTGATGGCGCACGCTGCGACGATGCCTTCGGGCGTGCCGCCGATACCCATCAGGGCATCGACGTCGGTGCCCTCGCGGGCCGCAGCGATGGCACCGGCCACGTCGCCGTCCATGATGAATTTGGTGCGCGCGCCGGCGGCGCGGATCTCGTCAACCAGAGGGCGGTGGCGGTCACGGTCCAGAATCATGACGGTGACCTGGTTGACTGACTTACCCTTCGCCTTGGCGATAAGGTGCAGGTTCTGCTTGACGGGCAGGCGCAGATCCACCATGTCTGCTGCCTCAGGGCCGGTGACCAGCTTCTCCATATAGAACACTGCCGAGGGATCGAACATCGTGCCGCGCTCGGCGACCGCCAGGACGGCGATGGCATTATTGATGCCGAGCGCCGTCAGGCGGGTTCCGTCGATGGGATCCACTGCGACGTCGCATTCAGGGCCGCTGCCGTCGCCGACCCGCTCGCCGTTGAACAGCATCGGAGCTTCATCCTTCTCGCCCTCGCCGATGACCACAACGCCATTGAAGTGGACAGTCGACAGCAGGGAGCGCATCGCGTCCACTGCCGCACCGTCGGCCTTGAGCTTGTCACCGTAGCCAACCCAGTGCCCGCCAGCAATCGCGGCTGCCTCGGTGACACGGACCAGTTCCAGCGCAAGGTTGCGGTCCGGCTCGTCATCGCCAACCGCCAGCGAGCGGGAGAGCGTTGAATACTGGGCTGATTTGGCGTTGTTAGACACGTCAATCCTCATCGTCGAAGCGGCGCTGTGCCATTGCTGGCGAAAGCTGCGGGACTTATCCCCTGCGCCCAAGCATAGTGGCCGTCGGTCGGAGCACACTAGGTGTGACGTGGGCGCCGTTTAGGTGGGTACACCACGTGTGGTGGAAAATGGAGCTGTGAGCAACCCCCAGCCCGGATCATCAGAGAACCCAGTCGACGCCGGTCTGGGTCCAGCCGCTGAACAGCAGGTCACGCCGGTACTGACCCCCAAGCAGGCGAAGCGTGCCAACTCGACAGTTGTCGGCATGTTGATAGCCATCGCCGCGACCTTTGGTCTTGTTCTTCCGGTGCTGCTGTTCAATCCGACCCACACGGCCGAGACCTACGCCCGGGACATCGATGTGCGGAATGTGTCTTCTGAAGCGGCTGATATCGCAGGCTATGTTCCGCTGGCACCCGATCTGCCGGCCGGCTGGACCTCCAATTTTGCCCGCTGGAACTCCGGCGGCAGCGACGGCGTCTCCTTCTGGGAGGTCGGCTACCTCACCCCTGAACGGCAGTTCATCCAGCTCACCCAGACAGCTAGCGCCAACCCCACCTGGACAGCCCAACGACTCGAGGATACCCAGGTGTCAGGTCAACGCAGCATTGCCACAGTGGACTGGGAACTGCTGGATAGTTCGTCGGGCGATTCCTTCCTCAGCACCGAGACCGGTGAGTTCACCCTCATTTTGAACGGCACAGCTGACCTCGCGGAGTTCGATGTGCTCGGTGCCGCCATTGCCGATGAACTTTCTGCGTCATAAGCTCCCGATAAGTGAGTGAATCCGGCGTAGGGTAGGGCGGTGGACAACCAACTGCCCCCAGCCCAAGCCTGGCTTCGGCTACGTGAAGGAAACCTGCGGTTTGTCTCCGGGCAATCCTCACACCCCAATCAGGACGCGCTGCACCGCGCCTCGCTGGTGAACACCCAACACCCGTTCGCAGTAATTTTTGGCTGTTCGGACTCCCGCTTGGCGGCCGAGATTATCTTCGACCTAGGCCTCGGTGACGTATTTGTTGTCCGCACTGCCGGCCAGGTCATCGACGACGCCGTCCTGGGATCCCTCGAATTCAGTGTCAGCGTGCTGAACGTCCCACTGATAGTGGTCCTCGGACATGACCGCTGCGGAGCTGTCTCAGCGACCATTGATGCAATCGACTCCGGAGTGATGCCAGTAGGTTTCCTCCGCGATCTGGTGGAGCGGATTACTCCGTCCGTGCTGACGTCCCGACGCAATGGAGTGACCGACATCAATGCGACGGTGGTGGAGCACATTAAACAGACGTCCAAACGCATGGTCGATTCCTCGCGGGTCATCTCGGACGCCGTGGAGCACGGCTCAACCGCTGTAGTAGGCGTAACCTACCGGCTCGAGGACGGCAAGGCCGAAATCGTCTCCGGATTTGGTGCCTTGTAGCCCCACCGGAGAGAATTGGCGCATGACTCAATCGCCTGGATCCGACGCCGAATTCCGTATTGAACACGACACGATGGGCGAGGTCCGGGTTCCGGTCAACGCCCTCTACCGTGCACAGACACAACGCGCTGTTGAAAACTTCCCTATCTCCGGCACGCGTCTTGAGCGGGCACACATCGAAGCGTTGGCGCGGATCAAGAAGGCCGCAGCCACCGCCAACGCAGAACTGGGAGTGCTCGACGACGAGCGCGCCCGCGCCATCGAGGCCGCGGCCGAAGAGGTAGCCCAGGGACTGTACGACGGCGACTTCCCCGTCGACATCTACCAGACGGGCTCCGGCACGTCCTCGAACATGAACATCAACGAGGTCATCGCAACGCTGGCCAGCCGGGCATTGGCCGCCGCCGGCAGCGAGACCTCGGTGCACCCGAACGATCACGTCAATGCCTCCCAATCCTCCAACGACGTGTTTCCCACCTCGGTACACGTGGCGGCAGCGTCCGCGCTGACCAAGGATCTGGTTCCGGCACTTGAGTACCTCGCCGCGTCGCTGGAACGCAAGGCCGAGGAGTTCAAGACGGTCGTCAAGTCCGGCCGCACCCATCTCATGGATGCCACGCCCGTCACCCTCGGCCAGGAGTTCGGTGGATACGCCGCCCAAATGCGGTACGGCGTCGAACGGATCACTGCCTCGCTCCCCCGGGTGGCCGAGGTGCCCCTGGGCGGGACCGCGGTCGGCACCGGCATCAACACTCCAGCAGGTTTTCCTGCCCGGGTCATCGAGCTGTTGGCCAGCGACACTGGCCTGCCTCTGACCGAGGCGCGTGACCACTTCGAGGCCCAGGCCAACCGCGATGGGCTGGTCGAGGTGTCAGGGATGCTGCGCACCATCGCCGTGTCACTCACCAAAATCAACAACGACCTACGCTGGCTTGGCTCCGGCCCCAACACCGGGCTCGGTGAGATCGCTCTGCCCGACCTGCAGCCTGGCTCGTCAATCATGCCAGGCAAGGTTAACCCGGTGATCTGCGAGGCAGTCATCATGGTGTGCGCCCAGGTGATGGGCAACGACGCTACGGTAGCCATCTCCGGCACCAATGGCGCCTTCGAGCTGAACGTCGGTATCCCAGTCATCGCCCGCAACGTCCTGGAATCGGTGCGTCTACTGAGCACCTCCACCCGGGTAATGGCAGACAAAATGGTCGACGGCATTACTGCCAACGAGGAACGGGCCCGGTTCCTCGCCGAGGCGTCGCCGTCGATCGTGACTCCACTGAACAAGTACATCGGCTACGAGAATGCTGCAAAGATCGCCAAGAAGGCTGTCGCCGAGGGACTGACTGTCCGGGAGGCAGTCGTCGCGCTCGGGTTTGTGGAGCGCGGAGAGCTCACCGAGCAGCAGCTCGATGACTCACTCGACGTGCTGTCGATGACCCGCCCGCCGCAGTAGCCCCTCCTTAGCGCACAGAAACTGCCCTGGGGGAAAGACCCGCCGCGAGCAACCGGCGAACCTTTCCCTCCGGGGAGTTTCTTGCCCTAAAGAGGGTCTCAGCGGACAAAGTGCGGGACGCCGTCGGCAGTCAGAGCGGCCGCAACCAGCTGTCGATGCCGCTCGTTGAGCTCCGGGAGTTCGTCGATCGGGAACCAGCCGACCTCGGTGGACTCGTCGTCGTTCACGCGGGCCTCACCTGACACGTACCGGCAGCTGAAGTCGGTGGTGAGGAAGGTACACACATCCCCATTGGGGAAGGTGACCGGTCCCACCACCTCCACCCGGATCAGATTCTCGACCTGCGCCCGGACCCCGGTTTCCTCGAAGATCTCGCGGACGATGCCATGCGCCGGTTCTTCGCCGGGCTCAAGCATGCCGGTGATCACCGTCCACTGTCCGTTGTCTGAGCGCTTGCCCAGCAGTACCCGGCCGGCGTCGTCGAGCACAACACCGCCGACGCCGGGAAGCCACAGCG
>NZ_KI914712.1:44905-68395 GCF_000520515.1 Arthrobacter sp. H20
GGGAAGCCACAGCGGCGCGTGCCCGACCTGCTCGCGGAGGGATAGGACGTAATCAGGAGTAGGCATGAGATCAGCCTAGCGAGGGCAGAGCCAGCACCAGGGCTGCCCCGGCGACCATAAACGGGCCAAACGGAATCGCCGACTTGAGGGTGCCGCGGCGGCCGACAATCAGCACCAGCCCCCAGCAGGATCCGAGTGCAAACGCTGCGAAGGTCCCCCAGAGCAGATGGCTCCACCCGGCAAACCCCAGGTAGAGGCCCAGCAGAGCGGCGAGCTTCACATCACCAAAGCCCATCCCCGCCGGGTAAATCACCCGCAGCACGAAGTACGCCAGCCAGAGCACTGCCGCTCCCCCACCCATGCTGAGAATTCTTTCCCCTTCGCCCGCAAGGAGGGCCCCGAGGCCCAGCAGCACTGCGGCAACCGGGTACGCAGGAAAAATGATCCGATTCGGTAGCAGGTGGCTGCGGAGGTCAATCACGCTCAGCCATGCGCCAACCACCACAAAGACAGCCAGCGCCAGAGCCACCAGAACAGCGCCCACCAGGTTGTCCTGGAAGTACCGGAGGAGCACGTCAGTCATGGGATCCACGCTACTGGACCCTTGGTAAGTGCGGGAATGGCGGCGGCTACACTGTGGATATGTCGGCAACACACAGTGACACCCCAGCAGCCACCTTCAGGTCGCTCTGCCGGTCATCCCCCTGGAAATGGGAGACCCTACGCTTCGTTGTGGCCTGGCGGGGTGCCGGTGGAGACAGCCGTCCACTCAACGCATGGCTGCGCCGCCCAGCGGCGCTCCGAGTGGAGGACGACGACGGCGTCCTCCTCCACAGCACCACCGGCACAGCAGGCTCACGCGACGCGCTGTACGTGAGCGCCACCAGAAAATCCTGGCTCCTCGCCCCGCGGCTGATCACCCCGGTCTACAACGACGCCGGCTTTGTCCTCAGACGACCGGAAGCCGCCTACGGTGAACCTGCGTTTGGCGACCCGCGCTGGGCGGCGATGCTGGATCCGGTCGAATTTGCTGGCGATTCGCCGGTCGCCTTCGAATCTCCCTTTGCCAACCGGGTGGAGTTGGAGAACATTGTCGAAGAAGACTTTGAGGGTCGGCCGGTCCTGAGCGCGATCGCCACTCCCAATCTCACCTACAAGCCGTTTGCCCCCGGCTACCCGCTGATCGGTCGGGGGCGGACCGAGGTGAAGGTGGACCTCGGCACCGGCATCTGCGTGTCAACCCGGGCGCTCGACGGGTCGTTCGCCGGGGGCGGGCACTGGCTGCGCATCCTGGGGGTCGACGAATACATGATCGATGACCACTTCGTTGACTCCGGAATGGACCTCACCGATGTCAGCTCCCACATCCCCTGGAATGTGTCCTGACCGGCTGCCACCACCGTCCCGCCCCCGTTCTGGAACAGGGACGAACTAGATCTCCGCACCCTCCAGTAGCTCGGTGACCAGCGCCGCAATTGGCGACCGTTCCGACCGGGTCAGGGTGATGTGCCCGAACAACGGGTGTCCTTTGAGCGTCTCCACAACTGCCGCTATCCCATCGTGTCGCCCCACCCGCAGGTTGTCCCGCTGAGCCACGTCGTGGGTCAGCACTATCCGTGAGTTCTGGCCGATCCGGCTCATGACCGTCAACAACACGTTCTTCTCCAGTGACTGAGCTTCGTCAACTATGACAAACGAGTCGTGAAGGCTTCGCCCCCTGATGTGGGTGAGCGGCAGAACTTCGAGCATGCCGCGATCCATGACCTCCTCCACCACTTCCTGTGACACCAACGCGCCGAGGGTATCGAAGACAGCCTGGGCCCACGGGTTCATCTTCTCGCTCTCGCTGCCGGGCAGGAAACCGAGTTCCTGACCGCCGACCGCGTACAGCGGCCTGAAGACAACCACCTTGCGATGCTCCCTTCGTTCCAGCACGGCTTCCAGTCCGGCGCACAGTGCAAGCGCTGACTTTCCGGTGCCCGCGCGCCCACCCATCGACACGATTCCGACCTCCGGGTCCATCAGCAGGTCGATAGCCAACCGTTGCTCGGCTGACCGTCCGTGGAGCCCAAAGACGTCCCGGTCGCCCCGCACCAGCCGGATCTGTTTGTCGGCGCCCACCCTGCCAAGTGCCGACCCCCGCGAAGAATGCAGGACCAGACCGGTGTTGGCCGGCAGTTCTGCTGCTTCGGGAAGGAACACGGGCTGGTGGTCGTAGAGCGTGGTGACGTCGGCTTCAGCGACATCCAGTTCAGCGATCCCCGTCCACCCGGAGTCCTTCACCAGTTCGTTGCGGTACTCGTCAGCTTTCAAACCCATCGCCGAGGCTTTAACGCGCATCGGGAGGTCCTTTGATACCACTGTGACGTTCCGGCCCTCGTCAGAGAGATTCTTGGCCACCGCAAGGATCCGTGAATCATTATCCCCGCTCCTGAACCCGGCGGGCAACACCTCGGGCGAGATGTGGTTCAATTCAACCCGCAGCGTTCCGCCCTCTTCCCCGAGAGGGATCGCCTGGTTGAGCCCGTGGTGTTGCACCCGCAGGTCGTCGAGCAGCCGCAACGCCTTGCGGGCAAAGTAGCCCAGTTCGGGGTCGTTGCGTTTAGCCTCCAACTCGCTGATCACCACGATCGGTAGGATCACCTCATGCTCAGCGAACCGGGTGATTGCCCGCGGGTCTGAGAGCAACACGGAGGTGTCGATGACGTAGCTTCGACTGCCAAGACTCTCCACAGCTGAAAGGCCCGCCTCGGCAAGGATCAGTTCGTCATCCGTGCTGGTGCGGGCCCTGGTGGCTTCGTCCGGGGACAGGGGGTGGCCTGAGTGAAATGAACGCCGTGGTGTGTCAGATATGGCCATGTGAACTCCACTCCGGGGCGTGCAATCCCCGAATTGTGATGGGGTGGGTAATCCGGTGAGGCCGCGAGGCCTGGCACGGCCTCCCCGGATTTGGCGATGTGCTGGTGAGCACTTTTCGCTGCATCGGTAGCCTCCCGATCAGTCGGCGTTGGTGCCTCCTGATGGAGTCGAGACTACGCTCGGCGTCGGCAAGATAAGGCTTTGGCGCGGCGTGTCGAACAACAATTCGAGGTTAACTTCTACCCACCAAAGCGTCGTTGCCGCCGTCCGTAATCACGGAGCGCGCGCAGGAAATCGACCCGGCGGAAATCGGGCCACAGGGCCTCACAAAAGTAGAACTCGCTGTACGCGCTCTGCCACATGAGGAATCCCGACAACCGTTGCTCTCCGGATGTCCGAATGACAAGATCCGGGTCTGGTTGACCGCGGGTATACAGGAAGGAAGAGATTTGCTGGTCTGTGAGCCCGTGTGCCACGTCTTCGAGGGACTCGCCCCCGGACGCCGCCGCCAGCAGCAATTCCTTCACTGCGTCGACAATCTCCCGGCGCCCGCCGTAGCCGACCGCCACGTTGACGTGCAGTCCGTCGATATCCCGGGTCTGAGTGGCGAGAGCGCACACCTTGTCTGACAGGTTGGCAGGCAATAGTTCGAGTGCCCCGACGGGCTGCACTCGAACCCGGTTGCTCTCCCCCAACCGGTCGAGCGTGTTGGCAATAATGTCGAGCAACTGCTCGATTTCCTCGGGCGAACGGCTCATATTGTCGGTGGAGAGCATGTAGAGCGTCACTACCTCGACACCGAGCTCCTCACACCAACCCAGAAATTCGTGAATCTTGTCAGCACCGGCCTGGTGTCCATCCCGGGTGGGTGCGCCGGCCAGCTTGGCCCACCGCCGGTTCCCGTCGACCATCACTCCGATATGGCGGGGAATCCGATCGGGGCTCAGGGACCGCTGTAGCCTGCGTTCGTAGAAGTTGTAGGCGAATCCTGGGAACTTCACTGGGTGGTTCACCTGTCCTTCTTCCTTTAGTCCTTCGCTGCGCCGTCCGCGGCACCTGGTAGATCTACTCCTAAGGTACCGTCAAGGACCCGACGCTCAACCGACGCCACAGTGGGTGCTTCTCCACAAGCTCAGTCATACCAACGCTACCCGGCGGTAACATAGTGCACTGCCGGGTAGAATCAGCCTATGACCTTGAGCTCCCCGGGCGCCCTCAGACCGAAGCTGCGCGGCTGGCTTCACGCTGGGGCAACACCCCTGGCACTAGCCGCCGGCATAGTCCTGGTTGCCATCGCCCCGACGGCGGCAGGAAAGATCACCTCGGCCATCTACGCGCTTACCGGAGTGCTCCTGTTCGGCGTGAGCGCGGTCTATCACACCGGCTCATGGACTGACCGGACCAAGGTGGTGCTGAAGCGTCTGGACCATACCAACATCATGCTGGTCATCGCTGGCAGTTATACTCCGCTGGCCCGGGCACTATTGGAACCCGACAAGGCGTCAGTGTTGCTGTGGGTCATTTGGTCCGGGGCTATAGCTGGAGTGTTGTTCCGGGTGCTCTGGGTAAACGCACCCCGTTGGCTCTACGTCCCCGTCTACGTGGCACTGGGGCTGGGCGCATTGTTCTACCTGCCCGATTTCTTCGCGGCCAGCCCTGCGGCGACGGTCCTGATCTGCATTGGCGGCGCACTGTATATCGCTGGAGCGGTATTTTATGCCCTCAAGCGCCCCAATTTCAGCGCCAACTGGTTCGGTTTCCATGAGCTGTTCCATGCGTTCACCATCGCGGCTTTCACCGTTCACTTCATAGCGATAGTGATTGCGGTCCTCAATCCACTTCAGGGGTCTTGACCAGCCGCGTTTGAGCGTGAGTTCGACTTCCCAGTTGATCTTGTCTTTCAGGCCCACGCCCGAGCTGACCTGATTGCCCAGTGGCTCGGACCGCGCCGGAACGCCATCGAGGTTGATCATTATGACTTCCGCTCCGGCGGAAGCTACCTGTACCGCCACACCGGTCCCGACGGCGCCAGTTACACGTTCAGCGGCGTCTTCCACACGGTGAGAGAGAACGAGTTCGCCGTCCAGACCTTCGAATCTGGCGGGTACCCCGACGTGGCCAGCATCGAATTTCTTAACTTCGAGGACCTGGTCAGCGGTTCCCCGGTGATGAACCCGGACGCGTATCCGAGTCATTGAGCCTCTCACGCGGGGCGCTGTCGTCGAGAGGAGTCTTAGTGTTGTCCGATGCGGCAGCATCGTCGATCATCCCCTGGTAGCGAACCCGTCGGATCCGTCGGGACATGTCACGGACGAGGAAGATCACTGCCACCACCAACAGGAGGGTAGCAACGAAGCCCAGCAACCCGGGCGTCACCTGGCTGGGATCCAGCCCGGGCCTTAGCCCGTCCTCTTGATTGGGGGCGGGGCTCACGGCAGACACCAGGTTGAGCAGGTAGGACACAATGCACCACTTTCACAGGAACGTCGGGCGGCGGGGCCCCCATCTATTCTATGCCAGCAAAGAAGTCAGCTTCGGGCAGTTTGGCTTCCACCCGCGAGTGAATCAGTGAATAGTCTTCCCACGGCCAGACCTTCCGCTGCAGGTCCGAGGACACGGCGAAGAAGAACCCCTCAGGGTCAACCTGCGTGCGGTGGGACAGCAGCGCCCGGTCGCGGTAAGCGAAATAGTCGCCGCACTCAATCTGGGTGGTGGTTTCATGGGTTGGTGCTGGCGGCTGATGGCCTTCGGAATCGGTTTCCAGCCAGGCGGCAAGCCGGGCTGCGTAGGGCGACTGAAGCCCGGCCTGCTCAAGAGCGTCATGCAGGGCGCGGAACCGTTCAGGGTTGAAAGCGCGGTCGTAGTACAACTTGAACGGAGCCCATGCGGCGCCGGTGCCGGGGTAACGTCCGGCGTCGCCCGCTGCGTGGTAGGCCTCGACAGCCACCCTGTGCGCCATGATGTGGTCCGGGTGAGGGTACCCGCCGTTCTCGTCGTAGCTGAGGATCACGTGGGGGCGGAACTCACGAACCAGTTTAACCAGGGGCGCTGCCGCGCGTTCAAGCGGCTGCAGCGCAAAGCACCCGAAGGGTAACGGTGGCAATGGGTCACCCTCTGGGAGTCCCGAATCAGTGAACCCGAGCCAACGCTGGCGGATCCCCAACTCCTTGGCAGCACTGGCCATCTCCAGCCGGCGCAGCCCGGCGAGGTCCCGCAGAGCGTGCGCCTCTCCGGCAACCTTCTCGTTGAGAACGTCCCCGCGTTCTCCCCCGGTGCAGGTGGCGACCAGCACCTCGACGCCGTCGGCCGCGTACCGAGCCATGGTTGCGGCGCCTTTGCTTGACTCATCGTCCGGGTGGGCGTGAACTGCCAGCAATCGGAATCCCTGGCCGGGGGCCGTAGCACTGAGTGATGAGGTGTGGTCCGGGCTGGGCAACTACTGCTCCTGGGGTTTCGGCTATCGCTTTAGGCAATAAATTCCGGCGGGGATAAAATGGTGTGCGATGGATACCAATCAACCGCCAGTACCAAGAGTAGCCAATCGCTACGGCACCCCCAAGCCGGGGTTACCGGGGCGCACCAGGAAACGGATCATCTGGGGCTCCCTGGCTGTCGCAGTGGTTACCACAGCCGTCTTCAGCCTCCAGACGTCCATCCCCGACGTCACGAGCAAGGACGTTGGGTTCAGCATTCAGGATCCCGGCACCGCGACCGTGGATTTTGACATCACCAAGGCACCGGACACCACGGTGCAGTGCGCTGTCCAGGTCCTCAGTGAAACCTATGCGGTGGTGGGCTGGAAGGTAGTTGACATTGGTCCCAACGGCGCCGCGGATGGGACCGACAACGGGCGGACCACTGCGCACCGCGCGCAGCTACGAACCGAGTCGGAAGGTGTCTCGGGCGGGGTCGACTCCTGCTGGGTCATCGATGAAGCCAACTCTTCCTAAGCAACCCGACCTGGCCCGATCACTTCACTTTCACTACCTTTAAGCCGTCGCCACCCCTCGCTACCTTGGGATATCCAGGGCGGGGCGACTACACTTGGTCAATACGTTCGGCTCCCCCAACCGGTGACTAACGGTGTATGCGGTCACCTAGGGGTGGAGCCTTTATTTGTTGCTAAGCCTGCTTACATCTCGTTGTGCAGGCTGTCACCATGCCGGGACCGTAAGTTAGACGTGTTTCGGACATAGCTAAGGAGATGCCCGTGTCCACCAACAGTGCACCTGTCGCATGGCTTACCCAGGAGTCCTATGACCGCCTCAAGACCGAACTGGAGCATTTGTCCGGTCCCGGCAGGACCGAGGTGGTTGCCCGCATCGAACAGGCCCGGTCCGAGGGTGATTTGAAGGAGAACGGTGGCTACCATGCCGCCAAGGAGGAGCAGGGCAAGTCGGAGGCACGCATCCGCCAGTTGACCGCGCTGCTGGAAAACGCCCATGTTGGCGAAGCCCCTGAGGACAACGGAATCGTTGAGCCGGGCATGCTGGTGCACGCGAACATTGCCGGCGACGACGCCATGTTCCTGCTCGGCAGCCGCGAGGTCGCCGGTGACACCGATATTGATGTCTACAGCGAGAAGTCCCCGCTGGGAGCAGCTATTCAGGGCAAGAAGTCAGGAGACAAGGTGACCTACACCGCTCCGAACGGTAAAGCGATCGACGTCGAGGTGCTGTCAGCCAAGCCCTACGTGGGCTAACACCGTGCCGCGCTGTTAGCGCCCGCTTGACTGCCGACGGCGGTCCGTCCTCCCAGGGACGGACCGCCGTCTCAGTATCAGGGCGGCAAGTACTCCCCCGAGCGCCCCGAACAGGTGCGCCTGCCACGATACGTTGGAGCCGGCTGTCGGGAGGACTCCCCACAGGATCGAGCCATACATTAGGAACAGGACGACGGCGAGCAGAATCTGCCGCAGGCTGCGGTTGTAAAAACCCCTGACAATCAGGTAGGCGAACAAGCCGAACACCACACCGGAGGCACCGATGGTGAGTCCGCCGCCGAAGATCCAGACCCCGATACCCGATCCCAGCCAACTGGCAGCGACGGCGACGGCGAAGCGCCCTGTCCCCTCGAGGAAGGTCAGGAACCCGAGCACCAGCAGCGGAAGCGTATTGCTCAGGAGGTGGCCTACGCCTGCGTGCAACAATGGCGCGAACACGATTCCGTCCAGCCCGTCCAGCTCCAGCGGGTCAATGCCCAGGGCGCCGATCAGCCGGGTGCCGGTGAGCACGTTGGCCACATGGATGACCCAAAGCAGGGCAGTGAACACCCCGACAACCAGGAGTCCTTTGCGTGCCCGCGCCGCCAGCATGCTCAGCCCTCAATGACCATGGGCTGGAAACCCTCGGCCCGCAGGTTGTTCAGGATGAGATGGCAGTGGCCTTCGCCTTTGGTCTCCATATTGATCGTGATCGCTACGTCCCCCATGCTGATTGAACCGCCCACCCGGGTATGGTCTACCCCTGTCACATTGGCGTCAGATTCGGCAATGATGCGTGAGATGGTGGCCAGCGAGCCTGGCCGATCATCCAGGAGCATCCGCACCACCAGGTACCTACCCGCTGCCGCCAGGCCTCGCTGGATGACCTTCAGCATGAGCATCGGGTCGATGTTGCCGCCCGAGAGAATTACCGCTGTATTGCCGGGCGTCGCCCCATTCTCGGTCAGTTTGCCGTCAAGGAGCGCTGCGACGCCTACCGCCCCAGCCGGTTCCACCACCATCTTTGAGCGTTCAAGCAGGAAAATCAGTGCCCGCGCCAGCGAATCCTCGGTAACGGTGACGACGTCGTCGACCAGTTCCTTGATGATCGAAAACGGGAGCTGGCCGGGCCGACCGACGGCGATACCATCGGCAATGGTCGATACCCTAGTCAATGGCACCAGCGCATCGGCTGCCAGCGACGGCGGATAGGCCGCGGCATTCTCTGCCTGAACGCCGATGATCCGGATCTCCCGGCCGAGTTCCCGCGCCCGCGCCTTGACTGCCACTGCCACGCCAGCGAGGAGCCCGCCGCCGCCGACACCCATCAGGATGGTGTCAACATCGGGAACCTGTTCCAGGATCTCCAGACCAATGGTTCCCTGACCGGCGACCACATCCACATTGTCAAAGGGGTGCACAAAGACGGTGCCGGTCTCCTCAGCGAACCGGTTGGCCTCGGCCAGCGCCTCATCAACGTTGTGCCCGTGCAGCACTACCTCGGCGCCGTGGCCGCGGGTTGCGGCCAGTTTGGGCAACGCCACCCCCATCGGCATGTAGATCCGTGCCTTGATCCCGAGCCGCGCGGCCGCGACGGCAACTCCCTGGGCATGGTTTCCTGCCGAGGCGGCGACTACCCCGCGGGCGCGCTCGGCTTCGGAGAGACGGGCCATCCGCACGTAGGCACCACGGATCTTGAACGATCCCGCCCGCTGCAGGTTCTCGCACTTCAACGACACGTTGGCGCCAATCAGCCGGCCCAACGCCCTCGAGTCTTCAATGGGCGTCCGCGCGATGACTCCGTCCAACAGTTTCTGGGCTGCCTGAACGTCTTCGAGCGTTACGGCGAGATCGAGTAGATCAGTCACTGGTCAGCCTTTCCTGCCTCGTTAAGTAGTGTGATGTCATTCAGTGCCTGCCTGGCGTGTGGCGGTTCTTCCGGCGTATCGGGGAGGGAATCCGGCGGGGGCGGCACGCCGCCAACCGCCGGGTCAGTCTCCCAGGCACGGGCAGCGATGTACCGCACCACCGTATTGACCACTGCAAGCAGCGGCACCGAGAAAAGCGCGCCGGGTATTCCCGCGATCAGCGTGCCGCCGGCGACGGCGAGCACTACCGCCAGGGGATGCAGCGACACCGCTGGCCCCATGATCAACGGCTGCAGGACATGCCCTTCGAGCTGCTGCACCACCAGAACGATAGCGAGCATAATCAGCGCATTCACCCAACCATTTGCCACCAGCGCCAGCAGGACCGCTACCAGACCAGTGAACAGGGCTCCCACGATCGGGATGAACGATCCCAGGAAGACCAGGACACTGAGCGGCAGCGCCAGCGGCACGCCGATCAGCGCCGCACCAGCACCGATACCGACAGCGTCGACGAAGGCGACGAGCATCTGCACCCGCACGTAGTTGGCCATTGAGGACCAGCCCCTGCGGCCTGCACCGTCGACGGCGGTTTGCGCGTCGCGCGGCATGAGGTGGACAGCGAAACGCCAGATACGCTCGCCTTCCAGCAGGAAGAAGATCAGCGCGAAGACAGCCAGCAGCGCGCCCGCCGCAAAGCTGCCCGCGCTGCTTCCAACTGAAATTACCCCTGTCACAATCGATCCGCTGTTGTTCTGGACCGCGTTGGCACCCCCGTCGATGAACTGGTCGATCTGAATGTCGGAGAGGGCCAGCGGCCCGTCATGCAGCCAGTCCAGGATCTGTTGGATTCCCTCGAGTGCCGAACCCCAGAGGTCAGCGAACCCCAGAGCCAACTGGCGCCCCGCCAGCGTTGCCATGGCACCCACCAGGGAGAGGAACACCACCACAGTGATGGCGACGGCGAGACCATTGGGAATCCTTGCCTTCCGCAGGAACCCCATGACTGGGAGAAGCAGGCTCGCCAGCAGCCCTGCCAGCAACAGCGGAATGACCAGGAGCGAGATATGGCCGAGGAGCCAGACCAGCACTCCCCCCACCACGACGATCAGCCCGACCCGCCAGGCCCATGCCGCCCCAAGGCTCAAGGCGTACGGCACGTCCCTCGCGGATTCACGCCGCGGTGCCGGGTCATGAGCGCCCTGGATAGACTCGTGGGGCTTCCGCTGCGAGGGGCGAATCATGGTGCAATCTTTCCACACGTTACTGAACACTCAGCATTGGACTGTGCCCGGTTAGCTCCCGTGGCAGAACGCTCGCGCGCCGATCCACCGGTCTATTTGGTCAGCCCCGCACCGGGACCCGGCCGCTGTGGCTGACGGGCGGTTATGCCGAGCGGCGCCGGTCCCGCGAGCGGGGCGCGGAGCCTGAGCCGGGTTAAACAACAGTGCCCGCAGCGATAGCCGCGGGCACTGTTGTTTATGCTGCGAAATACAGTCGAGTTACTCGCTGCCACGCAGGATGGCGATCAGGCGGATGAACTCGATATACAGCCAGACCAGCGTCACAGTCAGGCCAAAAGCTGCCGTCCACGAGTACTTCTGCGGCGCACCGTTACGTACACCGTTGCTGATCGAGGTGAAGTCGATCACGAGGGAGAATGCGGCAAGGCCGATTGCGAAGATTCCGATGATTACGCCCAATGGGATGCCGAAGATTTCAATACCGGTGCGCAGCCCCCACGGATCCTCGCTGACTCCAAACAGCATCAGGCCAAGGTTGATCAGGCTGAATGCCGCGTAGCCGATGATCGCGATCATGAAGATCTTCATCGCCTTCGGAGTGGCGCGCACCTTCCCGCTTCTGAACAACACCAGCGTGACGGCGAATACGGTCAGCGTCCCCAGCAGGGCTTGGAGGGCAATGTTCGGGAACTGGGCCTCAAGGATCATCGTGAGCCCACCGAGGAACAGACCCTCCAGGAAGGCATAGCCGAGGATCAAAGCAGGGACAGGCTCGCGCTTGAACGAGTTGACCAGTCCCAGGACCAGCCCGCCGATCATACCGAAGATCATTAGCGGAACGGCCAGGCCTGGGAGCAGGAACGCCGGAACTGCCGCGCCCAGCAGCACAACACCAATGGACAGGACGGTCTTGACGATCACGTCGTCGAAGGTCATCCGTCCCATCTGCGAGGGGCCAGCTGAGGGCTGGTTGTACAGGTCTTCCATCTGGGTGGTGCTCATTGCGCTCTGGCCTGCGAGTGCTGTTGCACCCTGTCCTGCCGGACTATTGCCGCGAGCAGCGGTACGGAAGTTCTTTCCGTTGAATACCGGATTACCGCCAAGTGCCATGTGTACTAGTCCTCCAATGGGGGATGAATGTGATCTTAACCTTATCAATCACAACGCTTTTTGGGGCATTTTGTTCCCGCGCTTCCCTGCCGCCCCAGCGGATTCGTTATCCAATTGCTACCCGCCGGTAGCCGTTTGGGTCTCCGGTGAAACACGGCACAGGTAACATGAACTCACACTCGGTGACGTGTGTCACAAGAAATGTGTCGCGAGAGGCGTGACACAAGCCGTCCTTACTCCATCGGATCGCCGGTGGGGCACCCCATAGTGAGGTTCATAACTTGATAACCCGACCGACGCCTGCGTGGATCAGGAGGCTGCTGGTTTTTGCGACCGGACTCATTGCCGTCCTGATGCTCGGCGCCCCAGCAGCCCAGGGTTACCACCCCGGGCCCCCCGCCACCGCACCCAGCGCGTTGGTATCGTCATCACTTCCTGCGGGAGAGGTGGTGACCCAGGAATTTTCGGATCGAATCAGTGGCGTTCTCCGAAACGCTGACGGTCCGCTCCCGGACGTCACCATTTCGGTATCGGGCAATGGGTTCGACGGTGAAACCACCTCGGCCGCCAACGGATCCTGGTCGGTTGGGGTCCCTGAACAGGGCGCGTACGAGGTAACCCTTGACGTGGATACCCTCCCCGAGGGGGCAGCTCTGGCGGAGGGACAGGCCAACCCCAGGACGGTGACCTTCGCTGGTACGTCCAATGTCACGACGCTCTTCCTCTTCGGCGAAGGGATTGTCACCAACACCACGAGTTTCTGGGACACGCTCGCTGAGCGTGCCCTGGCCGGGCTCAGCTTTGGCCTGCTACTGGCGCTGAGCGCAGTCGGGCTGTCATTGATCTTCGGCACCACCGGCCTGACCAACTTCGCTCACGGCGAGATGGTCACCTTCGGAGCGGTTGTCGCCTTCGGGTTCGCTGCCCTGGGGCTTCCCATCTTCGTTGCCATACCGTTGGCTGTGGTTGCTGGCGCCCTCCTCGGCTGGGTTCAGGATGCTGGGCTGTGGAAGCCGCTGCGGCGCCGCGGCACCGGCCTCGTTCCCATGATGATCGTCAGCATCGGTCTGGCGCTCGCCCTGCGGTACATCATCCAGTTCAACTTCGGCGGAGCCACCCAGCAGCTACCCGGCGCGCAGAGCGCCCGCCTGGACTTCGGCCCCGTCTCCATCTCCCAGAACAACCTCAATTCGCTGGTGGTCTCCCTCGTTGTCATTCTGCTCGTCGGGTTCCTCCTGTTGCGCACCCGGATTGGCAAGGCCACCCGCGCGGTCTCGGACAACCCGGCACTTGCCGCTGCCTCAGGGATCGACGTCGACCGCGTTATCCGGATCGTCTGGATGGTCGGGGGCGCCCTGGCCGCCCTCGGCGGAATCCTCTGGGCGTATTACCGCCCAGGCGTTTCATTCAACATGGGTCAGCAGATTCTGCTGCTTATCTTCGCCGGCGTTGTCCTGGGTGGGCTCGGCACAGTCTTCGGTGCCCTGATCGGGTCAATCATCGTGGGATTGTTCGTCGAAATCTCAACCATCTGGCTGGAAGCTGACCTCAAGTACGTGGGAGCACTTCTGATCATGATTCTGGTCCTTCTGTTCCGGCCGCAGGGTATCCTCGGCCGTCGAGAGCGCGTCGGTTAGGGGCTCACACCATGGATTTCGGAAATATTCTTGCACTCGCCTTCGGCGAAATGATCAGCCCGACCACCGCCGCCTACGCTCTGGCTGCTTTGGGTCTGGCAGTGCACTTTGGCTATTCAGGCCTGCTGAACTTCGGTCAGGCCGGCTTTATGGCTGTGGGTGCGTACGGGTACGCGATCTCGACGCTGACCTTCGACGCTCCGCTGCCGGTTGCCGTCCTCGTAGCGCTGATAGCCTCAGTGCTGTTCGCGCTGATTCTCGGCATCCCGACCCTGCGCCTTCGCGCTGACTATCTGGCGATCGTCACCATCGCCGCGGCCGAAATTGTCAGGTATATCGTGACCACCAACGGCCTGACGGACGTCACCGGGTCAGCCAACGGTCTCGCCAACTTCGAGAACGGCTTCTTCGCGCTGAACCCGCTGGCCCCTGGGTCTTATACCGTGGGACCGATCTCGATGAACGAGCGGGACCTGTGGATCAGAATCGTGGGATGGACCATAGTGATCCTCGCCTGCCTGACCGTCTGGTTGCTGATGCGTAGCCCCTGGGGCCGTGTGCTCAAAGGCATCAGGGAGGACGAGAACGCTGTCCGCGCACTGGGCAAGAACGTCTACGCGTACAAGATGCAGGCCCTGGTCATCGGTGGTCTGCTCGGTTCCCTGGCCGGCATGATCTTCACCCTCCCCCGCGGAGCGGTGCAACCAGCCAACTATGCCACCGAGCTGACGTTCTTCCTGTATACCTGCCTGCTTCTCGGCGGTATGGCGACAGTTCTTGGTCCGGTGATTGGTGCAATGATTTTCTGGGTGGTGCTGTCACTGACACAGGGACTGCTGTACGGGGCAATCGAAATTGGAGCTATCACCTTCCTGTCCAACGTGCAGGCCGGTCAGCTGCGATACATCCTGGTCGGCGTCGCCCTGATGCTGCTAATGGTGTTTAGACCCCAGGGCGTCCTGGGCAACAAGAAGGAGCTGGCGTTCGCATGACCGAGCCACAAGAGACGCAGCCACATTCCACCGGAGACCAGCGTCCCCCCAAGCACAGCGCGGCCGAGGAGCCAGTAGCCACTGATGCGGTACCGGTGGACTATATGTCCGACTCCCGCACCATCGCTGCCGGCGAGACCGGGCCGGGCTGCAAGAAGCGGGATCCCATTCTGGTCGCCGAGAAAGTCACCAGAAGCTTCGGCGGGATGAACGCCGTCGACGTCGACTATCTCGAAGTGCCGCGCAACAAAATCACCGCGCTGATCGGCCCGAACGGCGCAGGAAAGACCACCCTGTTCAACCTGCTGACCGGGTTCGACACCCCCAACAGCGGGCAGTGGCGGTTCGATGACCGCAACATCGCTGGCGTGCCGTCCTTCAAGGTCGCACGCCTGGGGATGGTTCGTACCTTCCAGCTGACGAAGGTGATGGGCAAGCTCAGTGTCATGGAGAACATGCGCCTCGGTGCCACTGCGCAGCCGGGTGAGAGCCTCGCCCGTGCCCTCTTCAAAGGCATGTGGGGCAAACGTGAGAAAGAGATCACCGACCAGGCCAACGTCCTCCTCGAGAAATTCAAACTTGACGCGAAGAAGGACGACTACGCTGCGTCCTTATCCGGCGGTCAACGCAAGCTCCTCGAAATGGCGAGGGCACTAATGGTCAAGCCAGTCCTGGTCATGCTCGACGAGCCGATGGCCGGGGTGAATCCCGCGTTGACCCAGTCCCTGCTGGACCACATCAAGAACCTCAAGGCTGAAGGTATGACCGTCCTGTTCGTCGAGCACGACATGCACATGGTCCGTCACATCGCCGACTGGGTGGTGGTGATGGCTGAGGGCAAAATCGTCGCTGAAGGGCCACCCGAGGACGTCATGAAGGACAAAGCGGTGATTGATGCCTACCTCGGCGCCCATCACGACGTCGACCTCGGGGATTCGAAGGGTGTTGAGCTGCTTGAGGTTGAGCTCGCTCAGGACAAAGAATCTGTCGTCGGGACCGCCGACGCCGGAATCCTCGCCCATCCCGCGGGCCCCCATCACGAGCCCACACACTCAGACAGAACCGGTCCCGACGCGGCTGGCCCAGCCACCGCCCCGGACAGCAAGGAGACACGACCATGAGTGAGGACAAGAGCACATCGGTAGTCAAGGTCACCAACCTGGTGGCTGGCTACCTGCCGGGTGTCAACATCCTCAACGGATGCAGCATCGAAGCGCGCTCCGGGGAGCTGATCGGCATCATCGGGCCCAACGGCGCCGGCAAGTCGACCCTGCTGAAGGCCATGTTCGGTCTGGTCAAGGTGCACTCCGGCACGGTAGTAGTCAGGGACAGGGACATTACCGGGCTGAAAGCCAACAAGCTGGTCAGCCAGGGCGTGGGATTCGTTCCGCAGAACAACAACGTATTCGCCTCGCTGACCATCGAGGAAAATCTCGAGATGGGTATGTACCAGCGTCCCAAGGACTTCAAGAAGCGGTTCGATTTTGTCGCCGACCTCTTTCCCGAGCTTGGGAAGCGACGGGCCCAACGGGCCGGTTCGCTCTCCGGCGGTGAACGCCAGATGGTGGCGATGGGCCGCGCGCTCATGATGGACCCGGCGGTGCTCCTGCTCGATGAGCCCTCCGCTGGTCTGTCCCCGGTGAAACAGGACGAAACCTTCCTGCGGGTGCATGAGATCAACCGGGCGGGGGTATCGGTGATCATGGTTGAGCAGAACGCGCGCCGGTGCCTGCAGATCTGCGACCGCGCGTATGTCCTCGATCAGGGCAAGGACGCCTACACGGGTACCGGCCGCGAGCTGATGAAGGATCCGAAGGTTATCCAGCTCTACCTGGGCACTCTCGCCGACACCGCGTAGGAGGCTGTCAGCACTATGAACGCCCGGCTGGATAATCCAACCGGGCGTTCTGCGTTAACGGACGTCGTGGCCTGTTCTGTCCCCGGACGACGGTTGGGTTAGCAATCTGGGCATCCAGCAGGCGGAATACCCCTCACCGAGGCTCCGGTTGACCCGTCGTGTCCAGGTTGCCCACCGTCCCCGCCGAGGTGTGAGATCTGGCGACTCAGAGTCCTCCAGACCCGCCGGAGCTCACTTCTCGGCGCAGAAAAACGGCCGCTGTACCTCCCAAGACTTGGGGAGGTACAACGACCGTTTGTGGTGCGAGTGTGGTGCTGGTTTATTCAGATGAACTGACTAGCCTGCTTAGAGCTGTCCGGTTTCGGAACGGATTGGCTGATTGATGTTGTTCTCGTCGTACTCGTAGATTCCAATGAAAGCTTCAGTAGGATCACCGTTCTCATCGAACGTGATCGGACCGGAGATGCCGTCGTAGTCAATGTCTTCGCCGTCGCGCAGCAGGGTGACGCAGGCTGCGAAGTCATAGCACTTCTCACCTTCGCCAGTAACGCTCTGCAATTCGGCAGCGATGGCCTCGCTATCAGTGGATCCTGCAGCTTCAGCTGCCAACGCGACAACATTTGCTGCGTCGTAGCTTTCAGCTGCATAGCTCCAGCTGGTGAGAGCTGGATCGATCTCCAGCAGAGCCTCCTGGAAGGCGTCGCCGGTAAATGGACCAGGGACGGTCCCCCGCGCTCCCTCCAACGTGCCCGGATCTAGGTCATCGCTGAAGTCGGCAGTGTTGCCGTCCACAGTGAAGAGGGTGGTCGGGTCAATGCCCTGAGCGGTCAGCAGGGGAATAATGCTGGTCACCTGGTCGAAACTGATGACCACGATGGCGTCCGGCTCTGCAGCGACAACTGCATCAACTTGGCTGCTGAACTGCGAGTCGCCCTCGTTGAACATCTCGTTGGCGATCACCTGGCCCCCGGCGCTTTCAACAGCCTCGCTGATGAAGCCCTGCAGCCCGGTGCCGTAGGCATCGTTCAGGGTAATCATGCCAACTGTCTGAGCGCCACACTCCATAATGTAGTTGCCGAGCACCCGGCCCTGCAGCACGTCGGAGGGTGCGGTACGCCAGTACAGGCCGTTGTCATCCCAGTCGGTGAAGTCGGGAGCCGTGTTGGCTGGCGAGATCTGGATGACTCCAGCACCGGTGATCTGGTTGATCACGGTCCGGGACACACCCGAAGATGCGGCACCGATGATGGCGCTGACGTCCTGGGACAGGAGATCAGTGACTGACTGGGTGGCGATGTCGGTGGTGGTATCGCCCGAGTCGCGGTGGACGATTTCGACGTCCTGGCCGAGCACACCGCCTGCCTCGTTCATCTCCTGAACTGCCAGGTTTGTGCCGGCGATTTCAGGTGGGCCGAGGAACGCGAGAGCACCCGTGGTGGGGAGCAGCGTTCCCAGCACCAGCGGCGTGTCAGAGGTTGTGGTGGCCTCGGGGACAGCTGATGGGTCCCCCTTCGGGTTGGCCTCGGGGGCTTCCCCGCCCTGGCTTTCCGGGCAGGCAAGCCCGGTAGCAGCCGGTGGGGCTGAGCTTTCGCCGCCATCTACTTCTCCCTCAGGAGCAGTAGAGCCGCCGCAGGCTGATGCAAATAGCGCGATGCCCAGGCCCAGGGCAGCGACCTTCGCCACGCGCGGTGCATTGTCCCCAATGCCGAACCGCGCAGAATTGCGTGTTGCAGTCATGTAAGTTTTCTCCTCGACCGAAAGGCTTTGTGCGCCTTTGATGCGATCACCAGGTGTTCCTGGTATGTAGAAAAGCTAATGCAAAAAAGCGTCGAAACTAAGCAATTACGGTCACATCCTTGTAACGCTCGCCACAGAGAGGTAAATCGCCCGCTAAAACTGCCTTCGGACTGGAAGGCCCAGGGTGCCCCAGGTCAGACTCGAACTGACACTGAACAGATTTTAAGTCTGCTGCCTCTGCCATTGGGCTACTGGGGCGTTAGGGGAGAGTCCCCCTTTAGAATACAACGGCGGTACCTGCTCGGTGGAGCAGGTACCGCCGTTGGTGGCGATTCGAGAGGCTTGATCAGCTCTTGGCAGGCTCGCTATAGGAGTCGGCCTTCAATGCGCCTGCGCTAGCCGGCGCCTGGGCCTGGGCCTTCGTGGGCGGAGGAGTCGCCGCCTCGCGGAACTGACGCCTGGGCGTCTCCAGGTCCATCAATGCGGTGGTGTCGCGTCCAAACGCGAAACTCAGGATCCAGTTGAATACCACCCTGAACTTACGCTCGAACATTGGCATCGCCATCCCGTGGTACCCGCGGTGAGCCAGCCACGCCGGGAGTCCGCGCATGCCGAAGCCCATGATGTTGGCGACGCCCTTGTACTGGCCAAAGCCAGCCACAGCACCAAGGTTCTTGTGCTTGTACTCCTTGACCCGTCCGACGCCGTTGTTCTGCGCGTAGATGTTCTTGGCGAGCAGTTTTGCCTGACGCACAGCGTGCTGGGCGTTGGGTACGCAGAACCCTCCGACGCCCCCGCCAGTAAGATCCGGCACCGCCGCGACATCGCCCGCAGTCCAGGCGCCCTCGATGGGGCCGTCATCGCCAGTGATCCGCAGCTCGGCATTCGCCCGAATCCGGCCACGATCGTCGATCGGGAAGTCCGAGGACCTGACCATTGGGTTGGCCTGCACACCGGCGGTCCAGATCAGTGTGTCGGTTTCAAACTCGTCTGCGGGAGTCTTATCCGGCATATTGATCAGTTTCAACCGACCATCCACCGCACTGGCCAGCGAGGTGTCCAGTTTCACCTGAATGCCACGGGACCTCAGGTGAGCAACCACCCACACCGCCTGGGATTCGGTGACCTCGGGCATAATCCGGCCCATTGCCTCGACCATGACGAACCTCAGGTCCGGTTGCCCGAGTCGGTCGTTCTTCTTGACCGCTGCGCGGGCCATATCCTCGATTTCGGTGATGGTCTCGATTCCGGCGAACCCGCCCCCGACCACTACGAAGGTCAGTGCGCGATCCCGCTCGGGACCGGCTGGCATCAGCGAGCCGGTTTCGATGCGCTCGAGGACCTTGTTGCGCAGGGCGACAGCTTCCTCGATGGTCTTCAGACCAATCCCCTGATCCAACAGTCCGTCGATCGGGAAGGTCCGGGTGATGGAGCCAGCCGCCATCACTACGTCGCGGTAGGTCAGTTCAAACGGTTCGCCACCGCCGGCGGGAGTGACCATTGCAGTGCGGCGGGAGTGGTCAATGCCGGTGACCTTGCCGGTGATCAACTCGGTCTGCTTGAGGTGGGTGCGGTGCGAAACCACAGCGTGGCGGGGTTCAATATTGCCACCGGCCACCTCGGGGAGGAACGGCTGGTAGGTCATGTAGGGCAGCGGGTCCACCAGGGTGACAATGCCACCGTGGGACTTGATCTTCTTCTGCAGCTTGTGCGCCACGTAGAGACCCACGTAGCCGCCACCGACTACAAGAATGCGCGGACGATCGGAGAACTGTTGATTCAGTGCCATTCCTCGATGATACCGGACTTTGTGAAAATCTTCACTAAGTTTACGTGCGGCTGGGAAACTGGGTTCCGAAAGGCCGCTCAGGCCGGAGGGTCAGGTGTCTTGGCCAGAGAATCCGTGTCGGTGCTCTCATCGACCGGACGGGAGAGCGCTGACCGCCGGGCGCGAATAACTGCGACAGTTCCCCCGGCGAGGATCACCACTATCAGCGCCGCGAAACCCACCACGATTGCTGCGGGCAGCCCCCCTGTTGTTGCTGAACCTTCGTCAGCTACCGGAACCTCCGGTTCGGGAATGTCGACGACTGGGGGCTCGCTGGTGGGCGACGCGGGCTCCGGTGGCGGAGCTGGGGCTCCCCTGCGGTAAATCTCAATGAATTCAGCCATGCTGCCCAGAAGGTTTTCGTCAGGGACTGCCAGATCGGAATCGACCGCAGCTGCGACGTCGAGAATTCCATACCCATAGAGGGTGTCCCGTTCCACGCCCTCGGCGCCGGCGTCACGTGCTGTCATGAGAATCCGGTTGATCACCTGTGCTGCTGAGAGGTCCGGATACTTGGATCGGATCAGGGCTGCGGTCCCGGCGACGAGCGGGGCCGCTCCAGAGCTGCCCGACCAGTCGGCGTAGACTCCGCCAGGCAGCGCGCCCACCAGATTCTCGGCGGGCGCTGCTACCCCAATGCTGATTCCCTCGGACGATGATTCGCGGCTCGCTTCGCCCTCCCTATCGAGCCCCGCAACGGCGAGGACGCCCGGCATGGTTGCCGGCGCCCCGACCTGGAGGGAACCGCCCGCGCGATTCCCTGCTGCCGCAACGATGACGACGTCGTTCTGCTCGGCGTAGAGGAAGGCTTCATCCCAACTTTCAGGCCAGGTGGGTGAGGTGCTCCCAAGCGACATGTTGATCACTTGGGCGCCGTTGTCCACCGCCCAGCGGACGGCATTGGGGATCTGGGTGTCGATACTGATCCCTGCCGGGTTGGGGCCCTTGGTTTCACCCTCAATCCAGACAGACACGGCGAGCAGTTCCGACTGGGGGGCAACTCCCACAATCCCTTCAGGGCCGCGGCCGAAGGAGTCAGGGCCAGTCGTTTCGACGGGTTCGGCTGACGGCGACTCCTCGTCAGAATTCTCGTCGTCGGACGGCGACGGGTTGGGCGGCGGGTCAGGAAGGTGGCCCCGTCCAGCCAGGAGGCTGGCTACCAACGTGCCGTGCTCGGCTACCTCGCCGATGCCGAGCTGACCGTCGGGTTGACCGGACCCGGACACGTCAGTACCGCCGACGACGACTCCCTCAAGGTCAGGGTGTGAACCATCAACACCGCTATCGATCACTGCGACGCGGACACCCTCCCCCTGGGTGGTTTCCCAGGCTTCGGTGATTCCGTAATCTTCCAGCCAGTACTCCCGCTCCCGCAGGTCATCGGCCTGGGCCGGCACCGCTGGCAGCAGGGCGGTTGCCACGGCAACCCCCAGCAGGCAGGCGGTGACCCGCAACCGGTGGCTCAATGAACCTGCAGAGCGGGTCACTGGTTTACCGGCCTGTTCTGGCTGAGGGCAATTCCGTCAAGAATGTCGTGTTCACTGGTGAGCGAGGTCCTCACCCTGCCACCGGTGGCCTCAGCGAGGTAGTCAGTGATGGTGCGCCAGATCAGCGCACCCGCCCCGATCACGTCAACCCGCCCCGGGTGCATGTAGGGCAGTGCGGCACGCTGCTCCCGGTTCATCCCCAGGAGATCGGTAGCGGCCCTGGAGACGCGCTCCTGATCCACCTCGGAACCGTGAATGTCGTCCGGCGAGTACCCCGGCAGATCCAGCGCATGAGCGGTGATGGTGGTGATACTGCCTGCGACGCCGATCAGCCGCGTGACCTTGTCGAACGGGACATCGCGGGCGGCCTCGTCGATCAGCCGTCGCACCTCAGCCTCCATTACCCCGATCTCCCGGACCGTGGGTGGGTCCGAGGCAAGGTACCGTTCGGTGAAGCGTACGCAGCCCATATCCATGCTCCGGGAGGCAGCTACTCCACGCTCGTTGCCGACCACAAACTCGGTGCTTCCGCCGCCCAGGTCAACCACGAGCACGAGCGAGTCTTCGGTAGTCGACGCCTCGGGCGGCAGCACGCTGAGCGCCCCGTCGAAAGACAGCGTAGCTTCCTCGTTTCCATTCACCACTTCGGGGTCCACTCCCAGCAGTTCCTTGATGCCTGCAGCAAACACGTCACGGTTTGCTGCGTCGCGGGTAGCTGAAGTAACGACAAACCGGATCCGGTCGGCGCCGTGGTGACTGATTAACTCAGCGTAATCACGTGCAGCCGCAAAAGTTCGTGCGAGCGCTGCCTCCGACAGCCGACCGGTGGTATCGACACCCTCGCCGAGCCTGACCACGCGCATCAGGCGAATGACGTCGGTGAGTCGGCCGTCGTCGTCAACATCGGCGATGAGGAGTCGGATGGAGTTGGTGCCGCAGTCGATGGCAGCTGTGCGCATTATGGTGTCTCCGGGGGATGGGTATCAGCTGCGGGAATAACTGCACTGTCTCGGGCTGCACTGTCTCGGGCTGCATTGTCTCGCGCTGTTTCGGCGGCCGACCGGCGGGTGGCGCGTTTGGCTTCAAGTTCATCGGGGGTAAGGCCCTGGGTACGGGTATGCCGGCTGAGTTCGCGGTCAGGTGCTGATCCGGCCATGTCCCAGGCCCCTGCGCAGGAGCAAGTCTCCCGGGTCCACCACTGGGCCAGGCCTTCAACTGCTTCATCACCCAGCGGGTTCACTCCCGGACCGGCTGCCAGGGAGTGGCCGACCAGTACGTGAAGGCACTTGACCCGGGTGGGCATCCCGCCGGCCGAGACCCCATCGATCTCGGGAACGGGCCCGGTCCCTGACCTCTCCCCGATGGCCTTCCTCATGTGAAGGTAATGCTGGTGGGCTGCCCGATAGTTCTCGGCAAGCACCGGGTCGCTCTCCAAGCGCTCAGTCATCTCGGCCATCAGCCCTGCTGCTTCAAGCCGGGATACTGCCGCGGTGATAACCGGGTGGGTGAGGTAATAGGTGGTGGGAAAGGGGATGCCATTGGATAGCCGCGGAGCGGTCGTCGCGACGAGTGGGTTGCCACAGACACACCGCGCACCAACTTCGACGACGTCCCGCACAGGACGGCCCAGCTGACGGCTGAGCGTATCCAGGTCGGCATCTGTCAGCTCGGTGCTGGACGCTGAGTCCATGACTGTCTTACCTTTCGTGGTTCGGGGCTGTTCAGGAGTCGCTGAGACTCGGAAGTGACGCAGGCGCTAGGAATCGGTCGCTGACCGCTCGATTGAATCCCAGAGCGCATCCACCCAGGGAAGGTCCTGGGGGGCGTCCCCAGAAGACCCCACTGCCTCGTCACCGGGTTCGGTGTCTCCGACAACCACGTACCGGGTCTCGCCAGGCATCACGAGGAAAATCCGTTCGCGTGCCTGGGCCTTGATGTAGGCGGGGTCCTCCCACCGTGCGAGCTGCCGTTCGGACTCAAGCTGGGTTTCCTCAAGGGCGGCTATCTCATCGCGCAGGGTATTGAGCTCCCCCTGCTGCAGTAGGTAGGTGCGCACCGACGGTGCCAGCAGCACTGTGATAGTCACCAGCACCACCGCCAACGCCAACAGCCTGCCGGAGAAGGACTTGGCCGGGATCGGCTTGGCATCCTCTGCCGGGACGATCACC
>NZ_KI914712.1:68495-107524 GCF_000520515.1 Arthrobacter sp. H20
GAGCCCGCCGGATGGCCCCGGCGAGCTGCAGCCGCTCTTTCGCCCGCTCCTCCGAGGGGGTTAGCACCACCTTGGCTGGGGGCGCTGCGGGGCTGGCCGGCTTCCCGGCATTCCCCGCAGCACGCGCAGCAGGTTTCCCTGCACCCGAGGCGGCCGCTTTCGGCGTTCGCCTCACCGGCTGCTTGGCAGGGGCGGCACCGTGACGGTCAACGGGGGCAGGTGTCGACGGCGCCTGAGGACCTGCGCTGCGCGGCACCTTGGGGCGGCGGGTAGACATCAAAACTCCTCAAAATCCTCTGTACCGGGACAGGTGGCCTGTGGTCCGTCCCTCTAACGAGGGTAGCCGCCGCCGCCGCTAACTACGCTGTGAAACGCGGGAAGGCGCCCCGGCCTGCATAGCGGGCGGCGTCGTCGAGCTCTTCTTCGATCCGCAGGAGCTGGTTGTATTTTGCCACCCGCTCGGATCGTGCCGGGGCTCCGGTTTTGATCTGCCCAGCGTTGGTGGCGACGCAGATGTCGGCGATGGTGGTGTCTTCGGTTTCGCCCGAACGGTGTGAGGTGATCGTGGTGTAGCCAGACCGCTGCGCCAGGGAGATCGCGTCGAGGGTCTCGGTGAGCGTGCCGATCTGGTTGACCTTCACCAGCAGCGAGTTGGCCGTGTTGGCTTCGATGCCGCGGGCAAGACGCACCGGGTTGGTGACGAAGAGATCGTCACCAACGAGCTGGACCTTGGAGCCGAGCTGCTCAGTCAGTGCTTTCCAGCCGTCCCAGTCCTCTTCATCCAGGGGATCCTCGATGGACACCAGTGGGTAGTCGCGGACCAGTTCGCCGTAGTAGGTGTTCATGTCAGCTGAGGACAGGGACTTCCCCTCGAAGTGGTAGGCGCCATCGGTGTAGAATTCCGAGGCGGCCACGTCCAGCGCCAGCGCGATGTCCTTGCCTGGCGTGTAACCTGCGCGCTCGATGGCAGTGGTGATCAGGTCAAGTGCGTCCCGGTTGGATGGCAGGTTCGGCGCGAATCCGCCCTCGTCGCCGAGCCCCGTGGCCAGACCCTTTTCCTTGAGTACCGACTTCAGCTCGTGGTAGACCTCAACGCCCCAGCGCAGGCCTTCGGAGAAGGACTCGGCGCCCAGGGGAACGATCATGAACTCCTGGATGTCGACGTCGGAGTCGGCGTGGGAGCCACCGTTGAGGATATTCATCAGGGGTACGGGCAGCACGTGCGCGTTGGGGCCACCGAGGTACCGGTAGAGCGGCAGAGCAGAAGACTCGGCGGCTGCCCGCGCGATGGCCAGGGAGACGCCGAGCATGGAGTTGGCGCCGAGGCTCGACTTATTCTCGGTTCCGTCGAGGTCAATCATTGCCTGGTCGATCGCCCGCTGATCGGCGGCGTCGAAGCCGAGGAGCGCTGGTTGGATCTGCTCGATCACTGCCTCAACTGCCTGCAGGACGCCCTTGCCAAGGTAGCGGGTCTTCTCCCCGTCGCGGCGTTCGTTGGCTTCGAACGCACCGGTGGAGGCGCCTGAGGGAACCGCTGCGCGGCCGAACGTGTCGTCGTCGAGCAGTACCTCAACCTCAACTGTGGGGTTGCCGCGGGAATCAAGGATTTCACGTGCGTGGATTGCATCGATAATGGCCATGGAAATGCTCCTTCGGTTCTAGGGGAGATAAACGCTGTGTGTCAGGTAGGGGGCTACCCTAATCCGGTTGTGGGCTTCGTGGCGGGCTCAGTCCCAGCCTAGTGGAAACGTCGGTGGTAGTGCCGATCATGTCCTCGGGCAGGCCAGCCAGTGACCGCTCCTGGAGTCGTAGCACTGCGGACCGCAACGCGAGTTCCGGGTCGAGTCCAGCGATGGTGGACCGTTGCACAACTGATAGCAGCAGGTCCCCCAGCTCGGCTTCGGTCTGCGGTGCTGGGAGGTGTTCCCCAGGGGCGGGCAGAACTCCAGGCTGGGGCAGTGACGAGCCGGTCCGGCGGAGGGTCTTCGCTGCAAGCGCCAGGGCCGGCAGCTGCCTGGGAATTCCGTGGAACGGGTCGGCCCGCCGGGATTCCTCGGCACGCTTCACCTGCTGCCAGGTTGCCACGATCTCCTCGACTGTTGCGGTGTTGGAGGTGTGCAGTGCGCCGTCAGGAGTGAAGACGTGCGGGTTGCGTCGGATCATTTTCCGGGTCAGCCCGTCGACGACGTCGGTGAGGTTGAAGTGTCCGCGCTCCTGCTGCAGCTGGGCGTGCAGCACCACTTGCAGCAGGACGTCACCCAGCTCTCCGCGCACTTCGGCTGCACCACCGGCGGAATCGCAGGTGCTGTCGTCGAGTGCATCGACCAGCTCGTAGCACTCCTCCACCAGGTATTCGACGAGCGAGGCATGGGTGAGCTCAGCCATCCACGGGCAGTGTTCCCGCAGCTGGGCCACCACCTCAACCAGCCGGTCCAGCGGGTGCTGGTCTGCTGGTGAGGCGGGGCCCGGTTCTGGCTCAGGCATCAGCGCGAAAAAAGCCTTCGGTGATGTAGTCGGCCAGAGCCTCCCGGTCTTCGAGCGGGAGGAAGGCTGCACCGACGGCATTGAGAGTCAATTCCAGCAGATCATCCAGGTCGTAATCGAACGTCTCGGCGAGGAGCTCAAACTCGTCGGTCAGGGTGACACCGCTCATGAGCCGGTTGTCGGTGTTGACCGTGACCTTGAATCCCAGCTGGAACAGCAGATCGATGGGGTGGCTGGCAATGTCACCGCCAAACGCCGCAATCGCTCCGGTCTGGAGGTTCGAGGACGGGCAGATTTCTAGCACAATACCTCGGTCGCGGACCCACGAAGCTACCTGACCGAGGGTGACGACGCCGAGTTCTGGCTCATCACTGTCGGCGTCGTATTCAATTTCGATGTCTTCGGCGATCCGGACTCCATGGCCGAGCCGCAGGGCGTGCCCGTGGACCAAAGCATCGACGATACTGTCCAGGCCAGCGGCCTCGCCGGCATGGACTGTGGCGGGGAACTGGTGTTCGGCCAGGTAGGTGAACGCGTCCTTGAACCGCGATGGAAGGAACCCGTCTTCGGCACCAGCAATGTCAAAGCCCACTGCGCCCTTGTCGCGGTGCCTGACAGCAAGTTCAGCGATCTCCTGACCACGGTCCGCGTGCCGCATCGCAGTGATCAACTGGCCCACCTGGATGGCCCGGCCGCCGGCAACTATGGCGTCGACACCCTCATCGAGGCCCTGCTGGACTGCCTCGACTGCCTCGTCAAGGCTGAGGCCCTTGGCTGTGTGCTGTTCCGGGGCCCAGCGGACCTCGCCGTAAACGACGCCGTCGTCGGCCAGGTCCTCGACGAACTCGCGGGCCACCCGGATCAGACCCTCACGGGTCTGCATGACAGCGATGGTGTGATCGAAGGTTTCGAGGTAGCGCACCAGTGAACCAGAGTTGGCCGATTCCCTGAACCACTCGCCCAGTGCCACGGCGTCGGTGGACGGCAACTGGTGTCCAACCGCTTCGGCGAGCTCGATGATCGTTGACGGACGTAACCCTCCGTCCAGGTGGTCGTGCAGGGACACCTTGGGAAGGCTCCGCAGATCGAAGGAAAGGTCGGTCGCTGGGGAGGTTATTGACTCAGTCACTTCACTTACCTTACGCGAGGTGCGGTGGCTGTCCTATCGATGCTCTGCACAATCACTGGCTGGCTGAATGGACTTTGGCCGGCTCCGGGCGCATGGGGGTTGAGCCGCGGACCGCCGCAATAATGCGGTCGACAATGATCCCCAGAATCACGGCGATGCCGATGGCCACGAGCACTCCAAGCAGATGATTGTGTTCAAACCAGGATCCAGCGACGACGCCGATTCCCACTGAGTACGTTGACCACACCACGGCTGAAAGAGCTGTGAGCCCAACGAAATTTCGGCGCGAGTACCCGGTGGCACCGGCGGTGAGGTTGACCGCCACGCGCCCAATCGGTATGAACCGGGCCACGAGAATCAGTGACGCTGGCCGCTTTGCCAGCTCATATCCGGCCCAGGCGAAGGACCGTTGCATGCGGGCAGAGCGCATCCACCGGAAGCGCCGGGTGCCAATGGCCTTGCCCATCGCGTAGGCAATGTTATCGCCGATGAAAGCGCCAAGCCCCGCCGAAATGATGAGGAACCAGGGGTTGGGGACGCCCTGCGTGATGACCAGTGATGCTAGGCCAACCACTATTGACTCGCTGGGAAACGGTGGAAAGAAGCCATCAACCGTGCAGCAGATGAATACCAGAAGGTAAACCCACGGTTGTTCGGCGGTGCTCAGGATGAAGGTGCTGGCCGCGTTCATCACCGTAACGACCATGTCCATGTGTGACCCACCCCTTCTTCCCGTGCGCTGGCTCTTCGACTGTTATCACGATGCCATCCATCAAGGGTCGCCACCATGGGTGAATCCCCTGACGCAACCCCCGTCTGCGCAGGGCGGCGGGACCGGTTTTGTCAGTGCCAGGTTGGTCAGTCGCTGTGATAGCTCAACGTTATGGGGCCGGGCGGGCGCCCCGCGTCGACCATACGGCTGATCTTCGCGCCGTTCGCGTCCCCCCATAGGGGGACATCAGGGGTGCATCAGGGCTGGACCGAAAGGTCACGGTCGGGACGGCGGCCAACTATCAGGCCTCCGCGATCCGATCCAGGATGAGCTGGAATGCGGGTCGGGATCCCTCAGGGGCGATCACTGCTGCACCCTGGAGTGATTCGCGTGCGCGGTCGAACTTCTCCGGAGTGTCGGTGAGCAGGGTCATCAATGGTTCACCGGCTCGCACCAGTGCGCCGGGCTTGGCATGCATCCTGATTCCTGCTCCGGCCTGCACTGCGTCTTCCTTGCGCGCGCGTCCGGCCCCGAGGCGCCACGCGGCGACCCCGACCGATAGGGCATCGAGTTCCACCAACACCCCATCAGCGGGGGCATAAATGGTCTCGGATTCCTTGGCCACGGGAAGTTTGGCGCGGGGATCGCCGCCCTGCGCTTCGATCATCGACTCCCACACGTCCATGGCCCGCCCGTCCTTCAGCGCTGCGGCCGGGTCTGCATCCTTCACGCCAGCGCAGGCGAGCATTTCCTCGGCCAGCCTGACTGTCAGTTCGACGACGTCCTGCGGGCCGCCGCCGGCGAGCACCTCAACCGATTCCTGCACCTCGATGGCGTTACCTGCTGTGAGACCCAAGGGGGTCGCCATGTTGGTGAGCAGGGCAACTGTGTTGACTCCGGCGTCCTGACCCAGGGCCACCATGGTGCGTGCCAGCTCCTGTGCCTGGTCGAGGTTCTTCATGAACGCTCCGCTGCCCACCTTGACGTCAAGCACCAGCGACCCGGTGCCCTCGGCGATCTTCTTGCTCATGATGGAGGAGGCGATCAGGGGGATCGCTTCGACCGTGCCCGTCACATCGCGCAGCGCGTATAGCTTCTTGTCGGCGGGGGCGAGGCCGGCACCCGCAGCACAGATCACTGCTCCGACGTCGGCCAGCTGACGCATCATCTCGTCATTGCTCAGACCGGCGCGCCAGCCAGGGATTGACTCCAGCTTGTCCAGCGTGCCGCCGGTGTGGCCCAGCCCCCGCCCGGAGAGCTGCGGAACAGCCACTCCGAACACTGCCACAAGAGGTGCCAGCGGGAGGGTGATCTTGTCGCCCACTCCCCCGGTCGAGTGCTTGTCGCTGGTGGCCTTGCCGAGCGCCGAGAAGTCCATCCGCTCGCCCGAGGCGATCATCGCCGTCGTCCATCGGCTGATTTCGGCGCGGTCCATGCCGTTGAGCAGGATAGCCATGTTCAGGGCTGCCATCTGCTCGTCGGCGATGGCGCCGCGGGTGTACGCGTCGATGGTCCAGTCGATCTGCTCCGGGCTGAGGGTTCCCCTGTCCCTCTTGATCCGGATGATGTCGACGGCGTCGAACTGCTCAGACATGGGTACTAGTGTCCTTTACTTCGGTAGCTAAGTGGTCAGCGACCCGCATGGCCGCCTTGCAGGTTTCAGGAAAGGTGCTCGGGCCCAAATGCGTCGGGCAGCACTTCGTCGATCGTTTTGATTCCGCTCACGGTCAACAGCCGCATGCCGGGAGCACGGAACTCATAGAGCAGCTGACGGCAGCGCCCGCACGGCATCAGGGTATTACCGTCCCCGTCCACACAGCTAAAGGCGACCAGCTTCCCGCCGCCGGTCATCTGCAGCTGGCTGACCAGTGAGCACTCGGCGCACAGTGTCAGGCCATAGGAAGCGTTCTCCACGTTGCAGCCGGAGACAACCCGCCCGTCATCGGTCAACGCTGCGGCGCCGACCGGGAACTTCGAATACGGCACATAGGCGCGGCACATCGCCTCGGTGGCAGCTGCGGTGAGCTGCTCCCAGGGGATCTGGTCTGTCTCAGCGGATGTCGACGTCACGGCTACTCCTTGATGTACGGGGTGCCGCTGGCAGCTGGTGGGCGCGAGCGGCCCACCAGACCAGCGACGGCCAGGATTGTCACAATGTACGGGAGCATGGCCATGAACTGGCTCGGTACTGACGTACCGACGATGGAGAGCACGTACTGCAGGTTGGTGAAGAACCCAAACAGCAGTGCAGCGAAGAACGCTCCAATCGGGTTCCAGCGTCCAAAGATTAGTGCGGCCAGGGCAATATACCCAGCGCCAGCGGTCATATCCCGGGAGAAGGAGCTGACCGAGACGAGTGTGAAAAAGGCACCGCCGAAACCGGCAACCGCCCCGCCGAGCAGAACGTTCCAGAACCGGGTCGAGTTGACCTTGATTCCCATCGTGTCAGCTGCCTGCGGGTGTTCGCCGACGGCCCTGACCCGCAGGCCCCACTTGGTGCGGAAGAGCCCGATGTAGATGACAATCACTGCCACATACATCAGGTAGCCGACAATGCTCTGCCTGAACAGGATTCCTCCAATAATCGGCAGGTCCGAGAAGAACGGGACGCTGATGACCGGCAGGCTCGGCGGAGAGTTGAAAGTGGCCGGATCACGGCTCAGGAGTGTCGAAGCGAGGAACCCGGTCAGACCGGAGACCAGCACGTTGAGCACCACCCCGACGATGATCTGGTTGACGTAGTACTTGATGCTGAATACTGCAAGCACCACCGAGACCAGTGTGCCGGCGAAGGCCGCTGCAATAAGGCCCACATAGGCATTGCCGGAAATCGAGGCGGCTACCGCTGCGGCAAAGGCACCGGACAGCAGTTGGCCCTCGATGGCAATATTCACGACCCCGACCCGTTCACACAGCACGCCGGAGAGGGAGCCGAAGATCAGTGGAATAGCAAGGGTCACTGATCCGGCGATCAAACCGGTCAGGGAGATGCTGGGAATGTTGGCGCTGCCCACCACCCAGGTAAGAAAGCCGATCATGAACAGCAGGCCGTAGATGATCGGGATCCACCTGTTGATCGGTCGGCCGTTCCTGACTTGCTCAAAGGCATACACGGCGATCAGAGTGAGCACCACCGCGGTAAACCAGCCCACCGCCACGGCTGGCAAGGCGACATCTGCCAGCCGGAACCGGTCGGAGTCGTTGGAAACGCGGAACACTGCTGTCTGGGCTGGACCGCCCAGCGCGAAGACGAGCAGGGCGACCACCGCACCGATGCCGAACCCGATGGGTGCCTTCCAGTTCTTCACTGTTGCATTGGTCGATGGCCTCTTGGGCCGAGTGTCTGTTGCGACGCTCACGCCACTCCTCCAACTGCCGTAGTGGTGGTGGTGTCCTCGGAGGACTGATCGGGCTTGGTGGGCTTCTTCTTTTTCTTCCGGTCAATCCGGAAGATGGCCTTCACCAGCGGCGGAGCAGCGATGAAGAGCACGATGAGTGACTGCACCACCAGCACAATGTCAATGGGGGTTCCGGTCTGGGTCTGCATCTGCACCCCACCGGCACGGAAAGCACCGAACAAGAGGCCGGCGAAGAACACCCCCCAGGGATGCGAGCGTCCCAGCAGCGCGACGGTGATGGCGTCGAAACCGAAGCTGGCAGCAATGCCTCCCGTGAGGACCTTCTCGGTGCCGGCAACCTGTGCCACGCCGGCGAGTCCAGCGAGACCGCCAGCGATCATCATGACGACAACGTATCCCTTGGTGACGCTGATGCCTGCTGTGCGGGCTGCATGCGGGTTGGCTCCCACCGCACGGAGTTCGAAACCGGCAGTTGATCGGTTCAGCAACCACCACACGCCATAGGTCGCTGCGATAGCCACCAGGAACCCCAGGTGCAGGCGGTAGCCGGAGCCCAGCAGCAGCGGGAACAGGGCCGAATCGTCCAGCCGAGGGCTAATGGGGTTCGACGATCCGGGGTTCTGGAAGGCCGGCGTGAACAGGAGATAGGCAACCAGGTACACGGCAACATAGTTGAGCATGATTGTCACGATCACCTCGTGGGCACCGGTGCGGGCCTTGAGGATACCCGGGATGAAGCCCCAGAGGGCGCCGCCGAAAAATCCGGCCAGCACCGCGATGAGCAGGTGGATGCCAGGTGGCAGGTCGAGCGTGAACCCTACCCACGCCGCGAACGTTGCGCCGAGGATGATCTGTCCCTGCGCGCCGATGTTGAACAGGCCGGTGCGGAACGCGATTGCAACGCCGAGGCCCGCCAGGATCAGCGGGGTCGCTACGGTGAGCGTCTCGGTGAGGGGGCGGAACGCCTGCGCCAGCGTGTCAGCGCCCGGATTGAAGATGGCGCCCTGAAACAGCGCGATGTAGGCACCGCTGGCCGCTTCCCAGGCTGCCGACAGCAGGTCGCCGGGGCGGCTGAAGAAGTACGACGACGCCTCGGCCACCCGTTCGTCGGTCACCGCGATCAACAGCCCACCGAGAACTATCGATAGCACTACCGCCAGCAAAGCCACCAGTGAGCTTCCGCCCATGATCCGGTGCAGGACGCTGCGGGAGGCTTCGTCCTGCTGCAGCTGTGAACTCATTATTTCTCCTCCACTGACTGGCCCAGGGCCTCGTCCGCAGTCATTCCGGCCATCATCAATCCAAGGACGTCTCGCGGGGTGTTCCCTGGAACCACGCCCATCAGTTTGCCGCGGTGCAGGACGGCGATCCGGTCGGCCAGTTCACTGATCTCGTCCAGCTCGGTCGAGACGATCATGACCGGGGTGCCGCTGTCGCGCTCCTGGACGATCCGTTTGTGCAGGAACTCGATGGAGCCGACGTCCACGCCGCGGGTGGGCTGCGAGGCGATGAACAGGTTCAATGGCCTGGAGAGCTCGCGTGCCAGCACCACTTTTTGCTGATTGCCGCCCGAGAGGGTTCCGACAGCCGATTCCGCCGACTGCGTGCGCACGTCGTACTCGTCGATCTTTGCTTTGGCGTTGGCCATGACCACAGCGGGTTTCATGGCCAGGCCTTTGGCGAAGGGGGCTTCGTTGTACCAGTTGAGGACCAGATTCTCGGCGACCGAGAAGGTGCCAACCAGTCCGTCCACGGTCCGGTCCTCGGGGACAAAGCCGACACCCTGCCGAATCACCTGCCTGGCCCTCATCCCGATCAGCTCGGTCCCTTTCAGGGTGGCCGAGCCGCTGACGTGCGGCTGCAACCCCAGGATGGCTTCAGTCAGTTCTGTCTGGCCATTGCCCTGGACGCCTGCGACGGCGAGGATTTCTCCCTGGGCGATGTCGAAGCTGACGTCGTCGAGAAGCCGCTGCCCGGTGGCGGATAGCACTGTCAGGTTCCGGACCTGGAAGGTGCGCTCGCCCGGCTGGGCGGGCGCCTTGTTCAGGCTCAGGCTCACCTGCCGGCCGACCATCATGTTCGCCAGGTCGGTGGTGCTGGTGGAAGGGTCGACGCTGCCCACCACCGCGCCGCGGCGGATCACCGTGATTACATCGGAGACCGCGCGGACCTCCCGCAGCTTGTGCGAAATGAACACGATCGCGGTGCCGGCCGCCTTGAGTTGGCCAATGATCTCGATGAGCTCGTCGGTTTCCTGGGGGGTCAGGACGGCCGTGGGTTCGTCAAGGATCAGCACGCTAGCGTTGCGCACCAGGGCTTTGATAATCTCCACCCGCTGCTGCACTCCCACGGGGAGATCCTCGATCAGGGCGTCGGGGTCGACGTCGAACCCGTACCGATCGGAAATGTCACGGATCTTGGCGCGGGTCTTCTCGAGGTCGAGGAGGCCACCCGCACGGGTGAACTCGTCTCCCAACGCTACATTTTCGGCGACGGTGAAGACGGGGATCAGCATGAAGTGCTGGTGCACCATGCCAATCCCGGCAGCCATGGCGTCGCCCGGGCCCTTGAAGGTTACCGCTTTACCGTCGAGCAGGATGCTGCCCTCGGTGGGTTCGTACAGTCCGTACAGGACGTTCATCAGCGTGGACTTGCCCGCGCCGTTCTCGCCGAGCAGGCAGTGCACTTCGCCGGGCTTGACGACGAGGTCGATGGAATCGTTGGCCACCAGGGTGCCAAACTTCTTTGTTATTCCCTGCAGTTCGAGCAGCAACGGACTCCAACCACCTGTTCTGGATCAGGACCACCACTGCGGCGACGGCCGGTGAGTGATCGATAAGATTTTTTTGCTGGACACCAGCCTAAACGCATAACGCGCCGCCAGCTCCGGGTGCGGATTTACCCTCACACGGAGCGGCGACGCGTTATGTCAAAGCTGTTACTGCTGTGGGCTGGCGTCAGATTCCACAGTAATGTCGCCGGAGATGATGCCGGCCTGGATTTCTTCCAGTTCAGCCTTCAGCTCGTCGGAAACTGACTCCTCTTGGTCGTGGAATGGCGCGAGGGCTACTCCACCGTTTTCCAGGGTGCCAACGTAGGGCTCGCTGTCGAAGTTGCCGTCGACATCGGTGCTGATGACCTCTTCGACTGCTTCACCCATCAGCTTCATGACCGAGGTCAGGATGAACTCGTTGCCAGCGTTGACGGTAAGGAACCCGTCGGAGTCAACCCAGATGACCTTCGCGTTGGCGCCGTCGGCGTTGGCTTCCTCGACTGCTTCGATAGTGCCTACGCCTACTGGGCCGGCAACCGGCATGATGATGTCGGCGCCCTCGTTGATGAAGTTCTCGGTGTTGGTTTTGCCGTTGGCGAGGGATTCGAAGTCGCCGGTGAAGGTACCGGTCTGGGCTTCCTTGTCCCAGCCGAGCAGCTCGACGTCGGCGTCTTTCTGCTCGTTGTAGTAGGCAACGCCATCAGCGAAACCGTCCATGAAGATGGTCACGGTGGGAATCTGGATCCCGCCGTAGGTGGCAACGGTGCCGGTTTCGGTGGTGCCCGCTGCAGCGTAGCCGGCCAGGAATGCCGCCTGAGCCGTGTCATAGATGATGGGCTTGACGTTCGGCAGTTCAATCTGGTTGTCATCGACAATTGCGAAGTTGGTGTCCGGGTTGGCTTCGGCGGCTTCGGCAGTGGTTGCTGAAAGCAGGAAGCCCACCGTGACGATCATGTCGCAACTGCTGGTGACCATCGAGTTGACGTTAGGACCGAAGTCGGTCTCGGCCTGGGATTCGGCTTCGCGAACCTCGATGCCGAGGTTCTCCTGGGCCGCGGTGATTCCCTCGTAGCTGGACTGGTTGAACGACTGGTCGTCAAACCCGCCCTGGTCCGAGACGATACAGCCGGTGTAATCGACCGTCGCTTCAGCTGCTTCCCCGCTTGCATCCGATGAGCCTGCTGGCTCCTCTGGCGCGGCGCCACAACCGGCGAGCAGCAGAGCGGAGGCACCGAGCATCGCGGCTGACAGGGCCGTCTTGTTGTTGAGGCGCGTGGAGCGCTGTGAGTTATTCAAAATTCCTCCAGAAAGAAATGAGCCCCACGGCTGAAGATCCCAGTGAGTGACCGCCACCGACGCACGCTAGCGTGCGCGAGGCTCTGTTTTCACTGATTTGTCGTAGGCGCTGGGCCGCGCCGGGGACCGGCACGATATGAAGACACTCTAGCGGCGTCGCACCCGACCAGCTACCAATTCAGGCGACGAAGATCACATTGTTCGGGATTTGTTACCAACCGGTATTCCGTTGGAAACCTCGTCTGCCCACGCCGCGCTTATTGCCTCAAGCGACGAGACCCGGGAGGCGACGTCGTAAGTGGTTCCGGTGATCATCAATTCGCTCACCCCGGTCTGCTGGACCAGCGCATCAAGTCGCTCGACTACTTGCGCTGCAGTACCCACCGCCTTGATGGCAGGCAGGTGATCCAGCACCATGAGTTCCTGGTCGGTGAGATGGCGGGATGCTGCCTCCTCCGGAGAGACGATTGGGCCCAACTGACCCGAGCGCAGAGCGAGCGCCATGATCCGCGCCGGCCCGGCCAGGTAGTTGGCCTCATCCTCGGTAGCGGCGGTGAGGGCCGAGGTGGCGAGCATAGCGTGCGGCTCGTCCAATACCGGCGAAGGCTGGAAGTTGGACCGGTACAGGTTCATGATCGCTGCTGGGTCCTCGTTGCCGAAGTGGTGTGCGTAGGTGTATCGGACGCCGAGCATCCCGGCCAGCTGCGCTGAGTATCCGCTGGAACCGAGCAGCCACACCTCAGGAAAACTGGTGGCCGACGGCGTCGCGACAAGGTTCAGGGCCGTGTCGGGCGAACGGTGATCGCCCAGCAGGCTCATCACCTGCAGGACATGCTGGGGGAACTCTTCAACGCCGAGTCCCCCAGCTTGCCGACGGAGGGCCATGGCTGTCGCCTGATCGGTGCCGGGAGCCCGGCCGATGCCCAGATCAATCCGGTTCGGATAGAGCGCCTCGAGCAGAGCGAACTGTTCGGCGACGACGAACGGTGCGTGGTTGGGGAGCATCACTCCGCCTGATCCGAGCCGGATGCGCTCCGTCTGCGAGGCAAGATGCGCCATCAAGACGGGCGGTGAGGTGGACGCAACAGCGGGCATGTTGTGGTGTTCTGCGACCCAGAACCGCCTGAATCCTAGCCGATCAGCCGCCTGCGCGAGGGTTGTGCTGTCCGCCAGGGCATCGCCCGAGGACTTTCCAACACCGACTGTGGCGAGGTCGAGGACTGACAGGGGCGGACGGGTATCTACTGATGTGCTCACACTGGGGTAACCGGCGGGGTGCTGGCTCTATTCCAATTGACTCGACCCAAGGTGTCGGGTGGCCCGGCGGGTGATCGCCTCGGTGGCTAGTACCTGACTCCGCGAATGGCCCGGAGGGCGGCGTTAGCCATAACCCTGATACCACAGCCGATCGCGTGCTCGTCAGGGTTGTAGTCGCCCCTGTGCAGGTCATAGGTTTCCCCGCCGTGGGTTCGCGTACCCAGCCGCATCATGGCGCCCGGCACCTCCTGTGTCATCCAGGCGAAATCCTCCCCGCCCATCGACTGGGGGGTCAGGACGACGGCGTCCGGGCCCAGCTCGGCGCGAGCCGCCGCTTCGAGTAGCCCGGTTTCTGCTTCCGTGTTGATCACCGGCGGGACCCCGCGGGTGTGTTCGAGGTGAACGTCAACGCCGAATGGTGCGGCAATCTGACGGACGGTGCTGTCCAGCAGGTCACCGGCGGATTCCCACGCCTCCCCATCGAGGCACCGCATGGTGCCCGACATGAAGCCGTGGCCAGGGATCGCGTTGGGTGCGCTGCCAGCGTGGATCTGCCCCCAGACCACCGACACGGCACTCCTGACGTCGATGCGGCGGGACAGCACCGCTGGCACATTCACGGCGATATTGGCCAGCGCGAACACCAGGTCCTCGGTCAGGTGCGGACGGGAGGTGTGCCCGCCACGCCCTGTGAGCTCCACTCGGACCGTGTCCGAGGCGGAGGTGATGGCGCCAATGCGGGTGCCGATGAGGCCCACATCGATGTGCGGATCGCAGTGCAGGGCGACGATGCGGGGGACGTCGGCGAGGACACCCTGCTCTATGACTTCCAGGGCGCCGCCCGGCATCATTTCTTCGGCGGGCTGGAAAATCACCCGGATGCGTCCGCCAAGCGGCTCGTCCTCTTGCATTTTGGCCAGGATCAGTGCCACACCGAGCATCACCGTCGCGTGGATGTCGTGCCCACAGGCGTGGGCAATCCCAGTCGAGGCAGAGGCGAACGGCAGGCCGGTCTCCTCGAGGACCGGGAGCGCATCGATGTCGGCGCGCAGCCCCAACCGGATGGGCCCTTCCCCAATATCGACGTAGAGTCCCGTGTATTCAAGCCGCTGCGGCGCCAGTCCAGCGACTTGAAGGCGCTCAACGAGCCGATCCGTGGTGCGGTATTCCTTGTGCGAGAGCTCGGGGTGGGTATGCAGATCCCTCCTGAACCGGGTCAGTTCCTCAAGCAGCGGGGCAAGCCACACGCCGATCGGAGGAACGGCTGACGGAACTGTTGGCGCACTGCGATTGGTCTGCACCCCTCCAGCCTAGCCACAGCCGGTCCTCACTATGGAACCGTGTGGTCACGTTAAGCGCGAGGCCGGCGAACCCGGCCGGAGGTCTAGAGGACGTCGATCTCTCCACTGGCCCGCAGGTGCTCAACTGCCTTCTTGACTTCCTGTGCGTGCTCCTTGGTGGTGACCAGAAGGGCGTCGGGCGTGTCGACGATGACCACGTCGTCAATCCCGATCAACGCGATCACCCGTTTGGTGTCGGAGACGACGATCCCTGAGGCATTGTCGGAAAATACGCGGGCCCCCTCCCCCATGACTGTCAGCTTGCTGTTCTCGATGGCCGGGTTCAGGCGACCGATGGCAGCAAAGTCCCCGACGTCGTCCCAGCTGAAGTTCCCGGGGATCATCGCTACGTCCCCCGCCGCGGCCGCAGGCTCAGCCACCGCGTAGTCAATGGCGATCTTGGGAAGGGTCGGCCAGACCCGCTGGGCAACCTCGACGCGATCAGGGGTATCCCACGCCTTGGCGATTTCGGTCAGCCCCGCGTAAAGCTCTGGTTCGTTTGCCTCAAGGTGTCGGAGCATCAAGGCCACCGGGGCAACGAACATACCGGCGTTCCAGCTGTAGTTGCCGGTTTCGAGGTAGCCACGGGCCACCTCCTCCGACGGCTTTTCGACGAATTCGATGACCGAGTGAGCGCTGGGCGCCCCCGAGATGTCCAGGGGGTCCCCGGCACGGATGTAACCGAAACCGGTAGCGGGCAGGGTGGGCTGGATCCCGATGGTAACGATGTACCCCTGCGCCGCGGTGTGGATCGCCTCGCGGACAGCGTCCTGGAATACCTCGACTGGCGTGATGACCTGGTCAGCGGCAAAAGACCCCATGATGATCGAGGGATCCCGCTGGTACAGGATGGCTGCTGCCAGACCGATTGCTGCGGCCGAGTCTTTGGGCTCGGACTCCAGCACCAGGTTGGAGTCCTGGATTTCGGGGATTTGCTGGAGGACTGCCCGCCGGTGCACCTTCCCGGTGACCACCATAATACGGTCGCCGCTCAGGGGGCCCAGGCGATCGTAGGTAGCGCGAATAAGAGTGCTGCCGGACCTGGTCAGGTCATGCAGAAACTTCGGGGCGGCAGCCCGGGAGAGCGGCCACAGGCGCGTCCCTACCCCACCGGCGGGTATCACACCGTAGAAGCGCTTCAGGGCCTCATCTGAATTCTGGGCACCAGCCCTTTGAGTAGTCATCGTTTCCACGGTAGTGCACTGCGCGAAATTCAGCTGGTGCCCCCGCCGTCGGCGCCACACTCAAGCAGCCCGGCAGGCGCGAGCGCCGCGTCACACTGCTCCCTGTTAACAACGTCACAGCGTAGGGAAGCCTAAATTGAACCCACGGGTGACGCAGCCTACATTATAATCAAGCGAAGAGTGCTTTCGCATCGGCGTCTTACCTGCGTGGAAGACACGCAAACGCCGGGCGTTGCAGGGGAGGTTAATTCAGTGCCGAAGACACCAGCAGGCACCCTTTATCGCGGCCGTGAAGGCATGTGGTCCTGGGTAGCTCATCGTATTACCGGAGTAGTGATTTTCTTCTTCCTCCTGGTCCATGTGCTTGACACCTCGTTGGTGCGCGTGTCCCCCGAGGCTTATGACGCAGTGATCGCTGCCTACAAAAACCCCATCATGGGCCTGGGCGAGCTCGGGTTGGTGGGGGCCATCGTATTTCACGCGTTCAACGGGCTGCGCGTCATCCTGATCGACTTCTGGAAAAAAGGCCCCAAGTACCAGCGTCAGCTGCTGTGGAGCGTTATCGGACTGTGGTTTGTCACCATGGTCGCGTTCTCCATCCGCCATCTCTCGGTTGTCTTCGGAGGATAAGCCATGGCTAACCCAGTAATTGAAAGTCCCCGCTCGGGGCGAGTTGCGCCGGAGTACACGCGCAGAGGATCCAGCAAAGGTAACTTCGAAATGTTGGCCTGGCTGTTTATGCGGGTGTCCGGCATCATCCTGGTGGTGCTGATCTTCGTTCACCTCTGGACATCCCTCATTGACGGCGAAGGCATCAAGGGCGTCGACTTCGGCTTTGTGGCAGGCAAATGGGCGGACCCGGTCTGGCAGATCTGGGATCTCGTCATGCTGTGGCTGGCAATGCTGCACGGTACCAATGGCGTCCGCACCATCATCAACGACTATGCGGAGAAGGACTCGACCCGGTTCTGGCTCAAGAGCGTGCTCTACGCCTCCACAGTAGTCATCATTGTGCTTGGCACGCTGGTGATCTTCACCTTCGATCCATGCCCAGTGATCGACGGTGTGGCGCACGTAGCTCCATACTGCCCGGCACTGTAGGGCTCGCGACGCTTCCGGCCGCCGGCGCGGCCGTCCGGTTACAACAGAAAGAGCAACACGTATGCAGGTCCACAAGTACGACGTCGTTATCGTGGGTGCCGGCGGAGCTGGCATGCGCGCCGCCATCGAATCAGGTCAACGCGCAAAGACGGCAGTACTGACCAAGCTGTACCCCACCCGCTCCCACACCGGGGCGGCTCAGGGTGGCATGTGCGCGGCCCTCGCCAACGTCGAAGAAGACAACTGGGAATGGCACACCTTCGACACGGTCAAGGGCGGTGACTACCTGGTAGACCAGGACGCAGCTGAAGTGATGGCCAAGGAGGCCATTGACGCGGTGCTCGACCTCGAGAAGATGGGCCTTCCCTTCAACCGGACGCCCGAGGGCCGGATCGACCAGCGCCGCTTCGGCGGCCACACCCGTGACCACGGCAAAGCACCGGTCCGCCGCTCCTGCTATGCGGCCGACCGTACCGGGCACATGATCCTGCAGACTCTCTACCAAAACTGCGTCAAGCACAACGTCGAGTTTTACAACGAGTACTACGTGCTGGACCTCCTCACCGTTGAGGAAGAGATCACTGTCGACGGCGTCACCAAGCTGCAGACGCGGGTTGCCGGCGTCGTCACCTATGATCTGGCTACCGGCGAGCTGCACGTGTTCCAGGCCAAGTCGATCATCTTCGCCTCCGGCGGAGTCGGCAAGGTCTACAAGACCACTTCCAACGCCCACACCCTGACCGGTGACGGCATGGGCATCGCGTTCCGTCGAGGCATCCCCCTTGAAGACATGGAGTTCTTCCAGTTCCACCCGACAGGTCTGGCTGGTCTGGGTATCCTGCTCTCCGAGGCCGCCCGCGGCGAAGGCGCCATTCTGCGTAACTCAGAGGGCGAGCGGTTCATGGAACGGTACGCCCCGACAATCAAGGACCTGGCGCCCCGCGACATAGTTGCCCGTTCAATGGCCAACGAGGTACGCGAGGGACGCGGCTGCGGTCCCAACAAGGATTATGTCCTGCTGGACCTCACCCACCTGGAACCAGCCCACATTGACGCCAAACTCCCCGATATCACCGAGTTTGCCCGCACCTACCTGGGTGTTGAGCCGTACACCGAGCCGGTGCCGGTCTTCCCCACCGCTCACTATGCAATGGGTGGTATCCCCACCAATATCAAGGCCGAGGTCCTGCAGGACAACGACACAGTGGTTCCGGGCCTGTACGCCGCGGGCGAAGTAGCCTGCGTCTCGGTGCACGGGTCGAACCGGCTGGGCACCAACTCACTGCTCGACATCAACGTGTTCGGCAAGCGAGCCGGGATTTATGCTGCGGAGTACGCTCTGACGGCCGATTTCGTCGACATCCCCGACAACCCGCTGACCGAAACGGAGGCGCTGCTCGACACGATGCGCAGCTCCGAAGGTGGAGAGCGGGTGGCGCAGATCCGCAAGGAACTGCAGGACATTATGGACGCGAATGTCCAGGTGTTCCGCACCGAGGAAACCCTGCTGGAAGCACTCAGTGTGATCGATGGCCTGGAGGAGCGGTACAAGCACGTCACCGTCCAGGACAAGGGAAAGCGTTTCAACCTCGACCTTCTGGAAGCTGTTGAACTCGGCTTCCTGCTCGACATGGCTAAGGTGATGACCGCGGCTGCCCTGCACCGGAAGGAATCCCGTGGAGGCCACTTCCGCGAGGACTTCCCCGAGCGGGATGACGAGAACTATATGACCCATTCGATGGCGTACAAGGACCCAACGGCCACCGAGACATCCGGGGTGCGTCTAAAGACCAAGCCGGTTGTGTTTACCCGTTACCAGCCAATGGAGCGTAAGTACTAATGAGCACTGAAACAGTCGAAAGAGAACCAGCCTCCAAGATCGAGCTTGCCCCGGGGATTGGCGGCGGCGGAGAGATCCCAACGTTCGACATCACGCTAAAGGTCCGCCGGTACAACCCAGAAGTGTCCGATGATGCTTACTGGGACGAGTGGAAACTGACCATGTACGGCACTGACCGTGTGCTGGACGCCCTGCACAAGGTCAAGTGGGAACACGACGGCACAGTGACGTTCAGGCGCTCCTGCGCCCACGGCGTCTGCGGCTCCGATGCCATGCGGATCAATGGCCGCAACCGGTTGGCCTGCAAGACCCTGTTGAAGGACCTCGACACGTCGAAGCCCATCCTGGTGGAACCGATTAAGGGCCTGCCGGTGGAGAAGGACCTCATTGTGGACATGGAGCCGTTCTTCCAGTCCTTCCGCGAGGTCATGCCGTTCCTGGTCAACCGCGGCCACGAACCGACCAAGGAGCGCCTGCAGTCCTCGGAGGAGCGGGAACGCTTCGATGACACCACCAAGTGCATCCTCTGCGCAGCCTGCACCTCATCCTGCCCAGTGTTCTGGACCGATGGCCAGTACTTCGGTCCGGCAGCGATCGTCAACGCTCACCGCTTCATCTTCGATTCCCGCGACGACGCCGGCGACATGCGCCTCGAAATCCTCAACGACAAGGAAGGTGTGTGGCGCTGCCGTACCACCTTCAACTGCACCGAAGCCTGCCCCCGCGGCATTCAGGTCACCAAGGCCATCTCTGAGGTTAAACAGGCTATTCTGAGCCGTAAGATCTAGTTCAGATTATTCAGCGCCGGTCAGCGGCGGAGGATGAAGGAGTTGGCCCGGGTTCGCTGTGCAGCGAATCCGGGCCGACTTTGCTGTCTGACGAGGTGGCCGTCTAGTCTTTCCGCCGGTTCGCGACCCGGCTGCGCTGCTTCAGGGATCTCCCATGTCGAACCGCGATCCCGGCTTCTGCGTCAGCGGCGCCAATCGCCCCCCACGCGGCGGCGAGTAGGTAGACCTGGCTGAGCAAGAAGAACCAAACGAACAATCCGACGACGACGGTGAACGGCGCGAGCAACGGGTTGCCCTGGCCGACGCTGGCGAGGAGCAGGGTGCTGAACGTCCGCAACACTGTGCTCCCGATGGCTGTGATCAGCGAGGACTGGATGAGCAGCCTCCTGGACTGCTCGATGCCCGAGGCCTGACGGAACAGAATCACTGCCACCGCAAAGTCCAGTGCCAGCATGACCACAACTCCGGCAAGCTGTGTGAAGGGCCTTCCGGTGTCACCGAATCCCAGCGAGTCAAAGACCACATCGAGCAAGGTGTTGGCTACCAGCCCGACCACAGTAGTGAGAATCATCGCCACCCCCAACACGAGGAGCGTCCCCAAATCCTTGATCCGCAACAAAATCGGGTTTCCGGCCACCGGGGGAAGGGCGAAGATTCCCCTCATCGCCTGTCGTACGCCTGCAATCCAGCCCAGCGCTGTAATTACGGTGATGATCGTGGACACGATCAGGGTGAGCGTCAGCCCGTCGCCGGCGTTGAACAGTTGTTCGGGTGTAGCCAGCCCCGGTCCGTCCTGCTCCATTTTAAGGATGCCTGGAGCTGCGGAGTTCACCGCTCCAACGATTAGGTCCTGCAGGGGGATGTTTCCAGCGACCACCAGGCCCATAATCGTGAACCCGGCGAGGAGGAGCGACGCCATGGAGAAGAACAGGCGGTAGGCGATGCCCGCAGCCATCAGCGGGCCGCGCCGAACCATGTAAAGGTGAAACACTCGAACGGGCCTGAGCACAAAGGTCCGGGCCAGAAGGTAGGTGATGGTCGCGTCGATCAGGGGGAGCCCAGTGGTCCCTCGACGACGAAGTTTCCCCAGATCCCGGCGGGCGTCAATCACCTTGAGCTTAAGGTGGGCTAACTCGGCTGGCCGTGGCGCATTATAGTGTTCATCTTCGGCCGGGGTGATTGCCCTGGTAGTGATCCTGGCCAAAGCTCAACTCTTCCCTCAGTCTCCAGACACCGCACGAATCGTGCTCATACAATCCCATAGTACGGACCATGAAGGATGCCTCGAATCCGCGCAGTTGGCCCTCGGCCCAGTCCATGCCCGCCGAACTGACATCGTGAGCCACCGTGACGTGGGGGTGGAATGGAAACTCCAGTGAACGCTCCAACGGGCCCCGCTGCAGTTTAGTGTGCAGTTCGACGCAGTCGTCGAAACCAGCCTCAAGCTTCAGGAACACCACTGGCGACACCGGCCTGAACGTCCCGGTGCTCCTGAGTGTTACGGTGAAGGGCTTCTGGCTCCGCGCCACCTGACGGACATGGGCGATAGTTGCATCCCAATCGGTTGCCGGGGTGGTGGTCACGAGGGTGATGTGCGCGGGAATCAGCGCGCCCATCGGATCGCCGAACGACGCGCGCCACTGCTCGAGCTCTGCTGCCAGCGGCTCAGGGACGGCGATGACGACGCCCACGCAGCTTTCCACTGCCTCGTTGCTCCGCGGCGCTTCCCCACAGCCGGCCGGTGTCGGGTGGCTGGAGCTGGTGGCGCTGGTCGCGCTGGTGGGCTGCTCCATAGGGCTAGCGCGCACCGCCAAGCGGAGGAAGGAAACCGACTTTCGAGTACACCTCAGTTAGCGTAGCCGATGCGATGCTGCGCGCCTTCTCTGCGCCCCTGGCCAGAAGGAGGTCCAGCTCGGCGGGGTCGCCGAGCAGCTCCTCGGCCCTGGTCCGGATCGGATCGAGGTGCGCAACGACTACGTCGGCCAACTCGGTCTTCAGATGCCCATACATTTTGCCGTGAAAGTCGCCCACTATTTCATCGATGCTCTTGCCGGTGAGCATTGAGTAGATGGTGAGGAGATTGGAAATGCCGGGTTTGGCTTCCTTGTCGAACCGGATCTCGGTCTCAGTGTCAGTCACGGCTGATTTGATTCGTTTGGCTGTCACTTTCGGATTGTCCATCAGGTTGATCAGGCCGGCAGGCGAGCCTGCGGACTTCGACATTTTCGCCGTCGGGTTCTGCAGGTCGTAGATCTTCGCTGACTCCTTCTGAATGAAGGGCTTTGGGACCACGAATGCTTCACCGAAACGGGAATTGAAACGCTGCGCCAGGTCCCGGCTCAGCTCTACGTGCTGGCGCTGGTCCTCCCCCACCGGCACGCCTTCCGGCTGATAGAGCAGAATATCGGCGGCCTGAAGGATGGGGTAGGTAAATAACCCAACGCTTGCGCTGTCGGCGCCATGCTTCAGTGATTTGTCCTTGAACTGGGTCATGCGGGACGCTTCACCGAATCCGGTGATGCAGTTCAAAACCCATCCGAGCTGAGCGTGCTCGGGCACATGGGACTGCACGAACAGGGTGCACTTATCCACGTCCACTCCCCCGGCAATGTACTGTGCGGCGGTGCGGCGGGTGCGCTCAGCGAGTTCTCCAGGTTCCTGGGGAACCGTGATTGCGTGAAGGTCAGGAATGAAGTAAATCGCCTCATACTCATCCTGCATGCGCACCCAGTGCACCAGGGCGCCCAGGTAGTTGCCAAGGTGAAGGGAATCACCCGAGGGCTGCATGCCGGAAAGGACCCGCTGCCGTGCGCCGGAGGTGGGAGTAGTCATTGGTGAAATGTCCTGAACGTTAGAGCCGGTAATCCACTACCAGCGGGGCGTGGTCTGAGAAGCGCGTGTCCCAGGACGGCGCGCGGTCGACGACGGCGTCGGCTGCTGCTGCAGCGAGGCCCTCAGTAGCCAACTGGTAGTCGATCCGCCAGCCGGTGTCGTTGTCGAATGCCTGGCCGCGCCAGGACCACCAGGTGTAGGGACCGTCGACGTCGCCCGCGAGACGGCGATGCACATCAACGAAACCGAACTCAGCGTCGAAGAACCTGTCGAAGTAGGCCCGTTCCGCCGGCAGGAAGCCCGCCTTCTTCACATTGCCCTTCCAGTTCCGGATGTCGAGTTGGGTGTGACCGATGTTCAGGTCCCCAACGAGCAGGGTGTGATCGCGGGTGCGGCGCAGCTCCGGGAGTCGCTCCGACATCACGTCGAGGAACCGGTACTTGTCGGCTTGCTTGGGGCTGTCGACCTCGCCCGAGTGCACGTAGGCGCTGACTACTGTGAGGGTGATCCCGGAAAGGTCGAAGTCGGCCTCGACCCAGCGCCCGGACGTGGCGAAGTAGTCGTCACCGATGTGGGTGCGCGTTGCGGTAGGTGCCAGCAGTGACGCTATTGCGACGCCGGCTCTGCCCTTGGCGGCGGCTTCGGCGTGGAGGATATGCCAGGAGTCCCCGAGCAGGCCCCTCAGGACGTCGTCGGGCGCCCGCACTTCCTGCAGGCAGAGGATGTCAATTTCGCGCTCGGCCAGCCAGTCGGCCATGCCTCGCTTGTAGGCGGCGCGGATCCCATTGACGTTGACAGTTGCGACACGCAGCATCGACCCGGTGTCCAGGGACAACTCGGCTGTCGAGGTGGAAAGTGCAGCAGCGGAACTCACCCACTCCACCCTACCGGAGCGCTTTGGCAGAGGAGAGTAACGGCGTGTGGTGGTTGCCACAGTCAGTCGACAACTGTCCCCTCCACTGGGCCGTCGTCGTTCTTCTTCATCATCGAGCGCGCGTTGTGCGAGGTAATCTCAATGGTTTCGAGCGCCCGACCAACTGTCTCCTCATCGCTGGACTTCCCGGCGACCAGATGGTCGCGGATGACCCGGACCTGGACCTGGACGATTTTGAAGCTGTGGTCAAGTTTCATATCTCGGGCCAGCGTTGCCTCATCGACGACGCCGGTCGTGGTGGCGTCCGGGATGCCGTTGGCGCGGTTGAACTGTTGCTGGGCCTCGTTAATGCGGGCCGCTGCGTTGCGTGCCGCCGTTCGGAGGCTGAACACCACGAAACTAAAGATCAGCAGCCACCCGAGCGAGATGATCGCCACCAACCAGCCGACGACATCGTTCTGGTTCGCAGCGAAGACCACCGCCACGAGGAACACAATGAGCATGATGCTCATCCCGATGGTGCCCATGCGCAGGCTCAGACCTCGGCCCGCACCCGCGGGAGCTCCGGTTGCTGCAGGTTTTTGATTCCCTAGAGGCTTCATAGAGACCATTCTCGCAAACCTCTCGCAAACTAGGGGGCTTCCAGGGTGGGCTTCCACCGTTGGCGAACGCTGCCCGCTCCAATTCTTTTCAGAACCCGAGCCATCCGTGACCCGCACCACTCCGAAGTAAAAGTATGTGTGCTTATGATTGGCATGCTAATACTCGCACTACGGAGGAAAATCACATGAATAAGAACTTGCGTCTTCTCGCAGTCCCCACCCTCGCCCTCGGCATGGTTGCTATGGCCGGTGCACCAGCAATGGCTGACCACGCCAACGGTTCCTACACCGCCACGTTCGACCAGCTCAACGGCACCACTGGTACCGCCACGTACACCATGGACATCGATGATACGACGGCGACTGTGAACCTGCAGGTTTCCGGCCTGGCCGAAACCTTCATGGACGCTCCGTACCCCCACGTACAGCACATCCACGGTGGCGCACTGGGCGAATGCCCGACCATGGCGGATGACGAGAACGGTGACGGCATCCTCAACACCACTGACGGCGCACCTGCCTACGGCGGAATCCTCACCACGCTGACCACCAGCGGCGAGACCAGCGCTGCAGAGGGCCTGAACCTCGAGCTGGCTGGCCAGGGCGGAAGCTACTCCATCGAGCGCACCTTCAAGATGAATGCAGAGACCCTGGATTCCATCGAGGCAGGTACCGCAGTGGTTGTTATCCACGGACTCGACCCAGCTACCGCAACCGGTACCGAAGAAGCCTTCAACGCACCATCCGATCTGGAGCCTTCACTCCCACTGGGCGCAACCTCGCCTGCACTGTGTGGCGTTGTGACAGCCGCCCAGATGGGTGAAATGCCTGAAGGTGGCGCCGACACCGGTGTTGCACAGTCCGGCTCAAACAACATGGGCATGCTCGTCCTCGGAGGTGGCCTCGTTCTGGCTGCTGCCGCTGGTGGCACCTACGTTGTTCGCCGCAACGCTGCAAACCGCGCATAAGGAATAGTCTGATTTTATGATCAGCACTAAGAACGGTCGTCGTCGAGGCTTTGCGGTCTCGGCGGCGACCGCCCTTTTGATACTTACCGCCTGCGGTGCCGACACGTCCGCAGAAAGCACTGGGACAGCGGCGCCGAGTTCCTCGCCTTCTGCATCGGTTTCAGCTGCACCGACAGCTGCTCCCACGCCGTCAGAAGAGCCAACCCCGAGCGCCGCCCCCTCGCCCGAACTGCCAGCCGTTCTTGAAGCGTCGACGCCGGTGTCCTTCACCATCCCGACGATCGATGCCGGATCAGACCTGCTGCATCTCGGGCTCCGGGAAAACGGCTCCCTCGAAGTGCCGCCCGATGGACCAGGGGCACCGGCAAGCTGGTATGACCAGTCGCCCACCTCAGGTGAACGGGGCCCCTCGGTGCTGTTGGGCCATGTCAATGCCACCGGCGGTGGCCCCGGCGTGTTTGCCGACCTTCGAGAGCTGCAGGAGGGCGACGAAATCAACATGGTCCGCGAGGACGGCACGACAGCAGTGTTCGCCGTCGACCGCGGGGAACAGTACCAGAAGGACAACTTCCCCACTCAAGAGGTGTACGGAAACACCGATGCAGCCGAGCTACGCCTGGTTACCTGCGACGGGTACAACCCGGAGACCGGCGAATTCGACGACAACTACGTGGTCTACGCCACCCTTGTGCCGTAGCGGCTGACGGAATTCTGCCGTCCCGCCTGGTTGCGGAAGCCCTACCTACTTCAGAAACAGCTTCCGCAACCGGCTGGTGGTCAGGACCATGCCGGTCAGGATCATCACCAGGTAGTAGAGGATGTGAATGCTCGTCGCTGCGGTGAAGGTGCCCACACTGATCTGGCGCAGCAACTCAACCCCATGCCACAGCGGCAGCGTCTGGATGAACCACTGGATGCCCTGGGGGTACACGCTCAGCGGGTAGAACGTCGCTGAGAACAGGAACATCGGCAGCATCACAAAGTTGATCCAGTCCATCTGTTGGAATGTCTTCATGTAGCTGGTAATCGCCATCCCGAACGATGCGAAGCCGAACGCGATGAGCACCGATGCCGGAATCATGAGCAGGGCCCATGGCGTTGTGATCAACCCCATCAGGCCCATTACCGCAGTGAAACCGGTTGCGTACATCGCCCCGCGCAGTAGTGCAAGGAAGATCTCCCCGATCGCAACATCCAACGGCCCGAGCGAGGTGTAGAGCATGCCCTGATACAGCTTCGCGAAGTTCATCTTGAAGAACACGTTCCAGGTGGAGTCGTACACGGCACCGTTCATCGCCGAGACCGCCAACAGGGCCGGCGCGATGTAGGCCGCGTAGCTGATCGCCTCACCACCGGGTCCGACGACTGTGCCGACCAGCGCACCAAGACCGACTCCCATGGAGATCAGGTACAGGACGGGCTCGAAGAATCCGGACACCATGATCAACCAGTTGCTACTCTTGGTTGCCCTCAGCCCGCGGCTGATCACCGCTCTGGCGTTGCGGGAATACAGGGCAGTGAACCGGCGGGTCTGCACCTCGATCCGGTAATCCTCGTTGGTCAGTTGCCGGGCCGCCGATCGCCCTGAGGGCTGGAGGAGATTCTCGGTCACTTTCCCAACCTCCGCGCGTAGGTCCTGTGAGCCAGCCGCCATCCGAGCACTGCGAGCCCCACGAGGTACAGGACGTGGATCACCACCAGCCAGAGTGGAACCGGGAAGCCATAGGTGAGCATCCGGCCGAGTTGGGTCCCGTGCCAGAGCGGCGAGATCCACCCGATCCACTGCAGGTAAATCGGCAGCGTAGCCAGGGGAAAGAAGGTTCCGGAGAACAGGAACATCGGCGTCACGAGGAACCGCATCACCAGAGCGAACTGGCCCTTGTCCTCCTGCACGCTTGCCGAATAGGCCATGAGGGGCAGCCCGAAGGATAGACCGCAGAGCACCGCCACGGGGACGGCTGCCCAGCCCCAGAGCGACGGCGACGCACCGAACGCTGCAACAATCCCAAAGTAGATAGCACTCATCAGGGTCAGCCGCAGCGTGATCGCGATGATGTAGCCGTTCACTATCTGATGGACGCCGAGCGGGGACGCATGCGGGCCGTAGTACACCCGCCGCCACTTGAAGCCGTCCATCACCGGGTAGGTGAACTCGGTTGCGGCGGTCATGATCGTTGCCGAGGCGAGCAGTGCCGGTGCGATGAAGGCGAGGTAACTCACCCCGCCGAAGGCCCCGGGGCTGTTCTGGTCCACCAGGGTGGCCAGGCCGACCCCCATCGCGAATAGGTACATGACCGGGTTGCCAACGCTGTAGGCGATCAGGGTCCAGCGATAGCCGTTCATCACCCGCAGTGAGTGCTCGGCGTAGTACCAGGAACCGAACCGTCTGGCCCGCTCCGCCGAAACCTGCGGGGGGTGCGCGTGTAGCTGAGGCTTCGCCGTCGTCATCTGGTTGGCAGTCGTCCCGCCATTGTCGACGCCGGCAGGCGGGCTGGATGGCTCAGTCAACGAGGCTCCTCCCGGTCAGGCGCAGGAACACGTCCTCCAGCGAGGAGCGCCGCACCAGCGAGGTGATGGGGTGCAGGCCGCGGGAGGTGACCTGCTCAAGAGCTGCCTCGCCGTCGTGAGTGTAGATCAGCACGCGGTCGGGCAGCGGCTCCAGCCGGTCGCCGATCCCCTGAAGTTCGGCGGCAACTGTGGTGTTGCGTTCGGAACCGAACCGGAGTTCGAGTACTTCGCGGGTTGAGTGTTCGCGGATCAGCCGGGCCGGCGAGCCCTCGGCCATGATCTTGCCCTTGTCCACCACCACGAGCCGGTCGCAGAGCTGCTCAGCCTCGTCCATGTAGTGGGTGGTAAGGATCAGGGTGACCCCCGATTCCTTCAACCGGAACAACCGGTCCCAGAGGACGTGGCGTGCCTGCGGGTCCAGCCCGGTGGTCGGCTCGTCGAGCAACAGGATTTTCGGCTCGTTGATCAGTGACCGTGCAATGGTGAGCCGACGCTTCATGCCGCCGGACAGCGAATCCACCTTGGACTTGGCCTTGTCGGTGAGCTGGGCAAATTCGAGCAGCTCGTCGGCCTTCGGTTTGAGGTAGCTCATGGGCAGTCCGAAGTACCGCCCGTAGACCAGGAGGTTATCCCTCACCCGCAACTCCTCGTCGAGGTTGTCCTGCTGCGGCACCACTCCCAGGTGGGCGCGCACCTGCGGACCGTGCTGTTCAGGATCGAGGCCCATGATGGTCAGTGACCCCGAGGTACGCTGCGAGACTCCCCCGATCATCCGCATGGTGGTAGATTTACCGGCACCATTGGGCCCGAGCAAGCCGAATGACTCCCCCGCTGGCACATCGAAGGAAATGTCGTCGACCGCAGCGAAGTCACCGTAGTGCTTGGTGAGGTTGCGGGCGGAGATCACGTAGTCGCGGGGCGTTGAGGTGGGCACTTGCTCAGCCTAAGGGATGTGCCCCACGGCGCTCGGCAGCCTCCACCACGTTGGACAGCAGCATTGCCCTGGTCATCGGGCCCACACCGCCGGGGTTCGGTGAAAGCCAGGCAACAACCGCCCCTGCCGCCGGTTCAACGTCACCGGTCAGCTTCGCTGCGCCGGTCTCCGGGTCGGTGACGCGGGTGACGCCGACGTCGAGCACAATCGCGTCGGGCTTTAAGTCGACCGCCTTGATCATGCCCGGGAAGCCAGCGGCAGCGACGACTACATCGGCCTGCCGCAGCAGGTGCGGCAGGTCAACGGTTCCAGTGTGGGCCAGGGTGACAGTTGCATTGATGTCGCGGCGCGTGAGGAGCAGGCCGAGGGGGCGGCCCACGGTGATTCCGCGACCCACCACCAGGACATTCTTTCCGTCGAGGGAGATACCGTGCCGCCGCAGCAGTTCGACAATGCCGTGAGGGGTACAGGGCAGCGGCGAATCCAGCGGGGCACCCACGTTCAGCACCAGCTTGCCAAGGTTGACCGGGTGCAGCCCGTCAGCGTCCTTCTCCGGTGCCATCCGTTCGAGAATGGCGTTCGCGTCGAGGTGCTTCGGCAGGGGCAGTTGGACGATATAGCCGGTGGTGACGTCGTCGTCGTTCAATTCATCGATGACCTTCTCCAGGTCCGACTGCGAGATGTCAGCGGGCAGGTCGCGGCGGACCGAAGTAATGCCAACCTGCTCGCAGTCACGGTGCTTCCCTGCAACATAGGAGTGGCTGCCCGGGTCATCGCCCACCAGGACGGTGCCCAGTCCGGGGGTGATGCCACGCTCCTTGAGGGCGTTGACGCGGGTGGTCAGCTCGGAACGGATAGCGGCGGCGGTCTTTTTACCGTCGAGAATCTGTGCGGTGGGGCTCATGGTGTGGTGCCAGCTTCCAGTTGCTCAAGCACGAATGCCTTGCCGCGGTCGCAGCAGCCGGTGAAGCAGCACTCGTCGGTGGGAATGTCGTAGTCGGGGGAGGCGGCCGCGGCCGAGGCCAACGCACCCTCGGGGAGGTCCGCTACCACTGCTCGTGTTCAGGGTAGAGCGGAAAATCGGCGGTCAGGGCCAGGACGCGGGCGCGCAGGGCTGCCGCCTCGGCGCCGGGCTTCAGCGCGGTAGCGATGATGTCAGCCACCTCCGTGAACTGCGCTGCGCCGAAGCCGCGGGTGGCCAGCGCCGGGGTGCCGATGCGGAGACCGGAGGTGACCATTGGCGGGCGCGGGTCGAAAGGCACAGCGTTGCGGTTCACTGTGATGCCGATCGAATGGAGCAGATCCTCGGCCTGCTGGCCGTTCAGCTGCGAGGCCCTCAGGTCGACCAGCACCAGGTGGACGTCGGTGCCGCCGGTCAGGACCGAAACACCGTGGTCGCTCACATCGGTGGACGTCAGCCGCTCCGCGATGATGCGGGCACCCTCGAGCACACGCTGCTGGCGTTCCCTAAACTCGGGGGATCCGGCAATCTTGAACGCCGTCGCTTTGGCTGCGATGACGTGCATTAACGGTCCGCCCTGCTGCCCCGGGAAGACCGCCGAGTTGAGCTTCTTGGCCCACTCCTGTTTCGCCAGGATGACACCCGAGCGGGGACCAGCGAGAGTCTTGTGGACAGTTGAGGTGACGACGTCGGAGTGGGGCACCGGGCTGGGGTGCAAACCGGCTGCGACCAGGCCGGCGAAGTGGGCCATATCGGTCCACAGGAGCGCACCAACCTCATCGGCGATAGCTCGGAATGCGGCGAAGTCGAGCTGCCGGGGGTAGGCCGACCACCCAGCGATGATCACCTGCGGCTTTTCGGCAATGGCCTGGGCTCGGACCCGGTCCATGTCAAGGCGGTGGGTGTCCTGCTCAACGCCGTACGCGGCAACCTCGTACAGCTTGCCGGAGAAGTTCAGCTTCATTCCGTGGGTCAGGTGGCCCCCGTGGGCGAGTGAGAGGCCCATGATCTTGTCACCGGGTTTGATCATTGCGGCGAGCGCGGCAGCGTTGGCCTGGGCCCCTGAATGTGGCTGGACGTTGGCGAACTCCGCCCCGAACAGGGCCTTGACCCGCTCGATGGCGAGGCTCTCGGCAACGTCAACGTGCTCGCACCCGCCGTAGTACCGGCGCCCCGGGTAGCCCTCGGCGTATTTGTTGGTCAGGACCGAGCCCTGTGCCTGAAGCACAGCGCGCGGGGCGAAGTTCTCCGATGCGATCATCTCAAGGGTGTCCCGCTGGCGGGCCAGTTCGTCGGTCAGGACTGCGGCAATTTCCGGGTCAATCTCCGACAGGGGGGCGTTGGTGACTGCTGAGGTGGCAGATCCGGTGGCGGGCAGGGACGAAGTTGTCACGGTGAACTCCTGGGTGGGTATGCGTTTCTACTGGTCAGGCTACCCGCTGAGTCTTTGCTTCGGCAGTACTAGGTCGGCCGAACGAAGTCATCATGGGGCAAGTTCTTGACCATACGTCCCAGGCGTGCGATCCGTGGTCGGCGCTGCGCGCCGTCGTCGTCGGTGTGGTCCTCCCGCAGGGGATTCCCCTGCAGCGGCCTTCCCCACGATGACGATGCATGCCGCTTCCTGATGGTGACCCACCTGACGCCAGTCACGGCAGCCCCCAGTCTATCCCGGTACGCCTTTCATTCGAAGTACGCTTGATTTGTGACTAACTCCCCCGCCCACCCGGCCTCCTTCATCCTCACCCTCTCCTGCGCTGATCAACCGGGCATTGTGCATGCGGTCGCCGGTGCGTTGGTGAGTTCGGGCTGCAACATCACCGAATCTCAGCAGTATTGGAGTCCTGATACCGGGACGTTCTTCATGCGGGTGGCCATGAGCACTGCAGCACCGCGGATGTCGCTGGAAGCCCATCTGGCTCCGGTGGCCGGGGCATTCGGCATGACCTGGGCGCTGCACGACGACGGCGCCCCTGCCCGTACCGTGATCCTCGCCTCGACGTCGGCGCACTGCCTCAACGACCTACTGTTCCAGCAGCGCTCGGGCACCCTGCCGATCCAGATCCCGGCAATCGTCTCCAACCACACCGATCTTGCCGACCTGGCAGCGTTCTACGGGATCCCGTTCCACCACATCCCGGTCACTGCCGCGACCCGGGACGCGGCCGAGGACGCCCTCCGCGACGTCATTGCCGAGCACAACGTTGAGCTGGTGGTCCTGGCACGCTACATGCAGATCCTCAGCGACGGTCTGTGCTCGGAGCTCGTGGGCCAGGCGATCAACATTCACCATTCGTTCCTGCCGTCCTTCAAGGGGGCCAAGCCCTACCACCAGGCGCACGCTCGCGGGGTGAAGCTCATCGGGGCGACAGCACACTATGTGACACCGGCCCTGGACGAGGGGCCGATCATCGAGCAGGAGGTCATCCGGGTGGACCATGCCCGCTCGGCCGAGCAGTTCGTGGCAATCGGCCGCGACGTCGAAGGCCGCACCCTCACCCAGGCCGTGCAGTGGCACGCCGAACATCGGGTGCTGCTCGACGGCAGCAGGACTATCGTCTTTAACTGACCCCCGTCAGTGCCTCCCCTCCCTCCGATGGCCAAGCTGGAGCCCTAATCCACAGGGATCGGCAGTTAGGCTGAGGTCCATGGCCCACATCATTGAAATCTTCGGTAAGACACCCGCTATCAGCGACTCCTGCTTCCTTGCTCCCACAGCGTCTATCATCGGCGACGTTGTGCTCGGGGAGGACTCCAGCGCCTTCTACGGCGTCTCGGTCCGCGGCGATACCGCCCCGATCCGCGTCGGCGACGGCACCAACCTGCAGGACAACGTAGTGCTGCACGCGGACCCGGACTTCCCCACGACAGTTGGCAACCGGGTCAGCGTCGGCCACTCGGCGGTGGTCCACGGGTGCACCATCGGCGACGACTGCCTCATCGGGATGAGTGCCACGGTCATGAACGGCGCAGTGATCGGTGCCGGCTCGCTGGTCGCAGCTGGCGCAGTCGTCCTGGAAGGGACGCAGGTGCCGCCCCGGTCACTCGTCGCCGGAGTGCCGGCGAAGGTCAGGCGGGAACTCACCGACAGCGAGTTCGAAGGAGTCAGGAAAAACGCCGAGTCCTATCAAGCGTTGGCCGGATCCCACCGTGAAGCGTTAACTTCTTGACTACAAGGGGGGCATGTAGCACTCTTTAGTACATGCCCGCAGGACGCCCGAAGACCAAGCGCGACTTCGACGGGAATCCTCCAAACCCGGGTTCCCAGTCGGCTCTTCGACAGCGGAATCAGCAGCGAATCGTCAGCGTACTCGCTGGTGGCCCTCAGACTCAGGCGGAACTGGCCCGGCAGACCGGCCTCTCCACCGCGACGGTCTCCAACATCGTCAAGGCAATGGTCGACGCCGGGCTGGCCACCACAGCGCCCACCACCAGTTCCGGACGCCGCGCTCTCTCGGTCATCCTCAACGACAACGGGTCGCTGGCCGTTGGCATCGACATCGGCAGGCGCCATGTACGAGTGGTCCTGGCCGGACTGAACTACCGGGTGGTGCAGGACGAGGCAGTGGCACTGCCGCTGGGACACTGCGCCGAGGAGGGGCTCAACGCAGCCGAGGATCTACTGGATCGCCTGCTGCTCCGCGAGGGGGCCAGCCGCTCGTCGGTGATCGGCGCCGGAGTAGGAATACCCGGCCCCATCGACCGCCGGACCGGCACCGTAGTCCAGGGAGCGATCCTGCCCGAATGGGTCGGCATCAACATCCTCGCCACCTTCGGGGAACGGCTCGGATTCCCCGTCTTCATCGACAACGACGCCAATCTCGGCGCCCTCGCGCAGGTCACGTGGGGCCCCCATGGTGCGGTCGAGAACCTCATGTTCCTCAAAGTCGGCTCAGGCATCGGCGCCGGCCTGGTGCTTGGCGGCTCGCTGTACTACGGCCACGTCGGTATTACCGGTGAACTGGGCCATAGCACGATCGTTGAACACGGGCTCGTCTGTCGGTGCGGCAACCGCGGCTGCCTCGAAACAGTTGCCTCGACCAGCACCATGATCGACCTCCTGAGCCGCCGCGCGGACGGCCCCATAACCGTCGACGATCTGGTGACCCTGGCGCTCACCGGCGACACCGCTGCGCTTCGGGTCATTGACGACGCCGGCCTGGCTCTCGGTAAGGCCGTCGCCAATGTGGCTAACCTGATCAATCCAGAACTCGTGGTGATCGGCGGACCGCTAACCAGCCTGGGTGACATCCTTTTGGAGCCAGTTCGACGCGGACTGATCCGCCACGCGGTCCCGGTGGTCGGCGAATCGACCGAGGTGTTGATGTCCTCCCTCGGGGACCGCACCGAGGCCCTCGGAGGCGCCGCCGTCGTTCTCTCGCAGCCCCATCTTCATAACGTTTAGCTACCGATAGAAGTCGTTTTGCGTTCAAGACTTGACTCCAAGCGGCTTGGCAGTGTTAACTTCCTATCCTGACCACTAGGGGCCAGGAGCTGCCAATGAAGTCACCCGGGAGGATGCGCATGGAACACCACAAAATCCTTGAAATGCGTTCCATCACCAAAGAATTCCCGGGGGTCAAAGCCCTCGACCAGGTCTCCATCACGGTAGAGGCTGGTGAAATCCACGCCATTTGCGGCGAGAACGGGGCCGGCAAGTCCACCCTGATGAAGGTGCTTTCGGGGCTGTACCCGCACGGCACCTATGACGGCAGCATCATCTTCCAGGGCGAAGAGGTGGAGTTCAAGGACATCAGGTCCAGCGAATCAGCCGGGATAGTGATCATCCATCAAGAGCTCGCCCTGATCCCCGAGCTCTCCATCGCCGAGAACATTTTCCTGGGCAACGAACCCGCCAGGAACGGCGTTATCAACTGGGACTCGGTGAACGCGCAGACCCTTGAGCTGATGGCTCGGGTGGGACTCCGCGAGGAGGCGAACACGGCGGTAAAGGACATCGGCGTCGGCAAGCAGCAGCTGGTGGAGATTGCCAAAGCACTCAGCAAGTCAGTGAAACTGCTGATCCTCGACGAGCCCACGGCAGCGCTGAACGAATCCGACTCCCAGCACCTGCTGGACCTGATGGCCGGGCTGCGGTCCAAGGGGATCACCTGCATCATGATCTCGCACAAGCTCAACGAGATCGAGCAGATCGCCGACTCCATCACCATCATCCGTGACGGAAAGACAATTGAAACTCTCCATGTGAAGAACGATGGTGTTGACGAAGACCGAATTATCCGGGGCATGGTGGGGAGGTCGCTCGAGTCGCGCTTCCCTGACCACACTCCGACGATCGGCGAGACCTTCTTCGAGGTGCGCAACTGGACCGTTGGCCACCCGGCCGTGGCGGACCGGCTGGTCTGCAAGAACTCCAGCTTCAAGGTGCGCCGGGGGGAAATCGTGGGCTTTGCCGGGCTGATGGGCGCTGGTCGCACCGAGCTGGCACGCTCCGTCTTCGGCCGTTCCTACGGAAATTTCATGTCCGGGGAAATCTTCAAAGATGGCAAGCCGCTCACACTCAAGTCGGTGCCGCAGGCTATCAAACACGGGCTGGCCTACGTGACCGAAGACCGGAAATCCCTGGGCTTGAACCTGCTCGATGACATCAAGACCACTACCGTTTCAGCAGCACTCAAGAAGATCACCCACGGACTGGTGGTGGATAACGACGAGGAGTTCGTTGTCGCAGAGAAGTACCGCAAGTCGCTGCGGACCAAGACTCCCTCGGTCAACGAGGGTGTAGCGAAGCTCTCGGGCGGTAACCAGCAGAAGGTGGTTCTCGCCAAGTGGATGTTCACGGACCCCGACCTGTTGATTCTTGACGAACCTACGCGTGGAATCGACGTCGGCGCGAAGTACGAGATCTACGGCATCATCCAGGAGCTCGCCAACCAGGGCAAGGGAGTCATAGTCATCTCCTCGGAACTACCTGAGCTTCTTGGCATCTCTGACCGCATCTACACCATCTTCGAGGGAGCCATCACGGGAGAGCTTGCCCGTGGAGAAGCCGACCAGGAATCGTTGATGAAACTTATGACCGCCCGCAGGAAGACTGCCTAGCTCTTAGGACCCCCATGACCTCCCTCAAACAAATCTTTGGCGGCGATACGCGGCAGTTCGGGATGATCTTCGCCCTGATTGCCCTGGTCGTCTTCTTCCAGATCATGACCGGCGGCAACACGCTCACGTCCGGCAACATGATGAACCTCTTCAACGGCAACTCGTACATCCTGATCCTTGCGATCGGCATGGTGTTGGTGATCATCGCCGGCCATATCGACCTGTCGGTCGGTTCGATTGCAGCGTTCGCCGGCATTGTCGTCGCCCTTGTGATGCGGGACTGGGATTTCCCCTGGTACCTGGGGATCGTCGTCGGGCTGCTCCTGGGAGCGCTGATTGGGGCGTGGCAAGGCTTCTGGGTGGCGTACGTCGGCATTCCGGCGTTCATCGTCACCCTGGCTGGCATGCTCCTCTTCCGCGGCGCCAACCAGTTTGTTGGACAGTCGAACACCGTCCCAGTCCCGCAGGAGTTCCGGTTCATCGGTGCCGGATACCTGCCGGAAATCGGGCCAGACCTCGGATATAACAACCTCACCCTGCTGCTCGGTTTCGCCCTCATCGCCGCAGTGATCTACAACGAGATGCGCACCCGCAAGCGCTTCGCCAAGATTGGCGCTGAAGCTCCCCCGGTGTGGGTTTCAGTGGTCAAGATGGCCCTCCTCTGTGGGGTCATCCTTTACGCGACCTACCTGTTCGCCACCGGCAATCCCGGCACCTCGTTCCCAGTTCCCGGGCTGATCCTCGGCGCACTGGTCATTATCTACGGGTTCATTTCCACCAAGACCATCATCGGTCGCCATGTCTATGCGGTCGGTGGCAACCGGCATGCTGCGAAATTATCAGGCGTGCGCAGTCGCCGGGTCGACTTCCTCGTCATGATGAACATGTCCATCCTGGCGGCGCTGGCCGGCATGATCTTTGTGGGACGCTCCACCGCATCCGGCCCTTTTGACGGCACCGGCTGGGAACTCGATGCTATCGCTGCCGTCTTCATCGGCGGCGCGGCAGTGACCGGCGGCGTGGGCACCGTGGTGGGCTCAGTCATCGGCGGCCTGGTGATGGCGGTACTGAACAACGGCCTGCAGCTGCTCGGCGTTGGCGCCGACCTCACCCAGATCATCAAGGGCCTCGTATTGCTGGTTGCGGTCGCCTTCGACGTCTACAACAAGAGCCAGGGCAAGCCCTCCATCACTGGCCTGATTATGAAGAATTTCGGCAACAAGGGTAAACCCGAGCTGCCGACAGCCACCGAGACAGTCATCTCCAATGACGTCTCGGCTCGTTGACCCACACCAACACTTCAGCAGATAGTTACCTAGTTCACTAAAGGAGCAGTAATGCGTCAGTACGCACGATCACTAGCGGCAGTCGTCGCGATTTCAGCACTTGCCATCTCTGGTTGCGGCCGCGATGCCGGGACCGAGACTGAAGGAGAGGGAGGATTCGAGGAGGGTTCAGCGATCGGTGTTGCCCTGCCCCAGAAGACTTCGGAGAACTGGGTGCTGGCTGAAGGTCTGTTCAACGACGGCCTGACCGAAGCCGGGTACGACCCCGACGTGCAGTTCGCCAACGGCGGGGTTGCCGAACAGCAGAACCAGATCAGCTCCATGATCACCAACGGCGTCGAGGTCCTGATTGTCGGCGCCATCGACGGCGCCCAGCTGGGAACCCAGCTGGCACAGGCCAAGGAAGCCGGCATCACGGTCATCGCTTATGACCGGTTGCTGACCAACACTGAAGACGTTGACTACTACGTGGCCTACGACAACTTCCAGGTTGGCGAGCTGCAGGGCCAGGCGCTGCTGGACGGCATGGCTGAGCGTGGCGAAGGCCCGTACAACATTGAACTGTTCGCTGGCTCACCCGATGATGCCAATGCTCAGGTTTTCTTCGATGGGGCGATGAGCATCCTCGAGCCAGAGATTGAATCCGGCAATGTAGTAGTGACATCAGGTCAGACCGAGTTCAACCAGGCTGTTACCCAGGGCTGGGAAGCCGGCAACGCGCAGACCCGCATGGACACCCTCCTCACCGGCACCTACGGTTCCGAGGATCTGGACGGCGTTCTCTCCCCCAACGACACGCTGGCCCGCGCCATCCTGACCTCGGTCGAGGCCAGCGGCAAGGACCTGCCCATAGTCACCGGGCAGGACTCCGAGGTTGAGTCGGTTCGCTCCATCATGGCAGGAGAGCAGTATTCCACCATCAACAAGGACACCCGTGCACTCGTCTCCCACGCCATTGAAATGGTTCAGGGACTTGGCGCAGGCGAAGAACTTGAGATCAACGATCCCGATTCCTACGACAACGGCGTCAAGGTGGTTCCCGCCTACCTGCTGGAACCACAGATCGTCACCATGGAAAACGCTGCAGACGCATATGCCAACGACCCAACCCTCTCCGAGATCGTCAACGAGTAGGTTTTAGCTGGAAGTAGCCCGACCCCGATGGGGTCGGGCTACTTTTTTTTCCTCGGGCAGGCAAGGATGGAACGATGGACCCCGCCGCACCCGCCCAGCAGATCCCCCGCCCGCCCTGCGCCGCGCCCGACGCCGGCGATCCGTTCGCAGCCACTGGCGAACCAGTGCGCTGGGGCGTGGTGGCTACCGGCCGGATTGCCACCAACGTCACCCATGACATTGCCGGGCTGGAAGACAGCGTTCTGCAGGCGGTCAGCTCCCGGTCCCAGGAGTCAGCCGAGGCCTTCGCTGAGGAGTTCGGTTTCGCGTCCAGTTATTACGACGGCGACGGCCAAACCGGATATCAACGCCTCTTTGACGACCCTGACGTCGACGTCGTCTACATCGCCACACCGCACGCCCAGCATCATGCGGTGGCCAAGGCGGCCCTTGAATCAGGCAAACACGTGCTGTGCGAAAAGGCGTTCACCGTCAACGCACGGGAGGCCGCTGAGCTGATCGACCTGGCCAGGACCACTCACCTGTTCCTGATGGAAGCACTCTGGACTCGCTTCCTGCCCAGCGTCAACCGGGCCTGGGAGATCATCCACTCTGGTGAACTGGGCGAGATCCAGTGGGTCCAGGCAGATCTTGGGTTCCCCTCGGACCACTCGCGCACCCACCGGCTCTGGGACCCCGCCGCTGGCGGTGGAGCGCTGCTTGACCTCACCGTTTACCCCCTCACGTGGGCCCTCGGTGCGCTGGGCTTCCCCGCGTGCGTGACCGCCACGGCGGTCCTGAACGACGACGGTATCGACACCCAGAACGGCCTCACGCTCACCTATGGTGGCGGTGCGCAGGCCCAGCTGACGTCGTCGTTGGTGTCAGCCGGACCGGGGCAGGCAACGGTATCGGGGTCGGCGGGCTGGCTGCGGACCGGGTCTGTCCTGCACAACCCGAGGGAGCTGACCGTCCAGCCTCATCAGGGTGAGCAGCGGGTCGAGACCTTTGACCAGGCCGGCCGCGGTTACGTGTACGAACTCCGCGAAACCACCCGGTGCATCCAGCAGGGTCTCACGCAGAGCCCCACCATGCCGTGGGCTGACACGCTCAACACCATGCGGCTCCTGGACGGCGTGCGGGACCAGCTCGGTCTGCGGTACCGCAACGACGCCGAGTAGGCGCCGGTGTGGCATCAAAGGACGCCGGTGGTACCCAGGAGTGACCCGATGAGGAACGTAGCAACCAGGGCCAGCGCTCCACCGATGACGATCCGCAGTATTGGTCGCTTGACCGGGTTTCCACCAATTCGCGCGCTCACATACCCAGTTCCTGCGAGGGCCAGTAAGACTGCAACGAAGGTTGCTGGCACACGGATGTCCGCTGCCAACAGCAGAATCGTCAGCAGCGGAAGGAGCGCCCCCAGCGTGAAGGCAAGGGCTGATGCTCCCGCGGCGGCGACCGGGCTGACCACAGCGTCCTCCCGCAGGCCCAGTTCGGCTTCGAGATGGGCTGCCAAGGCGTCGTGTTCAGTGAGCTCGACGGCTACCTGCTGGGCGGTACCGGCGCTGAGCCCCTTTGACTCGTAGATACCGGCCAGCTCGGCCAACTCGGCCTCGGGTTCGGTT
>NZ_KI914712.1:107624-120752 GCF_000520515.1 Arthrobacter sp. H20
CAACTCGGCCTCGGGTTCGGTTTCGAGCTCGAGCCGCTCTTTCGCGATGAGGGCCTGCTGGCTATCTCTTTGGCTACTCACTGAGACGTATTCGCCGAGGGCCATGGAAATCGCGCCGCCGACCAACCCGGCGACACCCGCGGCGAGAATGACCGGCGTCGAGGTGGTCGCGCCGGCAACGCCGACCACGAGGGCAGCGACTGACACTATTCCGTCGTTGGCACCGAGAACTCCCGCCCGCAACCAGTTGAGCCTGCCATGAATCGAGCTGTCGTGCGGCTCGTCGCCGTGCGCACCACCTACCGGAGAACTTGTCATGCCAGTAATGTAGGCCCGCTCCAGTCGGCACACCAGCAAGGCTAGCCTCTCATGACGCTGCAGCAGCGGACCCCCAAACGCGCGCAGACCCGGCGGGGATCCCGCCGGGTCTGCGTGGTAGCTGCCTGGAAAGGTTCTAGCTCAGGCGTGCTTTCAGGTTCTCGTCCAGGGTCGCAAGGAATTCCTCGGTGGTCTGGTACGCCTGGTCCGGTCCAACCAGGGCTGCGAGGTCCTTGGTCATGTGGCCGGCTTCGACGGTCTTGATGACCACGTCTTCGAGGGTTTCAGCGAAGGTGATGACCTCGGGGGTGTTGTCCAGCTTGCCGCGGTGCATCAGCCCACGGGTCCACGCGAAAATCGACGCGATCGGGTTGGTGGACGTGGGCTTGCCCTGCTGGTGCTGGCGGAAGTGCCGGGTCACTGTGCCGTGGGCCGCCTCGGCCTCGACCGTCTTGCCGTCGGGAGTCATCAGCACCGAGGTCATGAGACCCAGTGAGCCGAAGCCCTGGGCGACGGTGTCGGACTGCACGTCGCCGTCGTAGTTCTTGCAGGCCCAGACGTAGCCGCCTTCCCACTTCATGGCGGACGCCACCATGTCGTCAATCAGGCGGTGCTCGTAGGTCAGGCCAGCGGCTTCGAACTGGTCCTTGAACTCGGCGTCGAAGACTTCCTGGAACAGATCCTTGAACTGGCCGTCGTACGCTTTGAGGATGGTGTTCTTCGTGGAGAGGTACACCGGGTAGTTGCGCTGCAGGCCGTACGCGAAGGACGCGCGGGCGAAGTCGCGAATGGACTCGTTGAAGTTGTACATGCCCATAGCCACGCCGCCCTCTTCAGGCATGGTGACGACGTCGAACTTCATCGGCTCGGACCCGTCAGCGGGCTCGAACATCATGGTGACCTTGCCGGGGCCCGGCACCTTGAAGTTGGTCGACTTGTACTGGTCGCCGTGCGCGTGGCGGCCGATGATGATGGGCTTGTTCCAGCCCGGCACCAGGCGCGGGATGTTGGAGATGATGATGGGTTCGCGGAAGACGACGCCACCGAGGATGTTGCGGATGGTGCCGTTGGGCGAGACCCACATCTTCTTCAGGCCGAATTCTTCAACGCGCGCCTCGTCCGGGGTGATGGTGGCGCACTTGACGCCCACACCGTGCTCTTTGATGGCGTTGGCCGCGTCAATGGTGACCTGGTCATTGGTAGCGTCGCGGTTCTGGATGGAAAGATCGTAGTACTTGAGGTCGACATCCAGGTAAGGGTTGATCAGACGGTCCTTGATGAACTGCCAGATAATACGCGTCATCTCGTCGCCGTCGAGTTCGACAACCGAACCCACTACCTTGATTTTCGTTGCTGGCGCGTCAGCCACACGGTCTCCTTGGGATGATGGGCCGCTAGTCTGCCTGATGGGCGCAGCCCGGCCTGTGATTGGTACTGGTTTTATCCTGCACAACTATGCCACAGGCGACTATTACGGCCCTAAATGGGGGCCCGGCCCTCGTCCTGCACAATATTCCCCCAGCGGTCCATCATCGACCCGGCCGGGATCGCTTTGCCCCACCGGTCGGTGGCCGGAGCGGGCCGCAACCCGCGGGTGTCCGGCGCAGCGCTGTGGCCGTAGGGCTGGGCTGCGGTCGGATACGACGGCGCCTGCCCCCGAAAACCTTTCGGCGTGAGCACGGCGGGCAACCCGAGGGTCCCGGGGCGGGCGATTCCGGGCACTTGCGGCGCCCAGGCAGGGAGCTGCAGCTGACGCAGGTCTTTCACATTGGGGTGGCGCACCGGGTCCAGTCCGGCGTCCACCTTTTTCTTGTGCCGCTCAGCGGCCCTGAAATTGCGCACTGCAAACGCTGCGGCGATGATCCAGAGGAACACTCCTGGGGTAGCACCCAGATACAGCGTGACGATGGCGAGCAGCGCCACGGCCAGGCCGAGGACGGCGGAGATCATTCGGGTTCCCGGCGCCACCAACTGTGCGAAAGCTGACCCGGCCAGTGCCATCCCCGCCGCCAGGGTAAGAATCGAAGCGATCTCCATGGGCACTGCCGCCGTCCCTGTTGGCCGGCTAGTGGAAGAAGTGCCGGGTGCCGGTGAAGTACATCGTAATCCCTGCGGTGGTGGCTGCGTCCACCACTTCCTGATCCCGCACCGAGCCGCCGGGCTGCACCACTGCGCGCACACCGGCGTCGAGCAGGATCTGCAGGCCGTCGGCGAAGGGGAAGAACGCGTCCGACGCCGCGACTGCGCCGCGCGCCCGGTCCACACCGTCGCCGGCCAAAGTGTTGGCCCGTTCGACGGCGAGCTTGCAGGAATCGACCCGGTTCACCTGGCCCATCCCCACGCCCACCGCTGCACCACTGTCGGCGAGCAGGATCGCGTTGGACTTGGCGGCCCGGCACGCGGTCCACGCGAAGGCCAGATCGGCGAGCGTTCGCTGATCGGCTGCGGGGCCGGCGGCGAGCGTCCAGGTCTCCGGCGCATCGCCGTCGGCCGTGACCGTGTCGGACAACTGCACCAGCACTCCGCCGGACACCTGCCGGAACTCCGCCGGATCCCGCCGGTAGCCCTCCGGCAGGGTCAGCAGCCGGATGTTCTTCTTGGCCGAGAGGATGGTCACGGCTTCGGGCTCAAAGTCGGGGGCGATGACCACCTCGGTGAAGACGTCTTTTACCGCGGTGGCCATGGCTGCCGTGACTGTCCGGTTGGCGGCGATGACTCCGCCGAACGCCGAGACCGGGTCGCAGGCGTGGGCTTTGGTGTAGGCATCGGCAATGGGGTCGACGGCGTCCGCCGCACCGATGGCCACTCCGCACGGGTTGGCGTGCTTGACGATCGCGACAGCTGGCTGCCCGAAGTCGAAGGCGGCACGCAGCGCGGCGTCGGCGTCGACGTAGTTGTTGTAGCTCATCGCCTTGCCGTGCAGCTGGTCAGCTTGTGCGATGCCCGGGGCGGCGCCCTTCTCCACATAGAGGGCGGCGTCCTGGTGTGGGTTTTCACCGTAGCGCAGCACCTCCGACCGTTCCAGGGCAAGGCCAGCGTACGCGGGCCAGGCGTCGCCGTCGGTGGTGCCGTCACCGAACGCGGCGGCAGTCCACGTGGCCACCGAATTGTCATAGGCGGCTGTATGCGAGAACGCGAGCGCAGCTAACCGGCGTCGGGCTTTGAGATCAAAGCCACCAGCAGCAGCGGCGGCCACCACGTCTCCGTAGCGGGCCGGGTCCACCACGATCGCTACCGAGGGGTGGTTCTTCGCGGCCGAGCGCACCATCGCCGGACCGCCAATGTCGATCTGTTCGACGACGTCGTCCTCCCCCGCGCCGGACTTTACCGTGTCCGCGAAGGGGTACAGGTTCACCACCACCAGGTCGAAGGGCTCCACCTCGAGCTGCCGGAGCTGTTCGACGTGGTCCTCGCGACGGCGGTCGGCGAGAATCCCCGCGTGGACCCGGGGGTGGAGGGTCTTGACCCGTCCGTCGAGGCATTCCTGGAACCCCGTGAGCTCTGACACCTCGGTGACGGGAACCCCCGCTGCGGCAATGCGCTTGGCTGTAGATCCGGTGGAGACGATGCTGACGCCAGCCCGGTGCAGGCCCGTGGCCAGTTCCTCGAGCCCCGTCTTGTCGTACACCGAGATCAGGGCCCGGCGGATGGGAACTTGGTCGAGATGGTTCAGGCTCACGCGGTGGCTCCAGGATTTTCGCTGTGGGTGGGATCGCTTTCAGTCTAGGTCACCGGGCCCGCCCACCCCCAGCCCCATCGAGTCAACAGAAATGACCGAAATCCCTCGAAGAACCCGTCATTTGTGGTGACTCGGGGCTGCGGTTTCTGGTGAGTCGATCGTGCGGCGGTACAGTTTTCCCGTGAGCACCGAAACTGAACTACCCACCGGAGACCAGGTGGTGCAGGAGCTGCCATGGCGCTGGCGGGTGCAGGGAAAGATTTTCCTCATCGGCGGCCTCGGCTTCATGTTCGACGCCTGGGACGTCACCCTGAACGGGTACCTGATCCCGTTGCTGTCGGACCACTGGGACCTGGCCCCCGGCGAGGCCGCGTGGGTGGCCACGTCAAACCTCATCGGCATGGCCATTGGCGCCTTCGCGTGGGGGTCAATCGCCGACATCATCGGCCGGAAACGGGCGTTCACCCTCACCCTGCTGATCTTCTCCATTTTCACTGTGCTCGGAGCGTTCTCCCCCGACTTCATCTGGTTCTGCGTCTTTCGGTTCATGGCCGGCTTTGGCCTGGGCGGCTGCATCCCAGTGGACTACGCACTGGTCGGAGAGTTCACCCCCCGCAAACACAGGGGGCGCGTACTCACGGCGATGGATGCCTGGTGGCCGATCGGTGCCGCCCTGTGTGGAGTAGTGTCAGCGCTCCTGATGACCGCCTTCGGTGACTGGCGCTACCTGATGCTGGTGATGGTGATGCCAGCACTACTGGTCTTCTGGGTCCGCCGATCAGTGCCCGAATCGCCGCTCTACCTGGTGCAAAAAGGCCGCCAGGCGGAGGCGGAAGCAGTCATCAACGATCTGGTGGAACGCACTGGGGCGGAAAAGACGCCGTGGCGGCTCCCCGTCCCAGCGGAAGCACCCAAGCTGTCGATCGGCTCGGTGACCGGCCAATTGAGCGCGCTCTGGCGGTTCGACTGGCGGATCACCCTTGCCGCCTGGGGACTGTTCCTGAGCATCCTGTTGGTCTACTACGGCGCCCTCACCTGGATGCCGCAGATCCTGGTGCAAGCGGGCTACGAGCAGTCGGTCGCCTTCCTCACGACTGCCGGGATGACAGCAGTGGGGTTCTTCGGCGTCGTCGCTGCCGCACTGTTGGTGGAGCGCGTGGGCCGCAAGTGGATCCTCGCCGTTTCAGGCCCACTGTCCGCCGTCGTGCTGGTGATCTTTGCCCTGACTGTGGAACTACCCGCCGTCGCCACGGCCTGGCTGCTGTTGTTCGGATTCCTGATCCAGGTGGCAATCCCCGTGCTGTACACCTATGTCTCGGAGCTCTATCCCACGGATCTGCGTGCCTCCGGGTTCGGCTGGGCCTCCACCGTGTCACGGGTGGGCGCGGGGCTGGTCCCGCTGATCTTCGGCTCACTGCTGTGGCCGGTCCTCGGGCTGCCGCTTACCTTCGCAGCAACCGGCCTCCTGGTCCTGGCTGCGGTCCTGTGGATGGCGTTCAACGCGCCCGAGACCCGCGGCAAAGCGCTCACAGACGGCTGAGCAGAATTGACACCGGATGTGACGTGCACCACGCTGAGTTGAGCATCAGCCAACCCGGAGGTTTACATGTCAGTCCGCCGCGCCACCGCAGTCGCACTCGCCACCCTCCTCGTGGCGGGGACTGCAGCCGCACCAACCCAAGCGAAACCGCCCAGCCTGGATACTCCTCGGGGCCTGCAATCGGTGCGCGGGCCGGTCACTGACGAGAACTTCTATTTCGTGATGGCGGACCGCTTCGCCAATGGCAGCAAAGCGAACGACGCCGGCGGGCTGGGCTCCGATCCGATGGTGTCAGGGTTCGACCCCACCCGGAAGGGTTTTTACAATGGTGGCGACCTGGCCGGCCTGCTGGAGCGGATCGACTACATCGAGAGCCTCGGCACCACTTCCATCTGGCTGACACCCAGCTTCAAGAACAAGGCGGTCCAGCCCGAGGACAGCTCGGCGGGCTATCACGGGTACTGGATCACCGACTTCACCCAGATCGACCCTCATCTGGGCAGCAACGACGACCTGAAGGCACTCATCGACGAAGCCCACCGCAGGGGCATGAAGGTGTACTTCGACATCATCACCAACCACACCGCCGACGTGATCGGCTACGAAGAGGGCGCCCGAATGCCCTACGTCTCCAAGGACGCCGAGCCCTACACCACCGCCGACGGTGAAACGTTCGATGACCGGGACTTCGCTGGCACCGGGGACTTCCCTGCGTTGGATCCGGCGTCGTCGTTCCCCTACACCCCCGTGCTCGAACCGGGCGAGAAGACGCTGAAGGTTCCCGGCTGGCTCAACGACCCGGCGCTCTACCACAACCGGGGCGACACCACCTTCGCCGGCGAGGATTCCTTCTACGGGGACTTCTTCGGTCTCGACGACCTCTTCACCGAACACCCCACAGTGGTGGACGGAATGAAGGAGATCTACCAGACGTGGATCTCCGACTTCGGCGTCGACGGTTTCCGGATCGATACCATGAAGCACGTCAATGACGAGTTCTGGCAGGAATTCGGCCCCGATGTCCTGCAGTTTGCCAAGGACCAGGGCAAGGACGAGTTCTTCATGTTCGGCGAGGTGTTCGACACCACCAAGAGCTTCACCTCGCAGTTCACCACCCGCAACAAGATGCAGTCAGTCCTGGATTTCCCCTTCCAGGAAGCGGCTCGGAACTTCGCGTCACGGGGAACCGACGCCACGGCGCTCGGGGATTTCTTTGTGGGCGATGACTGGTACACCGACGCCGATTCGAACGCCTACTCACTGCCCACCTTCCTCGGCAACCACGACATGGGCAGGATTGGCGGTTTCATCACCGCTGACAACCCCGGCGCTGGCGACGCGCAGTGGCTTGACCGCAGTTCACTCGCCCACGAGCTGATGTATTTTTCCCGCGGAAACCCGGTGATCTACTACGGAGATGAACAGGGCTTCACCGGCCCGGGCGGGGACCAGGACGCACGTCAAACCCTGTTCGCGAGCCAGGTGCCGGATTATCTTGACGATGACCTGCTGGGAACCGATGCCACCCACGCCACCGACAATTTCGATACCGGTCACCCGCTCTACCAGAAGATCAGCGAGCTGGCGGCCCTCACCGAGAAGCACCCGGCCCTGCGCGACGGCGCCCACCAGAGCCGTTACGCTGCAGAGGGCCAGGGCATCTACGCGTTCTCGCGGATCGACCCGAAGCGGCAGCGCGAGTACGTGGTGGCGCTGAACAACAGCACTGAACCGCAGACCGCACAGATCCCCACCTATGTCTCCGGGCGCCCGTTCCAGAAGGTGTACGGCGACGCGGACCAGACGGTGAAGAGCTCACGGGCCGGAACACTCACCGTCGAGGTGCCTGCACTGTCGACAGTGGTCTACCAGTCCTCTGGAAAAATTCGCCGGTCGGCGGAAGCTCCCGCTGGTGCGCTGCGCCAACCGGTGCCGGCGGCGGCGGACAACGGCCGGATGGAGGTGGGCCTCGACGTCGAGGGCGACTCCTTCTATCAGGTGAGTTTCGAGGCGCGGACGCCAGACGGGCAGTGGACGCCCATCGGAACTGACGACAATGCGCCCTACCGGGTGTTCCATGACGTCAGCAGCCTTGAGCCGGGCACCGAGGTGCAGTACCGGGCCGCGGTGCTGGACAACGGCGGCCACACCTCGGCCAGCCCGATCCGCAGCGCAATAGTTCCCGCACCTAAACTGACCATCTCTTCGCCCGCCGAGGGCAGCACTGTCCAGGGCGAAGTGCTCATCAGCGCGGTTGCCGATCCCGAGAAGCCGTCTCATGTGGTTGATTTTGAACGCAGCGTCGATGGCGGCGACTGGCAGCCAATGGGCTCGGATGATTCGTCCCCCGCGTATACGGTGGTGGACGACCTGACCACCCAGCAACTCCCCGACGGTACCGAACTCAGGTACCGTGCGCTGCTCGACGGCTCCGCCAGCAATATCCGGACCGTGAGAGTGGGGGCGGCAGTTGCCTCGCAGCCGGAGGCCGTAGCGGTTCCGGGCAGCTTCAACGCCGCACTCGGGTGCGACGGCGATTGGCTGCCGAATTGTGACCAGGCCCAGCTCAGCCTGGAACCGGCGGATTCCCTGTGGAGGTTGACGGTCGCGGACCTTCCGGCCGGACTGTACGAATTCAAGGTGGCGCTGAACCGCAGCTGGGACGACAACTACGGCGCAGGGGGCGCCAAGGGTGGTGGCAACATTGTGCTGGACCATCCGGGTGGAGCTGTAACGTTCACCTACGATCACGCGACCAATATGGTGTCCACCGGGTAGGCGTTACAGCCAGCGATTCCGCTTAAACGCCAGGTATAGCCCAATGCCGGTGGCAACCATGAGCAGCAGGGCGAACGGGTAGCCCCACGCCCAGTGCAGTTCGGGCATCACATCGAAGTTCATCCCGTAGATGGCTGCTACCAGGGTGGGGGCGAACAGGATAGCGGCCCAGGAGGAGATCCGTTTGACCTCTTCGTTCTGTGCCAGGGAGGTCTCGGTCAGCCGGGTCATCTCCTCATTCTGGCGTTGGGCCACCAGTGTTGAGTGGACTGTAAGGGCGTTCTGCAGCAGGGTCCGGAAGGTGTTGACCCGTTCGATCAGCCGAATCACGTGGTCGAGGACATCGCCCAGCCGCCGGTTCACTTCAGGGTCAAGATGGTACTTTTCGGACCCGCGCTGCAGGTTCTCCACCATGAACTGCAACGGCTGAGTGGCCCGCTGGAACTCGATCACCTCGCGGTGCAGGTCGTAGATACGGCGGGACACACCAGGGTCCCCGCCGAAAAGCTCGTTCTCGATTTCGTCGATGTCGTTCTCCAGGCCGTTCACCACCGGCTCATACTCGTCCACCACCTCGTCGAGGATGGCGTACAGTACCGCCGATGGGCCCATCGCCAGAAGGTCAGGGCTCTCTTCCAGCCTGCTGCGGACCCGGGAAAGGTCAGGTGCTTCGGCGTGCCTGACGGTCACCACAAAATCTGCGCCGACAAAAATATGGAGCTCCCCGAACTCCACCTTCTCCTCGGCATCGAGGTAGCGGGCCGGGCGCAGCACCACAAAAAGGGTTGGTCCATAGCGCTCCAGCTTGGATCGCTGATGCCCCTCGAGCGCGTCCTCGACAGCTAGATGGTGCAGGGAAAATTCGTCGGCGACGGCGGTGAGCTCGTCGTCGTCGGGCCGGTACAGACCGATCCACGCCATGCCCCCGCTGGCGCGCATGATCTCGAAGGTTTCGGCCAACGATTCGGGTTCGGTCTGCCTCGTCCCCTCCAGGTAGACTGCCTTGTCAATGAGAGCCATCTCAGCGTGGTTCCCGGCTGAGCTGGCGGAGGGTTTCGATGAGCAGGGCCCGTTCCTTGAGCTTGATGCGTTCGTGAAGGGTTTCCTCGGTATCGTCGTCGAGCACCTCGACGACTGACTGGGCAAGGATGGGTCCGGTGTCGACTCCGGCGTCGGCGATCATCACCGTGCAGCCGGTGACCTTCACTCCATACGCCAGGGCGTCCCGGACGCCGTGAGCGCCGGGGAAGCTGGGCAGCAGTGCCGGGTGGGTATTGAGGTAGCGGTTGGGGAAAGCGTCGAGGAACCCCTGGCCGACAATCCGCATGAACCCCGAAGACACCACATAGTCCGGCGCGTAGGAGGCCACCCTGCGGGTGAGTGCCTCATTCCAGTCCGCGCGCTGGTCAAATGATCCGAAGTCCACCACAAACCCTGCTATTCCCGCTGCGGCGGAGCGCTCGACCCCGTAGGTGCCGTGCCGGTCGGCGCCGACGGCGGCAATGGTGAGATCAAGGGCGCCTGAGGAGACGGCGTCAATGACCGCCTGCAGGTTGGAACCAGTGCCGGAAACCAGGACTACGATGCGCATGGGTCAACCATAGGCTGCGCTCTCCCCTAGGGTTAAACCATGAACGAGAGCCCCCGCCCCTCCACGCCAGCTCCCGCCGCGCCCTCCCCCGGATCGCCCGAGGACAAAGAGCTGGCCCGGACACGGAGCTACTTCAGATGGTTCCTGTTGGCGATGCTCGGCGCATTCCTGACCGCGACCCTCCCCCTGCCATGGAAGGTCCTGGGCCTGGTCTTTAGTCTGGCTGCCCTGGTGCTGGGAATCTTCGCACTGGTACGGGCGGTGCGCAACAAGCTTCCCGGCCTGCTCCGGATCACCACCGTAGTAGGCCTGGTAGCAACAGCATTCCTGGTGTTGGGAACCGGGGCGCAGGTGGCGTTGTGGCCGGTCACCGCCGAGTACGAGGAATGCATGAGTACAGCCCTCACCAATGCCGCGCAAAGCACCTGCCAGGACGAACTCAGCAATCTGGGCGGACTCCTCCCGGGTTCCTGACACCCGTTGCCGCAGAAAAGTGGTGGCCCCGCGCACGCCCGGTGTGCCCACCCCTTGGTTGCAGCCCGGCGACTTGGTTGGTGACAGAAGGCGCCCGACAACCTCGAGCGGCTGCTGGGTTAGGAGCGCTTCTCCCGCTCCAGCAACGGTCCTGCCGCGAAACCAACGACGACGCCGACAGCCACCTCAGCGGCAATGAGCAGGGCTACCCACAGCGGGTTGGGTCCGAGGTCGACCAACCTCCCCAGGCCAAGAGAAGCGCGGGAGAGCCAGGCGGCGAGCCCGGCCGCGACGCCAGCAGTAATGCCAATCAGTGCAGCGGCGCCCAGGGTGGAGACACTAGCTGTCAACCAGCGTGCATCGATCTTGATTTCCAGCCACTCGTCGAGGTGGTTCTCTCCCTCCCTGAAGAACCACCATCCGGCCAGCAGACCGGCAAGAACGGGAATGGCCAGGGCCACCAGACCGTACTCGAGGGCCCCCGGTGGCACGGCTCCGAGGACCGGGAGCGCCGGGAGCGGTCCAGCGCTGGTGGTCAGCGGGGTGATAGCGCTACCTGCCCCGAGCGCGAACCCGGCGCCGGAGGCCCAGGCGAGAGTCCACACCACCAGGTTGGGCAGGAATCCCAGCTGGGCCAGGGTCAGCACGCTTTCGCCGACGATTCCTGCGTCAAGGTGCTGGTAGACAGTTGCCATCTCCGCCCAGCGCAAACCGAAGGTTACCGCGAGGAGGACCGCCGACAGCCCGAGGGAAACAACCAGTGCCACAAACCCGGCCCGCAGGCAGGACCAGGCATAGGATCCTGCCCAGCGGGAGTGCTGGCTGGTCTTCGCTAGCCAGGCGGCGCGGTCGACGCCGATCAGCCGGCTCCACGCCCCGGCTTCCCGGAACGCGCCAATCACCAGGCCGAGGCCGGCGGATACAAGAGGAATCAGGGCACCGGCGGCCAACGGGACAGTTGCTTCAGCAGTGGCACACAGGTAGGCAACGCCGGCTCCGAACACCGCGTAAATCCCCAGGGCGCCGAGGAGCGCCTGCCACAGCTGATCCGAGTAGGAGGCGCGAGCCAAACGTCGGCCCGCCCGCCAGGCCAGCAGGAAGGGAATCAGGGTCAGGCCCAGCGGCACCATCGAGAGGATGCCGGTGGTTCCGACGCCGTCGGGCTCGGCCGGAGGGAAGCTCACTTCGAGGGGCACCCCGTGGATGAGCAGCCAGGCTTGCCCGCCCATTTGCAGCATTCCGGTGGCTGTGCGGCCGGCGAATCCGCCCGCCAACCACACGGCTGCCAGGGGTATCAGGATCAATAGACCCGAGATCACCGCTGACTGCGCCAGCTCGAACACACCCTGCAGCCACAGGGGCATGGACAGGGCACGACGACCGGGCAGACGCAGTGGAAGTTTCATCACCTCAATGGTGCCATCGGCGGCCGCCTCCGACGTCCAGCGACGCGGTGCAGTAGCCCGGTTCAGCGGCGGTGAATCAGCGGTTAGGCAAGAAGGTCCAGGAATCCCTTGACCAGTGCGGCAGCTGCACCGAGGAATGCGATCACAATCACAAAGAAACGGGCGTGATCGTCCTTGATGAAACGGGAGAGCTTCTCGCCAGCGAAGATTCCCACCACGATCACCACCCCAATCGCTGACCACATCCACCACTGCAGCGCTGGGGCATCGGTCGGAGCGAGGCTGAGCTTGACCGCCAGGGTGACCAGTCCCATCACCACGAAGAACGGTTGGAGGGTCGCAGCAAACGGCCGCTGCGGCCAGCGGGACAAAAGGGCGTAGGCGCTGACGGCTGGTCCACCCACCCCGGCCATCGAATTGGTCAGGCCGGCCGTGAACCCCGCGACAGCTTTCGGCGTGTTGCCGTGCACCACCACCGACGAGCGTTGCAGCACGAGGGACACCGAGAGCGCCACCAGGACGACGCCTCCCACGGTCACCGACAACGGCGCCGACGGCAGCAGCACTGCGGCGATGGAGCCGGGAACCGAGCCGAAGACTGACGGGATTACCATCCACCGGAACATGCTCCAGTCGATATCCTTCCAGACCCGCCCGACGATCAGGGCCGAGGACACCACCCCGCAAATGTTGACCAGCACCACTCCCTCGTGCGGGCCCAGGATGATCACCAGGAACGGCGCAATCAGCAGGGCGAAGCCCAGACCGGCGATCCGCTGGGCTATCGCACCGAGCAGAATGGAGAAGAGAACGATGAAGAAGATGCCCGTGGTCACAGATGACACAGTACGCCCGGGCAACTGTTTTCAGAGTCTCTGTGACGGAGGCCCGGGCCCGGCCGCTAGGCTGGTGGGATGCCTACAGCTACCTCAGCCCTGCACATTGCCGACTGGCGACAGCAGGTTTTCGAGCTCTACCGGCAGGCGCGTGAGCGCTCGCAGTCCGGGTCGCCGTCGTCGGCGCATGCCCTCTGGCGTGCCGGACGGAACACTCTGTTCGCCACCCATCCCGCGTCACCGCTGGATGCGACAGCGGTCGCCTCATTCGACGGTCTCGCGGTGGCCGAGTACCAGCCGGACTGCCGGTTCGAAGCAGTGATCGACGACGACGGCGCGGGCGAGGAAATGGCAGTCCCCACGGGCACTGACGGAACCGTGACCTTCCAGCGGGTAGGCGCCGTGGCGCTCGACGGCGTCGGGCGGCTGGCTTTGTGGCGGCTGGCCTCCTACGGCGGTGGCCTGTTCCTGACGATGCGCGACGGGTCGGCGGGTCAACCCGGCGG
>NZ_KI914712.1:120852-122758 GCF_000520515.1 Arthrobacter sp. H20
CGGTCAAGGGCTCTCACCTCGGAGTGGCTGGCGACCGGCTCATCGTGGACCTGAACTTTGCCTACAACCCCTCCTGCGCCTACGACGAGGCGTGGGCCTGCCCCCTGCCCGGGGTGGACAACCGGGTTGACGTCGAACTCCGCGTCGGCGAGCTGTACTCCACGTACTGAGGGAGAACGACGACGCCGCAGGGGGATCTGGGCGCGCGACGCTGGGTGCGGCGCAGGCTTTATCATGGAGCTAAGACACCCGGTACCCCTCTGGAGGATCACATTACGGATACTGCCGCCCAACACGATATCTACTTCGGCGCACCTGAGCCGGTCAACGAGGGCGAAGTCCTCGAGTCCGCGTCGCGAGCCGCCGTTGCACGGTTCACCGAACGTGCCGACATCACCACTGTCAAACGCCGGTTCACCCTGATCAACGAAAACGTGACGCCGCACCAGGCGATGGTCGAGGATCTGTTGTTCATCCGTGCCGCGCTAGAAGCCGCTGACATCGAGTACCTTTTGGTGCGCGGCAACGATGAGCGTCCAGTGATCGCTATTGAGCTCAAATACCGGGAACGCCTCCGGGATGCCCTGGTCGCAGCATGCCGGACCGAACCGTTCTACTCCCGCACCGTCGACACCAAGCGACGGACCACGCTACTGGTCACCGACGGGTCGCTGTCCCACAGCGCCAAGGCCCGCATCTTCCGCCTGTTCCGCCCCCGGATCGAACCGATCGGCGGACTCGCCTTCGGGCCGTCGGCGGGCGTCCAGATCGAGCTGTGGAAACTCGACGGCGACACCATTGAACTCCCGGTGGAGAACTCACTGACCCGGCGCGCGCTCCCCTCCTCAGAGGTGGTCCGCGGGTCGGTCGAACGGCACGGGCTGAGCTGGCCCACCATCGACAATATGTTCGCCGATCATGCAACTGACATTGACTTCGAGATTGATCTGGTTTTCTCCTGGGTGGACGGTAGCTCCGCCGAGTATCAGGCAGCGCGAGCCGAACGGATGAAGGACGCCGTGGTGGGCGAGGGCGACGACCATGAGGCCCGGTTCCGCCAGATCAACGAACTGAAGTACGCCCTGCGCTCGGTGTACATGTTCGCTCCGTGGGTCCGCAGGATCTTCATCGCCACCGACTCGGAGGCCCCCTCGTGGCTGGCCGATCACCCCTCGGTGACCCTGGTTCGCTCGGAGGAACACTTCAGGGACCCGTCGGTCCTCCCGACCCACAACTCCCAGGCCATCGAGAGCCAATTGCAGCACATTCCAGGACTCTCGGAGTATTTCCTCTATTCGAACGACGACATGTTCTTCGGCCGCCCGGTGTCCCCCGACATGTTCTTCTCCCCGGGCGGGGTCACCAAGTTCATCCAGGCCGATACTCGCATTGGGTTGGGCGACAACGACGCCGAGCGGAGCGGCTTCGAGAACGCCGCGCGGGTCAACCGCAAGCTGCTGCACGACAGGTTCGGCCGAATCACCACCCGACACCTTGAGCACACGGCGGCGCCCCTGCGCCGCAGCGTACTCCTGGAGATGGAAGAAGTGTTCGCGGCCGAGTTCACGGCGACTGCCGCCTCACGGTTCCGGGCGAAGGACAACATTTCGGTTACCAACTCGCTGTACCACTATTACGCGTTGCTCACCGGGCGGGCTGTCACCCAGGAATCGGCGAAGGTCCAGTACATCGACACCACCATGCGGTCAGGGTTGCGTAGCCTGAACAAGCTGCTGGATAAACGGCACACCGACTTCTTCTGCCTCAATGACGGCAGTTTCCCCGAGGTGCCAGCTGACGAGCGGGCGCACCTGGTCACTGACTTCCTGGAGAAATACTTCCCCATCAAGGCGCCCTGGGAAAAGTAGCCGGTTCGCCGGGTCTCAGGCCCCGGTGAACTGGCGGG
>NZ_KI914712.1:122858-131837 GCF_000520515.1 Arthrobacter sp. H20
TTTCGAGCAGTGGCACTGTCTCGCCCACCGGCAGGTAGGCGCCGATCGGTACCACCGAGTGGACTATCGTGTCCTCGTACACGTGCACCAGGTTGTACGCCTGCGCGCCGTCCTGTCCACGGGTGCCACCGCCGTCGTACCCCAGATCCTGCGTGTAGCAGGTGGCCGACGCCACTGACACTGGAACCCCAGCGAAGGTGGCGGTGGTCGAGTAGTGCAGGTGACCGGCCAGGATGCCGCGAACATCGGAGCCCCGGACGACGTCGGCCAGTTGCCGCTGTCCCCGCAGCTCCACCAGCACTGAGAGGTCCTGGACACAGGGGATCGGCGGGTGGTGCAGGGCGAGGAGGGTTCCGTTGGGGGCCGGTGTGAGGAGCTCATCGGCCAACCAGAGCAGCTGTTCATGGCTGAACTGCCCGTGGTGGTGCCCGGGCACGGTCGAATCGAGGGTGATGATCCGCAGCCCGTTGATCAGGTAGCTGCGGTCGATCGGGGCGGAGTCGGGGGCCTGATCCAGCAGGCCGACGCGGAAATTGGCCCGGTCGTCGTGGTTTCCCATCGCCCAGATCACCTCGGCGCCGAGCTTCGCCGCGGCCGGTTCGACGATGGCGCGGAGCTTGGCGTAGGCGTTGGCTTCGCCCTTGTCCGCCAGGTCCCCGGTGAAGACCAGGGCCTCCGGTCTGGCACCGGAATCTTCCAGCTCGGAGAAAATCTGGCGTAACCGGGCTTCACTATCCACCGCCCCGTACAGTGGCCCGGGCCCGCCGAGCAGGTGAGTATCGCTCAGGTGGAGAATAAACTGCTGCGGCCGAGGATGCTCGGCCGTCCGGTAATTCATGGTGACCTTCTAGGTAGCTGGCGGTGACCGTTTACAACCTAATTGACCTCTATCAAAGCAGAGATCAAACCAATAGCTGGTGAACACAGCCCGGCAAGTCGGATAACGCTGCGAGTGGCCGAGCGTCCGGGGTCTCCCCGGCCGCACGGCCACCTCCTCCCTTGCGCCTACTTGCGGATCAGCGAGGTCTCAGTGAAGCCTCCCGGCGCCACATACACCTTGCCCTGATCCTTGCCCTTGTCGTGTCCCTTGCCTTTCCCCTTGCTACCCGGCGGGGCAACCGGCTGACCGGCCGCATCGTAGACCTGCTGTTCCAGCCAGTACCCGCGTGGCACCTTCACCTGGTGCAGCGACTTCTTCTCGGAGGCGCTCACATAGATGGTCGACTCCCCCGCCGGCCCGTCCACGGTCACCGAAGAGATCAGCGGCTGCAGCAACAGCGCATCGATCGAGGCGGGACCGTCGACGGCGGCGGTCACACTGCGCTCCCCCCGCTTCAGCTCCCGGTCAAGGCTGAACGGCTGCAACAGCCCCGGCGCATCGGTGATGCCCTGCTCGCCCGCCCCACCATTCGGGGTGCTGCCGAGCTTCCGTTTCCCGGACCAGGTGGTGGTGCCAGCGTCCTCGATGGTCCGGTTCACGATCGGATACACGTTGCGATCCTGCTGATGCGCGGGCACCGGGATGCGCAGATACGCGCCGGCGCCCAGTTGCGCGTACGCTCCGCCGGAGATATTCGCTTCCCCGGTCCACGCCGACTCGGCGGTGATCATACTGCCGTCGCCCTCTATGGTTCCGGTTTCCGCTTCCACCACGGTGAGCCCGTCGGTGGCGACGGTCTGGTCAATGCCCAGAGCATCCGCCTTCAGCTCGGGGTGGGCGTCGAGGACCAGCATGGACAGCAGCCCATGGATGGTGGACTCGGCACCCGAGTTGAGGTTGACGGTGCCGTCGGCCTGCACACCGTCGAAGGTGACGCCGGTTACCGGGTTGTAGGTAGGCTCACCGCTGCGATTGGCGCCGAAGTACCAGCCGCCCATCACCGCTGCCAGCTCATACAGCCCGGTGGCCCCGGTCGCTTCGGCTGTCGACACCAGGCTTTGCAGCCGCGAGTCGACGCCGTAGGCGATCTGCACCCGTTCGGAGGGAGTCGGCGTCCAGGCGTTGTCCGGCCCACCGGCGGCAATCAGCTGCGCGGAGAAACCGGCGGTGTCCTTGACCGCTGCGTCCGCCAGATCCGGCCGGTCCAGCACCACTGACGCGTCGGCGACAGCGGCCGGAGCCATGCCGCCCCAGGCGTGCCAGAAGGTCTGCGACTTGGTCCACGGCAGGATGGCACCGAATGGCCAGGCCTGGGTGTCTCCCGCTGACATCTCGGCGATGCCTTCGCTCAGCTGGGTGAGCGCCGTCCTGGCCACCTCATCCGATGGCTCGGCAGCAACATAGGCCGCCAGGCCCAGCACCGCTTCGGCCGATGCGTCGGCACCGTTGGCTATCAGCCAGGCGGGAACCGCTACGCCATCGGCCACGTCATACTGGCCATACTGGCCCAGCGACTGGCGGTTGAGCGCGCCCAGCGACAGGCGCAGGCGCTCCTGTAGGAACGCGGCAAACTCGGGGTCCGCCTCGCTGAACGCGGCGTACCCCTCGCCGAGGGCCCACACGGTGCGGGCCACCCAGTACGACTCAGCCGAGTCGGAAGGGTCCGGCAGTTCGATCGGTTCCGCGCTGGGATTCAGGTCGCCGTCGGTCTGCTGCCAGAGCACCACATTGCCCGCGTTGGGGCCGTCGGTGGTCTGCAGGTAGGCCAGCGACCGCAAGGTCTGGAAGGCTGACTCCTTGCTCGCTTCGCTCCCGGTCTGCTGCCAATGCCTGAGGTACACCACTGCGGTGCGGGAAATGTCGTCGGCGTTGTAGGCGCCCTGGCTCCAGTCGCCCTGGGCATTCAGGTTCCCGCCGCCGATTTTCCGGTAGGTGCCGTCGTCGTTCCGGTCGGCGTACGTCCAGGGTGCCAGGGCCGTGGGCTGGTCGCCGGATTTGTAGGTGCTGTGCCCGGAGATGTCCGGAACGGGCACTTCGTCAAGCAACCAGTCCAGGTGGGAGGTGTTAGTCAGGGGGGCTGTTTCTGCAGCCTCAACCGTCGGGGCGGCCACTGCCGAAACCGCTGGGCCCGGGGCCGCGGCCACCGGCGCCATCCCGACCCCGACGATCACGAGCGAAACGCCTGCGGCAAGGTACGGGATGCGTGCTGCCCGGGCGGCGCTCATAGCGCAACCCGATCGAGGCGGGCCACACCGATTTTGGAGTCCGCCATGCCGTAGAAGACGAAGAGCTGACCGTCGATTTCCTCGATGGCCGTGGGGAAGACCACGTTGGGCACAATTCCTGACTTTTCGTCCTCGGTTTCTGGTGCCAGTAACGGTTCGCGGCTGCGGGCGATCACGATCGACGGATCATCGGCCGAGAGGATCATGGCCGCCGCCGAATAGTTGACTTTCTGCTGGTGGTCGAACGCCGACTTTTCCAGCGCACCAGCCACCCCGTGATGGATGATGAGCCAACCCTCGTCGACCCGGATGGGTGGCGGACCACCACCAATCTTCAGTTCCTCGAACTCGAATTCGCTCATCGCCACGAGGGTGTGCTTGCCCATGTGAACCAGGTTGCGGATGTCCCGCTCAACGTCCTCGACAGAGACGTAGGAGATCCAGATGCCGGGCCGGTTGTCGGTGATCCCGGCGGGCAGGTGCTCGCCTTCGCCCTCGCGGATCCAGCCCAGGTCCCACATCGGACGGTGCAGGAGCGCATAGGAGAGGACGCCGTCGGGGTCCTGGACCGGCTCCGGGAAGAACACGCCGTCCTTATTCGGGAACAGGTTCAGGTCCATGGACAGTTCGGCCTTGTACTCGAAGAAGCAGGGGCCGAGCCGCTGCCAGGACCGCAGGTCGGTGGAATGGGCGAACGCCATTCGCGGGCCCATCGGGCCGTACGCCACATAGGTCATCAGGTGTAGGCCGAGCGAGGGCACCCACGTGGTACGGGGGTCCTCGGTGCCCGAGTTGTTGGTGCCGCGTTCCCAGCCCTCGTCAGGGCCCAGGACAACACCCATCCGATCGACGCCGGTGGGCACCCCGTTCTCGATCACGATCTTGGCGAGCCCCACACGGGACACGTTGCCTTTGGAAACCAGCCGGGGCAGCAGGTACAGCTCCCCGTCCGGTCCGCGGCCGCTGGCCGGGTTGAGGACCCCTTCGGCCTCGACGTCGTTGCCCTCCTCGGGACTCATGATAACGCCGGCACGCGTCAGCGTGAACGGGACGGTGGGTAGCAGGGTGGTGGGGGAAACTGTGCTTTGCGAAGTCATGGAAGATTAGCCCTTTGCGCTTGATCCGATATTGGTGGAAATAAACTGTCGTTGGAAGCCGATGAACAGAGCAACGGCTGGAGCTGCGAGGACACAGGCGCCCGCCAGGATGGCACCGAATGGATTGGCGGCGGTGGCCGCGACGTTGGATATGTAGTTGGCGAGTGACACGGCCAGGGGCTGGAACGCGACGTCCTTGGTGACCAGGAAGGGCCAGAGGAATTCATTCCACGGCCCAATGAAGGTCAGCAGCATCGCCGTGACGATAGCGGGCCGCACCAGGGGAATAGCGATCTGGGTGAGGATGCGCATTTCGCTGGCGCCATCGATCCGTGCCGCCTCGAACAGCGAGGCCGGCAGTTGGAGGAAATACTGTCTGAACACGAATACCGCCGTCGAGTTGATGGCGAACGGGAGGATCATGCCGAGGTAACTGTCCGCCAGCCCGTAATCGCGCACAATCAGCACATACAGCGGGATGAGCAGCAGCTGGAACGGGATCATCTGGACCAGCAGCATCATGGCGAACACCATGCCGCGGCCGCGGAACTGCATCTGCGCCAGCGCGTAGCCCACCGGGATGCCGAAGATCACCGTGCAGAGGATCACTCCGCCGGTAAAGATGCCCGAGTTGATCAGTCCACGAACCAGGTTGATCGACTCGTTGATGAGCACGTAGTTCTGCCCGGTGATATTCCCGAAATTGGGGAACGCCCCGGCCACCGACGTGTCCGGTTCCGTCTGCAGCGAACCGATAAACATGTAGTAGAAGGGAAACAGGAACACGAAGGCGCCGACGGCGAGCAGCAGGAAGCTGACCGGTTTCAGCGCCCGCTGCCGTGCAGTTGCCGATTTGCGTGGCGCAGCCGTGTCGTCGTCCGACACAGGGGCAGTTGATGCCGTCGCGACGGTGGGCTGGAAATCTTTGGCCATTCTAGTCATCCTTTCCGCCGACGATGCGTCGTTGAATCAGTGCGATCACCAGGACACCAAGTACCAGTACGACGCCGAGGGCGGCCGCCGTGTCCGGGTTTCCCTGCAGGATTCCCTCCTGGTACATCAGGAACACCGGCGAGGTCGAGGCGCCGTCGGGTCCGCCGCCGCCGGTGAGCAGGTACGGCTCGGTGAACAGGTTTGCACCGGTGATGGTGGCGAGCAGTGTCACGAGAACGCTGGCGGAGCGCACTCCCGGGACGGTGATGTTCCAGAACTGCCTGAACTTGCCGGCCCCATCGACTGCGGCGGATTCGTAGAGTTCCTCCGGGATGTTCTGCAGCGCCGCGAGGTAAAGCAGAATGAAGAATCCGAGCTGTTTCCAGGTCACGTACAGCGCCACCGTGGGCATGGCCAGTGTGGAATTGACCAGCCAGGACGGGTCCGGCGCGATCGAACCCAGCAGCGAATTCACCAGTCCGTTCTGGCTGAACAGGAACAGCCAGACACCGACGACGGCGACACTCGCCGTCACGTACGGCACGTAGTAGCTGACGCGGAAGAACGTGCGTAGCCGGGTGACGCGGTTCAGCGCGTTGGCGAGAATCAGGGATAGGGCCACGGTGAGGGGAACGTTGATGATCAGGAAGATCCCGATGTTGACGAAGGAGCGTCCCACATCAGGATCGCTGAGGACCTCGATGTAGTTCTCCAGGCCAACGAAAGGCCGTTCGACGGCGACGCCAGGCGCCGTGAAGAAGAAGTCATGGAAGGAGATGTAGACGGCGTAGCCCAGGGGGTACGCGAGCACCGCGAGAATGAAGAGGATATACGGTGCACTGAACGCCAGGCCGAGTGGCTGCCGTCCCAACAGGTTCTTGCGCCGGCGGGGTGCGGAACCCGGGCTCGCGCCCGGATCCCGCCGCTTGCCGACGGTGGATGAAGTGGTCACCGTCTACACCCGCTTACTCTGAGGCCAGGGAGTTGATCTCTTCCGCGGCGGAGTTGAAGGCGTCCTCAATGGTCTCGTTGCCGAAGATCACCGATGCGCCCCAGGCATCGCGGAAGGTCTGCCAGATTTCCACCGAGTTGGGGACGTTGGGAACCTCGACGGCGCGTTCTGCCTGGTCCGCGAATTCCACGTAGGCAGGGTTGGCTTCGAAGTACTCCGGGTAGGTGCCCGTCAGATCCTGGCGGATCGGCATCTGCCCGGTTGCCTCCAGCAGGGCGCCGTCCTGTTCCTCGCTGGTCGCGAACTTCATGAGGTCCCAGGCGGTCTGCTTGTTGTCGCAGGCAGAGTAGATAGCCATGTTCTTGGCATCCGAGAAGGTGGAGGTCTCGGTACCTTCCTCAAGGCCGGGAACCGGCACAGTACCCCAGTTCACCTGGTCGCCGTAGACGGGGATGGCCCAGGGGCCGGAGATGGCGATGGCCGCCTTCTTGTCCACGAACGAGTCACCGGTGTAGGCCTCCTGCGAAGACAGGCCTTCCTCGTACATGGTGCGCCACATTTCGGCGACCGCGATGCCTTCCTCCGACGTGAAGGTCGACTCGCCCTCCTCGACCAGCTGGGTTCCGCCGGTGGCGGCCGCGTAGAACGGGTAGAAGTCGAACCAGGACTGGAAGAACTCGCCTGCGGGCGATGGCCACATGGCATACTCGGCCGCTCCGGATTCAACGAGGGTGCGAGAGGTTTCCAGCAGTTCGTCCTGCGTTCCCAACGCCGGGTTCTCCGGGTCCAGGCCGGCTTCCTCGAACATGTCCTTGTTGTAATACAGCACCACTGGGTTGGACTTCCACGGCAGCTGGTAATACTGGCCGTCAGCGGACTTGTACTGCTCGGCGACGTCGCCACTTCGGGATTCGACGTATTCCACCCCGTCTTCGAAGGTATCCAGCGGGACCAGTCCGCCCATTTCCTCGAACTGCGGGACGGCGACGGGCGCGGTGTTCATCACGATGCAGGGGGCGTTACCGGCGGTGATGGCAGCCGCGATGACCTCTTCGGAGCTGGTGCCAGCGGGGATCTCCTGGGCGGTGACCTCCTGGTCGAGGTTGTCAGCGTTCCAGGCTTCAACCATCGCTTCGCCCCACGCGACCTCCTGTTGGTTGTTCGAGTACCAGATGGTGATGGGACCGCTGGTCAGCTCCCCGTCGCTGGCCGCGTCGCCGCCGCCCCCGCCGCAGGCGGCTAATCCTAGACCCATCATGGCGGTGGCGGTGATGGCCAGTGCTCGTTTGGTGTATCGCGTCATTGCGTTTCCTCCTAGATCACATTCACTGTGGTTACTGAGTTAGTTACTACCGGGGGTACTCCGGCCGTGGGGCGCCGCAGTGGACCCGCGGGTAATAAGTCCAGGTGCAGGAAGGACGACGTCGTCGCCGTCGTGGGTGCCTCCGAGCTGGTTGAGCAGTACCTGAGCTGCGGCGCTACCCCACAGCAGCGGGTCGCTGCCGATGCTGGTGAGCGCCGGGTTGAGGTACTGGGCGTACTCGGTGTTGTCGTAGCCGGTGATCGAGAGATCATCGGGAATCCGCAAGCCTCGCTGCTGGGCGTGGGCCTGACCGGCGGTGGCCATGATGTCATTCGCATAGACGATAGCGGTAGGCGGGTTCTCCCGCGCCAACAGGTCAGCGGTTGCCGCCACACCCTCCACAGCACCAAAGTCCGCTTCGATGAAGAGGTCATGGTCCAGCCCGTTGCGCTGCAGGGTGTCGGCCCATGCGTTGCGCCGGTTCAGACCGTGGATGTAGTGCTGGGAGCCGCCCACGTGGGCGATCCTGGTGTGGCCCAGATCAACGAGGTGCTGGACGGCGTGGCTGATCCCCTCGGTGTCATCCATGCAGACCGCGGGAAAGGGCGAGGGGGTATTGGGTCGGTTCAGGGTCACCGCGGTGAGCCCCAACTCCAGGAGCAGGGCGATACGGGAATCGTCGGTGCGCATGTCGCTGAGGATGACACCGTCAACCCGACCCTCGTGTGCCAGGCGACGGTAGCTGGCTTCCTCGGCCCCCGGTTTGGTGGCGACGGTCAGGACGAGCGAATAGCCGCGGTCGGCCAGAGTCGTCTCGATGCCCGCAATAAAGGACGGAAAGAACGGGTCGGTACCCAGGAGCTTCGGGTCACGGGCCACCACCAGGCCGAGGGCATACGCCTTGGAGGAGGACAGGGACCTGGCGCGCAGGCTGGGAGTCCAGCCCAGGGCGGCTGCGGTACTGAGGATACGACGGCGGGTATCCTCGCTGACCCCGGCCTGCCCGTTGAGGGCGTAGGAGACAGCGCCTTTGCTCACGCCAGCGGCCCGGGCTACGTCACTGATCGTTACCGCCACTGCCCGCACCGCCCTTCCCCATCGAATTGTTCAAGTGATACGCGTCACTTAACCGGTTAAGTAGACTTAACTAAACCGGTTAAGTGGCCGATAGTCAAGGTCGTCTTTGAATACAGTGTGTTCAAGCCGGTGGCGCAGCAATCCTTCTGGACCGCCGTGGCGAATAACGTTCGAAGTCGCTGGGTGCAAGCACGTACCGTTAGGCAATTCACCGCCAAAGAAGGCGTAACACAAGGAGATTGGATGAAATCGTTTGCATGTGGTGATGTGGTTCCTGGTTGCGAGGCCAAGTGGGTGTGCAGCTCAGACGACGAAATCCTGGCCCAGGTCGGAGCCCACGCTGCGGCAGTTCACGGGATGACCTCGGTGCCTGACAGTCTGGTTCAGGCTGTCCGCGGTGCGATCCAGCCGGTTAGTTGATTCCCGCCACCGACTCACGCGGCACAGTTGTCGGCTATGAGGCCCTTGCCCGTTTCCCCGGGTTTGCGGAAAAGAACCCCGAGGTCTGGTTC
>NZ_KI914712.1:131937-134734 GCF_000520515.1 Arthrobacter sp. H20
GCCGCCGCTTTGGACGCGCAGCCGACCTTGAGTCGGCAGCGCTTCGCGTCGCCCTGGCAGCGCGGTCGAGCCTGCCCGCCAACTGTTTCCTCACCCTCAGCGTCTCCCCTGAGCTCCTCCGCACCGAGAGTATCCGCCGCGTGTGGCGGCACGAAGGAAACCTCGGAGGTCTCATCGTCGAGCTCACCGAGCAGACCCCAATCGATTCCTACCTTGACCTCGAACCCGATCTGAATCAGTTGCGCGCAGCCGGTGCCCTGATCGCCGTCGACGACGCCGGCGCGGGGTATGCCGGCCTGCGGCACCTGCTGCAGCTGCGCCCATCAATGATCAAAATTGACCGTGAGCTGATCCAGGATGTGGACCGGGACGAGGCCAAGCGGGCGTTGATCGAGATGCTCGGGATCTTTGCCAGCCGGGTGGACGCCTGAATTCTCGCCGAAGGCGTGGAGCGAGTAGAGGAACTCGATACCTTGGTCAGCCTCGGCGTACCCCTCGTGCAGGGTTATCTGCTCGCCAGACCGGCGCCACCGTGGACAGGCATCGAATTCGAGCTGGCGCACCGGCTCACCGCCCGCCAGGTTGCGGCCGAGAAGACAGTGCTGCGCGACGTCGTCGAGCCGGCCCCAGCCGTCCTGAGCATGTCCCAGGCGCTCGAGGTCTTCACTGAAGATCCCGGGCTGGGATCGGCGGTACTGATTGATGCCGATCTTCGGCCCATTTCACTGCTCACTCCTGACGCCGCTGCGTTTGGGGTAGTCAGCCAGGGAATGCGCGCCAACCTCGACACTCCCCTGGGGGTTGCCCTCGACCGATCAATGACCCGGGAGACCACCGACCGGTTCGAGCCGCTTCTGGTAACCGATAACGCCGGGCGGTTCGCAGGGATAGCACGGATGGAACGGATGATCACCGCCGTGACGGCTACGGAGACCTGACGGCTACCGGCGGGTAGCCCGGTTCCTAGCTGCCGGAGCCGAGCGGCCCGTCCGGCTCGGAGATGAAACCCTGCTCGACCATGAAGTCGAACGCAACGTCGGCAGGTTCTTCTCCCTCGACATCCACCTGGAGGTTCATGGTCCGCAGCGCTTCATCAGTCAGGGTGGGAGCGATCGTGCCGAAAACGTCCTCCAGCTCGGGGTACTCCTCAAGGGTTTCGGTGTAGAAGACCGGGGCTGCGTTGTAGGCGGGGAAGAAGCCGAGGTTGTCCTCGAGGATGGTCAGATCGAGGGCATCGATCCGCCCATCGGTCGAGAACACTTCGCCGAAGTTGCAGTCCCCGCTGTCGGTAGCCGTGTAAACGGCACCAGTGTCGAAGATACTGATGTTGTCATCGGGCACGCCGTCCGGCGCGCCCCGCTCCATGCCATAGTGCGCGAGCATAGGGTTCATGCCATCGGGGCGCGAGTTGAACTCCGCCTCAACGCAGAAGGTCCTCTCCTCCACCGGCAGATCAGCTATCTCTTCAATGGTGCTGATCCCGCCGAGGTCCTCGACGGCCTCACTGCGCACCGCGATGGCGTAGGTGTTATTCAAGGGCGCCGGGTCTCCCCAGGTCAAACCATTATCCCGATCCGCCTCGTAGACGGCGGCGAACTGCTCCTCCTGGTTGGGGAACCCCTCGGACATGCCGAGGTAGGTCAGCCAGGCGGTGCCCGTGTATTCCCAGGTCACATCGGCCTGGCCTGCGAGCAGCAGCTCACGCACGGGTTGGCTGCCGGGAACGTTCGTGAGGTCGGTGACGTCGAACCCTGCCGCCTGCCCGGCAAGCACAGCAATTTTACCGAGGATCAGCTGCTCGGTGAAGTTCTTGGAAGTGACGGTCAGCGGCTCGCCGTCGACAATCTCCTCGATACTGCCGGGCCCCGCCAGCGGGACGTACGAGGTGGCAGGCTGCAACCCGCAGCCGGTTGCCAGGAGGCCCACTGACAGGATGGCTGCTGCTCCTGCTGCGCGGCGGACGGCCTTGCTGGGCACGACAGGGGTGGGTGGTGTGGTGCTGAAACGCATCAGAGTCCTTTCGGGCGGGCCACGTGTTCGACGACGCGCCCAATCCAGTCGACCAGGAGAGCTAGGAGTGCAACGAGGACCGAGCCAACCACAAGAACGCTGACTAGGTTGAGGTTCACCCCCGTGATAATGAGGATGCCCAGCCCGCCGCCGTTGATAAACGCTGCGAGTGCAGCAGTGCCCACCAGGAGCACCAGGGCGGTTCGGATGCCCGCGAGCATCACGGGAACCGCCAGCGGCAGCTCCACTTTGAACAGCACGGCTGTGGAGCTCATCCCCATGCCGCGCCCTGCCTCGACGAGCCGTTCATCCACCTGGTTGATGCCGACCATTGTGTTCCGCAGTACCGGCAGCAGTGCGTAAAGGACCAGGGCGGTGATGGCAGCATTGAAACCGAAGCCCTGCCACGAGGCGAGTAGGACAATCAGTCCAATCGCCGGGGCGGCTTGCCCGATGTTGACGACGGCCAGCACCGGTCCGGTGAGCCGCCGGAACGGCCCGCGCGTCAGCAGGATGCCGAGCGGGATAGCAATCAGCAGCACGATCACCGCTGACACGGCCGTCAGGGCCAGGTGCTCAAGCGTGTAGCCAAGCAGCGTGTCGGGGTTCAGCGTATTGAGCTCGACCTGCGAGAGGTCGGCGGTCAGCGCCCAGACGATAAGTGCAGCGAGCGCTGCGAGGATGCCTGCGAGCTGGTAGACCAGCGGACGCCATGAGGGCCCAGCGATATCAGCCTGCACGGCGGAGATCTGGGCGGTTTGAGCCGGTGCGGCAGCGCTCACTGGCC
>NZ_KI914712.1:134834-135579 GCF_000520515.1 Arthrobacter sp. H20
GTGTCATCGTGAGGTGTACCGTCCCGGTCCTCGACTGCCTGCAGCGTTCCGGTGTTAACACCCACCGGGCGGCCGGACGAGTGCGCAGACCGGGCGTGGGTGTGAGCGCGACCGATCGCGTCCATCACCGTCTCGACATCGATGACTCCAAGGAACGTGTCGCGTTTTCCGGTGACCAGCGCAGCGCCAGCACTGGAAACCAGCATGGTGTCCAGCGCGTCGTTGAGCGTGGCGCGGTCGCCGACGACCGGTAGCTTGGCGTCCCGATCATCGCTGACCCGGTCCATCCGCGTGAGTTGGCGGCGGGTCAACCACTGAATCGGGCGGTTCTTCTGATCCACGATGGCCGGATCCCGCCGTGGGGCGGGCCGAACCGCCGTCGTGAGTCGTGTCATCGTGAGGTGTACCGTCCCGGTCCTCGACTGCCTGCAGCGTTCCGGTGTTAACACCCACCGGGCGGCCGGACGAGTGCGCAGACCGGGCGTGGGTGTGAGCGCGACCGATCGCGTCCATCACCGTCTCGACATCGATGACTCCAAGGAACGTGTCGCGTTTTCCGGTGACCAGCGCAGCGCCAGCACTGGAAACCAGCATGGTGTCCAGCGCGTCGTTGAGCGTGGCGCGGTCGCCGACGACCGGTAGCTTGGCGTCCCGATCATCGCTGACCCGGTCCATCCGCGTGAGTTGGCGGCGGGTCAACCACTGAATCGGGCGGTTCTTCTGATCCACGATCACCGCGTGGTCG
>NZ_KI914712.1:135679-200188 GCF_000520515.1 Arthrobacter sp. H20
GGTCGTGGCGGGCTTCGTCGAGCCTCGAGAGTACGTCGCTGGCGAGGTCGCCGCTGCTGGCAACGACTGCCTCAGCCAGGTCCACCTCATTGACACGGGTCAGGGTGAGCTGCTTCAGCCCGGCACCTGAACCGATGAAGTTTTCGACGAACTCGTTGGCTGGATTCGCAAGAATCCGCTCAGGGGTGTCGTACTGCACCAGGTGGGCGCCGTCGGTGAAGATGGCAATCCAGTCGCCGAGCTTCACCGCCTCGTCGAAGTCATGGGTCACGCAGACAATGGTCTTCTGCAGCTCTGCCTGGATGTTCAGCAGCTCATCCTGCAGCCGCTGCCGGGTGATGGGATCCACTGCCCCGAACGGCTCGTCCATCAGCAGGACTGGGGGGTCAGCTGCCAGGGCGCGGGCTACGCCGACACGCTGCTGCTGCCCACCGGAGAGCTCCTTGGGAAAGCGATCACGGTACCGCGCCGGATCCAGTGAGACCAGTTCCAGCAGTTCATCGACCCGAGCCGCAATCTTGTCCTTGCTCCAGCCGAGCATCTTGGGAACAATGCCAATGTTGGCGGCGACACTCATGTGCGGGAACAGGCCGCCGGCCTGGATAACGTAGCCAATCCGGCGCCGGAGGCTATCACCGTTGATGTCGGTGACGTCGTCGTCGTCAAGGACGATGCGCCCCTCAGTGGGTTCAATCAGCCGGTTGATCATTTTCAGCGTGGTGGTCTTGCCACACCCGGAGGGGCCGACCAGCATGATGATCTTTCCGGCCGGAATCTCAAGGGTCAGGCCGTCCACCGCCGGGGAGTCCTGACCCGGATAGCGCTTGGTGACCTTATCCAACAGGATGCTGGCCCCGGTGATGTCATTCCCGGCGTTCTCGGAGTTGTGGGTTGCTGCGGAAATGGGCTCAGACACGGATACCTCGCGGGGTGGTTAGTCGGCCGAGGCCGATGAGCAGGAAGTCGAGCACAATGGCAAGAATGATGACGGCGATGACGCCGGTGGCTACTGACTCGAGGGCGTTGGCGCCGCCCAACCGGGATAGCCCGGAGAAGATGAAACCGCCCAGTCCGGGGCCCAGGGCGTAAGCGGTAATCGCCGCGATGCCCATCACCATCTGCGCGGAGACGCGAATGCCAGCCAGGATGACCGGCCAAGCGAGTGGAAGTTCCACCTGCACCAACGTGCGGAAACGGCTCATGCCGATTCCCCTGGCCGATTCAACTACTGAGCTGTCTATCCCGGTGAGCCCCACTACTGCATTCCGCAGAATCGGGAGCGCGGCGAAAAAGGAGACAACGATGACGGCAGGAGTGACACCAAACCCGAACGGGGCAATCATGAGCCCGATAAAGGCGAAGGAGGGGATGGTCAGGCCTACGGCTGAGACGCTGTTGGCCACCGACCTGAAAAAGCTGCTGCGGTAGACCAGGGCTGCAATGCCCACCGCAATGACCGTCCCAAGAATCAGACACTGAACCACCAGGGAAAAGTGCTGCCAGCTGGAGAACAGGATTTGAGGAAGCCGGTCTCCAAAGAAATCCAACAAATCAATACCCTCTTCACATTGGTTACGTGTCAGCCCGAAGGCACATTTCCGAAATTGTTCGGGGCGCACTGAATCAGCCTCCTTATCACCCAACCACAGCATTATTAAGGGACCGTCACGGGACGGTCACGATTAGCGGTCGATCCTGGAGTGAGGTGCATCACAAACCCCGCCTGGCCATGACTATCGCCCACACCCGGAGCGGGAAGATGGGGACCAGCGCGGCGAGAATGACCGCCCACAGGAGTCCATACCCGAAGCGGGATCCAGCCACGAGCGTGGCAACCATGTCGGCGGCGGCTGGGCCCTAGGTATCCTCTCATGATCCCTCGGGCGCTGTGGGGTTACACACATAGCCGGGGACGGTGCCCCATCTAAAGAGTGCATGCAGTTCAATCGATGCATGCACTTTTGGATCCGGAAATGCATGCAGTGCCTGCACTGCATGCACGTTATGAAAGAGAGATACCCATGCCGAACCTCACCATCCGCCAAGTGGACGCGGACGTCGTGGACCAGATCAAGGTCATAGCCGCACACAATGGCCGGTCGATGCAGCAGGAATTGCGCCTGCTCGTTAATCGATTCGTTAACCTACCGATCGAGTCCCGTCGAGCGCTCACTCCAATCGCTGCGCTGCCGTTGCCCGAGTGGTACACCAAGCTCTGGAATGTCCGCCTCTCGGTTGGGGCGGTCCCCAACAGTGCTCTGCCGCTAAGGAAGTCGCAGTTCCGGCGTCAGGAAGTTTCTCTATCGAGGCACCAGTCATGAGCATTCTGGACTCGGACGTCCTCCTGGCGCTCATCAGCTCCACCGAGGACGAGCAGGTGGCGGAATGGGTGAAGCAATTCCCGTCGAGGCCGCAGACCACCGCTTTGTCAGTGGCCGAGGTGACGGCAGCCATCCACTCGGCCTCTCACCCTCTGAAACACTTCGCGCAGGAACGCGCATTGGAGGTGCTGTTGGACGGGCTGTTTAATCGGCGGGTCCTCCCGTTGGACGTGGAGTGTGCAGCCCTTCTGGCGAAACTTTCGACGGCGAAGACTCCTGAAGGGGTGCACTACCCGTTGGGGGTGTTGATTCAAGCCGCGATTTCCCTCCGGTTTCGGATGCCGCTGGTGACAGGGCGGCCGCGCGACTACCTTGGCCTCGATCTGGAGCTGCATCAGCTGGTGCTCGATACCAGCAGTAATCCCGAGGCCAGTGGTGCCACGTTCGAGGCCGACTCGCCGGGTGCGGGAGCCAGCTAATGTTGCACTTATGGACTCTCCTATTGAAAATTATCTCCAGCGCATTCACCGGGAGATCGCTGAGCTGAAGGACGGCAAGCCGTACAGCACCATCCCTGCGATGGCCAACGTTGATCCGAACAACTTCGGTATCTGCCTCACCACGGTTGACGGCTACATCTACGAGATCGGGGATACCCGGGACGAGTTCAGCATCCAGTCCATCTCCAAGCCCTTCACCTACGGGCTTGCCCTCGCCGATCTCGGGATGGAGGCGGTCGACGAGAAGGTCGACGTCGAACCGTCAGGAGATTCCTTCAACGAGATTTCGCTGGCCGAAGGCACTGGCCGGCCCTCGAACGCCATGATCAACGCTGGCGCCCTGACCGCTACCTCCCTGATCAAGGGTTCGGGTGGCAACGGGCGGTTCAAGCGCATCCTGAATACGTACTCGGCCTTCGCCGGGCGCCAGCTGAGCGTCAACAACGAGATCTATGAATCAGAGCTCAAGCACGGCCACCGCAACCGTGCGCTGGCCCACCTGCTCCGCTCGTTCAACATCATCGAGGACGATCCCACTCCGGTGATCGAAGACTACTTCCGCCAGTGCTCCGTCCTGGTGAACTGCCTCGACCTGTCGGTGATGGCAGCTACCCTGGCCAACAGCGGCCGCAACCCGCTCACCAATCGTCAGGTGCTGGAAATCGGCCCGATCGAACGCGTCCTGTCGGTCATGACCACCTGCGGCATGTACGACGACGCCGGCGCGTGGATCAGCACCGTCGGCATGCCCGCCAAGAGCGGCGTGGGAGGCGGCACCATCGCTGTCCTTCCCGGCCAGGTAGGGCTCGCTGTCTATTCCCCTCCCCTCGATGAGCACGGGAGCAGCGTCCGCGGTATGGCCACCAGCCAACGGCTGTCCCAGGACATGGAACTGCACTTCGTCAGGGCCGCCCGCACCGGTAAATCGGCCATCCGGTCCACCTACGACATCTCGGCATCACCGTCTGGAATCCGCCGTAACGACGAGGCAATGGATATCCTCCGTGACAACGGCCACCGCGCCCGCGTGATCGAGCTCAACGGTGATCTGCTGTTCGCCGGCACAGAATCGATGGTCAGGGAACTGAGCTCGCTGGATACGACTGTCGAACTGGTCATCCTCGACCTCCGCCGCGTGGACGAGGTAGCTGACGTGTCCCTGCGCCTGCTGGCAGAGGCACGCGAAAATCTCGTGGACGACGACAGGGAACTGGTCCTCATCGACAGCGACGGCACCCTGGCCGAGACCTTCGAAGATGTGGACCGGGACGTACCTACCTTCGACACCCGCACGGCAGCGGTTGAATGGTGCGAAAACCGGCTGATTGCGAAGTACGGTGACGAACTGTGCCTCCCGGCGGTGGTGACCGTCACCGATTGCCCAGCGCTCAGCCCACTTACCGCGGCCGACGCCTCCGCCCTTGCCGACCGCATGGAGCAGCGGGAGTATGACGACGGCCACGTGATCCGCCGCGTCGGCCAGCGGTTCGGCGGGGTCTACTTCATCCTGTCCGGGAAGATCACCACCTCGGTGCCGGGACCCACCGGAGACCGGGTCCGCCTGACCACCCTGAGCGCCGGCATGACCTTCGGCGAGCTTGCGCTGGGGAGCGACGACCGCCAGGAAACCACAGTGAAGGCAGAGGGCGCAGTTAGGGTGATGGTGCTGACCGCCGATGCGATCTCCCACCTCGAGTCCGAGGACCCCCGCCTGGCCGTCGAACTCTGGAAAGCCCTGACCCGCGATGCGTACACCCGTGTGGATCTCTACCTGCGCGAGACAGCAGTCCGGGTCCGCGACTAATGGCACACTGGAGAACATGATCCGTTCCGCTGACGGCTTCGCCGGCCACTCACAGTCATGCCCTGATGACTGGGTGACCAAATGAGCTCCCGGTTTGAAGAACTCGACTGGCGCAAGACCCGGTTGGGTGAGATCAGCCTCCGACGGCGCTGGGACCCGACCTTCGACAAGGAGGTCTACGAGGTCAAGCTCGACGACGACTTTCTCATGTCCAGCCTCTTCACCGTCGCCGAGATCGAGTTGGCGGAGCTGGCGCTCGCTGAACTTCCTGGTGGCGGGCTCGACGTCGTCGTCGGCGGGCTGGGCCTCGGCTACACGGCGCAGGCAGTGCTCGACAGCCCGCGGGCGCAGTCGCTGCTGATCGTCGAAGCGCTCGGCGAGGTCATTGAATGGCACCAGAGCGGGCTCATCCCGGCCGGGAAATCACTGACCGCCGATCAGCGGTGCCGCTACATCAACGGCGACTTCTTTGCCATGGCCGCGTCAACCGAGGGATTCGATCCCGAGTCGCCGGGTCGGCGGTTCCACTCAGTGATCCTCGACGTCGACCACTCCCCGCGCCATGTCCTCCATCCCAGCCACTCAGCGTTCTACGACCCGGCCGGCACTCACCGCCTGGCTGACCACCTGCACCCCGGCGGGATCTTCGCCCTCTGGTCCAATGACCCGCCCGACGATGCCTACCTTGCCGTGCTGGGCCAGGTCTTCACCGAGGTGCGTGCTGAAGTGGTCAGTTTCGACAACCCGCTGCAGGGCAGGGACTCCACGAACACTGTGTATCTCGGGCGAAAACCGCTTGCCGCTTCCTGATGCTGCGCCGGTCCCCTGAATCCCGGCTACAGCCGTGCAATGAGTTCGATATCTTCGCTGAACTCCTGCGCTACCGACGCTGACACGGTGGTCCGCGTTTCGGCGATAGCGCTCAGATAGTCCTCGCTCGTGGGTCCGGCGGCCGGTGTGTCACCGTCGGCCGAGCCGAAAACCGCCTTCTCCAGCGCACGCTGGGATGCCTTACGTGCAGCAAATTCGATATCCGCCGGTGAAAAACCGTCGGAGGTGTCAACCAGGCGCGCAATGTCCACCTCGGATTCCACCTCCCGTGGAATGTACCGCTGCCAGATCGCGTGGCGAGCGGCGTCGTCGGGCAGGCCAATGGGGATGACATAGTCGAATCGGCCGTGCCGCAGGAACGCAGTATCCAGCGCGCGAATGAAGTTGGTCGCGCACACCAGCAGTCGTCCCGGCCGCTCCCGAAACGCGGGAATGATTTTCAGCAGCTCGTTGGTGACCCCCTGCAACGGTGACGGCGGTTCGCCCTGCCGCTGAGCGGCAATTTCTTCGACCTCATCGATGAAGACCACGGCGTGTTCCAGTTCAGCGATCTCAAGGAAGGTCTCGCGCAGCGCACCGGCGAGCCCCTTGGAGTCACTGGCGAGCCGCGATGGGAAGACCTCAACGAACGGCCACTCCAGCCGTGAGGCGATGGCCTTGGCGAAGGTCGTTTTGCCGGTTCCCGGCGGGCCGAACAGCATGACAGCTCGAGGCGGAACCACCCCATACTGCTCGGCGAGATCCGGGTTGGCCAACGGCAGGACGAGCCGGCGTTCAAGCAACTCCTTCTCCCGCTGCATTCCGCCCACGTTGTTCCACAGGTTGCGGGGCATCAGCCGACCACCGAGCTCGCTGAGGAGACCCATCTCCTGCCGCTGCACCGGGATGTCCCGTTCGAAATACCGCAGGTGCTTCCGGTCCTGGAACCCGGCGTTGAGCAGGGCATCCACCCGGTGCTCGGTGTCGGGCACCAGGGCGGATAGCTTGGTCAGGCCGTGCGGTGCCATCCGGCCCTCGATGGCAGCGAGGAGCGCGCTCCCGATGCCCAGTTTTCGCCAGCCCTCGTCGATGGCGAAGAACACTATCCACCCCTGATCGTGGGCGGCGCGGGCCACAGCCGTGCCAACGACTGCTTCGCCATGGACGGCGACGACGGCGTGGTCCTTCTGGCAGGACGCCAGAACCTCGGCGAGCGCGTAGACCGGTTCGACGCCGGCGCTGCGGGATTCCTCCCACAGGTGCAGGATTGCGTCCATGTCTGCCGAGTGGAAATCCCTGATTCTCCAACCGCTCATGCTGGTGACTCCTTCGTCGCGCGTCAATGCTGGCTGGATCTGATCATGGCATACGCTGCGAATCCCCAGAAGGATTGTGACGCCCCAGACCGCTGATGCCATGATGCTGTGATGCAGCTCAACCGGTTCCCCATTAAACGGGTCACCGCCCACCCGGCGTATCCGCTGGAGCCAGGGCGCTGGCCGGGTACCCTGGCGCCCGTAGCGCAACTGTTGGACGACGGTCTGGATCTCGGTGTTGCCACGGTGCTGGTCGGGGAGAACGGCTCCGGCAAGTCGACCTTGATCGAGGCGATTGCGCTGGTCTTCGGTCTCTCGCCGGAAGGCGGGTCCGCCGGCGCCCAACACTCCACCCGCCCCTCCGAGTCGGAGCTATCGGACCACCTTCAGTTGGCCCGCAACCCCGGTGGCAGCAAACGTGGCTACTTCCTGCGGGCCGAAACCATGCACGGGTTCTTCACCTACCTTGAGCGGAACCCCGGCATGAGGAAGGAGCCAGAGTTTCATTCGATGTCCCACGGGGAGTCGTTTCTGGAGCTCACTGTTGACCGGTTCCGCGGTCCAGGCCTGTGGGTGCTGGACGAGCCGGAGTCGGCGTTGTCCTTCGGGGGCTGTCTGGCGTTGCTCGGCATCCTGAAGGAACTGCTGGCCGACGGAAAATCGCAGGTGCTTCTGTCCACCCACTCACCGCTCCTCGCCGCACTGCCCGGGGCCTCAATCCTTGAGCTGGGGCCCTGGGGGTTCAGGGAAAGGCACTGGGACGAGTTGGAACTGACCACCAACTGGCGCAGCTTCATGAACTCACCCGACCGGTACCTGCGTCACCTCTGACCTGGTGTCCGAGCGCTGGCACCCCACGCGTCCCGAAGTCCGGATAGGCTCTTGATTATGCGTCTACACCACCCAAAGCATATGTTTGGCTTTGCCCGAACAGTTGTTGGAAGAGCTGCCCTGGCGCTCGGAGCACTGCAGGCAGCCGTCGCAGCAACACTGGTGATCATTGACGCGGTGCAGAAGAAGATCAGAACCAAGCGCGAGGGCTTCCCCAGACCCGGCATCTTCAAGGGCCACGTCGCCGGTTCGACGACCACCGTCTATACCTACGGGGAAGACCTGTACGAGGCGATGCTCGAAGCAATTCGGTCCGCCGAACATCAGATTCTGATGGAGACCTACATTTGGAAGGGCGACGCCGTCGGGCGCATCTTCCGTGACGCGCTCAATGAGGCGGCGGCCCGCGGAGTCAAGGTCTACGTGATCTATGACGGGTTCGCGAACATGGTGGTCAGACCCTCCTTTTACTCGTTCCACCCCGATGTGCACGTCTACCGGTTCCCGGTGCTCAGGCCGTCAGTGCTGTTTACAAATATTCGCGGGACGGGGTTCGACCACCGCAAGCTGCTGGTGGTGGACCAATCGGTTGGGTTTGTGGGTGGCTACAATATTGGCAGCCTGTACGCCACTAAGTGGCGGGACACCCACCTGCGCATTGCTGGCCCCTCGGTGTGGGAACTGCGCGAGGCATTTGTCAGCGTGTGGAACCTGTCAGCGTCCCGGTCGCGGCCGCAGCTGGGCGACGTCAGCGCCGATTTCTGGGAGCCACGCCTCCGAGCGGTCAACAACATCCCGGCGAATCTGGTGTTTCCCATCCGCGGCGTGTACCTCGATGCGATCAACCGGGCCAAGGAGCGCATCTTCATCACCACCGCCTACTTCATCCCTGACCAGCAGATTTTGAACGCCCTCCTGCGGGCCAGCAAACGGGGAGTCGATGTTCGGGTGATTCTGCCGGAGAAATCCAACCACGTGCTGTCGGACTGGTTGTCCCGCGGGTTCTACTCCTCGATGCTGGAGAACGGGATTCAGGTGCTTCTCTACCAGAACGCAATGATCCATGCGAAGACAGCCACCGTGGACGGCCAGTGGTCAACAGTGGGCACCGCCAACATTGACCGGTTGTCCCTGACCGGCAACTACGAGATCAATATGGAGATTTTCGATGAGGATCTGGCCAGCGATATGGAGCAGATCTTCGCAATCGACAGTGGTAACAGCCGCATCCTGACGATCAAGGAGTGGGAGCGGCGTCACATTGTGGCCCGCTTCAGCGAAGCCATCCTCGCCCCGCTCCGCCCACTCCTGTAAGCCGCAGCACCCCACCGCGGCGCTGCCCGGATCAGGGCGTGGCGAACCGGTCCAGGTATCCCACCCGGGACTGGTGGACGTGGCCGGCCATCAGCCGTTCGGCCTCGGCCGGGTTGCCGGCGTCGATCGCGGCCATGATGGAGCGGTGTTCGCTCCAGGACTGCTTGCCCCGGTGGTCAACGTCGGTGGCGTAGAGCCATTCGATCTTTCCGGAGATCTGGCGGAGCAGGGCGGTCAGGGAGGCGCTGCCACTGAGATCGGCGATCCCCAGGTGGAAACGGATGTTCAGTTCCGGCAGCAACTGAAGGTTCCCCGCAGCCACTGCCTGGTCGCCGTCGTCTAGCAGGTCAGCGAGCAACCGGCGCGCCTTCCACCATTCGGCGCTCGGCTCGCCGGCACTGAACTGGGCAGCAGCCCGCCGCGCAGCCCGCCGCGCGGTGGCTGCCTCAAGCGCTTCGCGCACGGAGAAGAGATCATCGGCGTCGTCAACGGGAATCTCCGAGACGGTCGATCCGGCGTAGGGCTTCGACTCGACGAATCCTTCGGCCTCCAGCGCGCGCAACGCCTCGCGCACAGGGATGCGCGACACCCCGTATTTGGCAGCGAGCACCGCTTCGGTCACGCGCGTGCCCGGCTGCAGGGAACCGAAAATAATGTCACGCCGGATCTCGTCCTGCACCCTTTGCCTGGGGGCAGGATCCGCCGGTTTGGGATCAGGCAGCAAAGGCAGCACCGGGGATAGCTCCCAGCAGTTCACTGGTGTACTCGGACCCGGGCCGGTTATAGACCTGATCCACACTTCCCGCTTCCATCACCTCGCCTGCCTTCATGACCACCACAGTATCGGCAATCTGCCGGACAACGGCCAGGTCGTGGCTGATGAACAGGTAGGTCAGTCCCAGCCGGTCCTGCAGATCGGCCAGCAACCGCAGGATCTGATCCTGCACCAGCACGTCAAGGGCCGATACCGCCTCATCGAGGATGAGCATCTCGGGTTCCAGGGCCAACGCCCGCGCGATGGCGACCCGCTGGCGCTGCCCGCCCGAAAGTTCGTTGGGCCGGCGCTGCGCCACGGCGTGCGGCAGGCCCACCTGGTTCAGCAGGTCGGCCACCTTGCGCCGGCGGTCGTCCTTGTCCCCCACCTTGAAAATCCGCAGTGGTTCATCGATCAGCCGTTCAATGCTGAAGGTCGGATCCAGCGAGCCGTAGGGGTCCTGGAACACCGGCTGCACCATGCGTCGCAACGCCCGGCGCTCCTGCCCGCGGCTCGCCGTAATGGCCTTCCCATCGATCAGCGCCTCACCCGATGTGGCAGTTTCCAGCCCGAGGATAATCCGCGCAACAGTTGTCTTACCTGAACCGGATTCACCCACCACCGCCGTCGTCGTCCCCCGCTGCACGCTGAAGGAAACATTCTTCACCGCCTGCACTGTGCTGCCCCGCTGCCCGCGCAGCTTAAACTCCTTGAACAGATCACGGATCACAAGGATCGGTTCCGGCCCGGCGATTGACGACGTTCCCCCGCCTGCCGGTTCCCGCCCCAGCACAGCTGCCACCGAGGGAGCAGCGGCGACGAGAGCCCTGGTGTAGTCCTCCTGGGGGTTGAGCAGGATCTCGCGGGGTGTGCCCACCTCCACAATGCGGCCCTCCGACATCACAATGATGCGGTCGGTACGGTCGGCGGCCAGCCCAAGATCGTGGGTAATGAACAGCAGCGAGGTCCCCCGGGCATCCACCAGGTTTTGGAGGTGGTTCAGGATCTGCCGTTGCACTGTCACATCGAGGGCCGACGTCGGCTCATCAGCGATCAGCAGCTCTGGCTCACCGGCGAGGGACATCGCGATCAGGACCCGCTGGCGCATGCCGCCGGAGAACTCGTGGGGGTACTGGCCGTACCGGCGTTCGGCATCGGGAATTCCAGCCTCGGTCATCAGCTCGACGGCGCGTGCCTTCGTTTGCGCGCGGGCCCACCGTTCACTACCGGGGGGCCTGTTACTCATGAGAGCGTCAGCAATCTGGGCGCCCACCTTCATCGAGGGGTTCAGGTTGGACATGGGGTCCTGCGGGACCAGGCCGAGCCGAGAGCCGCGAATGGACCGCATCTGGGCGTCCGACGCGTCGGCCAGGTCGACCATGGTCCCCCCGGAACCCAGTCTGATCGAGCCGTTGGAGACGTAGCCATTTCCCGGCAGAAGCTGCAGGATGGCGCCGATGGTCGTCGACTTGCCGGAGCCGGACTGGCCCACGATCGCCACCCGCTCCCCCTGCCGCACCTCGAAGCTGACGTTGTGCAGCACCGGCGTGTCGCCGAACGTCACCTCAAGGTTCTCGACTGCCAGCAGAACATCGTTGGATCCTGCACTCGGTTCAGCGACCTGCTGCATAGCCCTGAGCTCCTCTCGGGTTGGCTGCGGCTTTGAGAACACCGGTGGCTGGGTCGCTGACCACCGAGGAGATCCGGCCCAGAGCCCAGTCACCAGCCCGGGTGACTACGTGGCCGCGATCCTCCAGGTCGGTAATGACGTCGTCGCCCAGGCGGTCCTCCACCACTGCCCCACCCGGTTCCCAGGTGCGGGGGAAGAAGGAGCCGGGGATCGACGTCGTGTGCAGGGACGGCGCGTCGATCGCCTGCTGCGGTGAGTAGCCGCCCACGATGGTGCGCAGAATGTACAGCAGCTGCCACTGGTCCTGCTGGTCACCGCCGGGCGATCCCAGCGCCACCACCGGCACCCCGTCCTTGAGGATCAGGGTAGGGGTCAGCGTGGTGCGGGGGCGTTTGCCCGGGCGGAGGGTCGACGGCGCTCCATCTTCCAACCAGGTCATCTGCAACCGCGAGCCCAGGCAGAACCCCAGTTCGGGGATAGTCGGAGAGGACTGCAGCCAGCCACCGGACGGAGTGGCCGAGACCATGTTGCCCCACTGGTCGACGACGTCGATGTGGCAGGTATCGCCGCGGGTCTCACCACTGCGTGAGACGGTGGGTTCGCCAACCCCTGCCATCGCGCCGATCCCGGCGAGCGCCGGTGGGAGGTACTCGGTGCGCAGCGGCGGGATGAACGGTTCGCGGCCGGGCACGGTGCCGGGCCTGAACTCGGTGGAGGCCCGATCGGTGATCAGCTCACGGCGCAGGGCCGAATACTCCTCCGAGAGCAGGTATTCCAGGGGAACGTCGGCGTCGCCGTAGTAGGCCTCACGGTCGGCGATCGCCAGTTTCTGTGCCTCGAGGATGGTGTGGGCGCCGAGCGCCGTTGACGGGTCCAGGTGCTCATCGTCGTACCCGGCCAGGATGGCGAGGGTCTGCAGCAGGGCCGGTCCCTGCCCCCAGGCGCCGGTCTTGGCGATGGTGTGGCCGCGGAACTCGAAGGTGGTGGCGGGTTCGTACCCGGCCTGGCAGCCGGCGAAGTCCTCGAGGCTCATCACGCCGGCGTGGTCGGTGCCGGACGAGTGTCGGTGCGGCTGGGCGGTGAAGGCGACAGCGGCCTGCGCCACGAAGCCCTCGCTCCACTCGCGCCGGGCGGCGTCGATGCGCTCCTCGCGGGTGGCGTCGGGCGCGCCGGCCGCGACCAGGCGGTCCAGCACTGCGGCGTAGGCCTCGTTCCTGATCATGTCACCGGCCACGGGAGCTTTGCCCTCGGGCATCCAAAGCGCCGCCGACGTCGGCCAGTGGTCGTTGAACAGGTCGGCGACAGCGGAGATCGTCGCACCGACGCGCCCCACGATCGGGTGCCCGTTGCGGGCGTAACCGATCGCAAATTCCAGGACGTCGCCGAGCTCCCAGGTGCCGTGGTCACGCAGCAGGAGGAACCAGGCGTCGACGGCGGCGGGCACAGCGGCGGCGAGCGCACCCGAACCGGGCACCAGTTCCAGTCCTTCGGAGAGGTAATGCTCCCGGGTGGCAGCGGCCGGTGCGGGGCCCTGCCCCATCAGGACAACGGGCTCGGACGGGTTCACCGCCGTGGCAAACACGCCGGTCATATCGCCGCCCGGACCGTTGAGGTGAGGCTCCACCACATGAAGCACGAACGCGCTGGCAACGGCGGCGTCGAACGCGTTCCCGCCGCGCTCAAGGACTGCCTGCGCCGACGCGGTGGCCAGCCAGTGGGTGGAGGCGGTCATCCCGAAGGTGCCCTCGAGAGTGGGTCGGGTGGTGAAGGAAGCGGGTGCTGTGTAAGTCATCGACGTCACTTTCGGTTCTTTTTACGTGTTCGGGAGCGGGAACTTGAGGTACTGGTGGGATCGAGGGCGTCGCGCAGGGCGTCCCCGAACAGGTTGAAGGCCAGGCAGATCACGGCAATCGCAACGCCCGGGAAGATGGCGGCAGTGGGAGACCTGAAAATGTACTGCTGCGCATCCGAGAGCATGATACCCAGGCTAGGGGTGGGCGGCTGGATCCCGAGACCGAGGAAGGACAGCAGCGCCTCACCGATCACCGCGACCGGCATGATAACCGTGGCCTGCACAATGATCGCCGACGCCGCATTGGGCAGCACATGCTGCGCCATGATCCGCAGCCCCGACGCGTCCATGGTGCGGGCGCCAAGGACGAAGTCGCTCTCCTTGATTCGCAGCGTTTCGCCGCGGACCACCCGGATCATGGTCGGGATCTGCGCGATCCCCAGGGCGATGGCGGCGTTTGACAGGCTTGGCCCGCTGATCGCCGCCAGTCCGACGGCGATGATCAGGAACGGGAAGGCCAGGGTGACGTCAGTGAGGCGGGAGATGACGGCGTCGAACCCTTTCCAGTAGCCGGCCAGCAGCCCCAGGGGCGTGCCGACGACAACGGCCAGCAGCACGGACAGAGCGCCCACCTGGAGGGATGCCTGCATGCCGAAGAGCATCCGCGAGAAAATGTCCCGGCCCAGGTCATCGGTTCCCAGCAGGTACCCCACGGTCAGGGGGTCCTGGAAGGGTGCATCGAAGTGGACCTCGGTGGGATCGTAGGGTGCGATCAGGGGAGCCAGCACCGCTGCGAGGACCACGATGGCCAGCATGATGCCACCGGCAATGCCCAGCGGGTTGCGGCGCAGTGAGCGCCAGATCCGGCCGCGGGCCGAGCCGAGGCCCGCTCCCTCGGGCCCGATTCCGGGGCCGGTCCCCGTAGGAGCGATTTCAGTAGCGGCCATTAGTTGGCTCCTCCGACTCGGATTTTCGGGTTGACGACTGAGTACAGGATGTCCACGGCCAGGTTGATCACGATGTAGGACATGGTGATGATCAGCACCACTGCCTGGATGACCGGGTAGTCACGGGTGAACACGGCGTCGAGCGTCAGTTTTCCGAAGCCGGGCAGTGCGAAGATCCGCTCAGTCACCACGGCACCGGAGATCAGGCCGCCGAGCTGCAGCCCCACGATGGTGACCACCACGATCAGCGAGTTCCGCAGGCCGTACCGCATCAGCACCCGGCCCCGGCCCAGGCCCTTGGCCCGGGCGGTCCGCACGTAGTCGGTGCTCATGGTTTCGATCATCGACGCACGGGTCTGCCGCATGATCACGGCGGCCAGTCCGGTGCCCAGAATGACGGCCGGGAGGGTCAGGTAGTACAGGCCGCGCAACGGGTCGGTAGCCACGTCCACATACCCCGACGCCGGGAACCAGCCGAGCGTTACCGACAGGTACAGGATCGCGAGGATGCCGAGCCAGAAGTTCGGCACCGACAAGCCGACGAGCGCAAACCCGTTGGCGAACCATTCGGGCCAACGCCCGCGGAACCGTTCGGCGATGACGCCGAACAGGATCCCGACGACGACGGCCACCACGATCGCGTAGGCGGACAGCCACAGAGTGACGGGCAGGGTGGTGGCGATCAGCTCGGTGACGGCGGTCCCTGTGCGGGTTGATTCACCGAAGTCGCCGCGCATGATGTTGCCGATGAAGGTGAAGTACTGGCTGGTCAATGAGTCGTTGAGGCCCAGCTGTTCACGGATCGCCTCCACCTGTTCTGGGCTGGCTTCCTCTCCGGCCATGGCCAGGGCGGGGTCGCCCGGGAGCTGCCGGACGCCGATGAAGACCACCAGCGACGCCAGGAGCAGGGTCAGGGCCGACTGCCAGAGTCGGGTTGCCACATAGCGGATCATGGCTGGGCCCCTTCTGCTTCAGCCGAGGCTGCCTCTGCCGCTTCATCGATGAACGCCACGTTGCTGAGGTGCACCACGCCGTCGGCGAAGGTTTCCACCCCGGCGATGTCGGTGGTGTACGCGGTAAGGCTGCGCACCCGGTACAGGTAGATGAGCGGGTTGTCTTCCTGTACCCTCTCGATCACCTGGCCGTACAAGTCGGCGCGTTCGGCTTCGTCGATGGTCTGGGCCGCCTCCCGAAGGAGGGTGTCGACGTCGTCCTCGCTGTAGCCGGAGTAGTTGTTACCCCCGCCGGTGGAGAGGAAGTTGAACATGTTGCCGTGCGGGTCTACACGGCCCGACCAGCCGAGTTGCAGCATTTCGAAGTCCCCGCGGGACTGGACGTCCAGCAGGGTGGAGTACTCCACGGGAACGATGGTCAGGCTGAACGCGCCCTCCTCGGACACAGCGGCCTGCAGAGCCTGGGCGAAGCGCAGCGTGTCGGGTGCGTTGGAAACCTGCATCTCGATCTCGTACGGTGTTTCGATGCCTGCCTCTTTGAGCAGTGCGACGGCGCCTTCCGGATCGAACGGCGGGCAGTCCTCGCTGAGCTCGGAGGTGAAGGGGCTTTCCGGGGAGACGGGTGAGCAGGCTGGCTGGTACCAGCTGTTGAAGACCGTGTTGACGAGTGCTTCACGGTCGATCGACATGGACAGGGCCATCCGGACGGCTGCCTCCTCGGCGAGGGGCGTGTCGATGGTGCCCACCGGTTCACCGACGCCGTCGGTGTTACCGATGTTGATGGTGAGGCCCTGGTAGCCGAGCGAGCCAACCTGCAGCACGCCGATCCCCTCCTCCTGGGTCAGCGCGTCAATGTCCTGGGGTGAGATGGTGTCGGCCACGTGGACGTCGCCGGACCGCAGGTTCGCTGCGCGGATGTTCGCGTCGGTGATGATCCGGTAGGTGATACTGTCCAGGTGGACGTTCTCGGCGTCGTAGTAGAGCGGATCCCGCTCGACGGAGATCGACGTCTGGGGGACGCGGTCGACGAACTTGAACGGGCCCACGCATACCGGGTTGTCTCCGAAGTTCTCGCCCGCCGCGTCGAGTGCCTGCGGCGAGAGCATCATGCCCGCGCGGTCGGCGAGTGCGGCGGTCAGCGGGGCGAACGGGGTCTCGTAGGTGATCTCGACCGTATACTCGTCGGTCGCTTCGATGCCCGTGATGGGCCCCAGCTCGCTGGCCCGGGATGAGCCCTCGAGGTTCAGGTGACGGTCAATGGTTTTGCGTACCGCTTCGGCGTTGAAGTCGGTCCCGTCGGCGAACACTGCGTCCTTCCGGACCGGGATGGAGACGGTGAGGCCGTCGTCGGAGACCTCGGGAAGCTCGGTGGCGAGCTGAGGGATGAGTTCACCTGCGGCATCGATGTCATAGAGCTTCTGGCACATGGTCTGCATGACGTAGCGGGTATAGAGGGACGACGACGTCGTCGGGTCCAGGCGATCGGGTTCGGCTGACAGTGCCATCACCAGGTCTCCTCCCTCCACGATGGTCTTGCCCTCGAGGGACGCGGTGGTGACCTCTTCCCTCTCGGGGGCCGGTTCGAGCGCCTGAAGTGGCTGGCAGGCGGTCATGGCAAGGATCATTGCGGCGGCACTGGCAAACACGCCGGCCTTTTTGAGCGGGGACCGGGATCGCGTGTCCGGCGGGACCGGCTGCGTACGTGGTGTGGGCGGCATTTCTATCCTTGGTTCAGGAGGCGGGGGCTGCATGTGGCGCAGGTCTCATGTGACCGATTGCATACAACAATAAACAGAAAGGTGTATTTTGTATACATGCCGTCTGAAATGTGACGGTTCGTATAACACCAGTCTCAGAACAGCAGTTCGTACATACCGGAGGATCCAATGAAGCGTCAGCCCGTCTCCACCGAGCGACTCCACCTGTCGCTGATGCTGGTCCTCACGTTTTCAACCGGCGTGGTGGACGCCGTCGGCTTTCTTGGCCTGGACCAGGTCTTCACCGGCAACATGACGGGAAACGTTGTCCTGCTGGGCATGGCCATCGCCGGCGGCAGCGACCTTCCGGTGCTGCGCCCAGCGCTGGCTCTGCTCTTCTTCATGGTGGGCGCCGTCATTGGTGGGCGGGTATTGCGCAAGGCCCCCGGGGGGTGGAGCGGACGCACCTCGTTGACTTTCCTGGCGGTGGTAGTGCTCATTGGCGGCCTGGCCGTGTTCACGGCACTGATCGATGTGACGAGCGACCACCTGCTGGGCAGCATCACCACCAGCACACTGGCCCTCGCCATGGGCATGCAGGCTGCAACGGCGAAGCGTCTCAAGGTCGCCGAGATCACCACCGTGGTGGTGACGTCCACCATCACCGGGCTGGCCTCGGACTCACGTCTCGCCGGAGGAAAGAGCCAGTTCTGGGTGCGCCGCGCGCTAGCCATCTCACTGATTCTGCTCGGCGCCCTCGTCGGGGCTGCGGCACTTCACATCGATCTCTGGGTGGGAATTGCACTCTCGGCGGTCCTCACCTCGGTGGTGACACTGATCGGCCAGCTCCGGCACCGGAAGGACAAGCACGCCGACGCCGCGGCCCGGACGGACGAGGTTGCAGCCTTGGCCCAAAGGTAGTGAGCAGTTCACCGGCAGTTCACTAACGAGCTGTATTCCCTCCACCGGGCTGGACAAGCATGGGCAAGTGGGCACGGATTCGTGCCCAGCTGTTGGCTCAGCCCTCCACGGTTCTCGTCCGGGGGCGAGAAGGGAAATACGACGTGCGTAGAACTATTTCGGTTACGGCCACCCTGGCGGCGGCGCTGCTCCTTGCCGGGTGTGGTGGCGGGTCCACCGAGACCAGCAATGGGGAATCGGCTGAGGGCGCCACTCTGGTGGTCTACACCAACTCCAACTCCGACGGCAAGGGTGAATGGATTGAAGCTGAAGCTGCGGAAGCCGGGTTCAGCCTGGAGATTGTCGGCGCCGGCGGTGCAGATCTAACCAACCGGGTCATTGCCGAGGCAGGGAACCCGGTGGCCGACGTCGTCTTCGGCCTGAACAACATGTACTTCGAACAGATCAAGGCTGAGGGCATCCTTGAGCCGTACACACCCGCCTGGTCCAGCGAAGTGGATCCCGGACTCGGCGACGGCGAAGCCTTCTGGCCGCTGGTGCAGCAGGGTATCGTGCTGGCCTACAACTCCGACGCCGTCCCCGAGCGCGAGGCGCCGTCGGACTGGACCGACCTCTGGGAGGACGAGCGTTTCCACGACCGCTACGAGTCGGTCAACTCTCTTGAGGGCGCAACCGAGCAGATAGTGATGGCCGGCATTCTCACGCGCTACCAGGACGAAAGTGGCGACCTGGGGATTTCCGACGAGGGCTGGGCCCAGGTACAGGGGTACTTCGAGAACGGCTCGCCGGCCGTGGAGGGCGAGGACCTCTTCGCGCGGATGGCTTCGGGCACTGTCGACATGGGCCAAATGACCATCAGCGGACTGCCAGCCCGCGAGGCCGAGTACGGGATTGCTGCTGGCGTGGTTGAACCGTCGGTCGGGATCCCCTACGCCGTCGAACAGGTGGCAATGGTCAAGGGCACGAGCAAGCAGGAGGAGACGCAGCGGTTCATCGACTGGTTCGGTAGTGCTGAGGTTCAGGGCGGCTTCGCCGAAGAATTCTCAACCCTGCCCGCCAATGAGGGTGCACTCGAGCTGGCGGATCCCGCCGTCGTTGAGCAGTACGAGTCTCTTCCTCCACAGGACCTGGACTGGGAGTTCATCCGGGACAACATTTCACCGTGGGTGGAAAAGATTGAACTGGAATACATGCCCTGATGATCAGGTACGAGAATATTGAAGTCTCGTTTGACGGCTTCGTGGCGGTGCCTAACCTCAATCTTGAGGTCAAGGAGGGTGAGTTCTTCACTCTCCTTGGCCCGTCGGGTTGCGGCAAGACGACGGCGTTGCGCACCCTTGCCGGGTTCGTGAACCCCAGCCGCGGCGAGGTCTACGTGGACGGCAAGCGGGTCACCCAGTTATCCAGCGACAAGCGCAGCATCGGCATGGTGTTCCAGAACTATGCCCTGTTCCCCAGCATGAATGTGTGGGAGAACATCGCCTTCGGACTCAAGGTCCGCAAGGAAAGCAAGGCCGATACCGAACGCCTGGTCGCCGACATTGCTGCAAAAATGGAGCTGACCGATGAGCAGCTGAACAAGAACATCTCCGAGCTCTCCGGCGGCCAGCAGCAGCGCGTCGCCATTGCGCGCGCGTTGGTGCTGCAGCCGAAGATCCTGCTGCTGGACGAGCCACTCTCGAACCTCGATGCGAAGCTGCGTGTACAACTGCGCGGCCAACTGAAGGACCTGCAGAGCCAGTTCGGGATTACCACCGTGTATGTCACCCACGATCAGGACGAAGCCCTGACCATGAGCGACCGGATTGCCGTATTCAACAAGGGCGTGGTGGAACAGGTGGGACCGCCCGAACAGATCTACGACTCCTCCTCCACAGAGTTCGTCTGCAATTTCATCGGTGACATCAACGTGCTGGACGGCGCGCTGATCCAGCGACTGAACGCCGTGTCAATGCGGAAGCTTGATCCGGCAAAGAGCTCCTACCTCAGGGTGGAGAAGGTAGGGCTGGCCCGCGACCTGGTCGGCGCCGCCGCCGTGAAGGTCAACGGTCGGGTGACGGCCCGCAGCTACCACGGCATGCACAGCCGGTACACGGTCGACGTCGGCGGCAACAGCATCAAGACGCTGGTCACCGAGAACGGTCCACGTGCGCTCCACCTCGGCGCAACCGTCGACCTGTTCATCAACCCCGACAACGTACTTCAGTACTGAGGACGGCCTGATGAAGACATCGCTGCGGTCAATGGTCCGCTCCCCCATGGTCCTGGTGACCTCAGTGGTGCTGACCTGGTTCATTGTCACCTTCCTCATTGCCCCGAATGTGGGACTGCTCGCCACCACCTTCTTCCCGAACGGCGAGTTCACCCCACGGTCAGTCGACAAGCTGTTGAGCTCCGACCGCGCCATGAAATCGCTGGGCAACAGTTTCATTCTCGCGATCGTCCTGGCCGTGACAGTCAACATTGTTGGCATTTTCATTGTGCTGGTCACCCAGTACTTCGACATTCGGGGCTCGCGTATCCTGTGGCTGGGCTATGCCACCACCCTGATCTACGGCGGCATCGTCCTGGTGGCCGGCTACAAGTTCATTTACGGGCAGAACGGGTTCATCACCAATCTGCTCCTGAATTACTTCCCTGGGATGAACGCCGAATGGTTCACCGGATTCCTGGCCGTCGTCTTCGTGATGACCTTCGCCAGTACGTCGTACCACATGCTGTTCCTCACCTCGGCGCTGAACAAGGTGGACTTCCAGACCATCGAGGCAGCCAAAAGCATGGGGGCGTCGACGCTGACCGTCCTGTGGCGGATTGTCCTGCCGGTGCTGCGCCCCATCCTGTTCGCGATCACCATCCTGGTGTTCCTCGGCGGTCTGACCGCACTCACTGCACCGCAGGTGCTGGGCGGTCCCAACTTCCAGACAGTCACCCCGCTGATCCTCACCTTCTCCGGCAGCACCACGTCCCGTGACATCGCGGCCCTGTTGGCGCTGATCCTCGGCGTCGCCACGATGATCCTGCTCGCGGTGATGAGCCGGGTGGAACGCGGTGGCACCTACTTCTCCGTCTCCAAGGTCTCAGCGACCATGCAGAAGCAGAAAATAACCAACCCGGTGGCCAACGCGGTGGTGCACGTCGTCGCCTATGTGCTCTTCGTGGTGTACACCCTGCCGATCCTGCTGATCGTCGTGTTCTCCTTCACCGACTCCGCCAGCATCCAGACCGCCACCCTGTCCTGGGACCGGTTCACGTTGGATAACTACATCACCGTGTTCACCACCCAGAGTGCGTTTGAGCCGTTCATCGTGAGCGTCCTTTACAGTGCGGCGGCGGCCGTTGTCGTCGTCGGCGGCTTGCTGTTCGTCGCCCGTATCCTGCAGAAGTACAAGAACGCTGCCACGACAGTTGCCGAGTATCTGTTGCACATCCCCTGGATTCTGCCATCCACCATGATTGCTCTGGGGCTCATCCTCACCTTCGACCGTCCCAATGCCCTGATCGGTGGGCAGGTGCTGACGGGAACGGTCTGGGTCCTCCTGGTCGCGTACATCATCATCAAAATCCCGTTCACCCTGCGAATGCTGAAGGCTGCCTTCTACTCGGTCAGCGACTCGGTGGAGGATGCGGCACGGATTCTGGGGGCGAAGTCCCTGTACACGTTCCGACGGGTGCTGCTGCCGATCGTTTTGCCCACCGCTGCGGCAATCACCGCCCTGAATTTCAACAGTCTCCTCGATGACTACGACACAGCTGTGTTCCTCTACTCGCCGCTGTATGAGCCGCTGGGAATTGTGATCAAGAACAGCACCGACGGCGACAATATCAGCGATGCAATGGTCTTGACCCTGGTCTACACGGTGCTGCTCATGATCATCATGGGCTTGAGCATGTACGCCGTGTATGGGCGGTCGGTGACGTCACGGCGGAAGAAGCGTCCTCGGGCGCTGCCTGAGGTTCCGGACCAGCCCGCTACCCGGGTGGGTCGGGAGCCCCAGCCCGACGACGCACGGGTGACCGTCCGCTGAGCACCACTTCTTCCCACTGATCACGAGCCATCAGTGGGAATGTCTAGACATTCCCACTGACCGGCCCCGATCAGTGGGACTGATTGACTCTGCCGCGCCCGATCGACGCCCAACCTACTGCGGCCCGTCCCTGTAGACTCGACTGTCACGGCTTTTAGGCTGGTTCGAGAAGGGAAACATCGTGAGCGCTGCATCGGGAACGGTCCTGATCGCCGGCTGTGGGGACTTGGGGACCGAGGCCGGGCTGAGATTCGCCGCAGCCGGGCACCGGGTGATCGGCTGGCGGAGGTCACCTGAGAAGCTCCCCGCGGACATCGAGGGCGCCGCCGTGGACCTCACCGGCGAGCTGCCACGGCTTCCGGTCGATACCAGCATCGTGGTCCTGGCCACAGCAGCCGACGGCCGCACCGAGGACGCCTACCGCGCTGCCTATCTGACCGCCACCACCAACGTGCTCGACGCTCTGGACCGTGACGGCGTCAAAGCGCACGTCCTGCTGGTGTCCTCAACAGCTGTTTATGGCGGTGAGGAGGGCGAGTGGGTCGACGAATCGACTCCGGTGTCGCCTGGAACCGCCACCGCCACGATCCTTGCCAGCGCCGAGGATCAGCTGCGCGCACGGCGCCCCGACGCCACTATCCTGCGCCTGTCAGGGATCTATGGGCCCGGCCGCACCCGCCTGATCGACCAGCTCAGGGCGGGGACCGCGGTGATTCCCGAGGAGATCCAGTGGACCAACCGGATTCACCGCGATGATGCGGCCGAGGCGATCGTGCACCTGACGACCCGGGTCGCCGATCCAGGACCGGTCTATGTGGGGGTGGACAATGAACCGGTCAGCCAGGGTGAAGTACTGAAATACCTTGCGGGCGAGATGGGCCTGCCGATCCCGCCCACCGGACCGACGACGTCGCGCTCCGGCGGCACCCAGCGCTCCGGCGGCAAACGCCTCAGCAACGCGCTGCTAAGTGCCACCGGATTCGACTTCACCTATCCGACCTTCCGCGAGGGGTACCTGGCCGTGCTCAAGGGAGAAGGAACCAGGCACCCCTAATTGGAGCCGGTTAGTGGGCGGCTGGCACTCCGGCTCCGTCGACCGGGGCTTCGGCTCCGTCGACTGGTACCTCAACGGGTTTCCTGATGAAGAACGCAGCGACGACGGCGAACATGAACACGATCGCACCGCAAAGGAAGGCGGCCTGGATGCCGCCGGCTTCGGCAGCGACCTCGGTGGCGCCGTCGCTGAGCAAAGCGGTCGACTGGATTGTCAGTAACGAAATAAACAGTGCGGTGCCCGTGGCCCCGGCCAGCTGCTGGACCGTGCCGACGATCGCGCTGCCGTGGGAGTAAAGCTGGGGACGGACCGACCCGAGGGCCGATGTGAGCAACGGAGTGAACATCAGCGCCAGGCCGATGCTCAGGAAGACGTGAGCGACCATCACCATCAGGAATGGAGTGGTCTCGCTGAGCATGGTCAGCCCCCAGAAGACCAGGCTCACGAGGATAGCGCCGGGCACCACCAGGACCCGCGGCCCGCGTTTGTCGAAGATACGACCCACGATGGGGCCGAGTAGACCCATGGTCAGGCCACCCGGGAACAGCAGCAGACCGGCCACCACCGGCGACAGGCCGAGGACATTCTGCACATACAGCGGCAGCAGAATGATGGTTCCGAACAGCGCCATCATGGACACCGAGATCACCAGGATGGAGATGGTGAAGGTGCGGGACTTGAACGTCCTCAGGTCCAGCAGGGCGCGGTCGGCGCGCTGCAGGCCGCGCTGCCGCAGGACGAAGAGGACCAGCGCTCCGCCGCCGACAAGCAGGGGTAGCCAGGGGGGAACTGGTCCACCACCCTCGGCTGCTTCACCGAACTGGCTGAGGCCATAGATCATTCCGCCGAAGGCCAGGGCTGAGAGGATCACTGACAGAACGTCGATCGGCAGGCGTCGAGGAGTGGTGACGTTCTGGATGCGGGTGGCGCCGAGAATCAGGGCGCCGACGGCGATGGGGAGGACCAGCCAGAAGAGCCAGCGCCAGTCCAGCACGCTGAGGATCAGACCGGAGATCGTGGGGCCAATCGCTGGTGCCACCGAGATGACGATGGCGATGTTGCCCATGGTGCGGCCGCGTGAAGCTGGCGGCACCAGGGTCATCACGGTGGTCATCAGCAGCGGCATCATGATGGCGGTTCCGCTGGCCTGGATGATCCGGCCCACCAGCAATACCTCGAACCCGGGTGCCAGTGCCGACACCAGGGTACCCATGCTGAACAGGGACATGGCGGCCATGAACACCGGGCGGGTGTGGAACCGTTGCAGCAGGAACCCGGTGACGGGAATGACAACTGCCATGGTGAGCATGAACGCTGTGGTGAGCCACTGCCCGGCGCTGACGGTGATCCCGAGGTCAACGGTCAGCGACTGCAACGCAACGCTCATGATGGTCTCGTTGAGGATCACCACAAAAGCTGAGACCAGGAGCAGCGAGATGACCAGCTTGTTGCGCTTGGCGTCAGTTGCGTCCTCTTGGCGCTCGGCCGACTGGGTCACACCCGAACTGGTTGCAGCGGCGGGCTGGGCACTATGGGGCACAACTAATCCTTTGACGAGGGTGCGGGAAGGAAAACTTATTAGCTCCAACGCCCACAGGAACGGGATCTATTCCGGTGCGGGAGAAAGCAGCGTGCCCTCATCACTTTCCGGAGTCCGACGTCGGCACATACCCCAGCGCCTTGTCCACCGGGTGGGGCAGCGGTTCTCCCGACTGCCACGTGAGGAAATTGCTCTCGAACTGCAGCGCCAGATCTTCCAGCCAGGAGTCTGCGTCGCTGGCCATGTGCGGAGAGATGAGCACCTGCTTCATCCCCCAGAGCAGACTGGTTGGCGGGAGTGGCTCGACGGCGAAGGTGTCCAGGACCGCACCGGCAATGCCGCCGTCGTCGAGCACCCGAGCCAGCGCCGCTTCGTCGACGAGGCGTCCCCGTCCCACATTGATCAGCACCGACGTCGGGGCCATGGCGGCGAGCACGTCGGCGCTGATTATTCCGTCGGTCTGAGGCGTGAGCGGTGCTACCAGGACCACGTAGTCATAGGCGCCGACTATACCGGCCAGGTCTGAACTGGCGTGGACAATGCCGAAGTCCGGGTCAGCGGATCGTCCGACCCGGCCGGCGCCGTCGACGTCGGCACCCGCGGCTCTCAGGAGCCGTGAAGTGCACCGGCCGATGCTGCCCGTTCCCACGATGAGCACTCGCGCGCCGGCAATATTGCGGGTGGTGCGCCGCCCCCAGACCCGGTTGTGCTGCTGGTCCCGGGTCTGCCCGAAGCCTTTGGCCGAAAACAGCATGGCACCCAGCACATATTCGGCCATGGGGCGGTCAAACACGCCGTGGGCATTGGTGACAGTGACCGGCGATTCGATCAGGCCGGGAAAAAGGAGCTTGTCCACGCCGGCTGCTGCGACGTGGAGCCACTGCAGGGAATCGGCGTGGTTCCAGGCCGGTTCCAGAGCACCTGAGAAGAAATCCCATAGGTAGAGAACGTCAGCTCCGCGGAGCGCAGCGGGGAGTCCTGCCGCGTCAGTCTCGCGGATCTCAGCCAGCGCTCCGACGCGCTCCAGCCCTACAACCGGGCGGTCGCCCATCAGTACGGTGACGATCGGTTTGCGGCCGGAACGGTCAGAGAAGGTCATGGTCTGAATCCTCCCATGACAGGCTGGTGCTGACCGCCATCACCACGATGACCCTGGCGGCCCGGGTCTTCGGGCTCGTCTACTAGAGGAACTTCAGGATCTCGTTCAGGACGTCCCGGGGCGCTTCCTCGGGGAGGTAGTGCCCGGCGTCGAGCGCCCTGCCGGTGACGTTGGGGGCAACCGCCCGCCAGAGAGACAGCGGATCAAACTGCTTGCCGACGACTCCGTGCTGCCCCCACAGCACCCGGAGTTCAGTGGTGATCAGGAAGCCGTTGGATCGGTCCTGGCGGTCGTGGTCAAGGTCAATTGACGACGACGCCCGGTAGTCCTCGCACATGGCGTGCACTGCGCCGGGGCGCGACAGGGCCGCAACATACTGGTCGAGAACTTCCCGCGGGAACGGAGTGAGCCCGGCGTACCGACTTCCCATCAGGTTCTCAATGTAGGCACGGGGGTTTGCCTCGATCAGAGACTCCGGCAGAGGCCGCGGCTGGATCAGGAAGAACCAGTGGAAGTAGGCCTCGGCGAATGCCCTGTCAGTCGATTCATACATGTCGAGGGTGGGGGCAATGTCCAGAAGCATTGCTGCAGTCACCAGGTGCGGGTAGTCGGCGAGCAGCCGGTGGGCCACCCGGGCGCCGCGGTCGTGCGCGCAGACAGCAAACTGGTCGAATCCGCGTTCGGCGCCGAAGTGCTCCATCAACAGCGCCTGGTCGCGAGCCATCGTGCGTTTGCTGTAGGTGTGGTGCTCCGGGTCGCTGGCCGGGGTTCCCGACGAGCCGTAGCCTCGCAGGTCAGGCATCACCACCGTGTAGTGCTCAGTGAGCTGGTCGGCGATCTTGTGCCACATCAGGTGAGATTCGGGATGCCCGTGCAGCAGCAAGAGCGCCGGCTTGGGGTCAGCCGTCGCGTGGGAGACCCTGCCGCCGATCTCCACGTCTCCAACAGTTACTGAGAACTTAACAAATGTCTCAAACATGTGTCCCTTCCGGGAGTTAGTCCTGTGTGGCAGTCAAGCAGGCTTGGGTGCTCCACCGAGGCGCACCGGGAATCGAGGCGCTGAATGAGCTACCTAGACCGGGGTGAATGCCGCGGTGCCGACAACCGCCTTGCTGCGAATCTGCTGGACCAGCCAGTCGACCAGCAAGCGGCCCGACGACGGATGGCTCGCCTCGACAGCGTGCTGCTGAGCATGCCAGCGGACGACGTCGTCGCTGGCTGGGCTGTCAGCGAGCAGCCCGGTCAGCGGACACCTGCTGAGCGGCCGCGGATGCGGAGCCCCCAGCCGGGCGAACTGCCAATGGTAAGCCAATCCGCCCAGGTAGGTTCTCGGAGTATGAGGGTGTACGTCGAGGGCGAAACCGCGGGCCCACGCGGATGCCTCGGCGGCGGGAAGGGGGCGGGAAAAGTGATATCCCTGACCCAACGGCGCGCCAAGAATCACCGCTGCCTCGGTCATACCCAGGTCTTCCAGCCCCTCGATCGCAACATTCATCTCGAAATCCCTACCCATCTGGATCAGGGAGGCGATCATACTCAGCGTCTCGACCGGCTTCCTTCGGATCTCGGTGAGGAGTTCCCGGTCAAGTTTGATGGCGTTGAAGGGAAGCACTGACAAACGTTTCAGCGAGCTGTAGCCGGCGCCGAGATCGTCCATGGCCAGTCCCACTCCCAGCCCCACCAGCTGGTCCAGCGCATCGCGCTGCACCTCCCACTCGATGGTCTGCGATTCCAACAGCTCCAGGCCTAGCCGGTCGGCGGAGATACCGTGTCGCTGCAAAGCATTCCGCACCAGGTCGAGGCAATCGGGGTTGAGCAGTGTGCTGGGGGCCAGGTTCACTGAGATGTTGGCTTGCAGACCCTCCCGGTCCCACAGTGCGACCCACCCGAGTGCCTGGTTGATCATCCCGGCGAAGAGATAGTCGAGCTCGGCCTCTGTGAGATAGGGGAGGAACTCGTGGGGTGACACGAGGCGCCCGTCGGGCATCCGCAGGCGAGCTAATGCTTCAAACAGGTGAACAGATCCATCACGGAGGTCAATCACTGGTTGCATATGTGCCTCGAGCCCACCCGAGCGCAGTTGCTCCCGGTACCCGTCGATCACGCCTGTGTCAGGCAGCACTCGGGTATCCGCGGTGGCGAGCTGGTGATGGTTGACCTCCGACTCACCGTTAACCGCCCGTTCCACTGCTGCCAGTGTCCACCAGCGGGCCCGATGACTCTTCTCCTTCTTGGATTGATACAGCGCATCATCGGCGTTGCGCAGCAGTGACGCCATGTCGCACCCATCGTGTGGGTACAGCGCCAACCCCATGCTCATGCCCACCCGAACGCTCGTGCCGGCGGCCAGGAAGGGTCGCTCCACTGCGCTATGAAGCAGGTCCAGAATGCCGGCGAGCACCACCTGGGCGGAGGCCCGGTCGATGTTGTTCAGCACCAGGATGAATTCGTCGCCACCCATCCGCCCGAGGAAATCGCCGTCGCGCAGGTTGGCCTGCATACGCACAGCCCACTCCTTCAGCAGGAGGTCACCGGCTTCGTGGCCGAACGCGTTGTTGACCGCACGAAAGTCATCAAGGTCAATCATGCCGACGGCGGCTGTCACCTCGCTCTGGTCAGCGCCTGAGAATATTTCGGAAAGCCGCTCGGCGAGCGCTACCCGGTTTGGCAACCCGGTCACCGGGTCATGCAGGGCCTGAAACCTCAGCTGCTCATGCAATGCCATCCGGGTATTGATGTCCCGGTGGACGCTGACAAAGTGAGTGAGTCTGCCACCGGAATCGTGCAGCGGCACAATGCTCAGATCGTTCCAGAACGCTGACCCGTCTTTGCGGTAGTTAAGGATCTCGCCGCGGAAGGCCTCCCCGGCGGTCAGGGCGGCCCGCATGGCACGCATCGTCTCAGGATCCGAGCCGGGACCCTGCAGCAGTTGGCAATTCTTGCCCATGACGTCTTCCGGGCGGTGCCCGGTAATGGCTGTAAAAGAGTCGGAAACATGAAGGATATTTTGGCTGGCGTCGGTGATCAGGGAGACTTCGGACACGGCCGCATGTGCCTGCGCAAACAGTGATTCAGGCAACCCCTCCCCCTTGAATCGGGGTCCCCACTTCAGCGCCATTCAACTCATCCCCCATTGTGCAATCGATCGCTACACCTGCAGCTACATCTCTACAGGAATGGTAGCGGCAATTATGAGAGGTAGGTCACCAGGGGGCTGGCTTCCCATCCGGTGACGCCGTTACATTTGGGGCCAGACCCACCCACCTCACCGAAGGGACGCCGTGTCCACACAGCACTCAACCGAGCACCCCCTGGCGAAGGCCGCTGTGCACCTGTACACGCTGCCGCTTGAGGACTTCACTGCTGATCGCAACGCGCTGGCCAAGTCAACCGATGACGAGTTGCTGTCCGGTCAGATCAGGCGGCTATCCAAGCCGTCAATGGCGGGATGGTTGATCAACATGCTCGTCCACCATCGACGCGACGCCGTCAATGAGGCGCTGGAGCTGGGGGTTGCTTTGCGCAGCGCCCAGGCGGACCTCGATCAACCACTGATGAAGTCACTGGGCCAGCAACGGCAGCGGCTACTGGCCGGGTTGGGCAATGACAGCCTTTCCCTGGCCAGGGAACTGGGCCATGGTGTCACCGCCTCAGTTGCGGCGGAGGTCGACCAGACGTTCCGCGCCGCGATGACTGACCCGGATGCCGCCGCCGCTGTCTCAAGTGGAAGGCTCCTGCGCGCTTTGAGCGCCAGCGGCTGGGACGCCGTCGACCTTGAGGGTGCGGTGGGCGGGCCGTTCGATCGGGCCTCGGGTACCGGGGTTTCTGCCCCAGCAGGATCAGGGACCGCGGAATCCGACTATGACGAGCGGGTCGAAAGTGCCCGCGGCCGTCTTCAGGATGCCGAACGCGCGCTGGCGGAGGCCGACGCCGATGCCGAGGACGCCGGACGACTGCTCGAGCAGTTTCAGGACCGCCGCACCGGTGTAGCCGGCGAAATAGATGACCTGCAGCGCCGCCTCACCGAGTTGAGGTCCGATCTCAGGGCACTTGACAGCCAGATCGACGACGCCGAACGGGAACAGTCCGGCGCAGACCGCGCCGCCCGTGGTGCGCGGCGTGCCGTTGACGGTGCGAGGCGCAACCTGGAAAAACTCCTCTGAAGGGTGCCGGGATGGCCGGGTCTGACGCCCTGGGCGCAATGGGCTAGCCGCGCTGGTCCGCGGCTGACTTGTCCCGCCACCAGTTGACCGTTGCGGCAGCCGCTTCGGCCAACGGCGTGGGAGCCAGCCCCAGCTTCTTCTCCGACGCCGTGGAGCTCATGGTGAAAGGTCGCTCCGTCTGGTACAGCAGTTCAGCCAGCTCTCGCATCAGGGGCTGTACCCGTCCCAGCGCTCGCACCACCCACCCCGGAACTGCTCCAACGTGGGGCGGCGGGACGCCAGCCGCGGCGGCAAAAGCAGCGACCATCTGACGCTGGGTTCCGGCGCTCAGGGTCGGCGCGTGCAGCACAGTGTTCCATACCCCCTCATCCAGGGCTGCAGCGATCAGCGCCGTAGCAAGATCAGGGACATAGGTGAACGAATGCAGCGTGTCGGCGCTCCCAATAACGCTGATTCTTTGGCCTGCAATCACCCGGGGAACTACGCGCTCCCCCATGTGGGACTGCAGGACCCGAGGGCCGAAGAAGTCAGCGGCGACCACACTCACGGTTGGCGTCGATGACGCCTCCCGTGCTTTCAGCAGGTCGGTCCGCACCCCGCGTTTGCCGCCCGACGCGTCCCTGGGCCCAGCCTCGGTCATCACCTGGTCCGGTTGGCTGTAGGAGTATAGGCTTTCAGGGAAAGCGACGACGGCGCCCTGGCTCCCTGCCGCAGCCAGGATATTCTGCTCAGCCTGGGGAAGTTCCTTTCGCCACGCGTTGGCGTTGTAGGCGGCGTGGATGCAGTGAAAGACGGCAGTCGCTCCATCGACTTCCTTCATCACCGTTACTGGATCGGACACGTCCACCGCCTGGCACTGAATCAATGATGATTCAGGCCCATTGCCGGTCCTGGAGAGGATCCGCACCCGGTGGCCGGCTGCTGCCAACTGCTCGGCAACCGTCCAGCCAACCGGACCGGCGCCCGTTACCACCATCTGTTCCATGGGTGTTCCTTCCGGCAAATCAAAGGGTGCACATCGACGAGATTGAGTTACCGGGATTATGTCGCATTCCCAGTCCGCCGTCCATGCCAGGGCCAGCCGTTGTGCTGATCGCTCTTCCATTGCTAACCGGCCCGAAACCCCGCGTTAATCCGGTGCTGTCACCATGAGTGATCATCCGGCCTTCCACTGAGGAAACAATGAAACGCATCGGCTTAATCAGAGTTCTTAGCTCGAGTGATCCTCGGCTGCTGAACATCCATGGTCGCGCAGTCCGTGAAGCGTTCGGCGTCGAGGTGCTCTCCCGCGCCGTGCAGGACCAGCCCGAAGGCGTCCACGATGTGGAAACCCACCTCGTCGCTGCGCCCAAAGTGATCGCTCTCGCAGCCGACCTCGCTCCGTACGTGGACGGCATCATGATTAGCTGCTCATCGGATCCCGGCCTGAAAGAGGTCCGCGACCAGTTGGATATCCCGGTGGTCGGTGCCGGGTCGGCGGGAGCGGCGGCCGCCCTGGCCCTTGGCTCGCGGATCGGTGTGCTGGCGTTGAGCGTTGAGCCGCCCGGGGCGGTGGCCAGGGTGTTGGGCGGCCACCTCCATGGCGCCCAATCGCCCGACGGCGTCACTCACACCCAGGACCTACTCACGCCGTCGGGAGTGTACGAAACCTTTCTCGCGGCAGAACGGCTGGTCGACGAGGGGGCCGAGGTCATTCTGCAGGCATGCACCGGGCTGACCAGCATGGGAGTATCCCGCGAACTACGCCGTCGGTATGGCCTCCCAGTGGTCGACGCGGTACTTGCGGCAGGCTCAGCGCTCACCCTTCACCTGGGCAACCCGGGGGCCCGACAGCACGCCGCTGACGCCTTCGACACGCTGTCACCCTAGGCGAACCTTAGAAAGTTGTCTTCGCGCAGGAGATGCACAGGTAGTCTCCGGTGAGGATTCGAGTACCTGCCACTCGTGCGCCTGGTTGCATGGCGCTCTAGCCTGTTAATTCCAGACGTCGGCTGCCTCGGGTTACCGAGCCAGCCGGGCTGAGGAAGGAACAGGAGAGAATGATCGACTACGCGTTCGAAGCTCTGCCCCTTCATTCCCCCGATGCGCTGCTGGAGTTGGAGCGCGAACTTGAGAACCCGGCGGCGTACCACGCGTTCATCCAGATCTCCATCGGAATGTGGGACCAGCGCTTCTACCGGCTCAACCGTGCCGCTGAAGACCGGGATGAGCCCAAGCTGATGGATGTCATCCTGAGCATCGAAAGTTCAAGCAAAATGCTCGGACTTCACCAGCTCGCCGCGCTGGCTGGCCTGCTCAAGCGCCGGCTGGACACTCACGATGTGGACAGCGCCATCGGTTTACTCCCGGCCCTTGAACGCTGCGGCAGGCTCAGCATGCGCGAACTGCGGGCAGCCTACCCCGCCTGAGATCGGCTCACAGGTGGCGCGGTTGGCAGTGGCGCACGGGTATGACGTGGTGGTGAGCAATTCGCGCGGCCCGGAAACCCTTCAGGATCTGGTCGCCGAGCTGGGGGACACCGAGGGCACGGGGACAGCGCGTGCGGGAACGGCCACCGAAGCGGCCGAGGCTGGCGACGTCGTCGTCGTGACCATCCCGTTGAAGAGCATCGAGTCAGTGCCCGCCGAGCCGCTCGCCCGCAATATCGTCGTTGACACGAACAACTATTACCCGGAGCGCGACGGGCAGGTCGACGTCCTCGATAATGAGGCCACCACCACCGCCGAGCTGCCGCAGGATCTCCTGCCGGAATCGCACGTGGTGAAGGCGTTCAACAACATCCACTCCGGCGACCTAACAACCAAGGGCACAGCTGAAGGGACACCGGGCCGCAGGGCGTTACCCATCGCTGGCGACTCGGCTGATGCCAAACAGGCGGTTGCAGAGTTGGTCTCGGAGTTCGGCTTTGACACGGTCGACGCCGGCGCGCTCGCTGAGGGCTGGCGTTTCCAGCGGGATACACCCGGCTATGGACCAGCGTTCGACGTCGATCAGCCGCGGGACGCGCTCGCTCAGGCAAAGCGCTACGCTGACATGGGCTAGGAGGGCAGGTCGCCGAGGCTGGAGTATTTGCGTCTCCAGTCGCGGCCGTCTTCGCCGCCGTACAGCGTCCAGTACTCGCGCCCTGAGATGATGACGCCGTCGGCAACTGTCCAGATGGACACCACACGGAAGATACCGACGTCCTCCTGCGGCACCTGGACCTCGGACACCACTACCTCGCCGGCGTCGTAGACGTTCAGGACGTCGATGCTCCACCCGTTGGGGTGCTCCGCGTTCACCGCGATCATGTTGTTCCGGCCACGGATGATCTCACGCGTGACGGGCCAGAAGACCTCGATATCCTCGGCGAGCGTCTGTCCCACGGCGTTCCAGTCCCGGCTCCATACTGACGACCAGTACCGCCGGACAACCTCGGTAGTTTCCATACGCCGATGCTACTGGACGCACCCCGGATCCGCCGCCGTTGCGAGCCGCTGCGGGTTGCTGTCACTACCGGAGAGGTACGTGATGACTCGGTCCACCATGGCTCGCGGCGGGACTGAGATGTCGACGGTGAGGCCGCGTTCATCGTCGCCCAGTGTCTGCAGGCTCTCATACTGGGAGGCGAGTAGTGAGGGCGGCATGAACTCGTGCTCGCGGGCTGAAATGCGAGCCGCCACCAACTCCATGGTCCCGTGCGGATGCACCACTACCAGCTCGGGCACATGGCCTCGGAGCAGATCCCGGTAGGCAAGCTTCAGAGCGGAGCAGGCGACGACGATGCCGTCCTGACGCCCCTGAGCGAGCACACTGCCGACGGCATGCAGCCAGGGCAGCCGATTCTCGTCGGCCAACGGGGCACCGGCCGCCATGAGGGTCTTATTGTCGGCAGGGTGCAGATCATCGCCGTCAACGAAGCTGACGCCAAGGCGGTCAGCCAACAGGGCTCCGATGGTGCTTTTACCAGAGCCCTGGACGCCCATGACCACGATCGGTGGGGTGGTTGCGTCTGCCCCGCGGCGTGATGCAAGGGTTCCACTCGGCGATGCAGCGCCTCCCTGCCCGTCTCCCCGCATAGTTTTGCGCTGCACTCTTACTCCACCTTCTTCGTCGGGGATACCGGATAGACCGGGTCAGGGAGTAGACAATGGGTCTACATCTGCTCTAGACGACGATAGTACGGCCCCGATGGATGAGCACCCTCTGGAATGAAGCGGCACACAAGTAGGTCAAGTGCCTGACCTTTTGGATATCCCCCTGCCGCACCCTGTAGCCTTACCATAATCGAAAGCCCACTGATGATTGGAGCCGTAGTGAATATCAACGACGTCACCTGGAACGAGCAGGCCCGCGAAAAGATCCTTTCGGATGCGGACAAAGCCCTCCAGGAAGCAGTCCAGGAAGCCGCCTCTACTCAGGCAGACAGCAACCGGGATCAGATCTACAAGTTTCTTTTTGAGAAGCTTCAGCCCCAGTTCGTCGACTTCGAGCCCGGGCCGGACCTCGGTAAGTACGCTGATGCACTAGCAAACGGGGAGATTTCGTCCGAGTAACAGCGCCACCCGAAGGAGACTGAATGGAACTGATGCGACTGGGCGAAGCCGGCCTGGAGATCCCTGCAGTGCGACACGAGGGTGCGATCTACGACCTGCGGGGGCTGACCCCTGACATCGACGGTACATTCCTCGGAGCTGGCGGGATCGGGCGCGCGCGCGCGGCACTGGCTGCGGGCGAGCTGCCGGAGCTTGAGGACGCTGAGGCGCTGCGGGTTGGGCCGCCGTTGACGAACATCGGCGCCGTCGTCTGCGTGGGCCAGAACTACGCGGCTCACGCAGCCGAGACCGGCGACCAGCCGCCTCAGGCTCCGATTATCTTCTTCAAGCATCCCAATACCGTGGTCGGGCCAAACGACAACGTCGTCATCCCGCCGGGTGCGGTGAAGGTGGATTGGGAGGTGGAGCTGGCAGTCGTCATCGGCAGGCGAGCCTCCTACCTCTCCAGCGCCGAGGAGGCCCTCGAATGCATCGCCGGGTTCACCATCAGCAATGATGTGTCAGAGCGTGACTACCAGATCGCGCACTCCGGCGGCCAATGGTCAAAGGGCAAATGCGCCCCTACCTTCAATCCGATGGGCCCCGCGCTGGTGCCAGCCTTTGAGGTGGCTGATCCGCAGGCGCTGCGGCTCTACTCGACTGTCAACGGCGAACCCCGGCAGGAATCCACGACGGCGGACATGGTGTTCAGCGTCGCCGAGATCATCCGGGACCTGTCCCAGTACATGGCATTGGATCCGGGAGACGTGGTGAATACCGGCACCCCTGAGGGCGTTGCGCTCTCGGGCCGGTTCCCTTACCTGGCCGTCGGCGACACAATGACCATCGGCATCGAGGGCCTGGGCGAGCAGCAACAACGCCTCGTCGGCTCCCAGATTGCCCTGTCGGAACAACCTTTACAGGCGTAAAATCGGGACTACAACGCACTTTCAGGTGCCGCGTTAGTCAAGGAGGACTGTGATGGAGAGAAACCTGGAGGATCCACATGTAGTCGTCGGCGTTGACGGTTCAGGACCTTCCATCCTTGCCCTAAGGCTGGCAGCCAAACTTGCTCCGGCGCTCGGATCCGAAATACACGCGATAGCGTGCTGGGATTATCCGAAAATGTACGAAGAGTATCTTCTACCGGATATGACGATCTTTGAAAAAGGTGCACGCAAACGCCTCGACGAGGCAATTCAGGAAGCCTTCGGCGATGAGACGCCGCCCGGGTTCACCAGCTCGACCGTCCGAGGCCATGCCCCAACCCGCCTGGTCGAAGCTGGCGCCACAGCACAAATGCTGGTGGTCGGTCGGCGCGGCCACGGCGGGCTGCGCGGCTTGCACCTGGGATCAGCGAGCAACGCCTGCGTAGCCCGTGCCGTTTGTCCGGTCGTGGTGGTGCACGAAGACGGACCGGCGGAGCCTCACCACCGCTGGAGGGACCGCTTCCACGAAGATCGTCCACTGGAGCCCTATGACCTGCTCTAACCGTTACTCCGGGAGATAACCGGCCGGCATCGTGATGTAATGCCTGAGGTGATGCTGGCCTGGTGGGGGCCTCGCCGCTACGTGACCCGCGTTTCGTCGGAGAGGACGAAGATGACTGAATCACGGCTGGGGCCAGATCCGCTGTTCCGCGACCGACGGCAGATTGACGGCGTGCAGGAGCGCCTGGACACGGTGGCCGAACTGGCGCGTGACCTCGCTGGAAGATTCGAGCTGCAACCACTTCTCGAACGGAACCTACGCGAAAAAGGTGGATTTCGGCGTCGGCTGCCAGGAAGGGCAGACGTTCTCGTTGGAGGAAGGCCTCACCGGCCAGGTGGTGCGGGACCGCTCGACGGTCATCCTCAGGACCTACAGTGACGTCGCGAAGGGCCACATCTCCCCCGACGATCCGCGGTGGAATTGCGCGGTCATTGGGGTGCCCATCCAATGGGATGAGCGGGTGATCGGCACCTGCATCATTTTTTGGGCCAATCCAGAGCGCGTGTTCACCCCCGACGACGCAGCGCTGGCTGAGCTCTTCGCCAGCCACGCAGCGATAGCGTTGAAGAATTCGGAGCTGCACGCTCTTGCATCCGAGCGCGAGCAGGAAGCGGCGATCGGAGCTGAACGGGAACGCGCCGTCCGCGACGTTCACGAAACCATCGGCCGGTCCCTTGCCGCCCTCCTGCTCAGCCTTGAAGACGCTGACAAGGCTTTCCGCCAGGACGGGCTCGACACCACAGCATCCCAGCACATTGGAACCGCCCGGAACATTGCCCACGATGCGCTGGCGGAAACACGCCGCACAATTCTGAGGATGGGCCCGGCGTCGCTCGCAGGCCGGGACCCCAGAGTGGCAGTTGCCGAGGAACTGACCTAGGTTGAATCGATGGGCGCCGCTGAAACCCGGCTCACTGTCATCGGGGCTCCCCGTGCCATCGCCCCGGAGATTGAACATCAGGCGTTCAAGATCATCCATTAGGCGCTGGGCAATGTGGTGTCGCATTCGCGGGCCACGAGTGTGCGGCTGGGACTGGTGTATGACAGGGATTCGCTAGGCGTCCTGGTGGAGGACAACCGCAGTGGTCGACGCTGGCGGCAACCTGAAGTCGCACGTCCGGATGGACGGGGCGAATATCGGCAGCATTACCATCGCCATCAACAAGGCCTACACCGCGATCGCTTTCCAGTGCGAAACCGGCGACCTGCAGGGAATGACCCCACCAGACGGCCCGATCTACGTCCTGAACGACGCACACGGCGGCCGGCTCGTGGTGTTCCCCGGAGGTATCCCGCTGGTGCGGGGACGGGAGCATCGTCGGTGCCATCGGTGTGTAGACGGGATCGATCGATCAGGGTCAACTGGTGGCCGAGGCGGGCGCTGCTGCGTTCTCGGGCGTTACGGTGGCCTTGCTCCGCCCTGCTGCCCCCGCGCTGCCTGCTGACCCGCTCCGCCCTGCAAGCCAACATGCCCCGACTCTCTTAGCCCGCCTTACCTCGGGGTGACTGGACAGGTGTTGGGACAACCATGGTGATTTTAAAGGTGCTTGCAATGCCTGCAATGCATGCACCAGGGCGATCAAGAATGCCTACATTGCAGGCACTGCAGGCACCTTTATCCGGCACCCCTGGCGAAGCGCACCCGGGGAATGAGCGCCGGGCGTTGCATCCGGGTCGTATCTAATCGGCCAGGACTCGCGCCATCAGGGCTGGATCGACCGAGCCACCCGACACGATCGCCGCGACCGTTGCCCCACGTGGTGCCAGATCATGCATCCAGGCTGCGGTGGCGACGGCGCCAGACGGCTCGGCCACGAGGCGGCCTTCCACGGCGATATGACGCACCGCGGTGAGGATCTGATCTTCGGAGACGGTGACGATGTCGTCGACGTACCGCCTGATGTGCCCCCAGGGGTGCACGCCGACGGCTGGAGTGCGCAGCCCATCGGCCACCGTGCGGTAGGTGAGTTTGGTATCCCAGGTGATCCGGCGCTGCTCGCGCAGACTTTCGGCGGCGTCCGCTGCGAACTCGGGTTCAACGCCGATCATCTGGACCTCTGGGCGCAGGGACTTGATGGCGGTCGCGATCCCGGAGATTAGCCCGCCGCCGGAGATGGGGACGAGGACGACGTCGACGTCGGGTAGTTGCTCAATCAGCTCCAAACCAACGGTGCCCTGACCGGCAATGATGCGCAGGTCGTCGTAGGGCGGCACCTCGACGTAGCCATATTCGGCGGCGAGCTCGAGCGTCCGGCTGTCCCGTTCGGTGGCCGGTACCAGCACCACCTCGGCTCCGAGGGCCCGGACGGCGGCGACTTTGGTGGGCGGGGCGGCGTCGGGCATCACGATGACCGCGTGCAGGTCGAGTCGCTTGGCGAGCCACGCTACAGCGCGGGCGTGGTTACCCGAGGACTGGGCGATGATGCCACGTTCGCGGGACTCTTCGAGCACCTGGGAGATGGTGTTGTACGCGCCGCGGAGCTTGAAAGCACCGGTGGGTTGTAGGGATTCGGCTTTCAGGTGCAGCACTTCGTCTCGGCGGTCCGGATGCGGGAGCGCGATGATCGGCGTGCGCAGGACCAGGTCCTGAATCCGGACGGCAGCGGCCCTGATGTCGGCGAGGGTAACCAAGTCGGTGGCTGTGCCGGCTACTGACTGGTCGGCGGCGGCGTAGGCGTTATCCATAGCTGGAGCTTACGCTGTGGGGTCTTTTCGGACCGACTGCCCTGTCCGCAGCTACTCGCAGCCCGCCCCGTCGCCGTCGCGGTCCAGATGGGTGCCATAGCCTGGGTGCCCGGCGTACACCGGTGCAGCGCCAGCATTGCGTGCGGCAGTGCAGTTTTCGTAATAGGCGGCCGGGGCTGGAACAGGCACTGGCTCTGGAGCTGGTGCAGGCGCAGGTTCCGGGGCCGGAGCTGGGGCGGGTGCAGGTGCTGGGGCTGGCGCGGGAGCCTGAGTGGGTGCTGGTTCCGGTGTCGGCTCGGGGGCAGTTTGATTGGTCGGTGCCAGCTGGTCGGAGCAGGTCGCCAGAACGCGTGCCATCGCGTCCCGTTCGGCCTGGGTGACCCACAGGCTGTAGGTCGCTTTCACCGAGATCTGCCGGGCAACATACTCACAGCGGAACGACTGGTTCGGCGGCAGCCAGGTGGCGGCGTCGCCCGCCCCCTTTTGCGCATTGGTGGGCCCGTCTGTGGCCTGAAGATTCAGGGGGTCGTTGGCGAAGGCAAGACGCTGCTCTGCGCTGAGCTGCTGGGCGCCCTTCTGCCAGGCATCGGCCAAGGCCACCACATGGTCGATCTGGACGTCGATACTGGTGGACTGTCCCCTAAGGAAGTCGATAGTGGTGCCGGTATAGGGGTCGTCAAGGACGCCCGACGCGACCTTGCACGGCACCGAGTTGGCGTGGATGATCGCCGTGAGATCCCGGTTGAGCATGTCGTTGCGGGTATCACAGCCGTTGCGGTCGACGTCGGCCCAAGCCTGTCCAAACAGGTCCCTGTCATAGCCGGTTTTAGACGCCCGGCCTTTGACTTCGAGGGTATCCAGCAAATCCAGGGAGCGAGAGCCGTATGCGGGCTGGCCCTCGGGCGCTGTTGAATCGCCATCAACAGGAACCACTTCAGCGCTGTCGAGTGGAGCCACCTCCGCGCTCGGAGTGGGCGACAGCGTGGCGGGCGGTGTCTTTTTCGGCGTCGCGGACGGGGCCGGAGTGGCTGACGGGGTCGGGACGGCTGACGGCGGGGGGGCTGAGGTAGTTTCCTCGGCGACGGCTGCCGGTGCGGTGGTGTCGCTCGGCGGCGCGAGGACCGCCCCGACAATAAAGGCGACCAGGGCACCCGCCATGGTGATCGAGCCCATCTTCCGGCCAGTGATTCCGGCCCACGACGGCCTGTTGGTGACAACCACGTAGAGCCCGGTACCGAACGCGACCAGACCGGCCATGATGACCGCGCCGCTCACGCCGCTGCTGATGAATCCCATGACGATCAGGAAGAGACAGACGCCGGCCGCGATAGCCGTGGAGACCTGGGTCTTAGGCTTGTCCGTCGGTGGCGGGGTAGTCGGGGCAGGCGGCAGCGACGGACTATTCAAGTGGTTCCCCCAGGGTCGTGATCGTGACCGAAGCATACAGCGAAGACACCGACTGGAGGGCAGCCCTCGCATCAATCTCAGACCAGCCGGTCCTCCCGGGCGATGATCGCGGCCTGGGTGCGCGACCTGCAGCCAAGCTTGGTCAGCACGCGCGACACATGGGTCTTGGTGGTTCCCGATGAGATGTTGAGCCTCGCCGCAATGTCCCGGTTCGAGAGCCCCTCGGCGATCAGTCCCAGCACTTCGGTCTCCCGGTCGGTCAACTGATCGCCTGGCACGACGGCGCCCGGCGCTGCGTTTCTCGCCGCCTCGCGGTCCAGCGAAACGTATGCATCCAGCAGTCGGCGCGTAGCTTCCGGCGTAATCACCGCGTCACCGACCGCTACCTTCCGCACGGCATCGAGCAGCGCCGCCGGTTCAGCAGTTTTCAACAGGAACCCGGCTGCTCCAGCGCGGAGGGCGCCAAAGATGTACTCGTCGACGTCGAACGTGGTCAGGATCAGCACCTGAGCCAGCCGGGCGCCGACGATGGCTTGCGTCGCGGCGATCCCATCCATCCCCGGCATCCGGACGTCCATCAGGACGACGTCGGGGCGCAGCGCTGTCGCATTGGTCACCGCAGCGTTGCCGTCGGAGGCTTCGCCAACCACCTCAATCTCGGGTGATGATTCAAGAATGAACTTCATGCCGGCCCGAATTGCCGCGTGGTCGTCGACGATGAGGACCCGGATCGGTGTGCCGGCTCCAGCGGTCATGGGGAAACCACCTTTTGGCCAGCATGGGTCGCTTCGGCAACTGCCGCTTTGGCAACTGCCGCTTTAGCGCCCGCCAGCGGCAGCCGGGCAGCTACCGTCCAGTGGCCCGCTTCGGCGCCGGCCTCGACCAGTCCCCCGATGGACGCCGCCCGTTCCTTCATCGAGATCAGTCCCAGGCCGAGGCCCGCCGCCCCCTGCACGGGCTGCCTGACGAGGGCATTGCGGATGCTGATGCTCAGGTCCGCTCGGTCCTGCCCCGGGTGGAGCTGCACGGACACCCCGCAGCCAGGAGCGTGCTTCGCCGCGTTGGTCAAGGCTTCCTGCATGATCCGGTAGCCCACCAGTTCAGTTGCTGTGCTAAGCCTCCCAGCGGGAACCGTCGACAGTTGGTCGTCGACGGCGACTGTCAAACCATTAGTGCGGGCCTGATCCAGCAGCGGCTGGAGGTGCGTGAGCCGGGGCAGGAAGGCAGCGCCGTCGTCGTCGGCAGCGTAGTCACCGCCGTCGTCGGCAGCGGAATTGGATTCAACCTCCGGCGCGCGAAGCAGGGTGATCATGGTCCGCATGTCGGCCATAGATTCGATGGCTGACCGACGCACCTGGGCGAGCGCGGCGCGGTCCTTTGCCTCGTCGGGCGGGGTGGCCAGCGCACCGCCGGAGTGAAGCGCGATTGCCGAGAGGTGGGAGGCGACGACGTCGTGCAGGTCCCGGGCGAGGGAGTCCCGTTCCTGCCGGATGGCTTGCTGGCGGCCGGCGAGCGAGAGACGCTCGACGGCGTCGGCCCGGGCGGCAGCGACGTCCGCCAGTTCGGTTTTGCGTCGCACGTCCATGGCCCACCAGAGCGGGCAGATGAAGATGGCTGCCTGCTGCAGGCCGATCAGGACGATGAGCCGAAGGTCGGCAGTCTCCGAGAGCACGTAGATCATCGGCGTAGCCACCAAGACGCCGGCACTAATCCACAGCGCCCGGCGCACCAGCGGTAAGCAGATCAGCGCCGCTGTGTAGAGCAGGTCGAAGAAGGGCAGGAAGATCGCGATGCTCCCGCCCATCAGAAGGTCAGCGGTGAGCGCCAGAAACCCAACCGCAAGGGTCACCACCGGTGCGCGCCGCTTAAACAGCATGGCCACACAGGACACCGAGACGGGGAGTGCAAACCACCACCGCTCGTCCCCGGTCAGCTGCACCAGCCCGATCTGACCGCCCCACACCTCGGTGAGACCCAGCCCAATCAAGACCAGTGAGCACCCGAACGTAATGGCTGCGGTGAGTGCATCACGGCGCTGGCTGGGGTTGTCCACCCAATCATTGCATCACAGCTGGGCCGGTGGCGGGTCAGCCGAAAGAGGTATGGGGCGGGCGCAGATCATCCTTTTCGCAGACGTCGCGGGCCGGCCATCGCCGTAGCGTTCCAGGCATGACCCTTGCACTTGCCGGCGCGCTGGCCGCCCTCGCCCTCGCCCTCATCGATTCCACCAGTTTCGGCACCCTGATGATCCCGTTGTGGCTGATGCTGGCCCCGGGCAGGATGCGGGCAGGGCGCATCGTGTTGTTTCTCGTGACCGTCGCTGTTTTCTACTTCGGAGTGGGACTGGCCATCATGTTTGGGGCTGAAGCCGCGGTGGCGCAGCTGGGTGGCTTCTTCAGTTCCAGGCTCGCCCTCACTGTGCTTTTTGCTGCCGGTGTAACGCTGATCATTTGGAGCTTCCTCCTGGAGGCGAAAGCCAAACGGGAAAAGAAAGCGGGGGCGCCTACGTCGGCCCGGATACTGCGGTGGCGGGACCGGGCGGTGGGATCCGGGGCTTCAGGGGCAGGCGGGTCAGGCAGGTCGGGCGGCGTCGCGTTGATGGGCCTGGCGCTGGGCGCCGGCACCGTCGAGGTGGCAACGATGCTTCCCTATCTGGGGGCGATCGGGTTGTTGACCACGTCGGATGTGCAGTGGCCGGTGACCGGCGCGGTGTTCGCTGCGTATTGCCTGGTGATGATCCTTCCGGCGCTGGTGATTCTGGTGCTGCGGCTGGTCGCTGCACGGTGGGTTGATCCGATCCTGAGGAAACTCGACGGATGGCTCACCCGCAACTCGACCAACACGCTGTCGTGGGTGGTGGGGATCCTCGGCGTCCTGCTGGTGGTGAATACCGCTGGTGAGGTGCTCTAGCGGTTCTGCGCGACGCCGTTCCTTGACCGGCAGCTGGCTGTGCTTTCTATCGTGGTGTCAGTCATCTTTGCGTTCTACATCGTCGTTCTAGCGACAACAGGCGGGGATCCGGGGCAGATCGCCCGTGGAGCCGCAATCGCGGTCGCTGACACCTCGCCGCGAAACACAACGCGGCTCTGCACGCAGGAGCCTCCGGACCCCCTAGCGGCAGATCGGTGAACAGTCTGGACAAGCGTGGCCGGTATTTCCCTATCAAATGTCCAGGTTGACCGCTGTGTCCGGGTTGACCACCCTCATCCCACGGTTGACTCTAGCCCCGCGGCCGAAACCGGAGTAGACATGGCTATGAGCAAAGCGAAGGGGTCCGCCGCATTATTGGCCGGGGCACTGGCCATCGTCCTGGGTACCGAGGAAATCCCGCTCCGCCTGCGGGCATGGGACGGTTCGGAGGCCGGCCCGGAGGGTGCACCGGTGATCGAGTTCCGCTCCCGGCGAGCGCTGCGGCGCATGCTCTGGTCCCCCGGCATGCTGGGCCTGAGCCGGGCCTATGTGGCACGCGATATCGACGTCCCCGGGGATCTCTACGAGAGCTTCACGGCGCTCAGCGCCGTCGGAAAGTTCGCCGACCTTGAACCCTTCAGCCCGCCGACACTCCGCGAACGGGTCGCCCTGCTGAGCACCGCCGTCCGCCTCGGCGCCATCGGCCGCAACCCTCCGCTGCCACCAGAGGAAATCACCATCGACCGCGTGGGCAGGAAACACTCGAAGAAGCGCGACGCCGCCGCCATCTCCCACCACTACGACGTCGGCAACGACTTTTACGCGCTCGTCCTCGGTCCGTCCATGGTGTACTCGTGCGCGGTCTGGGACTCCCCTGGCACCGGCCTCGATGCAGCGCAGGAGGCGAAACTCGACCTGGTCTGCCGGAAACTGGGGCTGCAGCCTGGGATGCGAGTGCTCGATGTGGGGTGTGGTTGGGGCAGCTTCGCGCTGCACGCCGCCCAGCGGCACGGGGCCGACGTCGTCGGCGTCACCCTCTCCACCGAACAGGCGGAGCGCGCCCGCAAAAGGGTGGCCCACGCCGGGCTTAGCGAGCGGGTGCAGGTTCGGGTGCAGGATTACCGCGACGTCAACGACGGCCCGTTCGATGCGATCAGTTCCATCGGCATGTCCGAGCACGTGGGGCGTGACCAGATCGCAGCGTATGCGGGCCGCCTGTTCGGCCTCCTGCGCCCCGGCGGACGACTTCTTAATCACGCCATCTCCTGGAACGCCGGGGACACCATGCGGCCGGACCCCGATTCGTTCATCCCCAAGTATGTCTTTCCCGACGGCGAAATGCTCAGCCTCACCGTGATGCTCGGTGCACTGGAATCCGCAAAGTTTGAAGTGCTCGACGTCGAAGCATTGCGGCGACACTACGCGCTCACCCTTCGGGCGTGGGTGCAGAACCTTGAGGATCATTGGGAGGAGGCGGTGGGCCTCACCAGCGAGGGCCGCGCCCGGGTGTGGCGCCTGTATATGGCGACCAGTGCGCTGGGGTTCGAGAACGGACTGACAGGCGTGAACCAGGTGTTGGTGCAGCGACCCGGCGGGGCGGAGCCTCCGCTGCGGCGGACCATCTGAGGACTCGCCCCGTTAAGGGGGGAGCCGTGCCCTAGCATTGAATACCAAAGGCATCCTAGGGTTAGGTGGACTCAGGGCGGATGGATTTCTACGGGGTCAATTCCCTACGCGAAAATAATGCAGGCTGGTCGTTGCTCCGCGCCCAAAACGCCCCGCTGGCAATAACCTTCTTCATTACGGCCTTCACCGGGCCCAATGAGCGTAATCTCGGCCGCCAGCAGCTCGTCGATACCCTGGACGACGTGCTCTTTGGCCTCCGGGACTCATTCGGGGATGACAGCTATCCCCGTACCGCCGCCGACTACCTTGATGATTGGGCGGCACCCGAACGCGCCTGGTTGCGGAAGTACTACGTCACGGGCCAGGACGAACCGCGCTACGACCTGACGCCAGCAGCCGAAAGCGCGCTCCGGTGGGTGGAGAGTCTGCAGGGCCGTGACTTCGTCGCCACGCAGTCGCGGCTCACCAGCATCTTCGCCGTCCTCAAACAGCTGGTCCAGCGCTCCGAAACCGATCCGGATGAGCGGCTTGCCGAGCTGCAACGGCAGCGCGACGACATCGACGCCGAGATGCAGCGCATCAGGGACGGTCATATTGCGGTGATGAGTGCTCCCGAAGCACTGGACCACTTCCAGCAACTCACCGCGCTGGCACGGGACTTGCTCGCGGATTTCCGCGAAGTCGAACAGAACTTCCGCAAACTCGACCGTCAGGTGCGCGAACAGATCGCCACGTGGGACGGCACCCAGGGCGAACTGCTGGCCTCCATCTTCGCCAATCAGCAGGACATCAGCAGCTCCCTGCAGGGACGAACCTTCCAGGGCTTCTGGGACTATCTCATGTCGCCCCGGCTCCGCACGGAACTCAGTGATCTGCTGGAACGCGCCACCCAGATCGACGCTCTCGCGAAGCTCGACAATATTCATGCGGTCGCCAACCTGCATCAGGACTGGCTCCCCGCGGTCGAGCAGACTCAGACGACCGTCCGCCAGCTGTCCCAGCAGATGCGTCGCCTACTGGATGACAAAGTATTCCTGGAGAACAAACGCATCATGCAGCTCATTCGCAGCATCGAATCCGGTGCCCTGGAGACCCGCGGGCGACCCGCGCCGGGCACCTTCATGTACCTCCCCGCCCCGGCCGTGGAGGTGGCGCTTCCCTTCGAACGCCCCCTCTACGAGCCGAGCCGGCGAGTGCTGGTCGACGACGCCATCGTGACCGCCGACGACTCCGACCTGGACGCCGCCGCCCTGTTCAGCCAGTTCCATGTGGACTCGGCGCGGCTCGTATCGCAGATTGATGCTGTGCTGGCCGACACCGATCAAGCCAGCCTGGCGGACATCACCACCAGCTACCCGCTCTCTCAGGGGTTGGCCGAAATTGTTGCCTACTACCAGTTGGCCACTGAATCCCAGTGGGCCACCATCAACCCGGATTCCACCGATCAGCTCTTCTGGACACTTCCCGATGGAAGCATCAGGGAAGCCACCATCGACCAGATCATTTTTGTGAGGCCCACATGACCCTTGAAACGGACACCACCACGCCGCAGGAACTTCCCGGGGTGATTACCCGGCTCTTCAAAGGGGTGGTGTACGCGGAATCCGATGAGAAAACCTGGCAGGCGTTGCTTGAGCTCACCTCGCAGGTGAGGGATTACGTTGCTGTCCTCGGCCTGGACCTCATCCTCGACGAACCGGAAGGATACGCCTTCCTGCGCTCCCGGGAAGACCCGGAGAGCACCCTTCCACGGCTGATCCCCCGCCGCCAACTCACCTTCAACGTCAGTTTGCTGCTGGCCCTCCTGCGGGGCCGGATGCTCGAATTTGATACCAACAGCAGCGAGATCCGGCTGATCATGACGGAACAGGACATCGCCGATCTGGTGTCGGTCTTCCTTGCCGAATCGAGCAATGAGGCCCGGGTGCTCGACCGGCTCGGCTCGGACATCAAAAAGGTGGTGGAGTTGGGTTTCCTCCGCAAAATGCGCGGGCAACCCGGAACCTATGAGGTAGCGCGGATCCTCAAGGCGTTTGTTGACGCGCAGTGGCTCGAAGAGTTCGATGCTCGGTTGGCCGACTACCGGGCGTCCCTGGCTGGGTCGGGCAGCAAGGAAAGCGGCGGCAAAGACGTCGGGGAGGTCGCGGGAGATGACAACTAACCAACAGGACAGCCTGTTCAGCCTTGATGAACCGTTGGAGGACGGCGCAATCCCCCCGGGGTTCCGCCTGCACCGACTCGAACTGCTGAACTGGGGAACCTTCCACCAGGGTGTGAGGACGTTCAGGCTCGACGGCGCCAACAGCCTGCTGACCGGCGATATTGGCTCGGGCAAGTCGACAGTGGTGGATGCCATCACCACCCTGCTGCTCCCGGCCAACCGGATTGATTACAACAAGGCCGCCGGTGCGCAGAAAAAGGAACGCACCCTGATGTCCTACGTGCGGGGCTTCCACAAGAGCACACGCAGCGCCGGCGGCGAATACTCCAAGCCTGTTGCCCTGCGCAGCACCGGCACGCTGACCGTGGTCCTCGGGATCTTCCACAACGAACAGCTGGGCAAGTCGGTGAGCCTCGCGATCACGCTGTGGGCCACGCAGGAGGCAGGGCAACCCAACCGTTTCTACTCCCTGTCCGAACACGCCCAGACCATTGCTCAGGACTTCGCCAATTTCGGCCAGGAACCCGCCAAACTGAAGAAACAGCTGCGGGCCGCTGGCGCCGTCGTGCACGATGCGTTTGATCCTTACGCCGCCGCCTTCAAACGGCAGTTTGGCATCACCGGGAACCAGGCCATGGAGCTGTTCCACCGGACCGTGTCCATGAAGCAGGTGGAAAATATCACCTCCTTTGTCCGCACCAACATGTTGGAAGAGGACGACGCCGCCACCCGGATCGGCACCCTGATCCACCATTTCGATGACCTCAAGAAGGCCCACGACGCCGTCGTCCGCGCCAAGGATCAGATCACCCTCCTCGAACCGATCCGCGACGGATCCGCACTGCACGCCAGGCTGAGCCACGAGCACGAACTGTCACGCGCGCAGCGGGACCAGCTGCATCCCTGGTTCACCGACCGGAAGCTCCAGCTCAGCCTTGAGCATCATGAGGAGCTGCGCAGCACCGGGCTTCGCCTGAACGAGGACGCCGCCATAACCGCAGCGGACCTCGCCGACGCTAGGCATCAGGTGGGAGCGGTACAGGAAGACATCCGTTCGAACGGCGGCGGCCGGCTCGCGGCGATCGACGCCGACGTCTCCCGCCTGGGCTCGGAGCTGTCCCGCCAGCGGTCCCGCTTCGACGGCTATTCCACGGCCGCAGCAGACCTGGGTTTGCAGGCCCCGGAGGATCGCGTGCTGTTTGACCGCAACCGGGGCCGGTTGCCCGAGGTGGAGGCTGAGCTTCGCTCGCGATCCGCCGAACTGCAGGAGTCGGTGACCGGGCTGACCATCACTCGGACAGAACTCGACGGGCGGCTGCACGCTATTGACGCCGAACTCGCCAGTCTGCAGGCCCGCGTCGACTTGCTGCCCGGCTACCAGGTGGAGCTGCGGCGCCGTCTCTGCGAGGGAACGGGAATCCCCGAATCGGTGCTGCCCTATGCGGGCGAGCTGTTGCGGGTACGCGACGGCGAGAGTGTGTGGGAAGGCGCCGCGGAACGCACCCTGCGGGGTTTCGCACTGTCGCTGCTGGTACCGGAGAAACACTATGCGGCGGTCAGCAGCTGGGTGGACGGAAACAACCTGAAAGGACGCCTGGTCTACCGGCGGGTGGGAGACCGATATTCCCCGCGACCGGCCGAACCAGGAACCCTGGCCTCGAAGGTCTCGGTCAAACAGGCGACACCGTTCAAAGACTTCCTCCTTGATGAGCTGAGCGGCCGGTTCGACTATTTCTGCTGTGAGTCAATCGAGGACTTCCGCCGGCGCCCCCGAGCCCTGACCATGAGTGGCCAGCTCAAGGGTGGAGGCGGGCGCCACGAGAAGGACGATCGGAAAGACCTCGCGGACCGGCGCAACTTTGTCCTCGGCTGGGACAATCACGACAAGATCGCCCAGATCCGGGCGGAGCGGGACGAGCTGGCGGGTGATCGCTCCGGGGCTGATGCACGACTGACCAAAGTGTCCCAAGCGTTGGGCGCGCTCGGCCGGAAGCATCAGTATCTGGGCACCATCAGTTCCATCGCCGAGTTCGGCGAAATCGGTTGGCAGGAGACCGCCCAGAAGATCGAGGGGCTGAAAGCGGAACGTTCACGCCTCGAATCCGCGAGCGATGTGCTCCAGCAATTAGCCGTCCACGAATCCGAACTCAAAGTCCAGGTGGGACGGCTCGAGGAGAAGGCGGGCAGGATTCAGCAGCGCCTGGGCGCCAACGAGAATGCGGCACGCGACATCGCCGAAGCGGTCGAGGACTGCCGCATGGTCCTGGCGGACACCCCGCTGACCGACGACGACGACGTCCTCGCCGCCGTCGGGGTGTTGGCCGCCGAGGCGTTGGGGAGCGCGACCCTGACCTACAAAAACACTGCCAGCGTGGAGTCGACGGTCCGGAACAAGCTGACGGGCGCCATCGACGCGTTGACCAAGCGGATCGCCACCGCTGCCGAGTCAACGGTGCGCAGGATGGCCGACTTCCGCAACAAGTACCCGAACGAGACCACCGAGTTCGATGCTGCCCTCGAATCGGCTGGAGACTTTAACCGGATGCTGGACGGCTTGGTGAGCAATGACCTGCCCCGGTTCCAGACCCATTTCAAAGAGTCGTTGAACCAGAACACCATTCACGAGGTGGTGGCGTTCAACGCTTTCCTGGACAGCCGCCGGCAGGACATCGTTCACCGCATCAAGGAGATCAACGTGTCGCTGGCCGGGATTCCCTACAATCCCGGGCGGCACATCCAACTGGAGCACCAGCCGACCACGGATCTCGACGTGCGGCAGTTCAGCATTGACCTGCGCGCGTGTTCGGAGGGAAGTCTGAACGATCAGGATCAGTACTCCGAGCAGAAGTTCCTGCAGGTGGAACGGCTCATCGAGCGGTTCCGGGGGCGTGAGGGGTACACCGCGCTCGATGAGAAGTGGACCTGGAAGGTGACCGATGTCCGCAACTGGTTCACCTTCTCGGCGTCGGAAAAGTGGACCGAAACCGGTGAGGAGTACGAGCATTTCACCGACTCCGGTGGTAAATCTGGTGGCCAAAAGGAGAAGCTGGCGTACACCATCCTTGCCGCGGCCCTGGCCTTCCAATTCGGGCTCGGGTCCGCGGGCAAGACCAGCGGGAAAGCCGCCGGGCGCAGCTTCCGATTTGTTGTGATCGACGAGGCGTTCGGCCGCGGATCGGATGAGTCGGCTCGCTACGGCTTGGAGCTTTTCCAGCGGATGAAGCTGCAACTGCTGATCGTCACGCCCCTGCAAAAGATCCACGTGATTGAACCCTTTGTCTCCCATGTGGGGTTTGTGGCCAACTCCAACGGCGATGATTCCCAGCTCCGCAACATGACCATCCAGGAATACCGGGATGAGCGGGCTTCACGTGCCGGCTGATTCCCGGTGGACTTCTCTGGCTGAGTTGCGCGCGCAGTCTGTTAAAGCGTGGGGTCGGGGCACCCTCCTGCGTGAACTGCTGGACCCCTCGGGCGCCTACCCTCGCCGTCGTTCGCTGAAAAAACCAACCGCTACTCAGTTGCGCGACAGCTATCCTGCGGTGCGCACCTGGTCAGGGGAGTTGTTCGAAGCCGTCAGTGAGTTCACTCTGGAAACGGCTGACATTGGCCGAACCACCATCGGAACAAACAGTATTCCGGCCGCTGCGGTGTTTGCCCGGGTGGAAGACGAAATCGCTTTTGCTGGCAAAACCCGGGACTCCCTTCGTGCCCTGGCAGTAGCCGGAAATCTTGCGGCAATTGACCCTGCCCTGCACGCCTGGGCAGCAAAGCGTCCACTGGAGCTACTGCGATTGGGCGACTCGGCGTTGCTCGCCGCCAGGGCCGCCGTGTGGCTTTCGACTAATCCAAACCCTGGAATCTTTGTCCGGCAGATGAACCTGCCCGGGATCCACACGAAGTTTGTCGAGAGCCACCGGCAGGCGGTGGACGAGATGGTTGTCGCCCTGCGGGCTCGGGAGCCGATCGAGGGTCCCACTCCTTCCCCGCTGTCGACGGCCGGCGAGGACGATGCGCTGATCTTGCCTGAGGCCGTAGCCCCCACTGAAGCACTCGGGGCTTTTTCGCCGCGTACCCCGGCAGCGCGTTTCGCCCGGCGTTATGGATTTATTCATCCGCCCGAGCTGGTCCGCTTTCGACTGCTCGACGATCCGCTGCCGCATCTGGGCGCGCTGGGTAACGCCCGCGACATCACAGTAACGGCCGAGGTTTTCCGGACGCTGAGCTTGCCGGTGAGCACAGTCATTATCACCGAGAATCTGGTGAACTTCCTGTCCCTCCCGCATCGGCGCGCAAGCATGGCGCTTTTCGGCGCGGGCTACGGCTTTTCGGCGGTCCGCGACGCCGCGTGGTTACAGGATTGCGACGTCCTTTACTGGGGGGATATCGATACCCATGGTTTCCGCATCCTGGATTCATTGCGCTCAGTGCATCCTCACGTCTCCAGCATCCTGATGGATGAGTCGACCTTGCTGGCGCATCGCGCTGAGTGGGTCACCGAATCTTCGCAGGCGCAATCTGAACCGGTTCGGCTGAACCCTTCTGAATCGGCCCTGTACCGTGCGCTACGGGACAACGTGCATGGCTCTGCTGTGCGGTTGGAACAAGAGGTGATCCGCTGGGACTGGGTTACGGATCGGTTGCCCTAATGTCTGTTGGTGTTCCTCAGCCTCGCCGGGTAGTGGGAGTCGCGCGAGTAAGGTGAACCAGGTCACCACAACCCGCGAAAGGCAGCAATGACGCTTGCGACAGTTTTGAGGAACGGCCATGTGTTCGACGGCGAACGCTTCCTCCCAGGGCCCACCGACGTCGTCATCCGCGACGGGATGATCGAAGCAGTGGGCCGCGACGCCGGGCTGGCGGAGGCGTACGCAGATGCCACGGTGGTCGATTGTGCTGATCGCACGGTCCTACCCGGGATCATCGACCTGCACGTCCACGTGATGACCTCTACCCCCGGCTCCATCCAGGCAATGGTCGAGCCCTACTCTCTACAGTTCTACGAATCCGCGCGGAACCTTGAGGCCACCCTGCGCGCTGGCGTCACCACCGTGCGCGACGCCGGCGGCGCCGATCTGGGTGCCAAGCAGGCGGTCGAGACCGGGATCGTCAAAGGTCCACGGCTCCGCATCGCGGTCAGCATCATGTCCCAGACCGGCGGACACGGCGATCTGTGGCACCCCTCAGGACTGGACTCCCCCGACTTTGGGCCTCATCCCGGCCGCCCCAGCGGAATCGCCGACGGCGTCGACGAAGTCCGCAAAGTCACCCGCACGCTCCTGCGGGCCGGCGCCGACCAGATCAAAATCTGTTCCACCGGCGGTGTCCTGTCGCCGACCACCGACCCTAAGCACTCCCAGTTCACCCCTGCGGAGATCGCCGTCGTCGTCGAGGAAGCCGAGATGCAGGGCAAGTACGTCATGGCCCACGCGCAGGGCACCGCCGGGATCATCAACGCGCTGCGGGCCGGCGTGCGGACCATCGAGCACGGCATTTATCTCACCGACGAGGCAATCCAGCTGTTCCTCGACACTGAGGCCTACCTCGTGCCCACCCTGTCTGCCCCACTGGCCGTGATCCGCAAGGGCGAATCCGGGACCAGCGGCCTGTCGCAGCAGGTCGTCGACAAGGCCCAACGGGTCGCGGAGGACCACCGCCAGTCGGTCGCCCGGGCCATCGCCGCCGGGGTCAAGATCGGCATGGGCACCGACGCCGGAGTCGGCGCACACGGCGACAATCTTGAAGAGCTCACACTGATGGCCGATGCCGGCATGACCCTCGAGCAGGTCCTGGCCGCTTCCAGCTCGGTGCCGGGCGAGCTGATCGCGCCGGTCGGCTCGGTGGGTCGGTTGGCAGAGCAGCAGCTGGCCGACGTCGTCGTGCTCACCGGCCAGCTCGAATCAGTGGAGCAGTTGCCTCACCTGCGGTCCATGATCGGACAGGTATACCAGGGCGGCGTGCTGCAGTTCCCGACTGTGTGATTGTTGACTGGTTGCGCCGCCGTTGGGTGCTGCCCAAGCAGGTCGGGCATTCGCTAGCTGATCGGCAAGGAACTGGATGGCGTGGCTGTGGCCGCTCGACGGCTGGACCCTGTCTATGGCCCTAGCCGGGGATCCGATCTTATTCGAATGTTTGTTCGAGAGGTTTGTCCACATAGGTTCACGAGATCTCTGGAATATCGGAGCCGTTTGGGACAATAGAGGTATGGACGGCAGCAAGGCTCCTACATCGATTCGGAAGGAATCTCCCCTCCCGGGAACCGGCCCGCGCGGTTCTTCTGGTCCGGGTAGTACTGCTGATGGCAGTACTGCTGATGGCAGCGCTTCCCGGGATGCTGGCATTCGGGTTTTGCTCAACTCTCTCCAGTCGCTGAAGCCAGCCACTGACTCCGCCGGGATGATCAATCAGCTCCGCGGACTAGAGGACGTGAAATCCGCCATCGCCGGCGTGCAGGCCCAGATTGCTGTGGCCTTCGACCTCTCCGAACGCCACTCCCAGGCCAACGCCGGTGTGCCAGGCGTGGAGCAGGGCAAAAGTGTTGCCGCTCAGATCGCACTTTCCCGGCGGGAATCACCATCCCGCGGCAGCCGGCTCCTGGGCTTGGCGCGGGCGCTAGTCACGGAAATGCCACACACCCTCGCCGCCCTGCACACCGGCCAACTCAACGAGTGGCGGGCCACCCTGTTGGTGAAAGAAACCGCATGCCTGTCCGCCGCCGACCGGTGCGCCGTCGATGAAGAACTTTCCGCCGATACCGGAACGTTTACCGGATGCGGGGACAAAGCCATCATCGCCGCGGCGAAAGCTGCCGCGTACCGGCGGGACCCCCGTTCAGTGGTCAACCGGGCCGCCCACGCCGCCGGTGAACGCTATGTCAGTATCCGCCCGGCGCCGGACACCATGGCCTACCTCACCGCGTTGTTGCCGGTGAAGGGGGCCGTTGCAGCCTACGCGGCACTGACCCGGCACGCTGATGCGGCACGAGCCAGTGGGGACACCCGATCCCGCGGTCAACTCATGGCCGACACCCTCGTCGAACGCACCACCGGTGTGGCCGGAGGTATCTCCAGAGTAGAGCTCCAAGTCATCATGACCGACCGGGCACTCCTTCAGGGTGACAGTGAACCGGCACGAATCCCCGGTTACGGCATCGTCCCCTCGTCCTGGGCGCGGGACCTCATCCAACCGGCTGAGCCCGCTGAAGCGCCTGAATCAGGGCATCCCGGCTTCAACGTCTGGGTCCGCCGCCTCTATACCGCGCCCACGACCGGTCAACTAGTCGGCGTGGACTCCAAAGCCAGGCTTTTCACCCCGTCCCAGCGCAGATTCATCGCTGCTAGAGACGACACCTGCCGCACCCCGTACTGTGATGCACCGATCCGGCACTACGACCACATCATCCCTTGGAGCCGAGGAGGCCCCACCACGATCAGCAACGGCGCCGGGCTCTGCGAAACCTGCAACCACACCAAAGAACAACCCGGCTGGACAGCCCATGCACGCCCCGGACCAAGACACTCACTCCGGATTACTACCCCCACCGGCCACAGCTATGACTCCACGGCCCCACCCCTACCCGGCACGGAACCCGCAATTCATCGCGCTTCTGTTGTCACCCGATTGCGCGACCGGGTCACGAACGATCCAACCACGACCACCAGTACCAGCACACCCGCTGCCCAGGCCAGCCCCGCGTAGCCAATCAGCACCAGTGCGACGCCAGCCGACGCTCCGCCAGCAGCTCCCGCAAGGTTCATCACCAGGTCCGTCCGGCCCTGGATCCGGGCACGTGCCGCACCGGTCACCAGGTCTGCGACCAGCGCCGATCCGGCAACAGTTGCGGCACTCCACCCCAGCCCGAGAAACACCAGCCCCACGGTCACCAGGACCGGATCGTCCTCTCCCAGCGCAACGATCGGCAGCGACACAGCGAACAGGCCTTGACCAAGCAGGATGATGGTAACTCGTCCCACTTTGTCACTCAGCCACCCGAACAGCGGCGACAGCGCGAACATCCCGGCGATGTGGAGGCTGATCGTCAGTCCAATGATGGTCAGCGTGACGCCGTGGTTAATGAGGTGCACCGGCGTCATCGACATCACTGACACCATCACCGCATGGCTGATCGCGATGGACCCGATCGCGAACACCAGCGGTCCTCGGCCGCGGATGGCGCCCGGCTCGGCCTCGTCGGCGTTCTTCTCCTGCTTCGATTTGCTCACCAGGTACGGGTCCGGGCGCAGCGCCACCAGGTAGACCGACGCGGCGGCCAGCTGGGCAACGACGGCGATCAGGAACGAGCCGGTCAATGACGGCATTTGCAGTGTCGAGGCAATGACTTCCCCTGGCCCGATCAGGTTGGGGCCGAGCACCGCACCAATGGTCGTGAACCAGACCACCAGGGAAAGGTCGCGGCCGCGGTGCTGGGGGCTCGCCAGGTCGGTGGCGGCGAATCGGGCCTGAAGGTTCACAGCGGTGCCGACGCCCAGAAAAGCGAAAGCAAGCAACAGCAAAGGGAACGAGCTCAGTGTCGCAGCGAGGATAGCCACCACTGACCCCGAGGCCGCAAGGAGGGCACCAGTGGTCAGGGCCCGCCGTCGGCCCATCCGTTGGGCGAGCCGCGCAAGTGGAATGGCACTCGCTGCGGCGCCGAGGGTGCTCAGCGTTGTCGCCATTCCGGAGAGCGCGTCGGATCCGGAAATGTTGGCGGCCATGACCGCACCGATCGACACGGTGCTCCCGATACCAATTCCACCGAGCACCTGCCCAACGATCAGCACCCAGACGGTGCGCCGCTGGACGGCGTCCACGTCGACCGCCTGGGTCGGTCCGGCTGCGCCGCGGCCGTCGTGAGTGCCGCGGGTGCCGGGACCGCTGTGAGTGCCGAGTGCTCCGGAAGCGGACGCGGCGCCGGGACCGTCTGACGTGCCGGGCGGTCGATTCTGAGGCTGACTGCTAGTCATGGAAAGAGCGTAGCCCGATCCGTCCATTCCACCGAGGTGTGACCTATGGCGACTTCCGCGCCCCGAAAGTCGCCTTAGCTCACGGTTCGGCGGGGGTGGGTGAGACCGCCGGACCAAACTCTGTGGTCAATACAGCTAGACGCCTTACACCGACCGGAGATGGCCGCCTTTGACTCCGCCGGCACCGACTGTTGCCAGCCCTGCCAGATACCCGGGGATGTGCACTGCCGAGCTGAACGCAGCTCCACGTTGCATCCCGGAGGCGTCGACGTGACCGGCAAGTACGGCCTGCAACCGATCCAGGATCTCAGAGCGGTTCAGCCCCTGTGCCCGCAACCGTTGGGCCGCCTCCCACACCTGTGGCGGATCGTTGTTCCACAGTTGAGAAACCACCAGCTCCCTCAGGGCTGCGGTCCACGCCGCGGTGCCGTCCGGTTCGTTGCTGGAGGGATACTCGTCCTTCCCCACTAGGTGCAGTTCTTTCAGCTCGCCAAGCACCAGTAATCGCAGTTCGTCCGGCTTATTCGCGTTCAGCCGTGGGTAGTCCTCGTCGCGGATCCGGGTGCCAAAGTACGGCATAGCCAGTTGTCGGCGATCCATTGCGCTCTGGGCGTCCTCGAGGTTCGCCATGTCCAGTCCTTCAAGAAAGGTCATCCCCGGCGACCGCTCATCCTCGTCCGAGTCCCTCAGTTCGTCAGCGTCCTCGAGTGCTACCCCAGCAGCATCCACCAGCAGGTCCACAGCAGTCTCTGTCAGGCCCATCCGTTCGCCGCACCAGTCGACCCACGCGTCGAGGAACCAGGGAAGGGCTTCCAACTCCACCTCGTCAAGCATCACCTTGCGCGGAAGGAACCACCCGATAAACGTGTTCAGCTTCAGCGGGCTCACGCGCACCAGCCTGCCGTCGTCGTAATGACGGCCAAAGCTAATCGCCAGCTCGGCAAGGCGAATGAATTGCTCTTTGAACGTCCGCACTGCTGCACGAGTTGGGTCCTGTTCAATGGCCGCCATGAACGTGGCAACCAACAGCTCGGACTCGGCCCCATCGGCGTTGATCTGCGCCTGTTCCTCGGCTTCGCTCGGCACCCTCCGCGCGCTAAGGTCGACGACGCCGTCATCAGGCAATGCCTGAAGCCGCTTCAGCGCCAACGCCCGGTCCAGGTCATAGTTGGGACCCACCTCCGGGTCGCTGGTGATGTCCGTGGCCGCGATGGCATCAACACCCCGGCGGCGTGCTTCCGCCAGCCCAACCGGCTCCACTGTTGCCCCCGCCATCCTTGAGGCCGAGCGTTCAAGGTCCTTGAGGAGGCTGCGGGCACTGTCACTGAACAACACCGCGGTGGCGTAACCACCCAGATGGTTGGTGTCGATGCTGAAGTACATGCCATGTTTCCGCCGCCCGGCTCGGAACTCGACGACAATCTCGATGAAGTCTCCAAACACGTCAGTGAGCTTCCAGGCCGCGGCGGCTTCCAACGTGCGCAGCGGGGCAAGCCAGGCTGGCGGCGTCACACCGGCATCAAGCAGGCGCCCCGCAGCGGCGGCAGCCTCGGCGTCACTGGGCGCGTCTGCGACCTGCGCCATCGCCCAAAGCACTGCGGCCGCCGTCCGATCCGCCTGGCGCTCGGCGTGGCGAATCCATTCGCCGAACAGCTTGCTGTCAATGCCCGGGCCCAGGTTGGTGGTCTTATGCATGCCTGCGTAGAGGTTCGATGCCAGCCGTTCACTGGGTAACGACGACGTCTGGTCCAGATCCACAGCAAAGTGCGGCGCGATCCGACGGTAGAGGTCAGCAATGGGACTGACGGGCGGGCCGGGTGGGCGCCGCTTCTCTTTACCCACTGACTTCGGCTTACGCGTGCGACTTTTTGGGCTCATCAATCGATGATGTCATCTTTGCCCCGAAAGCGTCTTTGGAGCAAAATTGTTGAACAATCTGCCAAACTCGTGCATCCTAGAGGGACCACTCAGAAGAGACGAGGATCACAATGGTGTACATCGACCTCAACAGCGACGTCGGCGAATCGTTCGGAAACTGGACCATGGGCGACGACGCCGCCATCTTCCGCTCGGTCTCCAGCGCCAATGTGGCATGCGGGTTCCACGCCGGGGATCCCTCCACCATTTCGCAGACCTGCCGGGACGCCGTCGCCGGGGGTGTGACGATCGGCGCGCACGTCGGCTACCGGGACCTGGCCGGGTTCGGGCGCCGCTTCCTCGACTGCTCCCCCACTGAACTGGCCGACGACGTGCTCTACCAAATCGGCGCCCTCGACGCGATCTCCCGGGCAGCCGGCGGCACCATCCGCTATGTGAAACCCCACGGCGCCCTCTACAACACCATCGTCAGTCACGAAATCCAGGCGCAGGCCGTAGTGGATGCAGTCAAGGCGTTCGGCGGTGATCTGCCCCTGCTGCTCTTGCCGGGCTCGGTAGCACTCGTCGCAGCGGAGAAAGCTGGCCTCCGCGGGGTCGCCGAAGCTTTCGCCGACCGCGCGTACAACCCGGACGGCACACTGGTCTCCCGCCGCGACCCCGGGGCCGTCCTTCACGATGAACACGAAGTCGCCGCCAACATGGTCCGCCTCGCCACCGAGGGCATCATCGTTGCCCGCGACGGCTCCCAGGTCAAGACCACGGCCGAAAGCATCTGCCTCCACGGCGACACCACCGGCGCCGTGTCCATGGCCGCCGCCGTCCGCCGCGACCTCGAAGCCGCTGGCGTCGAGATCCGGAGCTTCGTGTGAGACCTCCGGAAATCCGCTGGGCCGGGCCGCGCGCCCTGCTGATCCAGCTGGAGTCGCTGGACTCGGTCCTCGCGATGCACGCCCACCTGCAGCAGCACCCGTTCCGCGGGCAGGTCGACGTCCTCGCCGCCGCCCAGACTGTCCTTGCGATCTTCGATTCCGGCGCCGCCGCCCGCGCCGCCCGGACCGCCGTCGCTCACCTGAACACGTCGCCGGCCACCGAGACCGCGGCGACCGGCGATCCGGTGCGGATCGAGGTGGTGTACGACGGCGACGACCTCGCCGAAGTGGGCCGCCTCACCGGCCTCGACACTGACGGTGTCATCGCCGCGCACACCGGCCAGCTGTGGACCGCAGCGTTTGGCGGCTTCGCCCCCGGGTTCGCCTACCTGGTCGGGGAGAACGAATCCCTCGCCGTCCCGCGCCGAACCTCTCCGCGGACCGCCGTCCCCGCCGGAGCGGTCGCGCTGGCCGGCAACTTCTCGGCCGTCTATCCGCGACGCTCCCCCGGCGGCTGGCAGCTGATCGGCCGGACAGCATCCCGCCTGTGGGATCTGGGCCGTGACCAGCCGGCCCTGCTCCGCCCCGGCACCGCCGTGCAGTACGTGGCCGTGCGGGAATCGGTGACGGTGACGGACCATGGGTCCGACGTCGGACCGTCGACGGCAGCGCCGCATGAAGTCCTCGCCTCTCTTGAGATCCTCGCCCCCGGACCGCAGTCATTGATCCAGGACCTGGGGCGACCCGGCCTCGGTGACGTGGGCGTTTCCAAGGCTGGCGCCGCCGATACCGCGAGCGCCCGCCAAGCCAACCGGCTGGTCGGCAACGCACCGGGCGATGCGGTGATCGAGACCATCCTCGGCGGTCTCACGGTGAAAGCCAACGGTGAACTCACTCTTGCCCTGGCCGGAGCGATCACGCCCGCCGAGATCACGGGTGGAGACAACACCCGCACCGCACCGATGTGCTCACCCTTCGCACTGCACGACTGCGAAACCCTTCACCTCGACCTACCCGACGCAGGGCTCCGCACCTATCTCGCGGTCCGCGGCGGAATTGACGTGCCTCAGGTCCTCGGCAGCCGTTCCACCGATGTGATGTCGGGAATCGGGCCGGATCCCCTCGCGGCGGGAACTGTGCTGCCCATCGGGGCGATCGACCAGGGCCGCACCGTCGGCGCACCGGAACCCTCCACCCTTCCCGACGACGTCCGGCTGGGCGGTATCGGGTCAGGCCCCTCTGAACCGGTGGTCCTGCGCATCACCGGTGGTCCCCGCCATGACTGGTTCACCGCCGAATCCCAGGAAGCGCTCACCAGGCAGACCTGGACTGTGACCGCCGAATCGAACCGGATCGGAGTCCGGCTCACCACCAGCGAAGAAGCGGACCCGCCGCTCGAACGCGTCAGCACCGACGAACTCCCCAGCGAAGGGGTAGTCGCCGGGTCGCTGCAGGTCCCGCCGTCGGGTCTGCCAGTCCTCTTCCTCGCCGACCATCCGGTGACCGGAGGGTACCCGGTGATCGGCGTCGTCGTGCCCGATGACCTGCCGATCGCAGCCCAACTGGTCCCCGGGGCGGTGCTGCGTTTCGAGGCGGTGGACCCCGAGACGCTGGAACTGCTCAACTAAATGACCCCGAAGCTCGTGAAAGTAGTAGCCATGAACAAGGTCCTGATCGCCAACCGCGGGGAAATTGCCGTCCGCATTGCCCGCGCGTGCACCGACGCGGAGCTGACCTCGGTTGCCGTCTATTCCGATCCCGACGCCGATGCCCTCCACGTCCGGCTCAGCGACGAGGCGTACGCACTGGGCGGATCGGCCAGCGCTGACACCTACCTCAACATCGATAAGATCCTCGCCATCGCGAAGAAGGCCGGCGCCGATGCCGTGCACCCCGGCTACGGCTTCCTCTCCGAGAACGCCGACTTCGCTGACGCAGTGCAGAACGCCGGGCTGATCTGGATTGGTCCGTCACCCGCAGCGATCCGGAGCCTGGGTAACAAGGTCACCGCCCGCGAGATCGCCGTCAAGGTCGGCGCACCGCTGGTCCCCGGTTCCGACGGGCCGGTGGCCAACGCCGAAGACGTCCGCGCATTCGCCGAACAGTACGGCGTGCCCGTCGCCATCAAGGCAGCGTACGGCGGAGGTGGCCGCGGGATGCGGATTGCGCACCGGATGGAGGACATCGATGACGCGTTCGATTCAGCGGTCCGCGAGGCAACCGTCGCGTTCGGCCGCGGGGAGTGTTTCGTTGAACGGTTCCTCGACAAGCCGCGGCACGTCGAGGCGCAGGTCCTCGCCGATACGCACGGCAACGTCGTCGTCGTCGGCACCCGCGACTGCTCCCTGCAGCGCCGTAACCAGAAGCTGGTGGAGGAAGCCCCCGCCCCGTTCCTGACCGATGACCAGCGCAGCCGCATCCACGAGTCGGCCCGCGCCATCTGCCGCGAGGCCGGCTACACCAGCGCGGGCACCGTCGAGTACCTGGTGGCGCCCGACGGCGTGATTTCCTTCCTGGAGGTCAATACTCGCCTGCAGGTAGAACACCCGGTGACCGAGGCGACGTCGGGCATCGATCTGGTGCGCGAACAGTTCCGCATCGCCGCGGGACTGCCCGTCAGCATCACCGAGGACCCGACGCCGAAAGGCCACGCGATCGAGTTCCGGCTCAACGCCGAGGACGCCGGCCGCGGGTTCCTCCCCTCCCCCGGCCCGGTGGACGTGTTCGAAGCTCCCACGGGCGCAGGCATCCGCGTCGACACCGGGGTGCGCTCCGGGTCCAGTGTGCCCGCCGAGTACGACTCCCTGATGGCCAAGCTCATTGTCCACGGCGAAGACCGTTCGCAGGCGCTGCGCCGCGCCCGCGCCGCCCTGGATGAACTACGGATCGAGGGTCTGCCCACGGTGGTTCCGTTCCACCGCGCAGTGGTGCGGGACCCCGACTTCACCAACCCGGACAAGCTCGGCGTCTACACCACGTGGATCGAGAACGCGTTCGCCGAGCGGCTGGACGCCGCACTGTCCAGTGGGGCAACTGGGCCGGTCGCTCGGCGCGAGACTCTCACCGTTGAGATCGATGGCAAGGCAGTCCAGCTCGGATTGCCCGCCGAGGTATTCGCCGCGCTAATGAACGGTGGCGGGAGCGGTGGAAGCAACGGCGGCGGCGCCGTTGCGCAGTCACCAGAGAACACAACTAACGACGACGGCGCGGTCACCGCCTCAATGGGCGGCACTCTGGTGAAGTGGCTGGCCGACGACGGCGCCACGATCACCGTAGGGCAACCCATCGCGGTCCTGGAGGCAATGAAAATGGAAACCGAGGTGCTCTCCAAGTCAGCCGGGACGTTCCAGCGCGGTAAGCAGGAGCCAGGTGCCGCCGTTGGGCGCGGCGGCGTCCTGGGGAAAGTTCTGAGCACGGTCGGCTAACATCTGTTGGTGACGAGGGTGGGGAAAAGCAATGGCGATAACAGCAGCAACTGAGCTGGACAGGACATCGGGATCGGCCGAGCACGCGCACACTGCTGTGTGGATCGCCACGGTGCTGCGGGGCCGGATTGCCGCCGGCGAACTGACGCCCGGGTCCAAGCTGTCGGAGCAGTCGCTATCAATGGCGCTCGGCGTGTCCCGCAATACGCTGCGTGAGGCGTTCAGCGTGCTCGCCGGTGAATCGGTGGTCACCAAGATCCCTAATCGTGGCGTGTTCGTAGCGTCCCCCGGGATCGAGGAGGTGCGCGAAATTTACCGAGTGCGCCGGATGATCGAACCCGCGGCGGCCCTGTGGGGCGAGGTCACTCCAGAGGTTCTCGAGAACATGGAGGCCGTTGTGGAGCGGGCGCAGACGGCGCGCGACGCCGGTTCGGTCGCTGACATGGCCGACGCCAACCAGGCGCTCCACAGCGCCGTGGTTGGCCTGGCCGGAAGTGAATCGCTGCGGACCCTGATGGACCGGGTGCTTGCCGAGATGCGGCTGGTGTTCCACGCGATGGCCTCGGCCCCCGACTTTCACAGCCACTACGTGGACCGCAACGTGCAGCTCGTTGAGCGGCTGCGCGCCGGGCAACGGGAAGACGCCGCCGCCGGGCTCCGCGCTTACCTGGACTCGGCCGAGGCTGAGCTGGTGGGGCATCTCGCCCGGGACGCTACCGCCGAGCAACCCCGCACTTCCTAGGGCACCAGGGGGGTGTGAGCCGACGTCAGGGCACCAGGTAGTCGCTGTCCCGGGCATCGGTGATCAGCATGTGCCCCGGCGCGTGACCGATCGCCAGCGGCGGGCGTGACTGCATTACCGCAGCCTGCGGGGTGACCCCGCAGGCCCAGAACACCGGGATGTGCCCCTCGGGGATCTGCACCGCGTCACCGAAGTCCGGCGAGCCCAGGTCAACACCCAACTCCTCCGGATTCCCCACATGGACGGGGGCGCCGTGCACTGCCGGATAGCGGGAGGTGATGCGGACGGCGTCGGCCACCTGAGCGGCCGGGACCGGCCGCATGGAGACCACCAGCGGGCCGGACATGGCGCCGGCGGGAGCGGCCTCGCGGTTGGTCCGGTACATCGGCACGTTCACGCCCTGGTCGATGTGCGCAATCCTGACTCCCCCGTCCTGCAGCGCGGTTTCGAAGGTGAAGGAGCAGCCGAACAGGAACGTCACTAGGTCATCGCACCAGTGGGCGGTGATGTCGGTGGGCTCGTCCACCAGGACGCCGTCGTGATACACGGTGTACTTCGGGACGTCGGTCCGGATATCACCGCCGGCCAGCAGCGGCCCGGTGGTTTCGCCCGGCTCCAGCACCCCGAGGATGGGGCACGGTTTGGGGTTGCGCTGGGCGAAGAGCAGCAGATCGAACGCCTGCTCCCGCGGGATCGCCAGCACGTTCACCTGCGCGTAGCCGCGGGACCAGCCCGACGTCGGGCTCACCAGTCCGCCGCGGAACGCGGCTCGCGCGGCGGCAGGCAGCATCGAGGCTGGGTCAGCCGGCAGGTCGATCAGCCCCATAGCTTCGCGAGCCCGGTGATGGAGGTGTAGCCGAGGAACAGGGTGAGGAACCAGGTGATAACGCCAATGATCAGCAGCCACTTGGGGTAGGCGTAGCCGTGCATCAGGTCGCGGCGGCGCCAAGCCACCCAGAGGAGCACCCCGAAGCCGACCGGCAGGATGAGCCCGTTGAACGCGCCGGCGAAGATCAGCAGCTGCTGCGGCGCCTGGCCCAGGAAGAGGTAAACAGTCGCGCAGCCGGCGATGAACGCGACGGTGATGAGGTTCCGCTTCCGCTCGGGGGTCTTCGAGGTGGTGATGAAGGAGACCGAGGTGAACGCGGCACCGATCACCGAGGTGATCGCGGCGGCCCAGAGGACAATGCCGAAGACCCGCATACCGATCTCCCCTGCTGCAATGCCGAAGGCTTCGGCGGCCATGTTGTCGCTGGTCAGCACCGCACCGCCTGCGACGACGCCGAAGATCGCCAGAAACAACAGCACCCGCATCACGCCGGTGACAATAATGCCCAGCACCGAGCTGCGGGTGATTTCCCTCACGTTCTCGATGCCCGTGACACCCGAGTCGAGCATGCGGTGCGCGCCGGCGTAGGTGATGTAGCCACCGACCGTGCCGCCCACCAGGGTGGTGATGATGAGGAAGTCGATCTGTTCGGGGAGGATCGCGTTCTTGAGCGCCTCACCAACGGGCGGGGCCGCAACGATAGCCACGTAGATCATCAGGAGGATCATGATCGCACCGAGGAATACCACTATGCGGTCCAGCGCCATACCGGCCTTCTTGCTGACGAAGATCATGATCGCAATGACTGCTGAGATGGCGCCGCCGATCTTGGGGTCGACGCCGAGCATCGCGTTGGCGCCGAGCCCGGTGCCGGCGATGTTGCCGATGTTGAACACCACTCCGCCGATGAAGACCAGCCCGGCAAGGAACCAGCCCACACCGGGGATGACCTTGTTACCGAGTTCCTGGGCGCGAAGTCCTGAGACGCCGATGACACGCCAGACATTCATCTGGACGGCGATGTCGATGAGGATCGAGGCCAGAATGGCGAAGGCGAAGGCCGCACCGATCTGGGCGGTAAAGACAGTGGTCTGGGTGATGAAGCCAGGCCCAATGGCGCTGGTCGCCATGAGGAACATGGCTCCCAGCAGCGCGGTGCGCCGAGCGGAGGAGCTCAGCTTCGGTTTGTTCTCGGTATCTGCCATGGGCCCGTCCGTTTGCTTCCAGGTGACCGGGGTCACATTTAGTATTGGGAAAGACCCTACAGGTTGTTGAACAATCTATGCAAGGTATTGTTCAACAATTTCGAGATGACTTGAGGTTCAGTCCTTTTGCGAGCTACCCGAAGCTGCGACGTTCGGTCCGATCGTCAAGTGCTCTAGTGTAGCGTGTCGTTGATTCCTTTGGGGCTGATTGTTTGTCAGACTTGATTCATGGTTTATTTGGCGAGGGCATTGGAGTTGCGTGACGGGGACAAAGGTGCCCTGGAGGCGCTGACTCGTGGGAAAAGCATCGACCGCGACAGTGGCTCTGCGGGC
>NZ_KI914713.1:0-48985 GCF_000520515.1 Arthrobacter sp. H20
GAGGAGATCCAGGTGCGTATCCTGCCGGCGCAGCAGAACGGTGACGACGACTCCTACGGTGCCGAAGCCGTTCCGCAGGGCAGCATTTGGCCGCACGTCGAAGAGAAGATCGTCGACCTGATTCAGGCCAACCGCTCAACGATCGTGTTCGCCAACTCGCGCCGCCTCGCTGAACGCCTCACCGCCCGCCTGAACGAGATCCATTCCGAACGGCTGGAGACAGCCGCGCTGCGAAACTCTCCTGAGATTGACCCACCTCAGGGCCCCCCCGCCCAGCTGATGGGCCAGTCGGGTCAGAGCGACGGCGCGGAGCCACTGCTGGCGCGTGCCCACCATGGGTCAGTATCGAAAGATCAGCGGGCCCTGATCGAGGATGATCTCAAGTCCGGGCGCCTGCGCTGCGTGGTCGCCACCTCGTCGCTGGAGCTCGGAATTGATATGGGGGCTGTTGACCTGGTGGTTCAGGTGGAGTCTCCCTACTCGGTGGCCAGCGGTTTGCAGCGCGTGGGGCGGGCAGGGCACCAGGTGGGCGAGGTGTCCCAGGGTGTGCTCTTCCCCAAGCACCGCGGCGATCTGGTAAACACAGCCGTCACTGTTGAGCGCATGCTCGCCGGGAAGATCGAGCCGCTGTACATTCCCGCCAACCCACTGGACATTCTGGCGCAGCAGACGGTCGCGGCGGCGGCCCTGGGCACCATCGACGTCGAGGAGTGGTTCTACGTCGTCCGCCGCTCGGCACCCTTTGCGAGCCTGCCGCGTTCGGCGTTCGACGCGACCCTTGACCTGTTGGCGGGGCGCTACCCCTCCGACGAGTTCGCGGAGCTGAGGCCGCGGATCATCTGGGACCGGGTGGAAGGCACCATCACCGGGCGGCCCGGGGCCCAGCGCCTGGCCGTCACCTCCGGCGGCACCATCCCCGATCGCGGGCTCTTCGGCGTTTTCCTGGTGGGCTCAGCTGAACCCGGCACCGGAGGCAAACAGGGTGGACGGCGCGTCGGGGAGCTCGACGAGGAGATGGTCTACGAATCCCGGGTTGGCGATGTATTTGCCCTGGGCGCCACCAGCTGGCGGATCGAGGACATCACCCACGACCGGGTGCTCGTCTCCCCCGCGTTCGGCCAACCCGGGCGGCTGCCGTTCTGGAAGGGCGACTCCCTGGGCCGGCCCGTCGAACTGGGCCGCGCTGTCGGCGCATTTGTCCGCGAAACCTCTGCGGCTACCCCCGAGGATGCTCAGGCGCGATGCCAGGCGATTGGCCTGGATGACTGGGCGGCGGGGAACCTGCTGACCTACCTCTCCGAGCAGCGGGCTGCCACCGAGATAGTCCCCAACGATCGCACCCTGGTGGTTGAACGCTTCCATGACGAGCTCGGCGACTGGCGCGTGATCCTGCACAGCCCGTTTGGCATGCCGGTGCATGCACCGTGGGCGCTAGCTGTTGGCGCGCGCCTCGAGCAGCGGTATGGCATGGATGGGTCGGCGATGGCGTCCGACGACGGAATCGTCCTGCGGGTTCCCCTGATGGACGATGAACCCCCCGGGGCTGAGTTGTTTCTCTTCGATGCCGAGGAGCTTGATGGCATTGTCACGACCGAGGTGGGAGGTTCAGCGCTTTTCGCCTCAAGATTCCGTGAATGCGCTGCACGTGCCCTGCTCCTGCCCCGCCAGAACCCCGGGAAGCGCTCTCCACTGTGGCAGCAACGGCAACGCTCGGCGCAGTTGCTCGACGTCGCCCGTAAATACCCGACCTTCCCGATCGTTCTTGAGACAGTCCGCGAGTGCCTGCAGGACGTCTATGACCTGCCCGCCCTGAAGGAGATCGCAGCCAGCATTGAGCGCCGGGAGCTGCGGATCGTCGAGACGACGACGCCTCAGCCGTCACCGTTCGCCCGCTCCATGCTGTTCGGCTATGTGGCGTCGTTCCTCTACGAAGGAGATTCCCCCCTCGCCGAACGGCGAGCAGCCGCCCTCTCGTTGGACCCCACCCTGCTCAACGAACTGCTCGGCCGCGCCGAGCTTCGTGAGCTGCTGGACCCTCAGGTAATCGCCTCGACCGAACGCGAACTGCAGCGGCTGGCACCGGACCGGACCGTCCGCGGCGTCGAGGGTGTGGCGGACTTGCTGCGACTGCTGGGTCCGCTCACCACGCAGGAAGTGGCCGACCGCTTCCAGATGCCTGAGGAGCCAAGCGACATCCCAGCCGTCGACGAGGTGGTTCCGCTTCTCACCCAACTGGTCCAGGCGAACCGGGCGTTGCTGGTCTTCGTGGCAGGAGAAGAACGCTGGTCAGCCGTCGAAGACGCCGCCCGGCTGCGCGACGCACTGGGCGTTCCGCTCCCGATGGGCATCCCGCTGGCCTTCATCGAGCCCGTAGCGGATCCCCTCGGAGACCTGGTGGGACGCTACGCGCGCACGCACGGCCCGTTCACCGCCGTCGAAACGGCCGAGCGGCTGGGGCTTGGGGTAGCGGTGGTGCTGACCTCCCTGCAACGGCTCGCCGCCGACGGCCGGGTGGTGGAGGGCGAGTTCCGCCCTGTTGCTTCCCTTCCTGAAGACTCAGTCGAGGCTCAACGCCATACCGCGGCGCCCAGCGAGTGGTGCGACGTCGAGGTGCTGCGCAGGCTGCGCCGCCGGTCCCTGGCCGCACTCCGGCAGGAGGTAGAACCGGTAGAACCTGCCGCCTACGGCAGGTTCCTTCCGTCCTGGCAGCATGTGGGCTCCACTCTGCGAGGACTTGACGGCGTGGCAACGGTGGTCGATCAGCTGTCGGGGGTACCCATTCCGGCGTCGGCGTGGGAACCGCTCATCCTCGGGTCCCGGGTGGCCAACTACACTCCGGCGATGCTCGATGAACTTACAGCTACCGGTGAGGTGGTGTGGTCCGGAGCGGGTTCGCTGCCGGGTAACGACGGGTGGATCGCTCTGCACCTGGCGGAAAACGCACCATTGACCCTCCGGCCGGACCCGGTATTCGACCCGTCCGCCCTGCAGTTGAATCTGCTGGAACTGCTGGACCGGGGCGGAGCCTACTTCTTCAGGCAGTTGGCCGAGTCGCTGGACTCCGAGGCGCCGCGAAACGACTCCGAGGTGGTCAACGCCCTGTGGGAACTGGTGTGGGCTGGACGGATCGGCAACGACACCTTCACACCGGTGCGCAGCCTGCTCTCAGGCGGCAAGACCGCCCACAAGCAGCGCGCTGCACCACCGCGGGCCCGGTCGTCACGCGTCGGTAGGCTCGGACGCACCCCCGGGGCCTCGTTAACTGGGTCTTCCCTGCGGATCTCGGGTACCGACGACGGCGTACGCGGCTACCAGCGCAGCACCCCTCCGATGGCCGCCGGTCGATGGGCCGTGCTGCCGCAGGTCGAAGCGGAAACCACCGTCCACGCCCATGCCACAGCCGAACTGCTTCTGGACCGGTACGGAGTAGTCACCCGCGGATCGGTGGCCAGCGAAGGCACCCCCGGCGGTTTCGGTCTGCAATACAAGGTCCTGGCCCGGCTCGAAGAAATGGGCAGGTGCCGGCGAGGGTACTTCATTGAGCACCTGGGCGCCGCCCAGTTCGCGGTGCCAGCCACTGTGGACCGCCTGCGCTCGTTCGGCGCCGACGCTCAGCAGGAGCGCCGCCCGGGTGAGGATTCCGGCGTCGTCCGGTTTTCAATTGCCCTAGCCGCTACCGACCCGGCCAACCCCTACGGCGCCGCCCTGGCCTGGCCTGCCTCCGACGGTGGGCACAGACCCGGCCGGAAGGCTGGCGCCATGGTGATCCTGCAGGACGGCCATCTGGCCCTCTATGTGGAACGCGGTGGCAAAACAGTGCTCGCCTTCACTGATGATGCGGCGGCTCTGAATGCAGCAGCCGTTGCGCTGGTAGCTGTAATCCGCAGGGGTGCAGCCGAAAAGATGGCGATCGAAAAGGTTAACGGAGAACCGGTACTGGACTCGGAGGTGGGCCGGGCCCTGACCGCCGCAGGGTTCTACTCCACTCCACGGGGGCTGAGGATTCGTGCCTGAGGGGGATACCGTCTGGCGGGCCGCCCGCGAACTCAATGCCGCCCTGGCTGGCCGGACCCTGACACGCTGCGATATCAGGGTGCCCCGCTTCGCTACTGTAGACCTCACCGGCGAGACGGTGCAGGACGTCGTTGCGCGGGGAAAGCATCTGCTGATCCGGGTGGGCGGCGACGACGGGTGGATCGTTCACTCCCACCTGCTGATGGAGGGGATCTGGCACATTTACGCCACAGGGGCCAAATGGCGGCGACCCGCGTTCAAGGCACGATGCATCCTGGCAACTTCTGACGCGACGGCTGTGGGTTTTGAACTTGGTTTCCTGAAGATCCTTCCCCGGTCCGCCGAGGAGGAGGCGGTGGGTTACCTGGGCCCTGACCTTCTGGGACCCGGTTGGGATCCCGAGGAAGCGCTGCGGCGCCTACTCTCTCAGCCGGACCGGCCAATTGGGCTCGCCTTGCTGGATCAGCGGAACCTTGCGGGGATCGGAAACGTGTATCGGTGTGAGTTGTGTTTCCTCGCCGGAGTGCATCCCCTGACCCCGGTTGCCGGCGTCAGGGACTTGCCGCGAATGGTGGCCCTGGCCAAGAAACTCCTGGAAGCCAACAAGGCACGGTCCACCCGCACCACCACAGGAAATCTGAGGGGTGACACGCTCTGGGTCTATGGCAGGGAGCATCGCGGTTGCCTGCGCTGTGGGACCCGGGTGACGCTGGAGCAGCTCGGGGACAACGAACTCGAATTGCGGGACCTGTACTACTGTCCGTATTGTCAGCCTGCCAGTCCGGCGCCAGCCGAATGAGAACCACTACCCGAGGGGGCCTATGAGTTGGACGGAGACCGTCCCCGCCTTTGTGGTAGCTATCGCGGTGGTGTTCGGTCCTGGTCTGGCCTGGGGCGCAACCCTGGGGTTGCGACGCCTGACCCTGCTGGCTTTGGCTGGACCGTTCAGCGTGAGCGCGGTGGTGATATCGGCCGAGGTAGCCGCGTTCGCCGGCGTCGGATGGTCGCTGTTGCCTGTCCTGGCCGTCACGGTGGTAGTGGCGGGTGCGTTGTGGGCGCTGCGGCGTCGATTCGGACACCTGATCCATGGCAAACCGATCAAGGACGAGCCCCTGGCCCGCTGGCGGCCAGTTCTTCTCGCCTGGGCTGTCGCCGCCGTCCCAGTGGCGGCGGTAATGTTCTGGATGTTCGGCGTTCCCGAGAACATCGCGCAGTCCCACGACAACATCTTTCACCTCAACGCCCTGCGCTACATCATCGAGACTTCCAACTCATCCTCACTGACTCTCGGGTATCTCGGAACCCGTGAGGGTACGTTCTATCCGGCCGGCTGGCACGCTGTCGTCTCGCTCGTCATCGCCACAGCCGGCATTCCCCTCACTGCAGCAATCAATGTGACCAACCTGGTGCTGATCACCGGAATCTGGAGCGTCGGCTGCCTTTTTCTTGTCAGCCGACTCACCGGCGAGCGCACGCTGCCCCTCCTGGTCGCGGGCGTCCTTTCCACCGCCTCCAGCTCGTTTCCCTACCTGCTGCTGGAATTTGGGGTGGTCTACCCGTTCATGCTGTCCATCGCGATCCTCCCAGCGGCCCTGGGGCTCGCGATTCAGCTGGTCGGGGCGGGCACTGATGTGCCGCTGAGGCGTTTCGGCAGCGTCCTTCTGTTGGCGGGACTCCTGCCCGGGCTGTTGCTCGCGCACCCGTCGTCGCTGCTCGGGCTGCTCGCCCTGGCCGCACCGGCCGTGATCGCTGTGGCGTACACCCGGTTCCGGGCTACCAGCGGCCGGCGACGGCTGGCTGCCGCGTCCAGCGCCGGCGCCTTCCTGGTACTTTCGGCAGTGCTCTGGATGACCGTCCGACCTGCACTGAGCAGCGCCGACAACTGGGCGCAAATGGGCGACGCCGGTGGCGCGATCCTAGGGGTGGTCTTCCACGGCCCCCTTGGCCGCCCCGTAGCTCTCTTACTCACTGTGCTCACCGCTGTGGGTGCCGCAGTTGTCCTGTACTTGCGCAGCCACCGGTGGGTGATCGCAATGTATCTTGTGGCGGGCACCCTGTTTGTGGTTGGCAGCTGGCAGGAGGTGCCAACCCTGCGGTGGGTCGTTGCGGGCCCCTGGTACAACGACTATTTCCGGATCAGCGCCATGCTGGCCCCAGCGGTCATGCTCGTGGCAAGTATCGGTGGCGTTGCGCTGGCGGGTTCGCTGCTCAAGGGGTTGCAGAATGCCCGTGCACTGCGTGGCACCCCCGAGCCTGCCTGGTTCCTGCCGTCTGCAGGGGCGGTACTCGTGGTGATCTCTCTGGCGGTGGCCCCATTGTTTGCCGTGCAGCGCGGGGTCAGCGAGGCTGCTTTCCACTACCGTTACACCGCTGACTCGCGGCTCCTGACCTCAGACGAGCTTCAGTTGCTGGAGCGCCTCCCGGATCACGTGCCACCGGATGAGGTGGTAGCGGGCGATCCTCTGACTGGTACCTCACTCTCCTATGCCTTCGCTGGCAGGGAGGCGTTGCTGCCGCACGGTACCAACCCGCCGACGGCGGAGGCCAGGCTGATCTTCAGTGAGCTGGACACCATGGTGCGGAATCCGGCTGTCTGTGACGCGGTGCGGAGCACCAATACGGCCTTTGTGCTCGACTTCGGAACCGCTTCGGTCCACGGCGGCGAGGCTCGGGTGTTCGCCGGCTTGGACGACCTCTCGCCAGAAGCAGGCTTTGAGCTGGTGGACCGGGAAGGCGATGCGTCACTGTACCGGATTGTGGGCTGCGGCTAGCCTCCAGTGTGCCGGCCAACTGGGACGCGTACCCTTGATAGGTGATGCAATCCCCCCTTCCCGTCCGCAACGGCGTTAACGCCACCCGGCTGCGCCTGCCCTCCGAGGGCCCCTGGGGGACAGCGCTCGACTACATTCTGGACCGCTGGAACCATGTCGATCCTGAAGGCATCGCCGCCCGCTTCGACAGGGGCGAGGTGGTGGCGCTGAACGGTGACCAGCTCACCCGGAGCACCCCGCTCACCGCTCATACCTTTGTCTGGTATTACCGGGAGTTGCCGATCGAGGAACGTCTCCCCGTCGAGGTCAGCATCCTTCACCAGGACGATCATCTTCTAGTGGTGGACAAACCCCATTTCCTGCCCACAACTCCGGGCGGCCGCTATGTGGCCGAGTCTGCGTTGGTCCGGCTGCGTGTTCAGCTGGATCTGCCGGACTTGATCCCCATGCATCGTCTGGATCGGTTGACAGCTGGGATTCTTCTGTTCTCCACTAACCCTGCCACCCGGGGAAACTACCAGCTTCTGTTCGAGAACCGCCTGATCTCCAAGGAGTACGAGGCGGCCGCCCCGGTGAACCACAGCCTGGACCTGATGGACCATCCCCGCGTGGTCCGCAGCCGAATCGTCAAGAGCCGCACCTATCTGCTCGCCCAGGAGATGGAGGGGGAACCCAACACGGAAACCCTGGTGAGCCTGGTGGAGGAACGACTGGGCCGCGGCCGCTACCGGCTGATCCCCCACACCGGCAAGACCCATCAGTTGCGGCTGCACATGGCAGGGCTGGGGCTGGGGATTATCAATGACCCGTTTTACCCAGTGCTGCATGCCCAGGCGCCGGACGACTACAGCAAGCCGCTCCAGTTGCTGGCGAAAAGCATCGCGTTCACCGACCCGCTCAGCGACCTCCCCCGCCGTTTTGACAGTCAGTTGCAGCTGCAGGACTTTCCCTAGCAGGTTCCCCACCCCTAGACCGCACCCCGTTGGGCCCCTGTAGATTGGAGCGGTGGACCTTACCGATTTCGGAGCATGGTCGCCGCTGTTCCATCCCCTGACCTTCCTCGTCGTCGTCATTGACGTGTTCATTCCTGCGGTGCCGTCCGAATTCCTGGTGATCGCGTCCGGCACCATGGCCTCCGAGGGGACACTGCTTCTGCCAGTGGCGCTGCTGACGGCGAGCCTGGGGAGTTGGCTGGGCGACATCATTTTGTACCTGCTGTTCCGCAACCGATTGACGTCATGGTTGGACAAGTACAGGTGGGGGCGCTTTATCCACCGAAGTATCCGAACTGCTGTAACTAAGGCAGGGAAGTCGCCCACCTACGCGGGACTCATCGCCCTGCGGTTCCTTCCGGCAGGGCGAACGGCAGGTGTCGCTGCGGCCGGCATCGCCAACCTTCCGCTCCGCCCCTTCCTGGCGTCCGCCGCCGTCGGCGGCATCCTCTGGGGCTCCTGGCTCGTCATGCTGGGCTACATCACCGACGTGACCACTGGGTTCCCGTTGTGGGTCAGTGCCCTGTTGGGAATGGGTGTGGGTACGCTGGTGGGACTTGTAATTGCTGCATTCCTCGCGCTCAAGCAACACCGGAAGGCTAAAACTACCGATGAGCACCCCGACGCCGCCCACCCCCCGGCTGCCGAACGAACCGACTAGTTCGCCGGCTGTCGCATCGGAATCCCTAGGGCACAACCCGCCATCAGACGGTGGGGCCCATCAGTCGCCCTCGCCCGTGCTGGAGCGGCTTCGGGCCGGTCGACCCAACGGTGGTGCGTCCAAGGGAACGACGCCGGACGACAGTACTGCAGCTACCGTGCGGCCCTCAGCATCCGAGACCAGTCGGCCAGTGACCCCCGCTGCAGCGCCAGGAAGCGCAGCGAGGGTGGCCACAGGTCGGGCCGGGGAGACGGGTTCAGCAATTCTCAGGGGTGTCCGTTCCTGGGACCCCGATCTGGTCCGGCGGATTGTGGTGACAGTGGTCGTGATCGGTGCGACCCTGGGTACTGTCAACGCCGCCGGCGCCTTCGGCGGACAAGATATCCGGGAGACCCCAATCGGGACCTTCGATCCCGGCGCCACTTTGCTCTCCGTCGCCGCCCCCGCGCCGTACCTGTGGCCGGTGATCGGCGTCGGTTTGCTTGCGTACACGACCCACCAGTGGTTGCCGTCCCAGCGGCGCAGCCCCCGGCATCGCGGGCTTGGCTGGATAGTTGTGGCCGCCCTGCTCGTGACACTGGGGTGGGTTCTAGCCGTCCAGCAGGCCATGCCGACGGCGAGCCTGGCGATGATCGGGGTGCTGGTGGTCCTGCTGCTGGGATCCCTCCGGTGGCTCAACCACTACCCAGCGCAGACCAGAACGGAAGGCCGTCTCGTGGATGCGCCGCTCGGATTGTTTCTGGGTTGGGCCGGGGTCACCTTCGCCGTTCACACGGCAGCGGTCCTGACCGTCCGCGACGTCGACTGGCTGGGATGGGGCGCTCAACGATGGGCTCTCATCGCGGTGGTGCTGCTCACCCTGGCCGCGATGGCCGTGTGCATGACCGATCGGGGGCGGATTGCCGTCGCCGTCGCGGTCGTCTGGGGATTGGCCTGCATGGTGCCCGAGCGCCTCATCGGTGACCTGCAGTCGAACCCGGTGGCGTTCGCTGCCGGGCTGGGAGCGTTTGTCCTCATCATCTCTGCTGGATCGAGGCGGCATCGGGTGGACCATGCTTATCGCCGAGAGCTACGGGCACGTCAGATGGCTACAGTCGCTCCCATCGATTTCCACGACGACGGAGAACCCGCAGAGACCCGACTGTAGCCACCCGCTCAACCGCGTGCCGCATATTCATCGCAGCGCTGATAGCGTGCCGGGCACCTGTCTCGCCATCGGTTTCCTCGACCAGGAACCGGAGGGTGATCCGCGGGACCCCCGCCACCACATCGAGCTGCTTTGCCTCCACCAGGTGCGCTGAGCTGAGCGCCGCTTCGGCGGCATCCATGACGGCCTCAGGAGGATGCCCTGGAAGCAATCCAGTGATGTCGAGTTGTGCGCGGAAAGAGGGCATCCCACCAGTCTGCCATCGCCGTCCTGTCCTCAGCCGCGTTCTTCGTGCGGGGCAGTAACGAGGTCATCGGCCGAGCCAATCCCCGATACATCGGGGACAACCGCCGCTTTCGCGTCCGCTGTGGAGGATGCAACGTCGCGAGCGCTGGAATCGAGCGACTCCAGCTGGTACTCCAGCGGCTGGAGCCTCTCGGCGGGGGCGACCGCCATCAGGTCATCAAGTGCCAACCTCAACCGTCTGGTCACCTGCGGCGATCCGGACCCCGCCAAACGAACTTCGTCGAAACCGAGCCGCACGTACCCTTCCCAGAGCATGGTGGGCATCGTCAACCTGAGGACGCCGGCGTCGTCGTCGTGGTGCCCCGAATGCAGTGGACGGCGGCAGATTTGGCGGAGGATGTCGTGAATCCGGTCGATAGCCTGGACTGCTGTGGTGGGATCTTCGAATGGCCCCGATGACAGGGAACGAATAGCAATGTCTACCAACATCCTGATGCCATAGGCTACGTCCTGGTTCATGGTGCGTTCGGGGCCGATGGCTACGGCCTTGACGACGTCGGATTCTGAGAGCCCGCCCGGGTTGCCCACGATCCGGAATAGAGCTGAACCGGTCGGAATGTAATCTCCGACTGCCCAGAGCAGCTCCAAGCGGCAGCCAGCGCGCTCGGCGAGGACGACGAGTCTCCGATGGTCAACGGCAAACATCACCCCGGACTTGGGCGCAACGACCAGCTCCGAACCGAGATCAGGGGCAGGACCGGGGTCGGGATAGACGTGGTTCAAAGTCTTCATGGTGTCGTTGGCAACCCATCCCACCAGGGCAGCGACGCGCAGAGATTGCCCGATGTGGTTCAGGTACCACACCAGGGTGCCGATGCAGCTCAAGACCAGGACCATGGCCGTAACAACCGCCAATCCCGGCACAGTCCCGCCGTCGGTGGTGGTCTGAACTGAACGCATAGACAGCATGGAGTGCGCGAACGTCCCAGCGAACAAACCGATAGCGGACTGGCTCGGCCGGTCCTGGAGAATTTGACGAACAATGCGCGGCGAAAAGACTCCCATGGCAAGCTGGACCACTACAACCACCAGCGACAGCACCAGGCCAGTAAGGGTCAACATAGCGAAGGAAATCAGGTAGAGAATCTGCAGGGCCGCGTTGGCGTCCCCGCTCACGCTTTGCGGGATCAGCGTTCCATCATCGATCGACGTAGTGATGAGGGAGGTCGCTACGCCACCGAGAATGAAGAGAACCGGTATGACCCACAAGCTCGTTTTGAGGTAATGCCCTATCCGGAAACGTTTGATTGGGGCCTCCTCTCAGCCAGCGGGCGACATCTGGAACCCGCAGGTAAAAGCACGCTGCTCCGATCTCGACGGTAACCTAGAATATACCGCTCCATTACGGGAGAGAGAGAACGCCTCAACTGATCAGTTGATCGCTGACAGCCCGGTGATGGCTCGTCCGACAATGAGGGTGTTGATCTCATAAGAGCCTTCGTAGGTGTAGACGGCTTCCGCATCGGCGAAGATCTTCGCCATCCGGAAATCGGTGGTGATCCCGTTGCCGCCGAGCATGCCACGGCCCAGCGCGACGGTTTCGCGCATTCGGGCAGTGGTGTATGCCTTGGCGAGTGCCGCCTGGGGCATGTCCCCTCCGCCGCCTTCCTGCAGCTGAGCCATCCTTGCCATCATGCCCAGGCTCGCTGTCGTATTGCCGAGCATGCGCACCAGTTGCTCCTGCACCAACTGGAATCCCCCGATGGGGCGGCCAAACTGGTGGCGTTCCACTGCGTACTGGCGGGCGACATCAAACGCGGCCAGCTGCTGGCCAACGGCCTGCCACCCGACGAGGATCCGTGACCCGCGCAGCAACCGGCGCGTATCGGCGAAGGTATTGATACCGGCGAACCGGTCCGACTCGGGGACGCGGACATGGTCGAGCACAATGTCCGCGTTCTGAACTGTGCGCAACGCGATCTTGTTTTCGATCCTGGTCCGGGTTACTCCCGGCAGGGTCGCGTCGAGGATGAAGCCCCTGATGCTCCCATCGGCGGTGTCTCTCGCCCACAACAGCATGTAGTCGCAGAAGGTCCCGTTGCCAATCCAGCGTTTGGCGCCGTTCAGGATCCAGCTGTCGCCGTCGCGCGTTGCGGTGGTGGACAGACCGCCAGCCACGTCGGAACCGTGCAGTGGCTCAGTGAGCGCGAACGCCCCAGTGATCCGTAGATCCATGGCGTCCTGCAGCAGCCGTGCCTTTTGGTCTTCGGATCCGAACTCATGCAGCGCTTCGACAAAGAGATCGTGGTGGACCATGAAGAACGTGGCAAGTGAAGTGTCGGCGCGGGTCATTTCAGCGATGACCATGCCGCCAAACAGGTAGCTATACCCCTGCTGGACCGGAGTGCTCAGGTTCAGGGCGGCGAGTTTGGGCAGCACCTCGATAGGGAATTCGGCCCGGTTCCACCATTCCCCGGCCGACGGCGCCACCTCCTTGTCGAGGAAATCGCGGACGTCGTCGAGCTTGGCCCGCTCAACGGGGCTGAGAAGGGATTCAAAGCCCATGAAATCGGCGGAGGGGAGGGTGCTCTCCATTGAGCTGTTCCTTTCTGATGCTGCTGTTGGCAGCTATTTCGGTGCCATCCGGATGGCACCGTCGAGGCGGATCGTTTCGCCGTTGAGCATCTGGTTGTGCACAATGTGGGAGACCAGCGCGGCGTACTCGTGGGGCTTGCCGAGCCGGGAGGGATGAGGGACCTGGGCGCCCAGAGAATCCTGCGCCTCCTGGGGTAGTCCGGCCATCATGGGGGTTTCGAAGATTCCGGGAGCTATAGTCACCACCCTGATCAGCGAGCGGGCCAGTTCGCGCGCAATCGGCAGGGTCATGGCTGCGACCGCACCCTTGGAAGCGGAGTAGGCCGGCTGCCCAATCTGACCATCAAACGCCGCGACGGAGGCGGTGTTGACAATGACCCCCCGCTCGGCTGAGCCGTCGGCGGGGCTGACCGGATCGGTTGCCGCCATGGCCGCGGCGGAGAGCCGAATCACGTTGAAGGTGCCGATCAGATTGATATTGATGACCCTGGCAAACTGTTCCAGCGGGAGCACGCCATCCCGGCCAAGCACCTTGCCGGGGGTGGCGACCCCCGCACAGTTGACCACGATGCGCAGCGGGCCCAGCGCAGCCGCGACATCGACGGCGGCCTGCATCTGAGCAGGGTCGGTGACGTCAGCTGGAGCGAACACGGCGCGATCACCGAGCGCAGCTGCGAACTCGGCGCCCGCCGACTGCGGCAGATCAACGAGGACTACTGTCGCACCCTCGCCGTGGAGTTTCGTGGCGGTAGCCTGTCCCAAACCCGAGGCGCCCCCGGTGATCAGGGCAACAGTGTTGGTGATATCCATGGTGTCTCCTTCAGCTGGCCGGGGTTGGGCGATCTGTCGACAATGTGAGCTCAGGCGGGACCTGATGCCAACCAAACACTACTGTGACGCAGCCCATACTGCATCCGGGCGACTGTTCAGTTGGCAGATTGCTCAATCCCAGCCACGGGTTCTCCGGCTAGGGTGGATTTATGCTCACTTCGCGCCAGGAACACCCGATCCGTCGGGCAGCTTCGAGGGCGGGGGCCGCCGCGGACTCGGTCCAGTCCCGATTCGGCCATCGACTGTTCGGGCTCCCGGGGACCCACCTTGGCGCTGTGCATAACCCCCGCGAGCGCATCGGCTCGCCCTGGCACTACTGGTGGCAAGCCCATTATCTTGACGCGCTGATTGACGCTGCGCTGCGGGAATCGGATGAGCGTGAATCCAGGCGGCTGGCCATGACCGCCCGGCGCTTACTGCGCGGGATCCATCTGCGCAACGGACTGCGCTGGACCAACTCCTACTACGACGACATGGCATGGCTGGCCCTGGCAACCGATCGGCTGACCCTGCTGGGACTGGGTGGCAGCCGCGCGATTCCGCCACTGGAACGGGCCCTCCGCTCCGCGCATACGCCGGAGGCCGGTGGCGGGCTGTACTGGAATATGGGCCGGGACTTCAAGAACACCCCCGCCACAGCACCTGCGGCCCTGCTCTTCGCCCGGCGGGGCGACCCAGCCCAGGCACAGCAGCTGCTGGACTGGCTGCGTCAGCGACTGCGGAATTCGCACACCGGGCTGCTTCAAGACGGTATTCGGCTCGATAAGGGGCGAGAGACGCTAGTACCAGACGTGTACACCTATAACCAGGGTCCGATCCTCGGCGCCCTGCTGGAAATGGGTGGACCACGGCACCTCGTTGATGCTGCCAGCCTGATCACCGCCGTCGACGAGCACCTGGCACGTGACGGGGTGCTGACAACCCATGGGTCCGGCGACGGCGGCCTGTTCACCGGAATTCTTGCCCGGTACCTGGCCCTCGCAGCGCTCACGCCTGCGCTCCCGGCCACCGTTCAGCGCACAGCCGCGACCCTGGTGACCACCACCGCCGAGGCACTGTGGGCCGGGCGAATCGAGGCGCCACCCGCTGGGCGGGGCGGCCGTCGTCGTTCTCACCGGACCGGCCAGCTGGCGTTCGCCGCCGGAACCGGCGACGACGCACTCACCGACGGGGCCGAACTGTCCACGCAGCTGCAGGCGTGGATGATCCTGGAAGCCGCCTACCGCGTGGACACCGGCGCAATCGGCGACGACGCTGAACCGTCGGAGTAGGCGAGCGCCCGGTGTCTGATACCCAGCGAAACCTGGTCCCCCCTGCTGGGCAGATCGGGTGCGGCGACTCGGGCACGCACCGTTGTTCCGGACGGCAGTTCCACACCGACGAGGGCGTCATGGCCAGCGTAGGCCACCGAGGTAACTGTCCCGTCGGTTCCGCCAGCCCGCACACTCAGCCACTCCGGGCGAAGCATCACGCAGACCGGTGAGCCGTCCTGCGGTTCGCTACCATCGGCCATCTCGGCCTCCACCAGCCCAAGTGCGCATTGCACCTGCCCGCCGGAAAAGTAGCCGTTCAGTTCCACCGTGTCTCCAACAAATGCCGCCACCCACCGACTGACCGGCCGCTCATACACTTCGCGGGGTGTTCCCCACTGGAGGATAGCGCCGTTCCGCATCACCGCAACGTAGTCGGCGAGGGACAGCGCCTCCTCCTGATCGTGGGTGACCAGGAGGCTGGTGTTGCTCTGCCCACGCAGGAGTTCAGCGACTTCCCGCCGCAGGGTTGAGCGCAACTGAGGATCAAGCGCGGCGAACGGCTCGTCGAGGAGGATCAGGTCCGGCCGTGGCGCAAGCGAGCGGGCCAGTGCCACCCGCTGGGCCTGCCCGCCGGAGAGCTGGGAGGGTGCGCGGTCAATCAACTCTTCGAGGCCCACCATTTCCGCGAGGTCGGAAATCCGTGCCGGCCGGTCAGCGTTCCGTTTCAATCCGAACCCGATGTTCTCCCCGACCGACAGGTGAGGAAACAGCGACGCGTCCTGGGGCACCCACCCGACACCCCGTTTCTCGGGAGCGATCTGGACGGTGGGCGAGGAGAGGAGCTTCTCCCCCACGCTGATGGTGCCGCCGGCCGCCGGGAGTAACCCGGCGATGGCGCGCAGCAAAGTGGTCTTGCCGCACCCGCTCGGACCCAGCACAGCGGTCAGGGACCCCCGGGGAATCTCCAGGTGGACGCCCTCGAGCACCGTCGTACCCCCATAGGCAACCCTCAGCTCGTCAATGACCACCCAGCTCACAATTCCTCCTTCGCGACGCCTCGGAAACCGGAGAGCACCACCGCCGGGACGGCGGCGAGCAACACCAGAGTCGCCGCGTAGGGTGCGGCAGCCCCGAACTCGAACACTGTGGTTCTTGACCACAGCTCAGTCGCGAGGGTGGCCGTGCCGGTGGGGCGCAGCAGCAGCGTCGCAGGTAATTCTTTCATGACTGAGATGGCGACCAGTAGCGCGCTGACGCCGATGCCGGGGAGGGCAAGGCGGGCAGTGACCCGCCACCATGATTGCAGGGGGGACAGGCCCAGCATTCGTGAGACGTCAACCAGGTTCCCGGGTACCGCCGCGATACCGCTGCGCATGGTGCCGATCGCCTTGGGCATGAACAGGACTGCATATCCGAAGATCAGCACCACTACGGTCTGGTACAGGGCCGGGACAACAGCCAGCGCGAAAAACACCAGCGCCAGGCCTACCACGATGCCTGGTAGCGCATGCCCCAGGAACCCGACGGCCTCTATCGCTGCGACCAGCCGTCCCCGGTAGCGTGCTGCCAACACTGCTATTGGCAGGGCCAGCACCACGGCGGCGAGCGCGCCAGCAACGGCGAGGCCCAGTGTCGCTCCAATCGCCTCGGCAAGTCGGACGCCGTCGATCTCACGCAGCGTCTCCGCGTCGAGGAGGCGGCTGGTGAGCCCACCCACGGGAACGACAACGCTGATCAGCGGGGCGCTGAGCACCAGGGCCAGCGTGGGACCAAGCCACCGTCCGGGCGAGATCAAGGGTATTCTGCCGCGGCTGGCTCCCGGACCGGTCTGACCGCGAAAGCGCTTCTCCCCGGCCACCACTGTGAGCGCCAGGACCACGAGCATCAGCGCCAGCAGCGCGGCCTGGTTACGGTCGAAACTCGCGCCGTAGGCCGAATTGATGCCCCAGGTAAGTGTTTGATACCGCAACATGGACACCAGCCCGAAGTCGGACAGCGTGTAGAGGGCCACGAGGAGGGCTCCAGCTGCGGCGGCAGGCCTGACCCGAGGCCACGTTGCCGCGCGGAAGGCCCCCCACGGCCCGCGGTCCAGGGTGCGGGCCACAGCCTCAAGGTCTCCTGACGCGCCACGCAGAGCTGCGGCAACCGGCAAGGTGACATACGGGGTGCAGACCGCCGTCATGATCAACCAACTCGCAAGGAATCCATCGAGGGCCGGCAGCCAAACCAGCCAGCCGTACGCGGCGAGGTAGGACGGGACCGCAAGCGGCAGCGCGGAAATCAGCAACATGGCCCGCGGGGCCGGGATGCGGACCCGGGTCAAAACCCAGGCGGATGCAGTTCCCAGTACCAGACAAGTGCCAGTGACTGCTGCCGCCAGCAGCACTGAGTTCACGGCGAGCTGCAGCACCCTCGCGCGCAGGAGGGTGTCAACCAGTTCGGCAAACCCGGCGTCGAACGTCCGCACGAGAAGATAGACCAACGGGATGGCCGCCGCCGAGGCGCACACCACTGACACCGCCACCAGCCAGACAGGGGGCCTGCCCCCAGGGACCGCTGGCGCGCGAACTGAACGCGGCAGCGCATCGCTGGCACGTTCAGTTCGGGCGAGGGTCATTCGGGTGTCACCGGCTCCTTCTAGATCAGGCCATACTTGGTGAGCAGTTCCTGGGTCGCCTCAAGGGACTCCAGGTCGGAGAGATCAAGATCCGGGTTGACCAGAGAGTCGAGAGCGGGCAGGCCCTCGGGAGCTTCGATGCCCTCGGCGAGGGGGTATTCGAACGTTTCCTCAACGAAGTACTGCTGGGCGTCGGCCGAGACCAGGAACTCGACAAATTTCAGGGCGTCGGCATCCTGCGCCGCATTGGAGAGAATCCCTGCCCCCGTCACATTGACAATGGAGCCTGGGTCGCCAGCTTCGGGGTAGGAGAGCTGGGCACGCATGTTGTCCTCGCCAGCCTCTGCGGCCTGTCTGAACCAGTAGTAGTGGTTGATCAGCCCGGTCTCGACGACGCCGTCGTTCACAGCGGTCAGGACAGCACCGTTGTTCTCGAAGATCTGGGGGTCATTGGCGGCGAATGCTGCCACCCATTCATCGGCTGCTTCTTCGCCCTTCAGCACCCGGTAGGCGGTAATGAAGGCCTGGAAGCTGGCGTTCGATGGAGCAAATCCCACCCGTGAGGACCACTGCGGTTCGGTGAGCTCATCCACCGATACGGGGACCTCATCGGCAGTCAGCTCTTCGCCGTCGTACACGAGGACGCGGGCACGCCCGGTGACACCTACCCAGCTGTCATCGGTGGAGGTGAACCCATCAGGAACCGTGGCGGCGAGGTCTTCGGGGAGAGTGGTGAACAGGCCAGCGCTGCTGAGCGCACCGAGCGCTCCTGCGTCCTGGGAAAGGAAGACCTGGGCGGGAGTCTGCTCGCCTTCTTCGAGTAACAGCGCACCAAGCTCGGCCGTATTGCCGTACCGCACGTCTACCTTAATCCCACTGCTTTCCTCGAACATGTCGATGAGCGGCTGGACCAACGCTTCGTCTCGGCCGGAGTAGAGGGTGAACGCGTTATCCGCCTCCAGTTCCGCGGCCGGCGCAGAACCGTCCTGCTCCGCTGCTGGCTCAGTTGTGGTCCCGCAGCCCATGAGAGCGAGGATCGTGGCACCGGCTGCTAGGGCGGCAAATCTACTAGTCATGTGTGATATCTCCGAGTAAGTTCCGAAAGTTGGTAAGGATAACCTTACACGGAATAAATCCGAATTAGTCACAAAAGTGTGACCTAATAGGCCTAGCGGTCGATCAGGGGCGCTTCCGCTGGGGGTAGAGAGTCTCGTGCCGGGCCAGCATTGCAACGAATTTTGCCATATTGCGTTCCCTGGCCGCGTCGGTCTTGAGCTGGCCCAGGCGGAAGATCAGCGCATATCTGTTCTGCGACGTCAGTACATCGAACATCGCCTGCGCCTCTGGCTCAGCTGAAATTGCCGCGGCCAGGTCGGCGGGAACTTCAGTCGTCGCCGGTCCAGCGTAGGCCCGCTCCCACCTGCCGTCGGCTTTCGCGGAGGCGACGGCGTCCTCGCCAGCCCGCGTCATCCGGCCTTCCGAAGCAAGCCGTTCAATGTAACCGATGTTGCGCAAGGACCAGATGCTGCGCGGACCCCGTGGCGTGAATCGCTGGAAAGTGCTTTCGTCGTCTCGCCGTCGTGCCTGGCCGTCGATCCAACCCACGCAGAGTGCCTCATCCAACGCCGCCGCGTACGTCAGGTCGGTCACTGACCCGCCCTTTTTGTGCAGGATCAGCCAGACGCCTGGGGAGGTGGGGTGGTTGGACTCGAGCCATTCCCTCCACTCAGTGGCATGGAACACCACCAGTTCGGGCAGTTCAGCCTTCATGAAGCTACTGTAATCCCCTATGCTCCCCTGAGCTCCCCGACCCACGAATCTGGAGACACCCAATGCTGCGGGTCCGCCTCACCCTATTCACTGCAGACCCAGCTCAAGCGGCCGCCCTGTTGCAGGCTCTGGGTCTGATTTCCGGGGAAGCAACTGCTGATCAGCGGCTTTTTGACGCCAGCGGAGGTCGGATCGCTGTCCACAAAGCTGGAGCTGGCACCCACGGGCTCGTCATTCTCGGTTTCGAAGCAGGCGTTCTGGACGAGTTTGCCCGCCGCACGCGGGAGAGCGGTACAGCTGCTGAGGTAGTCAGCGGGCCCGACGGCGAGCCGACAGCCCGCGTCACCATGCCGGGACTAACATTCACCGTCGATCGAGGAGAGCGGGAGCTCAGTACCGGCGTCCACCCGCACCTGACCGTTGTGTGCGTCTGGCACACGCCGGCCACGACATCGGCGGCTCGCGCGCTGAGGGACATCGGGGCGCGGCCCCGCACGGGCGAGACATCAGGTCCGCTGGATTTCGCTGCCAAGAACGGCGGTCTGGTGTCAGTCCGCCCCGCGGAGCAGCAGCGCTTCGAGCTGGGCTTTGAGTACGCCGGCGCGTTGAGTGAGCTCCTCTCTCGTGTCCAGAACGCTGGCTTCCCGGCAGAACTGGTGGACATTGGCGCCGACCGTTTCCTGCGTGTGCCACTGCCTACTGGCCGGTACCTCATCATCGCGGTGCGCCGCGAGGAACCTGGACCGTGACCGTGGCATTCAACACCTGAGGCACAGTCAGGTGGAAAACTCGAGATTCAGCCAATGGCCGAAGCGCAGCGCGCCGCCCGCAGTCGCAGCCTTGTCTGCTATAAAACAAAGTATGAACGTTCGCACCCCAGACCCCAATCCCGGGTGGCTTTCGGAAGATGACCTCTCCGAAGCCCGCCGTCGCCTCCCTATGGTTTACGTTGAGGCCATCCCGGTGCGATGTGACTCGCTGGGGTACGTCACCGAGGTCGGGCTGCTACTGCAGGCCAACGAGCAGGGCGAGATGGTCAGGACGTTCGTCTCTGGGCGGGTGATGTACCGGGAAACCATCCGGGCCGCACTGGTCCGCCACCTGGAAAAGGACCTGGGCCCGTTTGCCCTTCCACAGCTGCCGCCCTGCCCAGTGCCATTCACCATTGCCGAGTATTTCCCCTCGCCCTCCGAGACCGGAATGACTGATGACCGGCAGCACGCCGTCGCCCTCGCCTACCTGATTCCCGTCACCGGCGAATGCGAGCCCCGGCAGGACGCGCTGGAACTATCCTGGATGACCCCCGACGATGCCCTGAGCCCAGGCGTTCAGTCAGAGTTCTCCGGCGGGCGCGGAGGGCTGCTCCGCCAGGCGCTGGCCTACGCAGGCTGGGGACGTTAGCCAGTGACCGGGGACCATTCACCGCCGCGCGTGCGAAGGGTCAGCGCTGAGGCTGTCGCCGCCGGTCACCACATCATCGGTCCGGCCGGGACGGAGCCCACCAAGGTGGTGGAAACCGATATCGAGACCGATGATTTCGGCACCCCCGCCGTCGTCGTTGCCACGCTCGATTCCGGTGCAACCCTTCGGATCGCCACCGGTTCGCAGGTCCAGGTTGCAGTTGACGGTCGCGAGGCGTCCGGGTCCATTCCCGCCCAGGACGGAACTCCTGAGGCAGTGATCGCCCACGCTGTCTCAGTCCACCCGGAAAGCGTCCAGCTGCAAGCCATCGCTGAACGTCTCGGCAGGGGGGTGAACGTCAAATCCGGCGCCCATCTGCAGGACGTCCACGACCTGGCGCTGAGCCTGCTGGTCGATTTCGCCGACACAGCAAACGCACTCCGGGTCTGCGACCTACTCACCCAACTGCCCTACGACGGCAATTTTGGCCGTTGGAAATGGATCGAGGGAGTGCTGGCGCTCGCATCCTATCTGGCCTACGACGGCGGTGACATCACCCGCGCAGCTGCCTATTCGGTATCGCTACGCACTGCCGATGATGGCGAAACCGACCCGTTGAAAGCCAAACTGGCCGCGGCGGTCCGGCAACGCCAGCTCAACGACCCGAATCTCTACGACCCTGAGATCAGCCGCGCCGCCGCTGCCGCAGACGCTGCTGCGGAGAAGGACTGGCGAGTGGTCCGGCTCACGGCGCTGCTCTACCTGCGATCCCACGGTGGTTCCGAGACCCTGGCCACTGAGGAATTGAACCGCCGGATCCACAACGAGCTGCTTGCGATTCGTGCCGTGTAGGACTCTGGAGCACTTGCTGCGACGGGAGTAGAGTGTCGCCATGAATCACTCATCCGGCGCTATCGACACGGCTTCAGCTGGCGTTCTGAATCCGCTAAGCGTTCACATTTTCGCCGACGCCCGCCAGGTCTGGGTGATGCTCCGCGAACCGGCGAAGGTTGCCCAGTGGCACGGGTGGGACTACGACGGCCTCGCCCAGGAGATCCGCCAGATCTTCTTCTCTGTCAGTGTCGCCGAGGGGCAGGACCATCTTTCACTGACGCTCGGGGACGGCGACACGTTTGGGCTGCAGCCCGGCCCGGACGGGACCGTCGTCACCATGGAACGTGGACACCCTGACCCGGAGTCCGAGTTGGCCCATTGGTCAGCTGACATCACAGAGGGATGGATTTCCTTCCTTCAACAGTTGCGTTTCGCGCTGGAGCGGCATCCCAACGCAAACCGTCACACAGCGTTCTTTTCCGGCACCCCAGCGGATGGGCTATCCATCGCGGACCGGCTGGGCGCAGCAGGGGTGGGCGAGCCCGGCGATTCCTATTCGCTCACCCTGCCTGACGGCCAGGAGCTGACGGGCAGGGTGTGGTTCCGCACCGAACGCCAGCTGGGACTGACAGTGGCTCAATATGCCGAGCACGGCGACGGGCTGCTGATCCTTGCCGAGCAGCCGCTGGCTGAAGGGGTCCGTGACGTGCCGTCGTCGGTGCTGATCGCCTCGACGTACGCGTTGGGGGCCAGAAGCCTCCACAGTATCTGGGACGGTTGGGAAACTATCCGCCGCGATCACTACCCGGACGCCGCCCCCCTGGTCACTTCCATCCTCGGGCCCGCAGGCAAACGCTCCCGGTAATTGCTGGCAAAATGGGCTGGTGCCAACTGATACACAGCAGTCCTCCTTCTCCTTCACCGTAGATCAACGCCTGAGCACTCCGACGGGCGAGCCACTGCATGGGCGCACGGGCACCATCAGTACCCCACACGGTGAGATCCGAACCCCTGCCTTCATCGCCGTCGGGACCAAAGCCTCGGTCAAGGCGGTGCTCCCCGAGTCCATGAGCGATTTGGGGGCCCAGGCACTGCTGGCGAACGCCTACCACCTGTATCTGCAGCCGGGCCCCGAGATACTCGACGCAGCAGGTGGGCTGGGCCGTTTCATGAACTGGAACGGGCCAACGTTCACCGACTCGGGAGGGTTCCAGGTGATGAGCCTGGGCTCCGGGTTCAAGAAGGTCATCACCATGAACGTCGCCGACGCCGAGGCTGGAGGCTCCGATCAGCGGGTTGCGGCCGGCAAGGAGCGGCTCGCCCACATTGACGACGACGGCGTGTGGTTCAAATCGCACCTCAACGGCGACCGGCACAGATTCACCCCCGAGATTTCGATGCAGGTCCAGCACCAGCTCGGCGCCGACATCATGTTCGCCTTCGATGAGCTCACCACCTTGATGAACTCGCGCGGGTACCAGGAAGAGTCGCTGGAGCGCACCCGGCTGTGGGCCGAACGCTGTATTGCCGAGCATGATCGGCTCACCGACGAGCGGGTAGGGAAGCCGTATCAGGCTCTCTTCGGCGTCATCCAGGGGGCCCAGTATGAGGATCTGCGGCGCAAGGCGTCCCGCGACCTTGGCGGCATGGATTTCGACGGCTTCGGCATCGGTGGGGCCCTGGAGAAGGAGAACCTGGGGGCCATCCTGGGCTGGTGTGCCGACGAACTGCCGGAGAACAAGCCGCGACACCTCCTGGGCATCTCCGAGCCAGACGACCTGTTCACCGGCATTGAGAACGGCGCTGACACCTTCGACTGCGTCTCCCCTACCCGGGTGGCCCGCAATTCAGCGTTCTATACCCCCGACGGGCGATGGAACCTTTCAAACGCACGGTTCAGGAAGGACTTCACTCCCCTGGTCGACGGGTGCGACTGCTACACCTGCACCAACTACACCCGCGCCTACATCCACCACCTGTACAAGGCGAAGGAAATGGTTTCGGCCACCCTCATCTCAATCCACAATGAACGCTTCATCGTGAAACTGGTCGACGACGCCCGCGACGCGATCAGCGACGGCACGTTCTTCGACTTTAAGGAGGAGGTGCTGGGCCGCTACTACACCTAGCCCGGCCCCTTCCCGCTCCGGCTTCCCCGCTCCGGCTTCCCTGCTCCGCGTCGCTCCCGTCCGGGCGTCCCAGCGTCCCAGCGTCCCAGCGTCCCAGCGTCCCAGCGTCCCGGCGTCCCGGCGTCCCGGCGTCCCGGAAAAGTGGTGGACCCGCAGCCAAGTGGTGGGGCAACAACGATCCTGCGGGTGCGCCACTTTCTGGCGGATGCAGTTGCACTCGGACGGGTCACACCTCCTCCACAGCCACCCGTTTGGCTCGGGTTGCCCACATAACGGACTCGGCCTGACCGTGGCCACCCGGATCGGCGCATGCTGGCTGCATGAATATCCAGTGCCCCTCCTGGCTGAAGGCCTCTGACATTCCCTGGACCACCGAGGAACTCGCTGAGCGACACGTCGGTGATCGGCAGGTCGCCCAGCTCGTGGCATCGGGTGACCTGGTCCGTCTGCGACGCGGCTGCTACCTTTCCGGCCAGCTGTGGCAGCAGCAGTCGCCTGAGACGCGGGCGCTGCAACGCATCCATGCCCACCATCATGCACTTCTGCGGGTCTCTCGAGGCGGGATGGTTTACAGCCACACGTCGGCGGCCCGCGTGCATGGCCTGCACCTGTGGAAGGTGGATGACCTCATCCACCTCACCCAGGGATTCCCGACCACGCCGCACGGACATGGCCCTGACGTCCGCGCCCATTGCTCACGGCTGGCACCGCAGGATATAACCTCCCGGGGAGGCCTGCGGATCACGTCCCTGGAACGCACAGTCGTGGATTGTGCCCGAGTTCTCCCCTACCGCAAGGCGCTCATTGTCGCCGATCACGCCCTACGGGCCGGCGGAAACCAACCGCTGATGCAAAACCTTACCCATCAGCTCTCTGGCCACAAAGGCGTTGCCAACGCTCGAAAGGTTACCGTTCACGCCAGCGGGTTGGCCGAGTCTCCAGGCGAAACGCTGACCAGGCACTTCCTCCACCGGATGAGGCTACCGATGCCCGAGGAACAAGTGCCCGTCCGAAGCAGGTACGGCGAGCACCGGCTCGACTTCGCCTGGCGGGAACTCCTGCTTGCCCTCGAGTTCGACGGACGGACCAAGTATTTCGCGTATGCGCCCACCGATGAAGTGCTATTCCAGGAACGCCGCCGGGAGAAGGCCCTGATGGAGGACGGCTGGCAGTTTGTCCGCATCGAGTGGGCAGATCTGTTCCGTGAGCCGGAGTTGAAGGCGCGGATCGTCGCGGCCCTGCACCGGGCGTGCCGGATCCACCGGAAAAGTGCTTGACCTGCAGACGAGTGGCCGCCCCACCACTCGTCTGCGGCTCCGGCACTTTTCCAGGCGGGCCGGGCCGAGGAAGTCGCTAGGACCTCAGGAGACGCTAGGACGCTGCATAGCTCGGTTCGCGCTTCTTGATCCACCCGATCACCACTGCGGTCAGTGGCACAAAGAGGACCTCGATCAGGGTTTTGTACAGGAATCCGAAGAGCAGATAATTCAGGAATCCCCCGAAGGTGGTGATGCCGATAACCGATGCGGCGATGGCGCAGAAGATCAGGGTGTCGGCGAACTCGCCGACCACTGTAGACCCGAGTAGTCGACCCACCAGGCCGCGCTCGCCTAGACGGGTCTTCATCCGGACCAGAACCCATGAGTTGAGGGTCTGTCCCACGGCGAAGGCCAATAAGGAGGCCAGAACAATAAGCGGGACCGGTCCAAGCGCTCCTTCAAGGGCGGCCTGCTTCACCGTGCCGAAATCGTCTTCGAAGCCTGGCAGCGCGATGATAATCAGGTAGCAGAGCGACGCGAACGCCGATAGCAGGAAGGTGACCGCAATGGCCAACCGCGCCGCTTTGAAGCCGTAGACCTCACTGATCACATCACCCAGGATGTAGGCAATGGGAAAGAGGAAGAAACCGCCGTCAGTGATGATACTGAAATCGCCGGCGATCGGTCCGATCGCCACTCCCTTGGAAGCACCGATGTTGGAGAGGAGCACGACGACGGCGAGGGTCGCGAGCATGATCGCAAAGTATGTACTCCCGGAGGCGGCAAATTTTGCGCGGGCTTTTTCCTGCAGTTGAGTCAACGTCTTCTCATTCATCGAAGTGGTTCGCGGACACGTGTGCGCCCGCTGTATTAGCACTGATGCCCGGCTGCCCCCGGGCAGTTCAATTCTGCCATGCCCCGTCGGGGCGTCCCGAACTGGCCGCACCGACCGAAAATGGGCACACTAGAGAAATGTCCCTAACTAATCCCGCCCCCGCAGTGACCCTCACCATCGCCGGATCCGAAGCTACCGGTGGCGCAGGCGCCCAAGCGGACCTCAGGACCTTCCAGGAGCTAGGGGTCTACGGTATTGCGGCCCTGACGTGCATTGTGTCCTTCGACCCGAAGGACAGCTGGAACCATCGCTTCGTGCCGGTCGAACCTCAGGTCATCGCCGATCAGTTGGAGGCCATCCAGACGTGCTACCCGCTGGAGACAGTCAAGATCGGCATGCTCGGAACTCCAGCAACCATCGACACTGTGGCAACGGCGCTGAAAAGCCAGCAGTGGCGGAACATCGTGCTTGACCCGGTGTTGATCTGCAAAGGCCAGGAGCCCGGAGCTGCACTCGACACGGATCAGGCGTTGAAGGCGCAGATCCTTCAGTTGGCCACCGTAGTCACTCCCAATCACTTTGAGGCAGAGTCGCTCTCCGGCATGTCGATCAGCAGTATCGAAGACCTCCAGGAGGCCGCCAAGCGGATCCATCAGATCAGCGGCGCCATCGTCGTCGCTAAGGGTGGCATCCGGTTGGAGGGCCAGAACGCCGTCGACGTCTACTTCGACGGCACAACACTCGAGTTGCTGTCTGCACCGAAGGTCGGCGAGGTGGCCGTCAGCGGGGCCGGGTGCACCCTGGCCGCCGCCATCACCGCCGAACTCGCCAAGGGCGCCACTGCCCTGGAGGCAGCACGCACCGCCAAAGCATTCGTGACCGAGGCAATTCGCAACCGGGTGTCCTCAGCAGCACCGTTCGACGCCGTGTGGCAGGGCGGCGCCTCCGGTACCTCAGCATGAGGGTAGCGATTCTCGGCGATATTGGGCAGCGCGTCTACCACGTCGGCGATGACGCGATGACGCACGCAGCGGTGGACGAGCTCGCTGCGCGCGGCATCACTGACGTCGTGTTGCTCAGCCGCAACGTGGCTGACACCGTTCACCGGTTCGGGGCCGATGCCGTCCCGACCATCGAATTCCCCTGGCCGTATGCCGAGTATCAGCAGTATCTGTCCGACATACGTTCGTTGCTTGCCGGGCAGCCACACGGGCTGGTGGAGGAGGACCAGGTGCACCGCCTCATCGAGACGATCGGCGGGTGCGAGGCAGTGCTGATCGCTGGGGGCGGCAATATGAACTCGGTCTACGGCTGGCTCCTGTACGAACGCGCAGCGGTCGTCGAGATCGCCCGGCACCTCGGCAAGCGGGTGGTTATCTCTGGCCAGACCTTCGGCCCCCTGCTGTACGGCGCGGACCGCGGCGTCGCGTCACGGATGCTCTCCCTCGCCGCGTTGGCAGGAGCGCGGGAGAACAGTTCGCTCGCACTCGGCAGGGAGTTGGCTGGCTCCACAGTGGTTCCGTGCCTCGATGATGCCTCGTTCCTCGCCGCCGGCACCGGCAGAGAAACCAACACCTCAGTTCCCGCCGCTGGCCGCGGCCTGGATCGGCAGGACGACTCGCCTCCACCGGGCTCCTACATCGTCGGTACTTTCGCTGGCAACACCGGCGCCTGCCCCCGTGACCAATTCATCACTGCGGTCGCAGCGGCCCTCGATGCCGCCGGCGAACTCACCGGACTGCCCGTCCTGCTCCTGCCCCACATGGCAGTCGAGGGCGAAGGCGGCGTCGACGAGGCCATGCATGCGGAGATAGCTGCTGCGATGACGTCACCGGTCGATGCGCGGCCGATCGCTTCGGCGCGGGACACAGCGGCCCTGACCTCGAGGGCTGCGTTGGTGGTGACCTCCCGCTACCATCCAGTGGTTTTTGCGCTCGACGGTGGCGTCCCGACAGTGGCGCTGTCACTCGATGAGTACAGCGATGTCCGGCTACGGGGAGCGCTCGCCAATTGGGGGCTCGCGGACTTCGCTCTCCCGCTACCATCCCTGCTGGACGGCACGGCACGGCTGGCTATCGGGGAAGCCTGGCAGCGCCGCGAGACCATCGGCGATCATGTGCGGGCCCTCCGCCCCCGAAAGGTCAGTGAATCAGCCGCCTGGTGGGACCTCGTCGTCAACGCCCTTCAGGGCAAGCGGGTGACAGCCGGTACTCCAGCCTCCCACCAGCAGCTCGCTCCGGAGGGTATGTGGGCCGCGGCGGCGGCCTCCGCCCGCGTTGTATTCCTCCCGATGTCAGCTGAACTCGCTGACCTTCGGAAAGCCCGGGAACATTTCGAGGGCGAAGCAGCAGCTTCGAGGGCTGAGCTGCAAGGCTGGTTCGACTCCTCCAGTTTCAGGCTGGTCCGCAAACTCGCCTCACTAAGAACGCGGCTGCGACCGCGCAAAGCCATCTAAGGACTGTCAGTGACTACCGCTCCCCCACCACCAGTCGCCATCATCATGCGGTCCCGGAACCGCTCACTGCTGTTGGACCGTGCACTGCGGGATGTCCTCGGCCAGACGGTGACGGGGTGGACCCTCGTCGTCGTCAATGACGGCGGCAATCGCGATGAAGTGGACCCGGTAGTGGACCGCTACCGTTCACAGTTGGGCGACCGGATCCAGGTCATCCACCACGACACATCCCTCGGGATGGAGGCCGCCTCCAACGCCGGCATCCGCGCGTCGGATTCCGAATTCATCGCCATTCACGACGACGATGACGAGTGGCACCCAGCCTTTCTCGAGCGCACTCTCGCCCACCTGGCGCAGCACGACGACGCCGGCGTGGCAGTCCGGACCGAGTTGGTCTTCGAGCGGATCACCAGCGGAAGAATCGAGGAGGTCAGCAGGGAGATTTTCCAGCCCGAATTGCAGGCAGTGACCCTTTTCGACACCCTCCGCCACAACCGCTGTGTCCCCATTTCGATACTTTATCGCCGATCGGTTCACGAGCAGATCGGCTACTATGACGAATCCCTCTCGGTTGTCGGCGACTGGGAATTTCAGCTCCGCCTGCTCCAGCGGCACACACTGGGCTTTCTTGGCGAGGAACCGCTGGCGTACTGGAACCAGCGGACGGAAGCTACCGGAGACCTGGGAAACAGCGTGATCATTGGGGACGCCGAGCATAAACGCCTGGACAAACAGGTGCGCGAGAACCATCTCAGGGATCACGTTGGCCAGGCTGGATTGGGGGCACTCCTTTACCAGACTGCCTATCAGCAGCGAGAATATGACCTGCTGCACGATCGGCACGCCTATTCGGACGACCTTTTGCGCCAGATCCTTGATGCTAACCGCCAGCTCTCCGACCGGGTGCAGCTGCTGGAGGAAGCCGTCACCGATGCCAGCCTTGTGTCCCTGCTGAGGCGTCGTTACCGCCGGCTGAAGGACAGGGTTCTGCACCGATAAGGCCCAACCAATAGTCACCGATTCCACCTCGGCCCACCATTCTCAGCAAATTATCAGGAGATTGCCTAACTTAACTAAGTTTTTTGTGTGGTAGCGGTTGACTTGTGACTCACCACACAGAAAAGTGGGTACGGTGCAGGCGGTTGGGTAGCCGACGTCGACGCATCAACTACTGCTGACGCAACTTGTTCACACCAGGAATGTCACTCTCATCTGTCACGGCCGTGTCAGCAGTACTTGCGGGGAGCTAATCGAAGGTCTCAGCGGGTGGCCATGACCGAGCCTCACTAAGGAGAAGTATGAGCAAGTCATACCACCGGAATACGGGGAAGGCTGTGTTGGCATCGCTAACCGGCCTTGTTCTGGCTTCCAGCATGTGGGCGCCTGCTTCGGCCATTGAATCACCGTCATCCGGTGAACCAACGGCTGAGGGAATTGAGCTCCAGGCAGTACCTGACCTCAAAGTCAGCAGGGACCTAACGGACCGTACCGGTCCAACGGCGGCCTACATCCAGTTCGCAGGCAAGGGCGCCTTCGAACAGACCCAGTCAGCTGAGGTTCGCAGCGGCATCCAGTCACCGGTCGATCGGACCAGCGACGTCCTGAACATCAGGTCAGGTATCCAGGCGCAGGCTGACGAGGTTGCGGCCGAGGCTTCAGCTTCCCAGCTCTACACCACCACCAATACCATCCCCGGTGTGGCCATCCAGGGTGACGCAGAGGCAATCAAGGCACTTGCTGCCCGGCCCGACGTCGTAAAGATCACCGGGATCGTACCGAAGACCGCTACCAACAAGGGCGCCGACATCGATACCCGCGCGCTTGACGCCTGGACGGCACGGGACCAGACCGGCGAGGGAGTCACCATCGCGGTGCTCGATACCGGTCTCGATTACACCCACTCGGGATTTGGCGGCCCGGGAACCATCGAAGCATTCGAGCAGGCACAGGCGGACCTGGTTCCTGACCCCGCTCTCTTTGACGCAGCCAAATATGTTGGCGGCTACGACCTGGTGGGTGACGACTACGACGCTGGCGACCCGGACAATGACATTCCCAAGCCAGACCTCAACCCCCTCGACTGCCAGAGCCACGGCTCCCACGTCGCTGGCACCGCTGCTGGCTACGGCGTCAACGACGACGGCGCCACCTTCGAAGGCGACTACGGCACCCTCGACGCCGCTGGCGTCAATGCGATGCGGATCGGTCCCGGTTCGGCTCCCGAAGCCCAGCTGGTTGCCCTTCGGGTCTTCGGCTGCACCGGTTCCAGTTCGGTAGTTGGATCAGCCCTCGACTTCGTACTCGACCCCAACGGCGACGGAAACTTCGACGACCGCGCTCAGGTTGTCAACATGTCACTGGGTTCCTCCTTCCCAGCCTATGACGACCCCGAAAACGACATCGTTAACGCACTCACCGCGCAGGGTGTCCTGTCGGTTGTGTCCTCCGGTAACGACGGCGATGTCTACGACATCGGCGGCTCCCCCGGCAGCTCCGAATCAGCTCTGACAGTTGCCGCGAGCGTCGGCTCGCAGGTCACTCTGGACCGCGCGGATGTTCTTGCGCCGTCCGACGTGGCAGGACAAGCCGCTGGCCAGTACAGTGCCAACTATGACTATTCCGCCGCCACTGAGGAAGAACTCACGGGCACAGTGGTCAAGGCTGACCCAGCGAACGCCTTCGGTTGCAACGCCTTCCCGGCAGGATCCTTTGACGGCGAATGGGTTTGGCTGCAGTGGGAAAATGGTGATGCTCCCCTCCCCTGCGGCTCGACCGTCCGATTCAACAACGTCGAAGCGGCCGGCGGAGCAGGTGTGGTCCTCGATTCGACGGATTCCGTCTTTGACGGAGGTATTGCCGGCAACCCGGCCCCAGTGAAACCGATCAGCCCTAAGGGAATCCCCGGCATTCAGTTCAACGCTGAATTCTCTGAGCAGCTGGAACCAGCTGCAGCAGCTGGAACCCTAGAGATTCGCCTCGACTCCGCATATCAGGCAACTGCTGGCGCAAGCTCGGAAGCACTTGACACACTGGCGTCCTTCTCCTCCCGTGGGCTTCACGGCTCCAACGGGGTAGTCAAGCCCGACGTTGCGGCACCGGGCGTCTCAACTGGTTCAGTCCAGGTTGGAACGGGAACCGGCGCATCGGTGAAGAGCGGTACCTCGATGGCTGCCCCTCATGTGGCTGGCATCGCCGCGCTGCTCTACGCTGAGACGAACTACAACCCGTACGAGATCAAATCCATGATCATGAACACGGCCATCGCTGACCTGGTCACCGCTGATGGAGTCGAATACGCTCCGAACCGTGTGGGTTCCGGGCGCGTGGACGCCGTTCTGGCACTCGACACCCCCGTTCTCGCTTACGCCACAGAACAGCCATCGCTCACCTCGGTGAACTTCGGCGTTCTGGAACTGGGCACCGAGGCCATGACCATGACCAAGCAGATCACCGTTGAGAACAAGTCAGACAATGTGATTCGCTACAGCGCCTCCTACCTGGAAGCGTCAACCATGCCGGGCGTCGAGATTGCAGTAGTCCCGCAGGAACTCGCTCCGGCTACGCTGACCAACGCGTTTGATGTTCCGGCCAATGGCACTGCGACTGTCGATGTCGTCATGACCATCGATGACCCCGCCGCCCTGGCAAAGACCATCGATCCGGCGGCCGAGGAACTTCAGTTCGGCGTTGCCCGGCAGTACCTTGCTGACGTGTCAGGCCGCGTGCAGTTCGCCAGCGAAGTGAACACACTTCGTGTTCCTGTCTACTCGGCACCGAAGCCAACCTCGGAGATTTCGGCTGGCGCGAAGATCATGTTCGAGAACGCCTCAACCCTTGAGAGCTCAGTAACGCTCGAGGGCCGTGGGCTGCTGCAGGGTGGAGAAGATTCGACCTATGCGTCAATCGTTTCCCCGCTGGTACTCGGCGCCGAAAGCCCCCGGGCCGACGAGCGTCCGCTCGAATCCCTGTACTCTCTCGACCTCCGTTCGGTTGGAGCCGCTTCAACGGTTCCTGCGGTTCTGGCCGCCGGTGGCAACCCTGAGGGCGATCCGGACGCAGATCCTGTACAAGCGCCCGCTGTCCTGAACCTGGGCATCAGCACCTGGCAGAACTGGTCGCAGCTGGCCGGCAACAATCAGGTTGCGGTTGAACTGGATGTCGATGGGGATAGCGAAACCGACATGGCCGTCCTCACACTGCGTCTTCCGGACCTGGACATGATCGTGTTCGAGGTTGCGCCGATCCTTGAAGATGGCTCACTCGGCCAGGGCGAGAACCTGTACTTCGCCAACGGTGCTGACGGCAGCCTGGACACGAACACCTTCGATACCAACGTCATCACTCTGCCGGTTCCTGTCACCGAGCTGGGACTTGATCTGAGCGCTTCAGCTCCGATCCAGTACCGCGTCTCAACGGCAAGCCCGTTCAACGTGAACGAAGATGGCGAATCAGGCCCGGTTGATGAGACTGACTGGATCGACTTCAACGTCACCGAGCCCGAGCTGTGGTTCGAGGGCGATACCCCTGATGCAGCGTTCATTGCAGCTGAGGGTGCGACCATCGGCGTAAACCGCCAGGAAGGCGTCACCGACGCCCGCGCGTTCTTCATTCACCACCACAACGCAACTGGCCTGAAGGATGAGATCGTCGACCTCCAGGTTGACCAGCTTCGATTCCCGGATGTTGCGGGCAACTTGCATGAAGAGGCAATCAACTGGCTGGCCGATCAGGGCCTGACCACCGGCTACCCGGACGGCACCTACCGGCCACTGGCATCGATCAACCGCGATGCCATGGCGGCGTTCCTCTACCGCCTGGCGGGCGAACCTGCCTACGCAGAGCCAGCAGTGTCTCCATTCGATGACATCAAACCCGGCACTAAGTTCTATAAGGAGATGTCGTGGATGGCTGAGACCGGCCTGTCGACCGGCTACGAGGAGGGCAACGGCGTCGTCACCTACCGCCCGCTGGCTCCCGTCAACCGTGACGCCATGGCTGCCTTCATGAACCGCTTCGCCGGCGAGTACTGCAACATCGGCGACGCAGCGGATTACGATGCACCTCAGGTAGCACCGTTCCCGGATGTTCCGGTGAATGATCAGTTCCACCGGGAAATCTCCTGGATGGCCGAGAATGAAATCACCCAAGGCTTCCCGGACGGCGAGTACAAGCGCCTTCAGCCGGTGGCCCGTGACGCCATGGCAGCATTCATCCAGCGTCTCGATGGTTACAATGAAAACAACGGCGGTTGCAACCCGTAACCACGGTTAGCAACAGCTAGACACTAAAAAGTGGTGGCCACCCGGCAACGGGTGGCCACCACTTTTTGCTGCCAGGCTACGGTGCTTGCTCCAGCACGAGAATTCCATCCTCATCGGCATGCACCATCGCCCCTGGGCTGAAAATGATCCCGCCGATAGCGACGGGGACGTCCACCTCCCCGGCTCCCTCTTTGGCGCTCTTGCGGGGGTTGCTGCCAAGAGCTTTAACCCCCAGCGGGAGGGTGGCGAGCACTGCACGGTCACGGATTGCACCGTAAATGATGACGCCGCTCCAATTGTTCGTCAGGGCTATCTCCGCGATCATGTCGCCCATCAGGGCACGATCCAGTGATCCTCCACCGTCTACAACGAGGACTGCACCGTCGCCAGGGGTGGAAAGAACAGATTTCAGCACCACATTGTCGTGGTAACACTTCACTGTCCTCACGCGTCCACTGAACATCTTCTTTCCGCCCAGATTTTGGAACTGAGTCGAGACTGATTGAACCGACTCCCCGAGTTCGTCGTAGAGGTCTGCAGTAGAAATTTCCATGGATACTCCCAGCTAGGTGTTGACAGCCACTGACCAGTTAGCGCGAATGGGCTTCCAGGAAGGTATAGACCTCCGTCTCGTCCACCCCGGGAAAGGCGCCGGGCGGCATCGCTGCCAGCAAGTGCGAGTGCGCCCGGGCGCTGGGCCAGGCATGACCAGCCCAGTTCTCAGCCAACGACGACGGCGGCCGCCTGCAGCACGCTTCATCAGGACAGAAGGACTTCTCCCGCATGGTGGTGTCCCTGCCCCTGAACCATTTCACGTGCGCGTACGGCACCCCGATGCTCAGCGAGAACTCGCCGTTCGCTGACCGTTCGGTCCTGGCCGTGCACCAGTAGGTACCGTTCGGCGTATCCGTGTACTGGTTGTAGGCGCGAAACTTGTCGGCCACCTCAAACACCACCCGCGACGTCCACCGTTTACAGGAGGGCTGGCCCTCAATAGCGCCGGTATGATCCTGCGGGAATGTGACGCCGTCGTTTTCGTAGGCCTTGTAGATGATTCCGCTCTCATGGGTCTTCTGAAAGTGGGTCGGGATGCCAAGGTGCTCGGTAGCAAGATTGGTGAACCGGTGCGCCGCAGTCTCATAGGAGACAGCAAAGGCGTCGCGGATGTCCTCCACTGCGATCTCCTTGGCGGCCTTCGACCGCTGCAGGTATTCCACCGCTGGCTTCTCCGGCAGCAACAGAGCCGCAGCGAAGTAGTTGGTGGCAACACGCTGTCTGAGAAATTCGCGATAGTTTTCGGGGGTCTGATGATCCAACACGTAGTGCCCAAGGGCCTGCAGCAAGACCGAGCGGGGATCGTGGTCAGTCCGCTGGGACTGGGTCAGGTAGATCCGCCGGTTCTTCAGGTCGGTCACTGAGCGGGTGGAGTGCGGTAGGTCTCCCACATGGTGCAGGGTAAATCCCAGATGCGCGGCGATATCGGCGATCAGGTGCTGCGACATGGGACCGCTGGTGTGCCCCACGGAGTCCAGCACCTTCTGCGCCTCAGCCTCGAGCTCCGGAAAGTAGTTGTTTTGGCGGCGCATCTCACCCCGCAACTCGGCGTTGGCCCGGCGTGCCTCTTCAGGGGTGGCCACCTGCTCGTTAAGCCGGCGCTCGAGCTCCCCCTGGAGACCAACGAGCGATTCCAGTACCTCCATCGGCAGCCGCGACGAAATGCGCACCTTCGGCAAGCCGAGCGACCCGTACAGCGGGCCACGCTGGGCCCTTTCCAGTTCGATCTCAAGGGCTGCCCTACGGCTCGGCGGCTCAGAGCCCAGCAGTTGGTCTATTCCCACCCCGAGCGCTGAGGCAAGGCCCTGGAGCATGCCGAGCTTGGGTTCCCGCTTGCCGTTCTCGATCAGCGAGAGCTGGGACGCAACGGTTCCCACCACTGCACCAAGATCGTCAAGGGTCATCCCCTTCGCCTTTCGGAGATGACGGATCCGTCGCCCCAGGCTGATCGCATCAAGATCCCCCAGACCCGTAGGTGTGACCTCAGCGGTCCCGCCCGCTCCGGGGCGGTTCCACGTTGAACTGGTCGGAAGAGTAGTCATTTATTGAGTTTATGCGAAGAACTGCATTTCTTGCCAGTATCTTCGACTAGTAACCCCGTTGAAATGCCAGAAAGATTGAATTTACGAAGCCAGACGTGCCAAGGCTGAGGGAATTCAAAGGAGAATGCAATGACACAGGACCAGACCACCCCACCTGCAAACGAAGCATCGACTGGTAGCAACCAGGGCTCCGCGGGATCGGCAGAGCGGGCGCTGGAACTCGAATGGGCAGCTAGCCCGCGCTGGGAGAACGTCCGACGCGATTACTCAGCTACCGACGTCGTGCGCCTCCGCGGTCGGGTCCAGGAGGAGCACACCCTGGCCAGGCGCGGCGCCGAGAAGCTCTGGACTCAGCTGACCAGTCAGGCGCAGACCGGCGAGTACACTCACTCGCTCGGTGCACTGACCGGCAACCAGGCGGTACAACAGGTCAAAGCAGGCCTGAAGGCTATTTATCTGTCCGGCTGGCAGGTCGCCGCCGACGCCAACAATTCGGGGCACACTTATCCCGACCAGTCCCTTTACCCGGCCAACTCGGTGCCCACGGTGGTGCGGCGCATCAACAACGCGCTGCTGCGCGCCGACCAGATCGACTTCGCCGAGGGCATTCAGACGGTCGAGGACTACCTGGTACCCATTATCGCCGACGCCGAGGCCGGCTTCGGCGGCCCGCTCAACGCGTACGAACTGATGAAGTCGATGATTCAGGCGGGCGCGGCTGGCGTTCACTGGGAAGATCAGCTCGCCTCAGAAAAGAAGTGCGGACACCTTGGCGGGAAGGTACTCATCCCGACGCAGCAGCACATTCGCACCCTCAACGCTGCCCGGCTCGCGGCCGACGTCTCCGGTGCACCCTCAGTGGTGGTGGCGCGGACCGATGCTGAGGCGGCAACGCTGATCACCTCCGACGTTGACGAGCGGGACCAGCCGTTCATCACCGGCGAGCGCACGCCCGAGGGCTTCTACACGGTGCGCAACGGGCTCGAGGCCTGCATCGCTAGGGGCCGGGCGTATGCCCCGTACGCCGACCTGTTGTGGATGGAAACCGGGACACCCGATCTGGACCTGGCACGGAAGTTCGCCGAGGGTATCAAGTCGGAGCACCCGGACCAGATGCTGGCCTACAACTGCTCGCCGTCGTTCAACTGGAAGAAGCATCTGGATGATGCCACCATCGCTAAGTTCCAGCGGGAACTCGGCGCCATGGGCTTCACCTTCCAGTTCATCACGCTGGCTGGCTTCCACGCGCTCAACTACTCGATGTTCGATCTGGCCGAGGGCTACGCCCGCGACGGCATGAGCGCCTACGTCGAGTTGCAGGAGCGCGAGTTCGCTGCAGAGTCCCGCGGCTACACCGCCACCAAACACCAGCGTGAGGTGGGAACCGGGTACTTCGACCAGGTTGCCACAGCCCTCAACCCGAATGGCAGCACCCTTGCCCTGGCCGGGTCCACGGAGGCCCAACAGTTCCACTAAACCACTTCCCCACCCCCGGTACCACCCCGGTCCCACCCCCGGATCGAGTCGACACAAATGACCATTTTTCGACCCGGAATCGGTCATATGTGTTGACTCGATCCCAGAGGGGGACCCATTTTTCCAGGAGGCACACCATGAACAACCTGATTACTCTCAACGGCGTTACCCTGACGGCGCCGGCCGTGCGTCGCCAGGACGAAATTCTCACCCCCGAGGCCCTCGAGTTCCTGCGCCGGCTGCACCAGTCCACCGCCAGTCGCCGGCAGGAACTTCTGCAGCTGCGGCAGCAGTCACGCGCCAGGATCTCCAACGGCACTGACCCACGTTTTCTCCCCGAGACAAAACACATTAGGGACGACGCCGGGTGGCGGGTTGCGCCAGTCGCTCCCGGATTGGAGGACCGCCGGGTAGAGATCACCGGGCCGGTGGACCGGAAGATGACCATAAACGCACTCAACTCGGGTGCCAAGGTATGGCTCGCTGACATGGAGGACTCGTCAACTCCCAGCTGGTCCAACGTCATCAACGGCCAGCTCAACCTGCGCGATGCCCTGGCGAACCGGATTGATTTCACCTCGCCAGAGGGCAAGGAGTATCATCTTGGTGCCGACCGGCCGACCATCGTGGTGCGGCCCCGCGGGTGGCACCTTCCAGAGAAGCACCTGCTGATCAACAACACCCCGATCGCCGGGGGACTGGTGGATTTCGGCCTGTATTTCTTCCATAACGCCCGCACCCTCATTGCGCAGGGCAAGGGTCCCTACTTCTACCTGCCGAAGATTGAGAACCACCTGGAGGCGCGGCTGTGGAATGACATCTTCGTCCAGGCCCAGCAGCTCCTTGGCCTGCCGCAGGGCACCATCCGCGCCACGGTACTGATCGAAACCATCACTGCCGCTTTCGAGATGGAGGAGATCCTCTACGAGCTGCGCGAACACGCCGCGGGCCTGAATGCGGGCCGGTGGGACTACATCTTCTCGGTGATCAAGAACTTCAGGACCCGCGGTCCGCGCTTCGTCCTCCCCGACCGTTCGATGGTGACCATGACCGCCCCGTTCATGCGTTCCTATACCGAGCAGTTAGTGCGGATCTGTCATCGCCGCGGTGCCCACGCGATCGGTGGCATGGCCGCCAACATCCCGAACCGCCGCGATGAGGCAGCCAACGCCGTCGCACTCGAAAAAGTGCGGGCAGACAAGACGCGCGAAGCCAATGACGGTTTCGATGGCTCGTGGGTAGCCCACCCGGACCTGGTTCCGGTGGCCATGGAGGTCTTCGACGGGGTCCTCGGCACGGAGCCAAACCAGCTGACCAAGCTGCGCGACGACGTCGTCCCCGATGACAAGGCGCTCCTGAATATTGCTGGCACCCCCGGGGTTATCACCGAAGCTGGGGTGCGCGGCAATCTGGAGGTGGGCGTGAGGTACATCGAGTCGTGGTTGCGCGGCAACGGTGCTGCTGCCATCAACTCGCTGATGGAGGACGCGGCCACGGCTGAGATTTCGCGGTCGCAGATCTGGCAGTGGATCTATTCGGGTGCGGTCACCGACGAGGGTGAGATGATCACCCACGGCTGGGTCGCTGAACTGCTGGACGAGGAGTTCGAGCGGATGGAGCGCTTCGACGGAGACCGGTTCGTTGACGCCCGTGCAATCTTCGAGGAGGTGGCCCTGGGCGAGGAGTTCCCCACCTTCCTCACCGTCCCCGCCTATGCACGCTACCTTCACGAGAGCAGGGAACTGGCCCCGGCCTGAGCCCGCCTGAGCCTGCCACGCCCGGACGCGCCCGCAGAAAGTGTTCAGCTAAGGCAGCTAGCCACCGCTTTTTCCGCACACCCTCTGTGGGCGCGTCCCGTTGGTGCGGGAATACCCCACCGCTGGCGGCGCGTTATGCCGGATATGCAGATTGAGATTTGGTCAGACGTCAAGTGCCCATGGTGTTTCGTCGGCAAGCGCCGGTTCGAGAAGGCACTTGCGGGTTTCGACCACCGGGACCACGTTACAGTGACCTGGAAAAGTTTCCAGCTGGACCCGGATCTCCCGGACCACTATGACGGCACCGAGCAGCAGTACCTCGCCGAACGTAAGGGTATCTCCGAAGATCGCATCCGCCAGATGTGGGACAGCCTCTCCGCTTCGGCTGCAGGCGAAGGACTGGACTTCCGCTTCGAGGACGTGGTGGTAGGCAACAGCTTCACCGCCCACCGGTTCCTGCACCTGGCCAAATCACAGGGTCTCGGCGACGCCGCCAAGGAAGCCATTTTGTCCGCCCACTTTGAACAGGGCAAGGACACCTCTGATACTGAATTTTTGGTGAGCCTCGGCCGCGAGATTGGTCTTCCGGAGCTGGATGTGCGGGACACCCTTGGCACTGACCGCTTCGCCGACGACGTGCGGCACGACATCGCCGAGGCCCAGAATCTTGGCATTAGCGGAGTGCCGTTTTTCGTCATCGACCGCAAGTACGGTATCTCCGGTGCGCAGCCCACCGAGCTGTTCGCCGAGGCGCTCGACACCGCATGGAAAGAAGCGAATCCGCTCACTCTCGTGAATCCCGCGGGTTCGGGTACACAGTCGGCCGACGGCGAAGTGTGCGGCCCAGACGGTTGTAACTAGGGGGCCGCCGGTGTCGATGACGGCGTACTCGATGTCGACTCGGCCTCGGCGGACTCTGCCGTTGGGTCGGCGCAGACTAGCCCTGCCGGCGTGGCGTCCAGCTCTTCCTCTGCGATGAGAGCTCCATACCCCGAACCGACGACGACGTCGACGGTTGCGTCAGTGCGCTCGTCCTCGACGAAGGTGGTTCCGGGGATCTGGCGCTGCACCGTGAACGCGTTCGAGTAACCGTTAGGACCGGCCACCACGATAGCTGTCATGCCGACCCGGTTCACCGTGCGGTTGCCGATCTCACCGACCACAAAGGCCCGCTCCCGTAGGCTTTCGCCGACGGTGCCCGCCAGGCCGGAGACAGTGGTGCTGTTGTACAGGTTGATGGTGACGGCCGAGGGTGACTGCACTTCGAATGGACCCGCAGGGCAGGTATATGTCGGTTCGGGGTCGGGCTCCAGTGCAGCGATCCGGATGTCCCCACGGTTGATGCCGACTGCAACGAACACCGCCGCCACCAGAAGGGCGACCAGGACCACCAGCACTATCCCGTGGCGGAGTCGACGCATGTAGATGTGGGGGCGTTCAACGTCCCCGGTATCGGCGAACACGTTGTCCAGGTCGTTTTCAGTGACAATCCGGTGGCCGTGCCACTCAATGGGGTTCTTCTTCGACCTTTTGGTCTGGTGCCGGCGCGGGGGCTGGTCAGTCATCGATCACCAGCACGCGCGCGTGCAAAATGGTTCGCTGATGAAGTGCGGTCCGGACGGCTCGGTGAAGGCCGTCTTCGAGGTAAAGCGTCTCGTTCCACTGGACCACGTGCGGGAACAGATCGCCGAAGAAGGTGGAGTCCTCAGCCAGCAGCGCCTCTAGGTCAAGGGTGGTCTTGGTGGTCACCAGTTCGTCGAGGCGGACCTGCCGGGGCGCGACGCCGGCCCAGTCCTTGGGGCTCACGTAACCATGGTCGGGGTAGGGGCGTCCGGCGCTTACGGCTTTGAAGATCACCACTAAAGACTAGAGAAGATCAGCAGGCAATGAAACATGAGCCACGCCCAGCGGCATGTAGTGGCCTAAAGGTTACGTGCCGACGGATCAGGTCACAATGATCGGAACCGTCCGTACAGCCAGTGTCGCGCCAGTAATCCAGTCCTCCCACTCGACTCTCAGTTCGTACCGGCCGGAAGCTCGAGGCATTAGCATCACGTCGTAACGTTCTGCGGCGCCGAATGCCAGCACACTGGTGAGCAGGGGATAGCCGGCCGCCGAGCAGGTGGGAGCCGGCACCCCCGGAATAGACGTGTCTCTGAAGGGCCTCCCATCATGAGCAATGATCTCGGCAATCCGCGCAGGGTGCCCCGCCGCATCGGTGAAGTACATCCGGTTTGGTAGATAGTTTGCGTTCACTATCCGCAGAAGCGTTGGCTTGCGCGCCCCAGACACCACGTTGGCGGAGATGGATGAGAGACTCCACGCGCGGTCGTCCGTGTCACCCCGGTTGGACAACTGGCCGCCCAGCAGATAGAAGTGCTTGGGCTCAAACCGGTTTAAACCGACATCCTCACCGGACAACCCGGCCGCATGGTTCATTTCATGCCAGCGCGGGTCCACCGAGTACGGAACTAGGATGGTTTCCGACTCGATGTCGTACTCGGGTCCGTCAACGAAGGCTCTGCGCGCGCCTGGGCTCACCGGACAGCTGGGATGCACTACGGGGTCCACCACCAGTGCCCCAAACATACCCATCTGTGCGTGCAGGACGGTGTTGACATGGCAGTGATAGAAGTATGTGCCCGCCGCCCCATAGTTGGGATCACCGGGCCTGCCTGGCTCGGCCTGCCACTGGTAGGTATAGGTATTCCCGATTTCAAAGGAAGTGTGCCCTACTCCGTCATTGCGTGGATCGGGTTCCATGCCGTGCCAGTGGATGGTGTGCGCGCCCTTACCTGGAGTAAACGTCGCATGAAAAATCTCGCCTTCCTTGGGGCGCAGTGTCGGCCCCGGCAGGCTCCGGCCGGACGCCTCTGTCTGGAAACTCCAGATCTCGATTTTTTTGCCATCATCAAATGCAAGATCGCGGGAAAAGAAGTCCAGGACCACAGCTGTTTGCGGCGTCTGCAGAAATTCCGTTCCAGGGTTATCAAGGTCAAGCTGTTCTGAACTGAAGTCCACCTGGCTGCGAAACCGGTGGTTCGGGACTCCAGCGTGGTCGTCATCAGGGTCGGGTAGGGGGATGGGCGCCAGTGTCGGCGTTGGCGTTGGCGTTGGAACCAGGGTTGGTGTCGCAGAACGTCTCGGCTTGGGCGTCGGCTTAGCAGTCGTCGACTTCGGCTTCGGCGTGGGGGTGGGCGTCGGCTTCGGCTTCGCGGTCTTGCGCTCGGCTTCTGTGCGCTTGGACCAGGGGAACCGCCGCTCCATGCTGGCGGGAACCTTGCCGTTGCTCACAATGCCGCTCCTGTGATCGGTGCTTTCAGGGTCCAGTGAGCAACCAGCCCACCCGGATACAACCCTCCGGCAGCTGTCTGCGAGGGCTCAGCGTGACAGTGCATGGGGTATTCCCAGTCTGTTTTTCGGGCGGCCCAGACGGCGTCGACGGCATCCGGGGGCCGCTTGATGGGGATGATGCAGTCCTTGCGGTCCATGGGTTCCAGTTCAACCACGTCCTCCCATTGCTGAACCACAACGTGACCCTCGGGATCCACGAAGCCGTCACTGCGCGGCCAATTGTAATTGTTGCGTCCTACGGTCCACAGGTGGTTTCCATGAAAGTGCATCTGGTGGAACACGATTCCAGGGTTGACCATTCGGACAAGCTGCCCTCCGCGCAGCGTTCCCAACTCGGTGCCCTCGCCGAACTGACGGACGTCCAGCTGTCGCGGATACCCGGAAATGAGCGTCTGTTCTTTTTGCGCCAGATTCAACTGATCGTTGGTGGTGATGCCGAGGGATTCGAATCCGCTGCGTCCGTTCAGCAAAAAGTACCGCGGGACGGCCTTCGTCCTACGTGGGTCGACGGTTCCTCCGGACGCCTCGATCCCGGCCCAGACCGAGTCAACGTCATGACAGATCCATAGCCACTGGCGCTCGAATGAAGCGAGGTTCTCCCCGACGGCCCACTGATGGTCCGGATGCACAACCAGCAGCACCCCAAAGAGGCCCAATACCCGCTCAACCGGATTGTTGGTCGGGTCGGTGTAGATGTACGTCCCGGGTGCGGTCGCATCAATTTCCAGCATTGCGGTTCCCGCTGGATCGATGACGCCGGTGCCCACGTCGCTCTTGCCGGGACCGACCCCGTGCAGGGTGAACTGATGCGGCTTGGACAGCCGGTTGTGAACACGTATCCGGATCCTGCCCCCCACTTCAGCAATAATGGTGCGCTCCGGAAAATAGCTCGCCCAGTAGTTGCGGCGGATATAATACTGCCCGGGGTTGGCAGGGTCCGGCCCGTAGGGCTGCGGCGTTCCGTGCGGGGGCAGCGGGGCGCCCAATGGGTAGCTCCGGCTCTCCACCAGTTGCCCGCTCGCGGTGAACACCTTCGGGGCAATTGCAAGGCTAGGGCGGAAGTCGTCAACATTCGTTGGACGGTCCCCAAATCCACGGTGATAGATCAACGAGCCGTCAACCATTTTCAGGTAGCCCTCATTGATATAGAGGTCCAGTACGCCTGGGATTGGACTGACAGCCATCGGCTGGCTCGATGCCACCACTCGGCCCTGGGTGCGCTTGAGTGGCTGCTGATGAACCAGTGCAGCCACTCCCACCCCCGCGGCGGCTCCATACCTGAGGAAGTCCCACCGGCCCAGCTGCCCGGCCGCAGCCACAAGATCGGTAGCTTCCGCAACATCCTGCGGCCCATTATCGATATCAGTCATGATTTCGACAACCAGCCCGGCCGGTTGAGCACCGAAGGCATCTCAAGCGGCAGAGGTTCGCCGTGGCTCCAGGGATCGGTGAACTCAGCAAAGAGTCTTTTCGCATCGGAGGGCACCAGGAAGTTGATCCAAAAATAGCTTGTCGATTGCGCTGCCAATGGGCCCGTTACCGCTTCCGCGTCCCTGTTAGTCACTGTGGGTCCGTCCGCCCCGATCTGCAAGCGCAGTTGACCCGGGGCAAAGAGCACTGGACGGTCGGTATGGTTACGAACCTCGAGCCGAAGTGCGAGATGTTCTCCCCAGGTGCTATTGGCCGGTTGACCCGAGTTACCTACACCCACCGTTCCATGACCGCTGTGGGCCGGACCGGACTTCATCAGGTCACCAATACCGCCTGGCCCGTTCGCCGGGGGGAACCTTAGCTGGCGCTCGGCCTCGCTCAGGCGAACGCTGCCAAAAGAAGTTTTCACTCCCGACACGGTGGTGAGAGTACCGCTGGTCAAACCAACGGCCACGAGGCCACCCATGCTCACTGTGCCGGCTGCCGTGACACCGATCAGCACCCCGAATACCCTGCGTGTCAGGCCAGGCTTGTCCGCTGGCCTGATATCCGTGCAAACGGTGGGCTGCACAACCTCCCCCAATAATGTGGTCATCGGCTCATCCGCTCTTATTTGTAGACTTAGCATCTCCCTAGAAATTGTTACTTCGACACCTTGTAGAAATCTTGGAGACGTGACCTATGCCTGACACCGATTCGCGCCCTGAGCTGACCGGACTCCTGCTGGATGTCGATGGACCGATCGCGAGTCCCGTCTCGCGGACAGTGCGTCAGGAGATCATCGGCGACTTAGTGACCCTTGCCGCCGCGGGCTGGCCCGTCATCTTCAATACCGGGAGGTCCGACACGTTCATCCGGGACGAAGTCATGACGCCGATGCAGGCGGCAGGCATTCCGGAGGGGGTGGTGTTCCACGCTATCTGCGAAAAGGGCGGGGTATGGTTCAGCTTCGACAGATCAGGGGCTGGCGAACTGCACATTGATCAATCGCTGGCGCTGCCGAAGGAGTTCGGCGCCGGCATCCGTGACCTCGTGGCGGAAAAGTACTCGGAACACATGTTCTTCGATGAAACCAAGCACGCAATGGTCTCTGTGGAGCAGCACGTGGACGTGGACAACACCGATTATCTTGCTGAGCAGGAGGGGTTCGACGCCGACGCGCTGGCCCTGATGCGCTCCCATGACATGGGAGTCTGCCGGCTTGCCCACCACTCGCCGGACAGTGATGACAACATCGACTACCGGATTGACCCGACCATCATCTCCACCGATATTGAGTCGGTCCGTCTGGGCAAGGATCTCGGCGCCGAGCGGGCGCTGAGCCTCCTCGACGCTCGCATTCCCTCACGCTGGCGGACTGTTGGGGATTCACGCACCGACTACGCGATGGCCGATTACCTGCACGAACACGGTTACGACGTCGCCCACGTCGATGTGCGGCCCGCCGATGGGGTCCCGGAGACGCCGTATCCAGTTCACACCGAGGACGACCTGACCAACGACGACGCCGGGGCGGCCTTTCTGGCGCGCTGCGTGCTGTCGCTGACGCCGGGCAGTCACATCGGGCAGATCACTGGCGAGTAGCTGAGCATCAGCGTCGATCCGGCCGCCGGCAGGCGCGATTCACGCTCACTCGATGGTCACGGTGCGGCGTCATGTCCCGCGTGCGGCAGGACCACGAGGTTCCCAATCTTCCGGCCAGTGTCAATCAGTCGATGCGCTTCCTGCACTGACTCAAGCCCGGAGAGGACCTCCGTTAACGGGTCGAGCTGTCCACCGGCCACAAGGTTCAGGAGGAGGGCGAAGTGCTCGCGCCGCTCCGGAGCCGGGCCCGCGAACACCTGGCCCCTCGCGCGGATGGTATCGATCAGGCTCGCAACCGCCAGAATGAGCGATCCCCCCGGAACGAGTAACCGCAAGCCATCGTCGCGGGAGACGTTACCCACCGCGTCGAAGACGATGTCGAAGCGGTCCTCAAGCATCGCAACCGGCGTTTTCGCATAGTCGATAACCCGGTCCGCGCCCAGGCGAACCGCAAGGTCCGCATTGCGCTCGCTCGTGACCGCAGTCACAGTGGCGCCGAAGTGCTTGGCGAGCTGCACTGCGGCGGACCCGACTGCTCCCGACGCGCCGTTGACGAGCACCGTATTTCCCGCTGTCACGTGGGCTCGATCGCTGAGGAAGTGCAGGGCCGTTGTGCCGCCGAAGAGTATGCCCGCAGCATCCGTGTGGGGCACCTCCGCGGGCTTGCGCACCAGCGTCGCGGCCCGGGCTCTAACGTACTCAGCATGCGCCCCCAGACGCGCACCGGTCATCCCCACCACCTCGTCGCCGGGGGAGAACTGGGTGACATCAGCGGCGATGTGCTCCACCTTGCCCGAAAACGCTGCACCCAGGACACGGGCCCTTGGACCACTGACACCGATAGCTGCGCGAGCGAGCACGCCGAACCCTTTCGGGAATCGTCCGGCGCGGATACGTGCATCGCCAGCCGTCACCGCGGCGGCCTCCACGCGGACCACCACCTCCCCTGCACGCGCCTCGGGCATCGGCGCCTCTGACACGACGGCATTTTCTGGTGGTCCGTAGTGGTTTACAAGCACGACTCGCATGACATCCCCTTACATGTGTAAGCTGTTTCTGGAATAGTAGGCTTACAGGTGTAAGAATGCAAGAGGGGATTGAAATGGCCGAACGGGCCCCGCTCAGCGGGCAGCGCGTCATCGAGGCTGCGGTGGCGGTTGCCGATCGCGGTGGGCTCGCCGCGGTCAGCATGCGCAACGTTGGCAGTGAACTCGGCGTCGAGGCGATGTCGATCTATCACCACATCGCCAACAAGGAAGCGCTGCTCGACGGGCTGGCAGACTGGATCTTTACTCGGATCGAACTACCCGTTCAGGAATCTTCGTGGCGACCGGGAATGCTGCTGCGGGCGGCGTCCGCGCGGGATATCCTCTCAAGTCATCCGTGGGCGCTGGCGCTGATCGAGTCACGGGCGAACCCCGGTCCAGCGCTGATGCGCCACCACAATGCGGTCGTTGGATGCCTGCGACGCGGGGGTTTCCCGGTAGTCCTGGCGTCGCAAGCGTTCTCAGTCATCGACGCCTACGTCTACGGGTTCGTCCTGACAGAGCAGAACCTACCTTTCGAAGCGTCCTCCGGTGCCGCGGACTTCGCGGCCACCATTGCGCCACCACCCGATGAGTATCCATACCTCGCTGAACTAGTTGACGAACTCACCGCCGGTGGCAATTACTCGTTCGCCGCTGAGTTCGACTACGGGCTCGGAGTCATCCTTGACGAACTTGAACGACGGCTAGCGAAAAACACTTCCCGGCCCAACCTCCACAGTGGAGAAGCTAAGCCGCCCGGCTAGCAATTGCACTTTCGATAGCCGCAACTACCTCGTCTGATTCGGGCTCGACGGTAGGGGCGAAACGCGCCACCACCGAGCCCTGATCGTTCACCAGGAACTTCTCGAAGTTCCACTTCACCAGTCCCGGCAGCATCCCGTTCTTGAACTTGGTCAACTCCGAGTACAGCGGGTGCTGATTCTTGCCGCGCACGTCAGCTTTTTTGGTCAGCGGGAAGGTGACGTCGTAAGTGGTCGAGCAGAAGGCCTGAATGTCCTCATCGGCGCCTGGCTCCTGGCTCATGAACTGGTTGCAGGGCACACCGACAACCACGAATCCCTGATCCCGATACTTTTTGTACAGGTTCTCCAGGCCGCCGTACTGGGGGGTGTAGCCGCACTTCGACGCAACATTCACCACCATCACCGTCTTGCCCGAGAAGTCCCCGAACGACGCCTCTGTGCCGTCGTTCATGGTCAGAGGGATGGAATGCAAATTCGTTCGTGACATGGTTACTCCCAATAGGCGACTGCTTTTCATTCGTACGGTAGCAGCCAGTGGATGGGCCTGAGCAATAATGAGTGAGTGGCCTCACTGATTAATACCTGGCGAACGCAGCTCCGCAAGACCTTTACGGCTAACGCGGAGGCCCCTCCGTCCTGGGCTGAGAAACTGGACGAGGGCGACGACGTCGGGTACTTCCCGCCGTCGTCAGCTGCCTGGGCGGTGCACAGCTCCATGACTCCCCTGGTGGGAGGCATCCGCGCCCTCCTCCTGCAGGCCCTGCATCCGGGAGCCATGGCGGGTGTGCATGACTTCTCCCGGTACCGTGAGGATCCGCTAGGCCGTTTGGCCGGCACCATCCAGTGGATCTTCACCGTGACGTACGGATCCGCGGAGGCGGCCAAGGGTGGATCGGCCTGGGTGCAGCGGCTGCATCAGCGGGTCACCGGAACGTATGTCGATAGCAAGGGCGTCACCCAGGCTTACTCGGCAGCCTCGCCCGACCTGTTGCGCTGGGTGCATCTGGCGTTCACCGACGCCTTCCGCGCCTCCCACCTGGCCTACGGGTCCGCGATCCCCGGCGGCGCTGACAGCTACGTAGCGGAATGGGCGCAGGCCGGCCGGCTCATGGGGGTAACAGATCCGCCGGAGTCAGCGGCACAGCTCGCCGCCCAATTGGCAGCGTTCGACGATGAACTGGTGTGCGGACCGCAGGTCACCGAAGCGCTCCGCTATATCAAGCGGCCACCGCTGCCGGTGTCACAGCGCTTCGGCTATCAGGTGCTGTTTGCGGGTGCCGTGGCAACCCTTGAGCCGCGGCACCGGGAGCTGCTCGGGCTCCGCGTTCCGTCGCTGGGGCCTATCCCGCTGCCGGTACGCACGGCGACCCGCGTGGTCATGTTCATCGTCCGCCTCGGCCTGGGCCCTGAGGGCCCGAGTGAGGCAGCTGCCAAACGTAGGCTCGCGCGGCTGAAGGGAACAGCAGCGGAAGCCAACCCACCCCGGCCGGGGATATGACCTCCCGCAAAGGGCACGGCTGCTGAATCGGGTGCGCTTTCCCAGTGAACAGTCACAGTGAGTGGGAAGTATTGCGGAACCAGGATCGCCAAAAGAAAAAGCGGTTCTGACCGGCACAATGCCTTGCCAGAACCGCTTTCCAGTGTGCGGAGGATGGGGGATTTGAACCCCCGAGGGCGTTAACCCAACACGCGTTCCAGGCGTGCGCCATAGGCCGCTAGGCGAATCCTCCTAGTTTGGAGCAGATACCAGAATACCCAACGGGCAACGATCTAACGAATCGCCGCTAACCGGACATCGCCGCTGCCCTGTCAGCGGCGATGTCCGCACGGCCCGCAGGCCAGTATTTGCCGGACATTTCGGTGCCTCGATCGGCACTTTACCCGGTTCGAACCCGACCCCCGGATTCCTGTAGACTATTTCCCGGCCCCTCATGCGGTGTCACCCTGTGAACTCCCCCAGGACCGGAAGGTAGCAAGGGTAAGCGGGCTCTGACAGGTGCATGGGGGGTCTTCTCATCCCCTGACGCTGCAGGAGCACCGATGAACAACCCCGGCGCCGGCCGCTTTGCCCCCAGCCCATCGGGGGAACTGCATCTGGGGAATCTCCGCACTGCCATCTTTGCCTGGTTGTTTGCGCGCAGCACCTCACGGGCGTTCCTGCTGCGGATCGAAGACCTGGACCGGACCCGTTCCGGAGCCGGAAACGCCCAGCTCACCGAGCTTGCCGCCGTCGGAATCGACTGGGATGGCACGCCAGTCCGCCAAAGTGAGCGGCTAGCTCTGTACCAGGATGCCATTGAGTCATTGCGCAACGCAGGCCTGCTGTACGAGTGTTTCTGCTCCCGCCGCGACATCGCCGAAGCCGTCAGCGCCCCGCATTCCCTGCCGGGGTCCTACCCTGGCACCTGCCGCAACCTGACGACG
>NZ_KI914713.1:49085-51453 GCF_000520515.1 Arthrobacter sp. H20
CCCCTGCCGCAACCTGACGACGTCGGCCCGCGCCCTGCAGCACGGCCGCCGCCCACCGGCGCTCCGGCTCAGGTCGGGCGTAATCACCTGGGCCGTCCAGGATCAGCTTCAGGGCGCTTACACCGGAGCGGTGGATGACTTCGTGATTGTCCGCAGCGACGGCGTGCCCGCCTACAACCTGGCTGTAGTGGTCGACGACGCCGCGCAGGGGATTGACCAGGTGGTCCGTGGGGATGACCTCCTTAGTTCCGCACCGAGGCAGGCCTACCTGGCCAGCCTGCTGGATGTAGCTGCCCCCGAGTACGCTCACGTCCCTCTGGCACTGAACGGCGAGGGGCAACGGCTCGCCAAGCGGGATGGGGCAGTCACCCTGGAATCGCTTGCCGAAAAGGGCTGGGGCAGCGACCGGGTGAGGGACCTGATCCTTCGCTCGGCAGGGCTCCCTGAGGGTACGCTGGCAGGAGCGCTGGAGGCTTTTCAGCCCTCGGGAGTACCCCGCGGAGCCTGGATTGTCGGGCCCGGGGAGCTGTCCTGAATCCCCACTGCAATACGTCACCACCAACCGATAAGGTTCTTTTGTGAGCACAGCCCTTTACCGCCGATACCGCCCCGAAGCTTTTGCGGATGTCATCGGCCAGGAGCACGTCACTGAGCCCCTCATGGCTGCCATCGAGAAGGGCAGGGTCAACCACGCCTACCTGTTTTCCGGTCCGCGCGGTTGCGGAAAGACAACTTCCGCCCGAATCCTCGCGCGCTGCCTGAACTGCGCCCAGGGCCCCACCCCCGTCCCGTGTGGTGTCTGCGACAGCTGTGTTGAGCTTGCGCGCGGTGGGTCCGGCAGCCTTGACGTGATTGAAATTGACGCCGCCAGCCACGGCGGCGTCGACGATGCCCGGGATCTCCGGGAGCGCGCCACCTTCGCCCCCGTTCGCGACCGGTACAAGATTTTCATTATTGATGAGGCCCACATGGTCACATCGGCGGGCTTCAACGCCCTGCTGAAGATCGTTGAAGAGCCACCCGAGCACATCAAGTTCATCTTCGCGACCACCGAACCTGACAAGGTGATCGGCACCATTCGGTCCCGCACCCACCATTACCCGTTCCGGCTGGTCCCACCTGAGCCGCTGATGGCCTACCTTGATCTCCTCTGCCAGCAGGAGGGCACCCCGGTAGCACCGGGCGTGCTGTCGCTCGTGATCCGGGCTGGTGGCGGATCAGTGCGCGATTCCCTGTCAGTGCTCGATCAGCTGATGGCCGGCGCCGGTCCCGGCGGCCTCGACTATGAACTTGCCGTGTCTCTCCTCGGCTATACGCATGCCTCGCTGCTCGACGACGTCGTCGACGCCTTCGCGGCTGGTGACGCCGCCACGGTGTTCAGCGCCGTCGACCGGGTGATCCAAACCGGTCATGACCCACGCAGATTCGTCGAGGACCTGCTGGAGCGGTTCCGTGACCTCATCATCGTTAACGCGGTCCCCGACAGCGCCGCAGCGATCCTCCGCGGCACCCCCGATGACCAGTTGAACCGCATGCGCACCCAGGCGAACCAGATGGGCCGCGGCGAGCTGTCCCGTGCGGCCGACATCACCAATACCGCCCTCACCGAAATGACCGGCGCTACGTCGCCGAGACTTCACCTCGAACTGTTGTGCGCCCGCATCCTCTTGCCTGCGGCCGACGAGACTGAACGGGGAACACTTGCCCGCGTTGACCGGATTGAGCGACGCCTGCAATATGCCGGGTCCTTAGCCGTACCCGACCAGCCTGCGGGGCCCGCGACTGACGTCCGGAAGCCACGGCCCGCATCCAACGCTCCCGACAGCCCGCCAACGCCTCCTGCTGCGAGCCCGGCACCGGAAAAGAAGGCACCCAGCGACACCGCCTGGCCAGAGGAAGCAGCGCCAGCTGAGGAACCCGCACCGGTCTCCACACCCGCTCCGGAAACGCCGGCGCCAGATGCGCCTGCGGGGCCATCGCCCGAGCAGGCACGCCCTGAACCCGAAGCGGCGTCGGCGCCATCCGGTGCCCCCCAGGTGGAGATGATCCGGCGCGCATGGCCCGAGATCATGGATGAACTGGCCCACATCAAACGCACCACCTGGCTCAACGTGAATCCTGATGCCAAGCCACGAACCATGAACGGCAATCAGCTGGTGCTCGCCTTCGCGACGCAGGGGAACGCCATCGCGTTCCAACGCGGCACGCATATGGACAATGTCAAGCAGGCGATCCATAAGATCCTTGCCCTGGACGTCACCATTGACGTACTCCACGACGGATCGGCGTCAGCGGGTGAGCCAAACCCAAAAGTACCCACTAGTCGGCGGGCGCCGACGGAGCCCACCAGCGGCTCGGCGCCCGAAAT
>NZ_KI914713.1:51553-53028 GCF_000520515.1 Arthrobacter sp. H20
CCCGCCGACGCCCTCACCCGCGTTGCCTGCGCACGCGCAGGCTGCTGCCCAACCGCAGCCTGCACCAGCGCCTGCAGAACCGGGGTCGACGGCGTCGGCACCCACAGCGCCTGAGCGCTCAGCATCACCCGCCGCGACAGCACCCACTGAGCCTCGTGCTGCGGAGCAGCCAGCCGGAGCGTCCCCCACTCGATGGAACACCGGTCCGGGGGCATCTGGTGCACAAGGAAGCCGGCCGAGGCCGGCTGCCATCGCCGCGCCCGCCGCCGCACGAAATGGTGCCTCCAGCAGTGCGCCCCGGAGCAGTGTTGCCGAGCGCAATACCGCGCAGAGGAGCGCTGCGGCCGCGACGCCGGACGATTCGTGGGCCTCCGTCGAGCCGCCGTCCGACGAATTCGATCCGGGACCAGAGAGCAACGCCTGGGAAACCGCCGAACCCACCAGTCCCGAGCGGACCTCGTCAGCGCGCCCGGCGTCACAGATCACTGCACCAGAAACCATTCAGGCGTCGGAGGGGCCTGCTGTCGCCGAAGGGCGCTCAGTCACTCCCTCGCCGGCAGCCGCCGTCCCGGCGGCCAGGCCCCTCAGCCGGTATCAGCGTCTCCTCGACGAAGCGGAGCGGAAGCGTCTGGAAGAAGAAGCCGCCAATCCCCGCAAAGGCGCCGTAGACTTGCCTTACGTTGAGGACGAGCCGAGCGCCGACGATGAAACTATCGAGGAGTCTGGGCTGGTTGGACGCTCAGCAATCGAACGCATCCTCAACGGCAAGCTGATTGAGGAACGCGGCGTCGATAGCCCCTAGCGTTCCGTCGCAGTAAATTAGCAACCAGAAGAAGGTCCAGTGTACGAAGGCGCAGTCCAGGAGCTCATTGACGAACTGGGCCGGCTTCCAGGAGTTGGACCCAAGTCGGCTCAACGGCTGGCCTTCTACATCCTTGAAGGCGACGGCGACGACATCAAGCGTCTCGTCAACGCGATCGTCACGGTGAAGGAACGGGTCAAGTTCTGCACTGTCTGCGGCAACGTCGCCGAGCAGGACACATGCGGAATATGCCGTGATCCACGCCGCGATCCAACGGCTATCTGTGTAGTGGAAGAGTCAAAGGACGTCATCGCTGTGGAGCGCACCAGGTCCTTCAGAGGGCGTTATCACGTGCTTGGTGGCGCGATTAACCCGATCGCCGGTATTGGTCCCGATCAGCTTCGGATCCGGGAGCTCCTGAGCCGTCTCTCTGATGATCAGATTGAGGAGATCATCATTGCCACGGACCCCAACCTGGAGGGTGAGGCGACCGCCACCTATTTGGCACGCATGCTCAAGACCATTGGAATCAAAGTGACCCGTCTGGCCTCGGGCCTGCCGGTGGGCGGCGACCTCGAATACGCCGACGAAGTGACGCTCGGTCGGGCTTTCGAAGGCCGCCGGACCGTCTCCTGACCGGAGGTCCACCCATCACCGGGTCCGGTCAGGCGAT
>NZ_KI914713.1:53128-86434 GCF_000520515.1 Arthrobacter sp. H20
GGAGTGGCGAGCTTGCGCCGTCCGAGCCAGAGTAAGCATCCCGCCAGTACCGACTGCAGTGCCAGCCCCAAAGGCCAGATTGGGAATCCGTCTTCGGGGAGGTCCCGTCCGGCCCCCTGGGCCTCCTCGCAGGTCGTTTCATAATCTGGGCCAGCCTGCAGAAGCCGGACTCCCTGGCTGATGCCTTCCATTACGCCGGGCTGGACGTAGGTGTCCGAGTTGATCGATGCATAACTCCCGCTGGTATCGAGGCCCCTCCCATAAGGGACCGAATCCGCCACGATGACGAACGGATTGGCAGCAAGCAGCCATGCGGTGCGTTCTGTGTGGTGGACAGTCTGAAGTTGGGTTCTGGTGATGCATTCCATCTCCGCCGACGCCGGCAGCGGCACCGAGTAATCAGTGCCTGGGGGGAAGTCCATATAGGAGGAGGTCACCTCCACGTTCTCCTCGTCGACCAGCGCGTAGCTCAGCCCAAAGGCGATCAGGGTGCCGATTCCAAGCAGGGCCACCACCATATAGGTGGTCACAATAGAGAACAGCGGCCGGTTGGCCAGGGCGGAAATGCCGATCCCGATCGCCGCGACAATGCCTAACTCGATGCTGAGCATCAATAGTGAGACGAATGCCTCCGCCGGATTCACTCCGCCCAATGCCAGCGCCCAGAAGATGAACGGGGTACTGACCAGCAGGAAAGCCAGCGACGCCACCCACGAGGCAAGCCATTTACCCCACAGGATCTGCCCAGGAGTCAGGAGGGTGATCTGCAGGATGGCGAGAGTCCCGGCGGCGCGATCCCCGTTGACCGCATTGGCTGAAAGCCCCGGTGCGACCAGGAGGCCGAAGAACAGCACAAAGCCCACCACAAGGTCAAAAAGGACTGCGCCAGTCCCGAAAGTCGACGCCGTAGTTGCCGACGCCAGCAGGAACACCATACCGATGACGAAGAACCAGACGATGAGCATGATGTACCAAGCCCGGGCCCGCAGCCGCTGCCGCATTTCGAGACCGAACACTGCCTTCGCTCCGCCCCAGTAGGTCAGGGCAAGGTCGGAGGACGCACCGGTAGAGCCCGGCTGCTCAGTGATTGAGGTACTCATTGTCTTTCCGTATCCAGGCTCATGTAGGTTTCTTCGAGTGCTCCGCCAGCCGGTGCGAAGGCAGTAACGGCGACGTCGGCAAGAACCAGCGTCCTAAGAAGCCACGCTGCCTGATCGGTGCTGCTGACCAGCACCTGGTATTCGGCCCGTCGGGAATCGCCCCGCTCCTCGAACTGGACGCCATGGCTGGCTAGCGCGTCAGCTAGTGGCTGCATCGGATCCGCTTGGATGTAGTACCGGCGGATCTGGGTGCCTGCCTCGTCGAGGGTCTGGTTCTTGACAGACTCTCCTCGGTTAATGAACACGGCGCGGTCAGCGATCTCGTCCAGCTCTGACAACACATGGCTTGAGACAACTACCGTCTTCCCCTGGTCCGCCAGCGAGCGCAGGGTTGATCGAAGTTCCACTCTGGAGCCGGGGTCCAGACCAGACGCCGGCTCGTCCAGCAAGAGCACCGCCGGATCGTGGATCAGCGCCCTGGCCAGGCTTAGCCGTTGCTGCTGCCCCCGGGACAGCACTCGCGCCGGCTTGTCAGCGAACTCTTCCAGCCGGACGGCTGCAAGCAACTCAGCTGCACGATCCCGACGCCGGTCAACCGCCATCCCATAGAGCGACCCCATGGTGGTCAATATCTCGGTGGTGGTCAGCGACTCCCAGACGCCCAGGGTGTCGGGCATCCATCCGACCCGGCGCCGCACCGCCGCTGCGTCCTGCATCGGGTCCGCCCCACCGACGGTGAGCGTCCCGGTATCCGGTGCCAGGAGTGATGCCAGGATCAGGAGCAAAGTGGTCTTGCCCGAGCCATTGGGCCCGATCAGCGCTGTCACCTCCCCGGGTGGCGCGTCAAAGTCGATGTGCCTGATGGCCGCGACGGAGCCGAAACTCCGTGCGATCCCCCTGGCAACGATTCCCCCATACTCGTTGTTCATAACGTGAACACTATGCGACTTAGGTCACCCCCATCGCATCCCGACGGAACAATCAGACACGCAATTGGCTGCCACAAAAGCGACGGGGCTAAACTTGGACCGTCAACCGAAGCGCCAAAGGTGTCGCCCGGCATCACCTAAAAATCCGTCAGCGAGCGTGCGCATGGCCTTGATCGTCCAGAAATTTGGTGGCTCCTCAGTGGGGGACGCCGCCGGAATCAAGCGCGTCGCGGAACGGATCGTTCACACCCAGCACGCTGGCCACCAAGTGGTTGTTGTCGTTTCTGCAATGGGCGACAGCACCGATGAGCTCCTCGATCTGGCAGCCCAGGTGTCCAACGACGCCGTCGCGAACCCCCGCGAGATGGACATGCTTCTGAGCGCTGGGGAGCGCATTTCGATGGCTCTCCTGGCCATGGGGATTTACGGTCTCGGCGCCTCGGCTCAATCGTTCACCGGCAGCCAGGCCGGCATGATCACCGATGCCATTCACGGCCGCGCGCGCATCATTTCCGTGTCACCGCATCGGATCAAGACTGCCATCGACCGCGGCGACGTCGCTATCGTCGCAGGGTTCCAGGGCATGAGCCGGGAAAGCAATGACATCACCACGCTGGGTCGTGGTGGGTCTGACACGACCGCGGTGGCCCTGGCAGCGGCACTCAAGGCTGATGTATGCGAAATCTACACCGACGTCGACGGCATTTACAGCGCTGATCCGCGGGTGGTTCCGAGTGCCCGGAAGATCGATCAGATTTCCAGTGAGGAAATGCTCGAGATGGCGGCATCGGGTGCGAAGATCCTGCATCTGCGCAGCGTTGAATACGCGCGGCGGTTCGGGGTGCGGCTGCACGTGCGGTCCTCCTTCAGTAACCAGGAAGGCACCTGGGTGCTGCCCAGCCCTGACGACCACATCAAGATTCAAGAGGGAGATCCCATGGAACAACCCATCATCTCGGGCGTCGCCCACGACCGTTCAGAAGCGAAAGTCACTGTGGTGGGTGTGCCTGACATCCCCGGCAAGGCCGCCGAAATTTTCGGTATCGTCGCTGGGGCTCACTCCAACATCGACATGATTGTGCAGAACGTCTCCACGCACGGCTCCGGTCGCACTGACATCTCCTTCACCCTCCCGATTGTTGAGGGTTCTGAAGCACTCGCTGCCCTAAAAGCTGCCCAGGATCGCGTGGGGTATGAAAGTGTCGACTATGACGAGAAGATCGGCAAACTGTCGCTGATTGGAGCAGGAATGAGGTCGAACCCCGGGGTGTCATACCGGTTCTTCAAGGCACTCTCCGATGCTGGCGTGAATATCGATATGATCTCCACGTCTGAGATCCGGATCTCAGTGGTCACCGACGCAGACCTGCTCGATAGCGCGGTCCGCGCCGTCCACGCGGCGTTCGATCTGGACGGCGAGACGGTGGCGACAATCCACGCAGGGACCGGGCGCTAATCCTCGGTGTGAAGGGCCTTCTTGCCTGAGAAGTCGGGGTACCTCATCGGCGGCTCGGGCGGGGGTACCGTTGGGTGCTCTTTCCGCACCGCGTAGTGGTGACCCTCCGAGTCTTCCTCCACTTCGAACCCGGCAAGGTCAGCGTCGGACGCCTCCTCAAATTCGTCGTGCCGATGAACCACAGGGAGGCTCGGATCACTCCGATCCGCCGGGCCCATGAACACTTTGGCAGGGTTCTTCAACCACTTTCGCGGTGACCCCTTGGTGGGATTACTCATTCGAACCGCCTTCTTTCGTCAAGATGCCCTGAGGTCAATTTTACGGCCGAAACCCGGAAAAGGCGCCGCCTCTTCGGTTCCTGAACTGTCGGCATCAGAAGACTGGCTGGCGAAGAATTACCTTCAACTTGTCGGCAGCGGTCCGACGGGAATCGCTGAGATAAATCTCATGGTGCTTGCCGGTCATCGTTAGCGAGTGGGCTGGGATGAACTGGCGGTGCATCGCCTCGAGCACTGGCCCTTCGGCGTCATAAGACCCGATGTGCAAGGTCTGTGCGGCTCGACCCTCATCGAACCGTTCGAGTCGCAGAGCGCTCAGGACCGGGGCGCTGCCCTTGCGCTCGACTGCCTGCCTGGCGGCGTCGAAATGGTCGTCAGTGATCCGATCGGGGACCATGTTCATCATGGTCCAGTCCCACCGGGACTTGTCCCGCGAGGTAGTGAACGTGTCCATATCTGCTGACCACCACAGTGCTTCCAGCGGCATCACTACGTAATCGCTGCCGAGGTCGACCTTGCTGAGGAACTTCAATCTGTAGGCAACCGGGTAGACCGTCGCCAGAGCGTCAGCAAAAGCATTCGAGGTGTTCGGGTCTCCGCGGCCATCGATCATGAGGAACTTCATCGCCGGGACCCTGACAAGTTCGATGTCGCCGCGGGGTGCGCGGTAGGTGTTGATCTGCTTCTTGAAATCCACTCTCACTGTCGCGTCTGTCGAGGTGGGGCGATCAGCTAACTTTTCGGCACAACGTAGGTGCTGCCGTTCGGCCGCTTCACCGTTTCCCATTGGGATGCATCAGCTTCGCGCTCTTTCAGCGAGGCCTGGTTCTCCTTGGTCATCGGGTGGTCCAACGAGCTACTCTGCGCTGGACCGAAGATCGCTCGCGCCCGGCCGGTCGTCCTCATGAACCGGTGCACAAAACTGGGCTTTTCAGCCATCGTGTTCCTTCCGCGCGTGCTGCTCGAACGAGATGTCCATTTACCATTATCCTCCCTGGCTGACGGCTCGGACACTTCGGCAGACCGGGGCCCCGGTGAGACACTTGACGGGTGAGCAGTCCAACCACCACTGAGCCAACCATGAACCGGTCGAGCTCCCTGACCGTGCCCTCGCGGGACGAGTGGCTCGCCGCTGCGGCGGCGCATCGGGACAGGGTAGTACCGTTTTCGCGGCCCTACCTTGAGCGTCGAGCCGCCGGAGAGAAACACCCGGTGGAGGACTTCCTGTTCACTTACTACACTCAAAAACCCGGTCCGCTGGCTCGATGGCACCCCGGTGCCGGCGTCGTACTCACCGGGCCGGAGGCCGCGGAGCGCGCCGCCTGGAAGCACTATCGACGGCTCACCGCCGCAGAGTGTGATGAGCTCTCCCTGACGGCCAAGGATGAAGCCGTCACTGCGGACGTGAACGGGTTCCGTCGGGACCGGGTCGAAGCCCTGGAGTTTGCGGCGATTATTGTCCGCCGCACCCAGGCCCGGCGGGCACAGCTGGGCTGTTTCGGGTTGCACGAGTGGGCGATGGCTTACCGATCGCAGGTCAACGGCGTGCGCCATGAGTACCTCGAGCTCCGCCTGGGCGCCGGCGGTACCGATCAGGTCGTGGAGGACAGCAGGATCAGCTGCACCCACTTTGACGCGTTCCGTTTCTACACTCCGCAGGCAACACCCCTGAACATGATTCAACCCACCCGTGAAACCCAACGGGACCTGGAACAGCCCGGCTGTCTGCACGCCAACATGGACCTCTACAAGTGGGCCTATAAGCTCACTCCCCTGCTTCCGAGCGACCTGGTGATGGACTGCTTCGAACTGGCGTGGCGGATCCGGGCGATGGATATGCGGGCATCGCCCTACGATCTGGGCGCCTGGGGCTATGCGCCGATCCGCATCGAACGTCCCGAGGGCCGCGCTGAGTACTCCCGATTGCAGCGTGGATTTTCTGAAGAATCCCAGGAGCTTCGGCAACGATTAGGTACCGCTTTGGAGAACCTGGAACCCTCCCAAGGACTGTCCTCGTTGAGCTAGTGACCGGCCCCAGCGCAGGTCTTTACAGTATCCATGGCGGGGTTGCCACCCGCAGGCGAAGGAGATCCGATGATTCGCGAACACCTTTCCCGGCGCTCGTTGACACCAGCGAATCTCCTGGTCGGCTCCGGCATCCTTCTGCTGGCGCTCACCGGCTGCGGCGCCGAAAGCGGCGGAACATCGCCGACAGCACCCGAGCCGTCGGCATCCGCCAGCGCGGAACCCGCCGCCGACTCCCAGCTCACTGTGGTGGTCACCGCCGGCGACGGCGTCGAACCCATCACCTACGAGCTGGCCTGCACCAACGGCGAACCGGTCGGCGAGTCGGAGTTAGAGGATCCCGCTGCGGCCTGCGAGGTGCTCATGGCCCACGGTGATGTGATCATGGCCGAGCCCGATGCCAATGTCATGTGCACCCAAATGTACGGGGGTCCGGAGACCGCCGTCGTGACCGGGATCGTGGACGGGGACGAGGTCAACGCCACCTTCTCGCGTCAGAATGGCTGCGAGATTGACCGGTGGGCGATGTTCGAGCCGGTACTTGGAACCCCCGGCGGCACGGGCACCCTGTAACAGTGCCGCCAGTGCCCTCCGGGCGAAATCACCGGTGGTGGGTGATCCCCGTTAGACTGGTAGGGCAAGCTCGCGGAGCGCTGGATTCACCATATTTCTCAGCGTGAGACGGCACCTCCGGAGCTACTGCATTTAACGCACCTTGAGCCCAGGAGTAACCGGATGCCCCGGATAGTTGTTGACGTCATGCCCAAGCCTGAAATCCTTGATCCGCAGGGAAAGGCCATTGCTGGCGCGTTGCCCCGGCTGGGCTTTACCGGGTTCACTGGGGTCCGCCAAGGCAAACGATTCGAACTCACCGTCGCCGGTGAGGTGACCGAGGAAGTGCTGGAGCAGGCCAGGACAGCGGCCAGCACACTCCTCTCGAACCCGGTCATCGAGGACGTCACCCGCGTTGAGGTTCTCCCCGAAACCAACGAGGGCGAGCAGTGAGGCCGGAAGCCACCACACTCGACTCCGTGCGGGTCGGGATTGTCACCTTTCCCGGCTCGCTCGATGACCGCGATGCGGCGCGGGCTGTGCGGCTCGCCGGCGGCATCTCAGTCCCCCTCTGGCACGGCGAGCACGATCTGCAAGGCGTGGACGCCGTCGTCGTCCCCGGCGGTTTTTCCTACGGTGACTATCTTCGGGCCGGTGCCATCTCCCGGTTCGCTCCCCTGATGGAACAGATCACCATGGCCGCCTCCGGTGGCCGCGATGCCTTACCGGTGCTTGGCATCTGCAACGGCTTCCAGGTCCTCACCGAGGCGCACTTGCTGCCTGGCTCGATGATCAAGAACAACCACCTTCACTTCCTTTGCCGCGACCAGCGCCTGCGCGTCGAGAACTCCGCTACCGCCTGGACCAGTTCCTACGCAGCCGGCGACGAAATCATCATCCCGCTGAAAAACCAGGACGGACAGTTTGTCGCTGATGAGCGGACCCTCGACGAGCTGGAGGGCGAGGGCCGGGTGGTGTTCCGCTACGTCGGCGACAACCCCAACGGGTCGCGCCGCGACATTGCCGGGATCTCGAACGCTGCCGGGAACGTGGTGGGCCTCATGCCGCATCCCGAACACGCAGTTGAAGCCGGTTTTGGTCCTGACTCTTCGGCCGCCGGACAGGTCGGTGTCCGCGGTGGCACCGACGGCCTGGGAATATTCACCTCTGTACTGAAGAAGCTGGTTAATTAGTGACGCTCAATAGCTCCGCTGCCCCCGCACCCTCCGAATCCCGGAAGTTCAACATCGACACGGTTGCCCATGCCACCGATACCCCGGAACTGGAACTCCCCTGGGCCGCTCTTGGGTTGAAGGAAAACGAGTTCGACCGGGTGGTCGAGATTCTCGGCCGTCGTCCCACCGCAGCCGAGCTGGCCATGTACTCGGTGATGTGGAGCGAACACTGCTCCTACAAATCCTCCAAAGTGCACCTCAAGCAGTTCGGCGACAAGGTCACCGATGCCATGAAGAAACACCTCCTCGTGGGTATCGGTGAGAACGCCGGCGTCGTCGACATCGGCGATGGCTGGGCCGTTACGTTCAAGGTGGAATCCCACAACCACCCCTCCTTCGTGGAGCCGTACCAGGGTGCCGCGACCGGAGTCGGCGGCATTGTCCGCGACATTATTTCGATGGGCGCCCGCCCGGTGGCAATCATGGATCCGCTGCGGTTCGGTGCGATCGACCACCCCGACACCCCACGGCTGGTGCACGGCATCGTGTCGGGTATTGGCGGGTACGGCAACTCACTGGGCCTGCCGAATATCGGCGGCGAAGTGGTGTTCGGCTCCGTTTACCAGGGAAACCCGCTGGTCAACGCACTGGCCGTGGGTGTCCTGCGCCATGAGGACATCCGCCTGGCCAACGCCTCAGGTGTAGGCAACAAGGTGGTGCTCTTCGGTGCCCGCACCGGTGGAGACGGCATTGGCGGCGCGTCAGTGCTGGCGTCGGAGTCATTCGATGCCGACAAGCCATCCAAGCGCCCGGCCGTCCAAGTGGGCGACCCATTCGCCGAGAAGGTACTCATCGAGTGCTGCCTCGAACTGTTCAAAGCCTCGGTGGTTGAGGGCATCCAGGATCTCGGTGCCGCCGGCATCTCCTGCGCCACGTCCGAGCTGGCGTCCAACGGCGATGGCGGCATGCACGTGGAACTGACCGATGTACTGCTGCGCGATCCGTCACTGACACCCGGTGAGATCCTGATGTCCGAGTCGCAGGAACGCATGATGGCAGTTGTGACCCCTGCCAACACTGCGGCGTTCGAAGCGATCATGGAGAAGTGGAACGTCGAGTACTCCTGGCTTGGTGAGGTCACCGACACCGGCCGCCTCATCATCGAGTGGGACGGCGAGAAGATCGTCGACGTCGATCCCCGCACCGTCGCCCACGACGGCCCCGTCTACAACCGCCCTTTCCACCGGCCCTCCTGGCTCGATGCGCTCCAGGAGGACACGTTCGATGGTGACCGGCCAGCGGACGGCGATGCGCTGCGCGCAGCGGTCCTGGAACTTATGGCAGCACCGAACATGTGTTCAAAGGACTGGATCACCAACCAGTACGACCGCTTTGTGCAGGGAAATACCGCTCTCGCGATGCCCGACGACGCCGGAGTGGTGCGGGTGGATGAGGAAACGGGCCTCGGCGTTGCCATCTCCACCGACGCCAACGGCCGCTACTCCTACCTCAACCCCTACGAGGGCGCCCGTCTGGCCCTCGCCGAGGCTTACCGCAACGTCGCCACCACCGGCGCCAAGCCATTGGCCGTCACCGACTGCCTGAACTTCGGCTCCCCCGAGGATCCCGAGGTGATGTGGCAGTTCGCCGAAACTGTGCGCGGCCTAGCCGACGCCTGCCACGAACTCGGCGTCCCGGTCACCGGCGGCAATGTGTCCCTCTACAACCAGACGGGCGGCGTTGCCATCCACCCGACGCCGGTGGTCGGAGTCTTGGGCGTGTTCGACGACGTCGCCCGCCGCACCCCCTCGGGCTGGCGTGATGACGGCCAGGCCATTTACCTGCTGGGCACCACCCGTAACGAGCTGGACGGCTCCGAGTGGGCCAACCTCCGCGGGCACCTGGGCGGGCAACCCCCTGTGGCTGATCTGACTGCTGAGAAAACCCTCGCTGCCATCCTGGTCAATTCATCCCGTGACGGCATGATCGACGCAGCACATGACCTTTCCGAGGGAGGGCTGGCCGCAGCGCTGTCCGAGGCAGCACTGCGCTTCGGCGTTGGCGCCCGGATCGGGATTGACGAGCTCTGCGAGCGCGACGGCGTCGACCCGTTCACCGCACTGTTCTCCGAATCGCAGGGGCGCGCAATCGTCAGCGTTGCCCGTTCCGAGGAGGTACGGTTCAACGACATGTGCACGGCACGCAACTACCCGCACCTCAGAATTGGTGTAGTCGATGCTGAGAACGGCGCGTTGGACGTGCAGGGACACTTCACCCTGCCACTTGGAGAGTTGCGCACCGCTCACGAGGCCACCCTGCCCGACCACTTCGCCTAGCGCTCCGCCGCACCCGATACCGGCAGCCGAACCCGATACCGGCAGCCGCGCCCGATATTTCAGGGGCGTTTGCCGGAATCGGGTCGGAAACTAGCGGGCCAGCCGTTGCGCGGTAGCGAGGTACCGGCGGGTCACGAGCTCCTGGCAGAACCGGGCTACGGGGGCGCCCAGGACAAAGAACCAGTTGGCGTGCCGGCTGAAGGCGAACACTTCAAAGTAGACAGCCCCGTCCGGCGCTAGTACAGCGATGAAAGCCTCTTCTCCGCGTTCGGGGTGGCCCGGCAGCGTGCCATACCCAAACCCGGCCCGCTGCGCCCCACCGGCGTGGTCGTTATCAACCGGTTCTTCGGTCCAGACAACCCGACATGGCGCCGGCAGCCGGAGCCGACCAACACCAAAGGCTGGCACCACATCGCTGCCAACGACTGCACGGGCCTGGCCTGCCGGAACGCTTAGCCCGGCGCCGCGGTGCAGTTGCCAGGACAGGATCCCCTCGGCGAGCCGTGCGTAGGCTGTGTACCCTGTTCCCACGCGAGCCCGCCGGCTGACCGTGCGATAACCGGGTAGGGATTCGCCCCGCTGGCTCAGTCCAACTGGCTCATACGTAAAATTAGGTGTCATCTTCTGCTGCCCATCTGCTCCAGCCGAGCGTCGCGCGGTCTCGCACCGGCAGCGATGCCACCACGAGGTCGTAGGAATCCTCAATCATGTCGCGGATCATCGGGTCCGGGAGGCTACCGGTACACGACACACCATTCCAGTGTGTTTTATTCAGGTGGTAGGCGCCCACAATCTCCGGGTGCGCGGCTCGCAGCTGTTCCGCCAGTTGAGGTTCACACTTCAGGCTGATTGACAATGCCACGTCCGATAGATCGGACAGGGCAAACATCTTCGCAACACCCCCCGGCGCTTTCACCTTGAACACCGAGGCTGTGGGGCCAAAGGGGAAGTCCTCGAACGCACCCGGCAGCCCCAGGCACAAATCCCGCAGAACAGCTGCTTCCATAGAGTGAGCGTACCGCCAAAGAATGGCAGGATGGGAGGACACCAACTGCAGGAGAGCACCATGAGCGAGGCAAAACGCCAGGCCGGCAAGGCAGCCGACGCCGCCGAAGACGTATCGGATTCCAAGGCCTTCGAAATCGCCGCCAGGGCAGGCTACATTGCGGCCGGGCTGCTGCACCTCCTGATCGGCGTGATCGCGCTCCGGGTAGCGATGGGCGGGTCCGGCAGTGCTGACCAAAGTGGTGCGATCAGCGCCCTGGGGAACGGGCCCGGCGGCTCGCTGCTCTTGTGGGCCTGCTCGATCGGATCGATCGCCCTAGCCCTCTTCATGCTCAGCGAGGTGTTCTTCGGCGCCCACGGAATGAAGGACTCCGACAAGCTCAAGTTCCGCGCCAAGAACGCGGCCAAAGGGGTGACCTACGGCGTCATCGGTGGCACCTTCGCCACCTACGCTGCGGGTGGCAGCAGTGACAGCAGCGAAAGCACCCAGAACGTGAGCGCCTCCCTCATGTCCAACCCCGCAGGCTCGTTCCTGCTGATAGCGGTCGGAGCAGCAGTGATGGTGGTCGGTGGATACTTCATCTACAGCGGCGTAACCAGGAAATTCCGGGAGAACCTGTCGGGACTGCCCGGCAAAGGCGCCGGCACCGCGGTGGTCCGCCTCGGCATGATCGGCTATGTCGCCAAGGGAGCGGCTCTGCTGGTGTTGGGCCTGCTGTTCATCGTTGCAACGCTCCAGAATGATCCCGAGGAGTCCACCGGCCTGGACGGCGCCCTGAAGTCCCTGCAGGGCCAGCCCTACGGTGCGTGGATTCTTGGCGTGATAGCAGTTGGCCTGATCGCCTACGGCGTCTTCATGGTGATCCGGTCCCGCTACCAGAAGATGTAGCCTACAGCCCGAGTCGCGGCGCTTCGATCGCCGGGCAGGTGTCCATAACGACGGCGAGGCCAGCTGATGCCGCGCGGGCGGCAGCCGCCTCATCGATCACACCGAGCTGCAGCCAGACCGCCTTTGCCCCCACCTCGATGGCCTGATCCACTACCGCGCCCACCTTCGACGAATTCACAAAACAGTCGACAACGTCGATAGTTCCTGGGATGTCGTCCAACCGCCGGTACCCGGTCCGACCGTGAACCTCGTCGCCCTTGAGGCTGACCGGGATCACCTCCATCCCGAGGTGATCAATCAAGAACCTGGAGACCCCGAGCGCCGCGCGTCGGGGGTTATTGGAGAGCCCGACCACCGCCCAGCGGGCGGGCGTGGTGAGGAGTGTGCGGATTACTTCAGGATCGTTGCTTTGTGACATAGTGGCGCACCTTTCGCTGCAATCGGTCGGATTGTTACGCCAGCACTTGCGATGAACCCGTGAACAGGAGTTTAGTGGTTCTTGACCATCCCGAGCGGCCGAGAGACCTGGATCGATGAAGCCGCAGCAACCCTGGCCATCCGGCTGACCACCTGCAGAGCATGAGTGCAGCGGAAAACCGGTGACAGTAGGGTGCTACCGCCAGGACCGATGGAGATAATCCTATGACCGTTCTGGCATCACCACGCTCAACTGCTGCTGTGCCCACCAAGCAGGCTCTCAATGTGACCTTCGCAGGACTGGGCCGCAGCTTCGGATCGGGCTCCGACCGGCGCACGGTCCTGCGGGACATCAACTTCGAGGTCAGCGCCGGCGAAGTCCTCGCTATCCTAGGCCCCAGCGGCTGCGGAAAATCAACGCTGCTCAGAGCGGCCGCAGGACTGGATGCACTCAACGCCGGGTCAGTACTGATTGACGGTATCGAAGTCCACGGCATCAACGAACGGTGCGCAGTGGCGTTTCAGGAACCACGGCTCCTGCCCTGGCACACGCTGCAGGCCAACGTGGCCATCGGCTTACCGAAAGCGTCCAGCGCCAGCGAGGGCAAGACCAAGGTAGCTGAGCTGCTACACCTCGTGGAGCTCGACGCGTTCGCCAAACACCGGCCGCGGGAAGTGTCAGGGGGAATGGCGCAGCGTGCCTCTCTGGCACGTGCACTGGCGCGCAACCCAGGGGTCCTCATTCTCGACGAACCGTTCGGAGCGCTCGACGCCCTGACCCGGATCAAAATGCAGGACTTGCTCCTCGATATCCACCGTGCCCAGCCCACCACCGTCCTGCTCGTGACCCACGATGTCGACGAAGCGCTGCAACTGGCAGACCGCATCATCGTCCTCGGTTCCGATGCGGACTTGCCCGGCGCGACGATCACCGAGGTGCTCACCGTTCCGGGTCAGCGCCCCCGCAGCCGCAACTCAGCCGATCTGGGCCGAATGCGCAGCTCCCTGCTGACCTCCCTTGGGGTTACTGGCCACTAGGCCAGGCCAGCTCCTGCCCTTCGGGCTCCCCCGCATCCCCCTGCCCTGCTGCACCTGCGGCCTCCGTGCCGTCCGCGTCGCCCACCCAACGCATTCTTCCTCTCACGCAAGTCGTCCTGAACGATTTGTCTCACCCTAAGGACCCTCATGACCAGCCACCCCGCCTCCCGCTCCCGCCGCCCAGTCCTGTGCGTCGCTTCACTCGCCGCCGTCGTCTCCCTTTCGCTGACGGGCTGCATGGCCGGTGAGGACGCCGCCGGACCAGCTGGCGCCGCTGGCGGAGAGCTGAACATCGACTTCGCCACCTATAACCCGCTGAGCCTGGTAATCAAGGAGCAGGGGTGGCTGGAGGATGAGCTGGCTGACCAGAACGTGACAGTCAACTGGATCCAATCCGCCGGGTCCAACAAGGCCAACGAGGCACTGCGGGCGGGAGCCATCGACGTCGGCTCCACAGCCGGTTCAGCAGCTCTGCTTGCCCGGTCCAACGGCTCGCCCATCAAGACGATCGACATCTACTCCCAGCCGGAATGGGCTGCCCTGGTGACCAACGAAAACTCCGACATCCAGGAGATCGAAGACCTGCGCGGCAAGTCCATTGCCGCGACCAAAGGCACCGACCCGTACTTTTTCCTGCTGCAGGCCCTCGAAGCCGGCGGAATCGATCCGTCCGAGGTGACAGTTCAGAACCTGCAGCACGCCGACGGGCGGGCTGCCCTGGCGAACGGGTCGGTCGACGCCTGGTCCGGCCTCGACCCGATCATGGCTTCAGCCGAGCAGGACGGCGCCACCCTTTTCTTCAGGGACATCGACTTCAACACCTACGGTTTCCTGAACGCCACCGAGGACTTCCTCGAGGAAAGTCCCGAGCTGGCCCAGACCGTCGTGAACGCCTATGAAAAGGCCCGTGAATGGGCCACTGAAAACCCTGAGGAGACGGCCGAGATCCTCGCCGAGGTGGCAGGGATCGACGTCGAGATCGCCAATGCGGTCATCATTGACCGCACCAACCTGGACATCGATCCAGCCCCGGGCGAGGCACAGCGGGCTGTGCTGGAGAAGATCGGCCCGGTATTCGTCGAATCCGGTGACGTCTCCAGCCAGGAACAAATTGACGAAGCGCTGGACACCCTCTTTGACGACTCCCTGGTGAGTAACGCGGATCCCACGGCTATTGAGGCCTCCTCATGACGGGCGTCGGGAATCCGTACGTTGACGAGAAGAGTGTTAGTGGCGTGGACACGGCCGGAGGCTCTACCGTGGCAACTGCTGGGCCTGCACAGCCGCCGCCTAGCCGTGGCGGACCGGCGCATGGATGGTCCCACACCGGCCTGCTGCAGCGCAGCTGGGTGCGTCTGCTCCTCGGGTTGATCCTCCCCGGGCTGATTCTCACCCTCTGGCAGTTGAACTCGGTAATCGGCCCGTTCAGCGCCGTCCAGGTCCCACCACCCGCGGCGGTATTCAACGCGGCCGTCGAGCTGATCCAGCGTGGTGAACTATGGACCCACATCGGTATCTCCACCCAACGGGTGCTCCTTGGTTTTACCTTCGGCGCAACCCTTGGCCTGACCATCGGGTCGCTGGTGGGACTGTCGCGGATCGCCGACGCCCTGCTGGCGCCGACCATCGGCGCGCTGCGGGCCGTCCCATCGCTGGCCTGGGTGCCACTGCTGATCCTGTGGATGAAGATCGGTGAAGATTCGAAGGTCACGCTGATCCTCATTGGCGCTTTCTTCCCAGTCTTCACCACCGTGTACCTCGCCCTGCGCCATGTTGACCGGAACCTGGTGGAGGCTGGCAGGGCGTTCGGGCTGAACGGATTCAAGCTGTTGACCACAGTGCAGCTCCCTGCGGTGATTCCCTCGGTCTTCTCCGGTCTGCGGCTGGGCCTCGCCCAGGCGTGGCTGTTCCTGGTCGCCGCCGAACTCATTGCCTCCTCGCTGGGCCTCGGGTATCTGCTCACCGATTCGCAGTACAACGGGCGGGTAGACAGGATCTTCCTCGCGATCATCCTGCTGGCAGTCATCGGCAAGAGCACCGACGCTCTTTTGGGGGTCGCTGAGAAGTGGGCGGTGCGACGATGGACCTGAGCCTGCAGGAAGCCGGCCAGCTCACCGACGCCAACCGGTTGGCGTTCTGGGATCGGGCGGCACACCGGCTCGAGTGGGCCACCGAATGGTCAACAGTTCACAGCTTCGAACCAGCCCGGCCGGTCACCGACGGTGCCGACGGCGACCTCACCGTCCCAACGATCGAGTGGTTCGCCGGCGGCCGCCTCAACGTGGCCTACAACTGCGTTGACCGGCATGTCGACGCAGGGTTCGGCGACAAGGTAGCCCTGCACTTCGAGGGCGAGCCAGGCGACCGACGGACAGTCACCTACATCCAATTACAGGCAGAGGTGTCCCGCGCCGCCAACGCGCTGCTGAATCTCGGGATCGACCAGGGCGACCGGGTGGTCATCTACCTACCCGTCCTAGTGGAAACCATAGTCATCACCCTGGCCTGCGCCCGGATCGGCGCGGTCCATTCACTGGTGTTCGGGGGGTTCTCGGCAGAAGCCCTCCGGTTCCGGGTAGAAGACACCGGCGCGAAATTACTGGTCACCACCGACGGGCAGTACCGCCGGGGTACAGCGGTGCCCGTCAAGGCCAACGCTGACAAAGCGGTATCCGGGCAGAACAGCATTGAGCACGTCCTCGTGGTCCGCCGCACCGGCGACGACGTCCAATGGACCGATGGCCGCGATGTCTGGTGGCATGAAGCGGTTGGTGCCGCTTCCCCGCACCACGTCCCCGAGGCGTTCGACGCCGAGACCCCTCTGTTCATCATGTATACCTCCGGCACCACCGGTAAACCAAAGGGCCTGGTGCACACCTCCGGTGGGTACCTGACCCAGGCGTCGTGGAGTTTTGAGTACCTGTTCAGCCACCCTGAGCCTGCCCGGCGGGAGCGGGATGTCCACTGGTGCACCGCTGACCTCGCGTGGGTGACCGCCCATACCTACGAGATCTACGGGCCGCTCTCCAACGGTGCCACCCAGGTGATCTTCGAGGGCACGCCCAACACGCCGCACCCGGGACGGCACTTCGAAATCATCGAACGCTACCGCGTGACCAGCTACTACACGGCGCCCACCCTTATCCGGTCGCTGATGGGCTGGTTCCCTGACGGCGTGCCGGCTGGCTACGACATCTCCTCGATCCGGCTGCTCGGAACAGTCGGTGAGGCGACCAACCCGGAGGCCTGGCGGTGGTTCAGGGAACACCTCGGGTCGGGTACAGCGCCCGTCGTCGACACCTGGTGGCAGTCCGAAACCGGTGCCACCATCCTGTCCCCGCGCCCCACCGACACCTCCTTCAAGCCGGGCTGCGCCTCCCGCGCCCTCCCAGGAGTCAGTACCCGAATAGTTGACGACGCCGGTGAGCCGGTACCATCCGGCGAACAGGGACTGATCGTGGTCGACCGGACCGGACCGGCCATGGCACGAACAGTCTGGGGAGACCCGCAGCGCTACCTGGATTCCTACTGGCGAAAGTTTGCGGCGCAGGGCTGGTTCCTGGCCGGGGACGGCGCACGGCACGACGAGGACGGCGACACGTGGATCCTCGGGCGGGTCGACGACGTCCTCAATGTGTCTGGTCACAGGCTCTCCACCATTGAGGTCGAATCCGCGTTAGTGGCTCACCCATGGGTAGTCGAGGCGGGCGTCTGCCCGGTCGCTGACCCGCGGACCGGGCACGCCATTGCCGCCTTCGTCGTGCTCTCCGGCCCATCCGGTCCTGGCGACCTTCCCCAGGACGAGGTGACCCGGGTCCTTCGGGACCACGTCGCGACGGTGATCGGGCCGATCGCCAGGCCCGCCGCCGTCGTCGTCGTCGAAGACGTCCCCAAAACCCGTTCCGGCAAGATCATGCGGCGGCTCCTGACCCAACTGTTCGAGGACAAGACACTGGGTGACACCACGTCCCTGCAGAACGAGGCCTGCGTGCCCGGAATCGCTGCGGCCCTCGCCGCGCGGACACCACCCGCCCCAGCCCTTCGCTGACTGTCGCAGGGGTCCTGTGGCGACCGAAGGGCCTCGTTCCGGGGGTGCCACCTGGCCCACCTCACCGTCCGGGCGGCGTGTTTGTCCGTCCTGGCGCGTGTGTGGTCAGGTAAGACTATGAGCGTTGACAAGGATGAACAGAAGCGGCGCGAGGATCGACTGGCCATTACCCGCATAGTGCTTCGGCCCACGGGAACCCCGCTACCGCTGGCGTTCATGGCCTTGGCAGTGGCAACCATCGGGGTCAGCGCATTGCAGGTAGGACTGATTCCGGCCGACGAGGAACTCATCATCACGCTGGCGATCCTGGTTCTGACTGTGCCGCTGCAGCTGTTTTCCTCCATCATCGGCTTTGGCGCCCGCGATCCCATCGCAGGCACCGGGATGGCAATGGTTGCCGGCACGTGGGCCGTTATTGCAGTGGCAATGCTGGCCACTCCGGACGGGGCGTCGATTCCCAGCCTGGGGGTCCTCCTGATTACCTCGGCGGCAACCATGGTCGCTCCCGTGCTGGGCGCCAAAGGCAAGCTGGTTGCCGCAGCCGTGCTGACCGGGTCCGCACTGCGCTTCGCCATGACCGGCGTCGCCCACCTGACCGGTGCCGATGGGTGGGAAATGGCCGCCGGACTCTTCGGCTTTGCCCTCGGTGCCTTGGCAATCTACGCTGCGATCGGTTTCGAGACTGAAGAGGCTGGCGGACCGATCCAGTTCCCACTCCTGCGCCGCGGAACAGGAACTAAACCGCTGGTCGATGACATGGGCGAACAAGTCGAAGGCATAGCCCGGGAGGCAGGCGTCCGCCGACAGCTGTGACCATTCCGGTGGTCGGACGCTGCGCCTCAACTCGTTTCCCTGCCCCAGAGGGGCAGACTCGCAACGGAGAGCAACAATGTTGGCTCACCGGGATAGGACTGCCACACTGGGGGTGACCATCCCGAGCGGTACGAGAGATCTGGCTCATTGACACCGCAGCAACCCTGGCCACTGCCTACAGCAGTGACATTAGGGTGCTAATGCCAGGCACGATGGAGGATCGCATGGCTATTGACCTTTCCCAACCCCTCAAGTTCGCCTACTGGGTGCCCAATGTGAGCGGTGGCCTGGTGGTGTCGACAATTGAGCAGCGCACCGGCTGGGACTTTGACTACAACAAGAAGCTCGCGCGCATCGCCGAGAACGCCGGTTTTGAGTACGCGCTCTCGCAGACCCGGTACGCGGCGTCCTACGGCGCTGACAAACAGCACGAGGCGACAGCATTCTCGCTGGCCCTGCTCGGCGCGACCGAGAAGCTGAAGGTGATCGCCGCCGTCCACCCCGGCATGTGGCAGCCCGGCGTACTGGCCAAATTCATCATCACCGCCGACCACATTTCAGGCGGGCGGGCTGCCGTGAACATTGTGTCGGGCTGGCTGAAGAGCGAGTTCTCCGGATTCGGATTGCCCTGGCTGGAGCACGACGAACGGTACGTGCGGACCGAGGAGTTCATCCGGATCCTGCGCGGCCTCTGGACCGAGAAGAACTTCTCGCAGGCCGGCAAGTACTACAACATCACCGACTTCACCCTCAACCCGCCGCCCGTTGACGTGCCGGGGCGGCCGCACCCGGAGATCTTCTTCGGCGGGAACTCGACCGCTGCGCAGGCAACCGCTGGCAGGGTGGCCGACTGGTACTTCTCGAATGGGAAGGATCTGGAAGGTTTCAAGGAGAACATCGCTGGTGTGCAGGCGTCAGCCGAAGAGGCGGGTCGGCACCCGCGATTCGGGCTCAACGGGTTCGTGATCGCCAGGGACACCGAAAAGGAAGCCCGCGAGACGCTCCGCGAAATCGTGGCCAAGGCGCACAAGCCCGCCGTCGAAGGGTTCCGCGGGGCAGTCCAGGAGGCCGGAGCCTCCACCCGGGACGGCAAGGGCATGTGGGCCGACTCGTCCTTCGAGGACCTGATCCAATACAACGACGGGTTCAAGACGCAGCTCATCGGCACTCCTGAACAGATTGCCGAGCGCATCGTCGAGTACAAGAAGATCGGCGTGAACCTGATGCTGACCTGCTACCTACATTTCCAGGAGGAGGTCGAGGCATTCGGTAGGGACATCCTTCCCATCGTCCGCGAACTCGAAGCGGACCTCGCCCGTAAGCAGGGCCTAGATTTCATTGTTGACGACCAGATTAAGGCAGGTGTCTGATGGCTGACCGCAGCTTCGGTTTCCGCACGCGAGCTCTTCACGCGGGCGGCACCCCCGACTCGGCCCACGGGGCCCGGGCAGTACCCATTTACCAGACGACGTCCTTCGTCTTCAAGGACACGAACGACGCCGCCAACCTCTTCGCACTGCAGAAGTACGGCAATATCTACTCACGAATCGGCAACCCAACTGTCGCAGCGTTCGAGGAGCGGATCGCCTCTCTCGAGGGCGGGATCGGGGCGGTGGCGACGGCGTCGGGGATGAGCGCCGAGTTCATCACCTTCGCAGCGTTGTGCCAGGCCGGGGACCACATTGTCGCCGCATCGCAGTTGTACGGTGGCACAGTCACTCAGCTCGACGTGACGCTCCGCCGGTTCGGCATCGACACAACCTTCGTGCCCGGCACTGACCCCGCCGATTATGCTGCTGCGATCCAGGACAACACCAAGGCCGTCTACGCTGAGGTGATTGCCAACCCATCCGGCGAGATCGCTGACATTCAGGGGCTGGCAAAGATCGCCCACGACGCCGGAGTGCCGCTGATTATCGACTCCACCCTGAGCACTCCCTACCTCATCCGGCCGATCGAGTACGGGGCGGACATTGTGATCCACTCCGCCACGAAGTTCATCGGCGGACACGGGACTACCCTCGGCGGCGTCGTCGTCGAAAGCGGGAAGTTCAACTGGGGCAACGGCCGGTTCCCGACAATGACCGACCCCGTGCCCTCCTATGGCAACATCCAGTGGTGGGCCAACTTCGGCGAGTACGGGTTCCTGACCAAGCTCCGCACCGAGCAACTGCGTGATATCGGCCCGTCGCTGTCACCCATGTCCGCCTTTCAGCTGCTGCAGGGCGTCGAAACACTAGCCCAACGACTCGACGAACACCTTTCCAACGCGCAGGCCGTGGCCGAATGGTTGGAGAACGATCAGCGGATTGAGTACGTCAACTACGCCGGACTCCCTTCGCATCGCCATTTTGAGCGGGCCGCCAAATATCTGCCACAGGGTCCGGGCGCGGTCTTCAGCTTCGGTGTGACGGGCGGCCGGGCAGCGGGGCAGAAATTCATCGAATCGCTGCAGCTAGCCTCGCATCTGGCGAACGTCGGTGATGCGCGCACGCTGGTCATCCACCCCAGTTCAACCACCCACCAGCAGCTCTCGGCTGAGCAGCTGGTCACCGCTGGCATCCCTGAGGACCTGGTGCGCATTTCGGTGGGGCTTGAGGACCTTGAGGACATCCTGTGGGACATTGACCAGGCGCTGGACCTTGCCACCGCTCCCACCCTTGAAGCAACCCCCACTCCACATGAGGAAGTGACTGCATGAGCGCTGATCTGCAAACTGCACGGACCTGGGATGGCCCATCCGCCCCGGAACGGCTTTCTCTCTTACGCAGCGCGAAGTCGGTCGCCATTGTGGGGGCATCCGACAAGCCGTCCCGTGCATCGTACTTCGTTGCGACCTACCTGCAGTCGTCGGCTCCCTACCGGTTGTACTTCGTCAATCCGGTGGCCAAACAAATTCTGGGCCAACCCGTGTATGCGTCGCTCGCGGACCTGCCCGAGGTCCCCGACATTGTTGATGTCTTCCGGAAACACGATGACCTGCCCGGCGTTCTTGAGGAAACAACTGCGGTCGGCGCCAAGACGCTGTGGCTGCAGCTGGGATCCTGGCACGAGGGCGTGGCGCACGACGCCGAAGACGCCGGGCTGAACGTGGTGATGGATCGCTGTATCAAGATCGAGCACGCGCGGTTCCATGGCGGGCTCAACCTGGCCGGCTTCAACACGGGAGTGATTTCCTCCAAGCGTCAGGTCACGGCCTAAGTCGTACGACCTCATCCGCCCGGCTTAAGATGCCCGGCCTAGGACGGCAAACACGCCGATGAGTTCCACCCCGACTATTTATCGACCTCACCGCTCAATCACGGCGAATCCTTGACGAAGGTCACAAAATGATTAGGGGTTGAAGAGTCAGCAGGAAGTGAAAACGCCGCCAGGCGGACTAAACGAAAGGCAGACAAATGATGATCAAGCGACAGAGTGCTTTAACGGGAATCGGACTGCTTCTGAGTGTCGGTCTTATCGCGGGTACCGCATCAATTGCCAGTGCCGCCCCTGCGCAACCCGTGCTCAGCTCGACGACTATCGCTGCAGAATCGCAGGCTGCTCCCAGTTCAGCTGAAACAGCCAAATTAACTGACGGACTCGATTTCATCATGTCGATCCCGGACAGCGTGCTTGCCCAAGGGCATAGCGCGACTCAACAGTGGGTTGCCGCCTAGCAAGCCCAGCCTTCCGGGGGCACTGTTCAACCAGCGGCTAACATCTTGAGCTGCTCAGGCGCTATCGCCGTGGCTATCGCTGGTGTTGCACTTCCGGCAGCCAAGTTCCTGACGATCAAAAAACTTGCCAACGAACTCTGCGGTGTATCCGAGGCTGTGAAGCTGATGTGGGGCGCGAGCTTCCAGTACGAGAAAATGCAGACCGCAGGCGGAGCTCTCGCTGCGCTCGGCGCCGAACTTTTGGGTATCGCTGCCATCCAGCAGGAATGCTTCAACTAACCTGTTCACTGAAGTGAAAGGAAAACCATGAAGAAGCTAATACCTATCGCCATCCTGGTGCTCGCCGCTGCGGGGATCACAGTTGGCGTGATCTTCTCGAATCTTCTCGTCGGCTTGGCCCTGGTCGCCCTGGCACTCGGGCTGTGGGCCTACTCGACGAGCGTCATGGGACGGGCCACGCCGGGAGGCGCCCAGCCCGGGTCAGCGGACGCCGCTACCATGCGCCGCTACCGTGAGGAACACCCCGACGCCACCATCATGGACGCTGTCCGGCGTACCCGCGCTGAATAGTCGATCCACGAACCTAAAGAAACGACCCCGAGGCTCAGGTCTGCTGGTCCCTACCGGCAGTGCTTTGTCTCAGGGCCGTTTTTGCGCGGACTCACTGTGCGCCGCTTGAAGTCGTTCTCAAACACGCCGTCGGGATCCAGTTCTCGGACCAGGGCGCGGAAGTTCCCTGGCCTCGGGTAGAGCGCCTCCATAGGAGGCAATACCCACGGATCGAGTCAATCCGTTAGTGGGACTCGACGATTTCCTCATTGCGGGCGAACCGGCGGTTCTTCAGCACTGGAAGAAATTCACGTACGTCCGCGATCCGCTTTCGGGAGACGTCAGTGGTGACCACGCCCTCCTCCTCATCGGTGAGGAACACCTGCGGGATACCCATCGGATCGAGGATCGCCGAGTGGCCGATGGTATGCCCGCTCGAGGTCCCCGCGGCAGCAATCCAGACGGTGTTTTCGATGGCGCGGGCCTTCAGCAGCGTCTCCCAGTGATCAACTTTGTGGTCACCCTTGAACCAGGCGGCCGGCACCAGGATCAGGTCTGCCCCGCGGTCGGCGAGCGCACGAGCCTGTTCCGGAAAGCGGATGTCATAGCAGGTCATCAGCCCCACTGAGAGGTCGCCGATCGCGACCACCTTGATGCCGCCGTCGCCCGGTTTGATCCGGGTGGACTCCTGGTAGCTGAACGCGTCATACAGGTGCAGCTTGCGGTACGTGTCAACGATTTTCCCCGTGGCGTCCACTAGAACCAGCGTGTTGTAGGGGCGATCCTCGCCGCTCCCTTCATACCCGCCGGCAACAATAGCGATGCCCAGTTCCACTGCGATGAACGACAGTTGCTGCACGAACGTCGACCAATTCTCGTCCACGGCTCGAGCCAGCGAACCCTCCACCTTTCCGATGGAGAACATGGACTCCTCGGGAAAGACGATTAGCTCCGACCCTTCGGAACGCGCCTGTTCGGCGAGCCCCCGCATGGTCTTGAGGTTCTCTGAGACGTCTCCGCCCGGTCGGAACTGCCCAACGCTGATCTTCATTGTCGCCGCTTTCAGTCATGAAATAGGTGCCCTAATAGCCTACCGAATGACTGAACGTCCTATCGTTGGGTTATGAGACTGCAACCTATACCCCCAGGGCCCGGCCAGGAATCCGTCTGGGACTACCCTCGCCCGCCACGGTTGGAGAAGGTTCCTGAACCGGTGCTGATCGAATTTGGCGGAAAGTTGATTGCTGAGAGCACGACCGCGGCCCGCGTCCTCGAAACCAGCCATCCACCGGTGTACTACGTGCCGATCGACGACTTCGTTGCAGGTGCGCTAGCCCCGGTGGAGGGCTCGTCGCTGTGCGAGTACAAGGGAATGGCCGCCTATTACGACGTCGTCAGCGGGAACCAACGCGCACGGCGGGCTGGCTGGACCTACCCGACCCCGACCCCGGGTTTCGAGGCGCTGCAGACCCGGGTGGCAATTTACCCAAGTACTATGGATCGCTGCCTGGTCAACGGCGAAGTAGTCACAGCGCAGGAGGGCGATTTCTATGGCGGATGGATCACCAGCCGCATCGTTGGGCCGTTCAAAGGAGCGCCGGGCACCTGGGGCTGGTAGGCCGGGCCAGTCCCCGACGACGAAGCACCCGTCGGAAGGTAACGCCCAGCTAACGCTCATAGAGAGCTGATAACTTCGCAGGTTGGTTATCTATCTGGCAGGAGAACGTTGTGCGCAAAAAGTTGTTACTGAGTATTGCCTTGGCCGGAATTGTGTCGGTGGCGTCCGCATGCGGCACACCCGAGTCCGGCAGTGAGTCCGGATCCGACACGTCGCAGGCCCCAGCCGAGGAGAGCGCAGCCCCCGACGCGGCTCCGGAAATACCAGAGGCCGATCTCGAGGGCGTGCCCGATGTGGTGGCAGTGGTCAACGGCACCGAAATTCTGAAGGCAGATTTCGAGTCCGTCTACACCACCCAATATCGAACGTCGGCAACGCAGTCCCAGATGTCTGGGGAGCCCGTCGACCAGGACGAGCTGAAAACCCAGACCATTGACGGCATGATCGGCACCGAGTTGCTGGTCCAGGAGGCTGGCGAGCGGGGGCTTGAGGCAAGCGATGAAGCCATCACCGCAGCACTCGACGAGCTCGTGGCAGCGAACCAGCTCGGCTCGGCCGACGAGTTCTACGCGGCGCTCGCTGAGCAGGGTATGGACGAGGCAACAGTCAAAGACCAGCTTGCCACCCAGGTCCAGGTGGAACAGCTCATCCAGGAAGAGGCCGGGGACACCGCGCCATCAGAGGAGGAGCTCACCGCTGCCTACGACGAGGCAGTGGCCCAGCAGGAGGAGCAGAACGCCCAGAGCGGCGAGGAGACCGAGGTTCCTCCCTTCGAGGAAGCAAAGCCGGCTCTGGAGGAGCAGCTCAAGACCCAGAAGGAGTCCGCAGCAGCGGAAACCCTGGTGACCAGCCTCCGTGAGGAGGCTGACGTCACGATCAACCTGTAGGACCGTGGTGCCGCAGTTACAGCGCTGCGGCACCGGGAGCGGTCTGCGTCCGCTCGGGGGATTCCATGGCGAACCATGAAGCCAACTCCGCCGCTGGCAGCGGCCTGGCGTAATGGTACCCCTGCGCCAGGTCGCAGTTGAGTCCGATCAGGGCCTCCCGCTGGTCTTCCGTTTCGACGCCCTCGGCCACCGCCTTGATTCCCACGGCATGCGCCAGCTGCACACAGCTGGCCACAATGGCCGAGTCCCCACTGTTGATGCCCAGTCCTGACACGAACGTCCGGTCGATCTTTAGCTCGTCGATGGGGAACTGTCGCAGGTAGGTCAGGCTGGAGTATCCGGTACCGAAGTCATCCACCGCCAGCCCCACCCCCAGCGCCTTCAGTGCGCCCAGCGCCTTCGCGGCCGTCTCGGGCCCCACCATCAGTGACGTCTCGGTAATCTCGAGTGTCAACAGGGGCGGGTCAAAACCGTGACGCGCCAGCACTGCACCCACCCGACGCGGAAGCTCGGGGTCGGTGAGCTGCCGGGTGGAAAGGTTCACTGCCATTTCCACGGGCCCGCGGGCTGGCTGCTCGCCGCCCAGCGCACCGCCTGCGCCACTGCCTCGTCCAGCACCCACGCCCCCAGTTCACGGATCAGCCCTGATTCCTCGACCAGTCCAATGAAGTCCGACGGCGGCAGGAGGCCCGGGTGGGGTGTTCCCATCGAACGAGCGCCTCCACCCCGGTGAGGCTGCCATCCTTCAGGTTCACGCGCGGCTGGTAATACACGCGGAGCTCGCCGTTGGCAATCGCGTGCCGCAGTTCGCCCAGCAGCTGCATTCGGTCAACTGCGGGATCGGACTGGGCCGAGTCGTGGAGTTCCCAGGTGTTCCGCCCGCTGGCCTTCGCCTGGCACATCGCAATGTCGGCCCGGCGCAGCAGCCGCTCGGGCGTATCACCGTCCTCGAAGACCGCCGCACCGATACTCGCGCCCACCACCACTTCGAGACCCTCGATCATGATCGGGGATCTCAGTGACTCCAGTAAACGCCCGGCCACGGTCGCAACCTCAGCCGTGTCGCTGACCATCTCGACGACGAAGAACTCGTCACCTGACAGCCGCGAAACACGCAGCGGGTCACTGACCGCATCCTGTAGCCGCCCCGCCACCGAGCTGAGCAGTTCATCCCCGGCCGCATGGCCCAGACTGTCGTTGACCGCCTTGAAATGGTCGAGGTCAACGAAGAGTACGACGGCGCGCCCGTCCGAGGAGGGCGCCTTCGACAGTGCGTCGCCCAGTTCCTGGATCAGTCCGGCCCGGTTCAGCACCCCTGTCAGTGCGTCGTGGAGGGCCAGGTGCTGCAGCAGGGCCTCTGCGGCGGCCCGCCTTGCTTCCGACTCTTCCGCCCGGCGGAGCGCATCCAGCAGGCTCTTTTCATACCGCAGGCGCTGGGGTGCCCCGAAGATTCCTACCCTGACCATCGCCGGTGTGGTGCCCGACGCCGGAACGCGGTTCGCTGACAGGAACGCTGCACGCCGGGAGCCGTCCTTACCGACGACCTCCAGGGCAATCTCGGAGACGGCACCGACCAGGGTCAGCTGGGGGACGCAATGCATGGTGTAGAGGAACTGGTCCCCGGCGGGGAGCAGGGCGTGAAGCGGCGTCCACAGCAGATCGGTACGGGAGTAGCCGGCCCAGGCAAGGAACGTTTCGTTGACGTCGGTGATGACGCCGTCGTCGTCGGTCAGCAGATACCCGCACGGTGCGTGCTGGAACGGGGCCTGGTAATCCAGCCTGGGGGCGCTCACGGCAAACGTCGGTGGGCGGGAAGTGCCCGCTCAGAAAACGCCGTCGGCGTCATTACTGCCCCTCGAAAAGTTGGTGTGGGCGACGGCCTCGTCGCCTGGCCGTCTGCTCCTCACTGAACTGTCGGCGGGCGCGAGCCAAATGTAAGGTCCCTCAACGCGAGGTTCGGCACTGGAAGGTCAGTCGCGCCGGCGGCGAATCCTGATGGGGCCTTTGATCGTCGAGGGATCAATGACCGTCCCGCCCTGGGTGATCTCCACCTCGCCGGCAGCGGCCAGCCGCCGGGCGGCGTCGCGAGACGCCTCCATCAGGTTCCGCCACTGCCCGTCGGACACGGCGCGCGCGGCCTCCGACGGGCAGATCGTCGCCTCAGGTGCGCGCTCGTCGAGCAGCCGCCGGATGGCGGCCTCAAGGAGCTGACCGGTGTCGGCGCTGGCGGGGGCCACTGGCTGTTCTAGCCGATCAGATCGTAAATGACTATGGTCTGGTCGCGGTCCGGCCCAACCCCGATGGCCGAGAACTGGGCGCCCGACATCTTCTCCAGCGCTCGCACGTACACCTGTGCGTTCTCCGGCAGGTCATCGATGGTGCGGGCCGTGGTAATGTCCTCGGTCCAGCCGTCGAAGTACTCGAAGATGGGCTTGGCGTGGTGGAAGTCGGTCTGGGTCATTGGCATCTCATCGTGCCGGACGCCGTCGACGTCGTACGCCACGCAGACGGGAATACGTTCAATGCCCGTGAGCACATCGAGCTTGGTCACGAAGTAGTCGGTAAAGCCATTCACTCGGGCTGCGTGGCGGGCCAGCACGGCGTCGTACCAGCCGCAGCGGCGGGGACGGCCGGTGTTGACCCCAAACTCGCCGCCCTTCGTCTGCAGGTACATGCCCATGTCGTCGAAGAGTTCGGTGGGGAACGGTCCGGCGCCCACCCGCGTGGTGTAGGCCTTGATGATGCCCACGGCACGACTGATCCGGGTGGGGCCGATCCCCGACCCGACAGATGCCCCACCGGCTGTGGGGTTCGACGACGTCACGAACGGGTAGGTGCCGTGGTCCACATCCAGGAAGGTGGCCTGGCCGCCCTCCATGAGCACTACCTTGCCAGCGTCGAGGGCTTCATTGAGCACATAGGTGGAATCGATGACGAGCGGGCGGAGACGGTCGGCGAAGGACAGGAAGTAGTCGACCACTTCCTCCACCTCGACGTCACGGCGGTTATATACCTTGACCAGCAGCTCATTCTTCTGGGCAAGCGACCCCTCAACCTTCTGGCGCAGGATTGACTCGTCAAAGACGTCCTGGACACGGATACCCAGCCGGGCCACCTTGTCCATGTAGGCCGGGCCAATACCGCGGCCAGTGGTACCGATGGCACGCTTTCCCAGAAACCGTTCGGTCACCTTGTCCAAGACCTGGTGATATGGCGCCACCAGGTGGGCGTTAGCTGAAATGCGCAGCTTCGACGTATCGGCGCCGCGGGCCTCGAGCCCCTCGATCTCCTCGAATAGTGCTTCGAGGTTGATAACGCAGCCGTTGCCGATGATCGGGATCGCGTTGGGGCTCAGGATGCCTGCGGGCAAAAGCTTCAGCTCATACTTTTCACCGCCGACGACGACAGTGTGCCCTGCGTTGTTTCCGCCGTTTGGTTTGACGACATAGTCAACCCGGCCGCCGAGCAGGTCGGTTGCTTTACCTTTACCTTCGTCGCCCCACTGGGCTCCGACAATAACGATCGCTGGCATGGGATCCTCCCCCATCGTTGCGGCAGCACCGGCAGAACACACCGATGCCGCCAGAAGTGCATGAGAATGCCCCAAGATCTACTACTGCATACCTGCAAGAGATCTGGGGCTCTTACCACCCAAGTTTAGCAACAGATCCTGCCGGCGCTCCGCTATGGTGGGAGAGTAGGGAGACCCCGCTCTCCCACCACGGGGTGTTATCCCTTGAGGCTATCGATGAAGTCTGGGTTTTCCTCGAGCCACTGATCAACGGCTTCGGCCTCCTGGCCCGACCCAAACTCGTTGACAACCAGATTCTCCAGCTGACCGTACTGCTCGTCGTTCAACTTGAAGTTGGTCATCATTTCGGCCACCTCGGGGAATTCCTCGGTGAATCCGGTACGTGCCAGCGTGTGCAGTCCTTCTACTGGGCCGAGCGCGGCCTCTGGATCCTCGAGATCCTTCAACGGGAAGGAGCTATTCGCCCAGAACGGCTTCCACAAGGTCACCACAATGTCTTCCTCAGCGTCGACGGCACTCTGCAGCTCGGTGAGCATCGCCGTGGTCGATGATTCGATCAGTTCGTAGTCGCCATCAAGGCCATACGTCGGCATGACGCTGTCCTTGGTTACGGCTGTGAGGCCCGCGCCTGGCTCGATGCCCACGATCCGGCCGTCGAACATGTCCGCGTTGCCGGTGAGATCGGCGATCGAATCGATGTCGGTGTACTCCGGAACAGCGAAGGTCAGCTTGGCATTGTCGTAATAGGCACCCAGGTCCTCGATGTCATCTCCGTACTCTTCCATGTACTCGGCATGGGTCGCTTCGGACCAGCCCGAGGGGTACACGTCAACATCACCGTTGGACAGACCGGTGTAGAGCGGCGCAGCTTCGCTCAGCTCCTGAATCTCAACGTTCATTCCTTCGCCTTCAAGAATGTTCTCCCAGAGGTACGCGGTGCTCAGACCGTCCGTCCAGGAAGGGATGATGCCCAGCGTGATGGTCTGAGCCTCTGCCTCGGACCCCTCATCGCTTGAGGCATCCGATCCTCCACATGCGGTGGCGCCCAGCGCAACAGTCATGAGAGCAGCCAGTACGCCGACTCGTCGTGTTCTTAGTTTATCCGTCATTGATCTTCTTCCTTATTCATCGGAGGGCGCCTTTCGAAGCGGCACCCATGGATTGGTGGGAGGGTCAAGATTGGGTGGCGTGCTGAAGCGGCTTGGGACCAGGTCGGCGGAGCAACCGGGCGAGCGCGACCAAAACGCGGCGGTCGCGGCTGGATCTGCCGTCCCCGACGGCTGCTGTCACACGATCGAGGAAAATCGCCAGGACGACCACTGACAATCCAGCTTCGAAACCGAGGCCGATGTCGAGCTGCGCGATCGAGGAGGTCACGGCACCCCCGAGACCGCCAGCGCCCACAAGTCCAGCAATGACCGCCATCGAAAGAGCCAGCATGATTACCTGGTTGATGCCAGCCATGATCGTCGGCAGCGCCAGCGGGATCTGGATGCTACGCAGAATCTGTCCTGGTGTGCTACCGAACGCGTGTCCTGCCTCGACCACCTCAGCATCGACCTGTCGGATGCCCAGCTCAGTGAGACGCACTCCCGGCGGTAGCGCAAAGATGACGGTGGCGACCACGCCCCCGGCTGGACCAATGCTGAAGAGTGTGACCACGGGCACCAGCCAGACGAAGGCAGGCATGGTCTGCATGAGGTCCATCACCGGGCGGATCGCATTGCTCACCGATGTCGACTTCGCCGCGGCGATGCCGAGGGGTATGGCGATCACGAGCGCGATGAAAGTCGCGATAAGTACCAGAGCCAACGTGGTCATCGCGTTCTGCCATTGATCAACACTGATCACAAAGGCGAGGCCAACAAATGAGACGATGGCAAACTTCCAGTCCTTCACCAGCCAGGCCAGCAAGGAAAACAAGGCAACGAGTACGAGGGGAGCTGGTGCGTTGAGCAAGTCGGCTAGGCCGTCGGTGGCGCCTAGGATTACATCGCGCACGGATTCGAAAAAGGAACCAAGGTTATCGTCCACCCAGTCGAATATGGTCTCGATGCCTTCTCCGACAGGGATACGGGGCACGATGGCGCCACCGGTGCGGCTGATCATAAGGCTCATGCCATCACCTCCTGATCGGGTCCAACATGTTCGACTGTCGCGTTGGGGTCGCCGAGGGCGTTGAGGAGGGTGACGCGCGGAATTACTCCGCAGAGCCGTCCGCGTTCATCGAGCACCGCCAGCGCCACGACACTTTCCGCGGCTGCTGTGAGCAGGTCGGCGAGTGGGGTGTCGAGTCGGACTGTCGCCGCCGAGCGGACCAACCCGTCGAGCTTGTCGGCGCCCTTCGCCACAGCATTGGCGACATCGTTCTCGTGCACGATCCCGTGCAGGGTCTTGTCCCGACCGACAACCATCAGGCTGGAGAGCTGGTGTTCACGCAGTAGCTTGTGGGCCGCCCGCGGGCCTTGTCCGCTGCCGAGTACTGCTGCCGGGGGCTCCATGACGGCAGACGCGGAGAGCACACGCGTGCGGTCGACGTCCTGAACGAACTGTGCGACGTAGTCGTTGGCGGGGTCGTTAAGAATCTGCTCGGTGGTGCCGATCTGCACAATCCGTCCGTCACGCATCATTGCTATCCGGTCGCCGAGACGCATCGCTTCATTAAGGTCGTGGGTGATGAACAAAATGGTTTTACCGAGCTGGTGCTGCAGGTCAATCAACTGGTCCTGCATCTCGCGCCGGATCAGTGGGTCGAGCGCGCTGAACGCCTCGTCCATCAGCAGTACGTCGGTCTCAGCAGCCAGCGCCCGGGCCAAGCCGACCCGCTGCCGCATTCCACCGGAGAGTTCGCCCGGGAGGGACCCGCCCCAGCCGTCAAGGCCGACCATCTGCAACGCTACCTGTGCTTTTTTCTCGCGCTCGGACCGATTTAGCCCCTGCACCTTCAGCCCATACGCAGCGTTCTCACCAACTGTCCGGTGGGGGAGCAACGCGAAGTGCTGGAAAACCATGCTGACCCTTTCCCGCCGTACCCGCCGGAGGTCTTTCCCCTTCAGGCGGGTGATGTCTTCGCCTGCGATGCTCAGAGAGCCAGCTGTCGGGGTGAGCAGGCCGTTGACCATCCGGATCAACGTCGACTTCCCTGAACCAGACAGGCCCATGACGACGAAGATCTCGCCCTGAGCTACATCAAATGTGGCATCGATGACGGCCGGGGTCAGGTTGTCTTTGCGGAGGTCCTCGCGCGTTGCGCCGGTGCGCATCCGTTCGATGGTGCGTTCGGGCCTGTTTCCGAAGATCTTGGAGACCTCTATGGCCTCAATGACTGGCACAGTTATCTTGCTCCTCGCTTTTAGTTGCTATTTGTCGCCATACCCTGCGGCGTTACAAAGTCGACCTGCTGCGAAACTTCCGATGTCACTTGCAAAATGCGCCAGCCCACGGACGATTGGGCTTTTGCGCTCTGGCCCTCCGTACCGCAAATGAATCGAAGTAAATACCTGCTATTAACCAGGCGATGGGCGGAAAGAAGAGGACCGTTGTCCAAACGCTGCGATTGGCATCCGCGGTATTGAGGATCCGAATATACCCGCAATTAACCTGCCGGTACGGGGCCGGGCGCCCCGCGGAGACTCCGATTGCCTTGTCAAATACGGGAGAGAATTTTGTCCGATGCCCCTCTCAGGCGCGTCCACCCGGGGGTTCCCCCTCAGTGAGCAGTGCGGCGGGGCGCTGGTTGAGTCCATCTAAATCGATGTTCTTTCGTTACACGTTCAGGTTCCTGTTTGCCCCTCAGCTAGGGCGGTCGTCCCGCTGGAAACGGTCCAGGAGGTGGGTGCGTCCCTGCCAAGCAAGCAGCAGCGCGCCGGCGCCCAGCAGCACATTGGTCCATACGTACCCGAGGTCACCGTTCACGATGTTCGTTACTGCGGCACCCGCCATGACGAGCACCAGCAGCAGGGCGCCCAGGGCACGGAACCGCGGCGCGAACAACGCGGCGCTGCCGACAAACTCGAACACCGCGGTCAGGTAAACAGTCCATCCCGGCAGCCCCGACTTTTGGAACGGCAGCAGGGCCGCCGGCTCCCCAATGACCTTCTCGATGCCCGCCCGCACGAAGAAGAAGGCAAGCACCGCAGCGAGCGCCAACCACACCAATTCGATCCGCTTCGTCTGCATAGGCCCATGATGCCACTCCCGGCGCGCGGAGAGGAGAGAATACCCTTATGGATCGTTTTATCGGCAACATCGCCGGCATTGGCACGGCGTCGGGCACGCGGCTGGTCATCGGAGTGTGGGGGGAATCCCCGTTGGGAACCTTTACCGACGTCATGGTCGAGGACGCCCGAGGGGTGCGGACCCTGTTGGCGCCGACGCAGTCCGTGGTCGACTACGTCAGTGCTACCTACACGTTTGATCGCATCCGCGTGGTCGACGTGTCGTCGACTCTCAACCCAAAGTATCTGACCGTTTCAGCCGGCCCCCTTGAGGTCACCGCTGAACTGGGTGGAGTGACTGGGCTAGGGAGGATGCTGGGATTCATTCCCGCCCGGTTGTCGACCTCCCCGCGCTGGCTCAGCCTGATCAACCCGGTCGCCGGCTTGATCATGCCGGGCGTTCAGACTGCCGGCTCGGCCGGCAACGGCCGCACTGAGTATTACGGGGTCACCACAGCCCGGAAAGTCACAGCGGCATCGGCACGCTGGGACGGCGAGGATCTGGGAGCAATCGCCCAGTTGACCCCTCCGGTGCGGTTCGGATTCAGCTCCGCCCCGGCAACGCCGATGCTGGTCACCGTGGTGACCAGCATCAAGCGCCCATCCGTGTAACTACCAAACGTCCTAGCTGCCGAGCTGCTTGCTGGCTTCCGGGTCTGATTCACCGAGGAACTTGGCGATCCGCTCAGCCTCGTCAATTTCGCCGATGGAGGCCGCTGCCCTGCCCAGCGCATACAGCGAGCGAAGGAACCCACGGTTGGGCTCATGCGAGTACGGAACGGG
>NZ_KI914714.1:0-20754 GCF_000520515.1 Arthrobacter sp. H20
CCAGGCCTGAATTTTTTCGACCGGCCCGCGAGGGGCGTCGGCTCCGGGCGCGAGGCGCCAGCCGCCGTCGAGCTTCCCACGGCGTTCCATCGTCTGGTCGAAGACTACTGACGCGAGTGGAACAACCGCTGAGAGCAGGCCCAGAAAGCCAACTTTGAAGGACCAGCGCTGGTTCACCCAGACGAAGACCGTGACCATCACAAACACGAGGAAGACGAACCCGTGAATCCCACCGGCCGGCGAAAGGAGCGCCTCGGTTGTCTGGGTCACGTACTTGAGGAAAATGGCCAGGAGCAGGAAGGTCCAGGTCAGGGCCTCAGCAACGGCGACGGTGCGGAACAGGATGCGGGGGCTCATGCGTCTCTCCAAAGGGTCGGTCCTTCCAAATTACCCCAGGCCGTTGCACTCATCCCCACTGGGCGAGCGTTGGACATGTCACACGCTCGACGATGGCGTGGTCTGTCCTGTCGGGCTTTGCACCGCAGATTCTCCAGTTGCTGTTGGCGCGCCCCGGGCCACCGATCTGGCGACCGAGACCAGCGTGCCGACGATTATCGCTGCTCCCATGACCTGGCCGGGCGAAAGCGTCTGGCCGAGGAAAATCCAGCCACAGAGCGTGGCTACCAGCGGACTGAGCAGGCCAAGAAACTATGCGGTCGACGCCGGTAGTCTCCTCAGCCCGCGGAACCACAGGACATAGGCAACAGCCGTGCCGATAGTTGTGAGGTAGAGGTAACCGCCAACGTTCATCGGCGTTAGGCCGGAGGACGGCAGCCCCTCGATCAGAAGCGCCAACGGCACCAGGAAAAGACCGCCGGCGATCAGCTGCCATGCTGTCAGAGTCAGCGGCGAGGCGGGCTGACCCCATCTTTTGAGCAACACGATGCCAGGACTGCCACGACGAGTGGCTGGATTGCTCCCACCGTAGCGGCGACACCTCCAGGAAGGCGATAGGCGGCGATGAAAAGTAACGCAAAGAATGCGCCGATGTTGAGCACTCCGAGCAACCCGGCTTTCCACCACCAGCTCCCTTGGGGCAGCCGCCGGACGAAGAGCAGCAGCACCAGCCCCGCGGGCAGCGCCCTCACGGCTGCGGCGAGGAGCGGCCGTGAGGGCGGGAGGAACTCTGACGTTACTAGGTAGGTGGTACCCCAGACGCCGGAGCGATCGCCGTGATCACCAAGAGAATTCGATTGCTAAGCACTTAGCTAGTGCAGCTAAGTGCTTAGCAAGTGTCTACGCTTGGCTCACGAGTGATCATGTGGACCGCATTCTTGGCCAGTGGAATACCGAACGGCCTGACCTCGATACCTCCCCCATGGCCGTGGTTGGACGGCTATCTCGGCTGTCCCGGCAGATCGACCGAGAACTGGAGCGGACCGTCAATCGCCATGACCTGGACGCGGCCAGTTTCGACGTCCTCGCAACCCTTCGCCGGGCCGGCAGGCCCTACACCCTCAGCCCCCGCGACCTCTCTGCAAGTTCGATGGTCACCTCCAGCGCTATCGCCCAGCGCCTCAACCGTCTTGAGCGCCGAGCATTGGTCACCCGCACGCAGGATCCAGGGGACGGTCGCGGTAAACATGTAGCGCTCACCCCACAGGGCTTGCACCTCATCAATGAGGCCCTTCCGGAGCACCTCGCAACAGAGCATCGGTTTCTCTCGACACTCACTCCGGGTGAACAGGAGGCCTTGGCTAACCTACTGGCCAAACTGTCAGCGGCACATGGTTAGCTGAAATTGTCCTGATACCGTGAACAGCTCCAAGGCCGCAGTCGCTGGGAGGCGCAGTGTTTCTTCTCGACCCCACGGTCCCCGGTGAACTGCCGGACCTGATCTTTTCCGCCACCGATCTGGTGACAGCCGCCGAGTGTGAGTACCGGCTGCTCCACGTGCTCGACGAGAAGCTAGGCCGTTCCCCCCGCCCGGAGTTCGACGCCGACGCGATGCTGGAGCGCACCGCCGCCCTGGGCGATGTTCATGAGCGCAAGGTCCTCGACGACCTTGTCGCTGAGCACGGAGCGTGGAATCCTGACGCCGGGACTGGGGTGTACGACGTCGTGCCCGCCGTGGGGATGGAGCGCACCCTGCTGGAAACCAAGCACCGGGAGTCGATAGCTGCGCTGAGGTCGGGGGCCGACGTCGTCTTTCAGGCCGCGTTCTTCGACGGCCAGTTTCACGGCAGATCCGACTTCCTGGTCAAGACCACCGAGGGCTCGTACGCCGTCTGGGATACGAAGCTGGCCCGCCATGCGAAGGTGAGCGCCCTGCTACAGCTGGCAGCGTACGGCGATCAGTTGCTCGCTGCGGGTATCCCAACGGCGTCGGAGGTCACCCTGGTATTGGGCAACGGTGCGCACAGCGTGCACAGCCTCTCCGACATTCTTCCCGTTTTCCGCGAGCGCCGCGACCGGTTCCTGCGGTTGATCGGCGAGCACCGCAGCCAGCCCGAACCGGTGATATGGGAAGGTACCGGCCACACCGCCTGCGGCCGCTGCGACTACTGCCAGCTACAGGTCCTGGAAACCCGTGACCTGCTGCTGGTCGCAGGGATGAGCACCACCCGCCGCACCAAGCTCCATCAGGCCACCATTCGCACAATTGACCAGCTTGCCGCCATGGACGTCCCTGCAACAGACAAAGGTTTGCTCCGGCTCCGCGATCAGGCCCGGATGCAAACCGGCACAGCCCACCCGGATGGCAGCGTGGACTACCTTGGTAAGGACGGCCTGCCCACCACGCTGAGCTACCGGGTCCTCCCCGACCACACGCTGGGCGCCCTCCCCGCCCCCAGCCAGGGCGACATCTTCTTCGACTTTGAGGGCGATCCACTCTGGCAGGACAGGGCCGGACGTTGGGGGCTCGAGTACCTGTTCGGCGTCGTCGAGAACCCTGACCGCACCGGCACCCCTCCCCCATTCCTGCCACTCTGGGCGCACTCCCGCCTTGAGGAACGGCACGCCTTCACCGACTTTCTTGCCTATGTCGCCACCCGCCGGGCCCGGTACCCCGACCTGCACATCTATCACTACGCCTCCTACGAGAAGACGGCGCTGCGCAACCTGTCGCTGGCCCATGTGGTGGGCGAGGATGCGGTGGACACGCTGCTCCGCGATGGCGTTCTGGTGGACCTGTATGAGACGGTGCGCCACAGTCTGCGCATCTCCGAGAATTCCTACAGCATAAAGAAACTCGAACCCCTTTATATGGGTACCAATCTGCGCAGCGGGGACGTGAAGGACGCCGGAGCCTCGGTGGTTGCCTACGCCGATTACTGCACCGCCAGGGATTCCGGCAATGACACCCTCGCTGCCGAGATCCTGGCCGGGATCCGCGACTACAACGAGTACGACTGCCTCTCCACGCTCCGCCTCCGTGACTGGCTACTGGCCCGTGGCGCCGAGCGGAATATCGCTCCCACTCCCACAGTGGATGCTGATGCTCCGGGCGGGCTGCTGGACCCCAGCCCTGAGGAAACCCGCCTCCTGGACTACCTTGAGGAGCTTCCACCGAACCGGGCACTCACCGACGATGAGCAAGCGGTGGCAATGGTCGCCGCAGCGGTCGGCTATCACCGCCGCGAGGACAAACAGTTCTGGTGGGAGCACTTCGACCGGCTGGACAAGGCGACCGAGGACTGGCCTGACACCCGCAACGTCTTTGTGGTGCAGGGGGCCGAGGTTCTCGAGGATTGGGACCGGCCCACACCCCGCAGCAACCCGGTCCGCACCCTCCGGTTGCTGGGCGTGGCAGCCGAAGGATCTGACTTTGAGCCGGGAAAGTCCCTGTTCCGCATGTATGACCAGCAGCTGCCTGAAGATCTGGCAGCCGCGGCGGAGACCGGGACCTCCCTCAGGGCTGGCTGGTTCGGTACCGAAGTGGTGTCCCGGAGCCATGACGGAGTCAGGGATGTGCTGGTGATCCGGGAGAAGCTCAAGAAGGACGGGGCCGAGTACAGCCAGACGCCCATTGCACTGACCCCCGATCAGCCCATCGCTACCAAGAGCATCCGCGCTGCCCTCTCCGAGTTGGCGAACCAGGTGGGCTCGGCCCTGCCCGGGCTTCCCCGGAATCCCGGCCTTGAAGTTCTCCGCCGGGCCGCACCCAGGCTCTCCAGCCTGGGCTCCCTGCCACTAGTGGTCAACGGCGATTACGTCACAGCTATCACCGCCGCCGTCACCGCACTGGACCACTCCTACCTCGCGGTGCAGGGCCCACCCGGCACCGGCAAGACCTACGTCGGCTCCCACGTCATCGCAGCACTGGTGGCCATAGGCTGGAAAGTGGGAGTGGTGGGGCAGTCCCATAAGGTGGTGGAGCACATGATCCGGCAGTCGCTCGCCGCTGGCGTACCTGCCGAGCGGACCGCGAAGAAGACGAAAGATCCCGGTGCCCCATGGGCTCACGCTACCGACGACGGCGTCGCTGCGCTTCTGGACTCCCCGGGAGGAGCGCTGGTCGGCGGCACCGCCTGGACCATGACCGGGAGTAAAGTGCCATCAGGCTCACTGGACCTGCTGGTCATCGACGAGGCTGGACAGTATTCGCTGGCAAACACACTGGCAGTATCCCGCTCCACGTCACGGTTGCTGCTGCTGGGCGATCCGCAGCAGCTCCCCCAGGTGACCCAGGGAACCCATCCCGAACCGGTGGACACCTCGGCATTGGGCTGGCTGTCGGCAGGGCATGCCACCCTCTCCCCCGAGCTGGGCTATTTCCTGGCGGACAGCTGGCGGATGCATCCAGATCTCTGCGCGGCGGTATCCCGACTCTCGTATGACGGCAAGCTCGAATCAGCGCCGGCGGCTACTCTCCGCTTCCTCGAGGGCAAACCGGCCGGAATCGAATGCGTCCCGGTGGAGCACACCGGGAGGACCACTTCGTCAACCGAGGAAGCCCAGGAGGTAGTGAGTCAGGTCATCAAACATGTGGGACTGCGCTGGACAGGGGGGCCGGATGAGCTTCCGCGTCCGCTGGAACCCAGAGACATCCTGGTGGTGGCTGCCTACAATGCCCAGGTCCAGCTGATCCAGGACCATCTTGAAGCTGCGGGTCTGAACGGTGTCAGGGTGGGTACCGTTGACAGGTTCCAGGGTCAGGAGGCTCCGGTGGTTATCGTTTCGATGGCCTGCTCCTCGGCAGCTGAGGCTCCCAGAGGAGTCGGTTTTCTGCTCAACCGTAACCGGGTCAATGTTGCGGTATCCCGGGGGCAATGGCGGGCAGTCATCATTCGCTCCCCCGAACTGACCCATCATTTGCCGCCCCGGCCGGAACAGTTCGAGGAGCTGGGAGCGTTCGTTGGGTTGTGCTCGGCGAGGTGATGGTCAGCACGGCCGTTGCACCCTCGCCTGCTGCGGCATAGGAATGCTCCTCATCGCTGAGCCACGAATGGGAGGCTCCGGCACCGATCATGTGTTGCTCGCCGATCCGCCCCACGGTGGCGCTGCCCCGCACCACCAGGAGATGCTCGGTGACCCCCGGCCCGTGGGGTGGCGACAGCCGAGATCCATTAGCCGAAATGGTGAGCCAGTACACCTCGGTGATGCCGCCGTCGTCGTGGTGGCGTACACCCATCAACCGTGCGGACACCACGTCATCGCTGGCCTCAGCACCCAGTTCCTCGCCCAGCAGCGCTGCCAGGGGTACCTGTAAGGGTGCGGCCAGCGCATACAGGGTTTCGAGGGTTGGGTTGCGTTGGCCGGTCTCCAGCTCGGACAGTGTCCCCTTCCCGATTCCCGCCCGAGCGGCGAGAACTGACAAGGTCATGCCCTGCTCCGACCGTAGGGTCCTGATCCTTCGGCCCACGGCGGTCAACCGGTCGGTCATCATCCTGGTGGTCATGGGTAGCCTCCTCCGGCTACGATAGCAGCGTTCCGTATACGGAACCGCCCACTATTCGCTGCACCGATTGGGAGACTCAGCCCGTGACGCCCGAGAGCACACCAGCAGTCCACACTCCGCTCCGGGAACCTATCCTCGCGGGAGTGGTGACGGCGCTGGTCGGTTTCACCTCATCCTTTGCGGTGGTGCTCGCCGGCTTACGGGCAACAGGCGCCACTGAGCAGCAGGCCGCGTCAGGACTGCTCGCACTGACTGTCATCTTCGGCCTCGGCATGATCCTACTCTCAGGCGTCTACCGCATTCCGGTGACACTGGCCTGGTCCACACCGGGCGCGGCCCTGTTGGCTGGCGCGGCCTCGTACGACGGCGGATGGCCAGCCGCCGTTGGGGCCTTCGTGGTCACCGGCGCATTGATCACTGCGACCGGCGCCATCCCGGCGCTCGGGAGACTGATCGGGCGGACACCGACCGCTCTGGCGCAGGCAATGCTCGCAGGGGTTCTCCTCCCGCTGTGCCTCGCACCGTTCCGGGCCCTGGGCAGTATCCCACTACTGGTGTTGCCGCTGATCCTGACCTGGCTGGCCGGGACACGGTTCGCGCCGCGGTGGGCGGTGCCCCTGACCCTGGTCGGTGCACTCCTGGTGATTGGCGGCTACCTGGCGGTAAACCGTATCCCTGGACTGGGCCACTGCCACACCGGCGGTGGAGGTCACTATGCCCGAGTTCAGTCTGCAGGCCGTCGCCAGCCTTGCGTTGCCGTTGTATATCGTGACCATGGCATCCCAGAATGTGCCGGGGGTGGCTGTCCTGGCCTCGTTTGGCTACCGGACTCCGTGGCGTTCCTCGATGCTGGTCACCGGGCTGGGCACTGCAGCGGCTGCACCCTTTGGCGGTCATGCAATGAATCTTGCCGCACTCTCCGCCGCCCTGTCCGCCAGTGAGACAGCGGGATTGGACCGAGACCGTCGCTGGATCGCGGCTGTCAGTGCTGGCGGCTGCTACCTGGTGCTCGCTGGTGGATCCGCTGCACTGGTGACAGTTGTCGCAGCGGCACCGCCCGGGCTGATCGAAACGGTGGCGGGTCTGGCGCTCATGGGGACAATGGCATCGGCGCTGGCTGCAGCTCTGGCGGACGCCTCGCAGCGGATGAGCGCCGTTGTGACTTTCCTGGTCGCCGCATCCGGGCTGACTCTGGCAGGGATTGGCGGCGCCTTCTGGGCGTTGATCGCGGGCCTGCTGGTCCGTTGGGTCGTGGAGCGCCGCCCCACTAATAGATCAAGTCAACAGAAATGACGTGTTTTCGTGGGAAAACCCGTCATTTCTGTTGACTCGATCCCAAGGGGAGGCGGCGGGGAAGGCTCGACCCGGCACGAGTAGGGTAGGTTTCAGCCATGACTACGTTCACTGTTGAAAAGTCGGCCGGAATCACCACTTTGGGCCTGTTCCTGATGATGTCCGGGCTCGCGACCTGGCTGGGCTTTGGGGTGCCGCAGCAGCTCGCTTCAGGATCAAGTTTCTGGGTCACCGCAGGTATTGCCCTGGCGGTTACTGGCTTCCTTCTGCTGCTGATCGGGGTGCATCGCGCCTTGTCGAGCCTCGACGCACTGGCTGAGCACCGTTTCCCAACGGCACATCCGGCACCGTCTCAGAGTGAATCAGTCCAGTAACAGTGATTTGCCCGTTAACGCGAAATAGGGCGGGAATTTCTTCCCGCCCTATTTCAGTGGTCAGTGACCACTAAGTCGAGTTAGACGACCTGGATGTTTACGGCCTGAGGACCCTTGGGGCCCTGCTCGGTCTCAAAGCTAACCTTCTGGTTCTCGTCGAGGGACTTGAAGCCGCTCGAGTTGATAGCGGAGAAGTGAGCGAACACATCGGCGCTGCCATCTTCTGGTTCGATGAAGCCGAAGCCCTTGTCAGCGTTGAACCATTTCACGGTACCTGTTGCCATTTTTAATCATCCTTCTGGAAATATGAAACTGATCCCGACTGTCGGGTAGTTTCAGTCGCGGCGTTCGTTTCCCGCTTCTACAGAAAAAGCGGCTGGCCCGTCTGGGTTTCGCCGCTTGAAATACAAAATGCGCAACACTACAACTGCGTACGAGTCTACATGGATTTCACGGTGATGGTAACCAGGCAGCGTGTGGTCGGCAGTGATCGCAATGCTGGCACCCCGCCTCTACGCGTTCAGTCAAATGGGTCAGCCGCTACGTTTTGGCCCACTGAGCCCGTAAAGGACTGCCCCAAAGCCATCCTTTGCCAGAACTGTGACGAAGACCACACAGCGGCGGATGTCTGTGCAATCTTCGAGACATTTGGACGTTTAGACCCCAAGAGTCCCAAGTTATCAAACCCCCATGAGAGGCACCATCATGAACACCACCACCAAGGTCCTGAATGTAGCCTTCGCCGCAACGCTCGCTGGAGCGGTTGGCCTGGGTTCAGCGAGCATGGCCGTCGCCACGCTTCCGACCGCCCCTCTCTCCCTACCGGCAATGACCCAGGCCCAAGATGTGGTCATCACGATCACCGACTTCACCTACTCGGTCTCAGGTCCGGTGAGCCCCGGCGCGACAGTCACTGTGATCAATAACGATTCAGAAGCCCACACCGCCACGAACAGTGCTGGCGAGTTTGACTCGGGCACCATCCCAGGTGGGTCCCAGGGTACCTTCACAGCACCCAGCGAAGCTGGTGAGTACCCGTTCATCTGCATCTTCCACGGAAATATGTCCGGCTCGCTCGTCGTCCAAGCCGCTGCGGCTCCAGCACCGGCTCCGGCACCGGCGCCTGCACCGACTGAGGCACCCGCACCAGCTGGGACGCCCGCACCAAGCGCGACGTCACAGCTGGGCCAGATGCCTGTAGGTGGGGCAGACACCGGCACAACAACAACGTCGAATGGTGGAAACATCGGAGTTATCGCGCTGGGGGGTGGCATGATCCTGGCCCTGGCCGCGGGTGGTACCTACGTAGTCCGCCGCGCAGGGGTCAAGAACTAGGAGACCGGACTTCCGGCACGGAGGCCGAACAGCCTCCGTGCCGGAAGTCAGCCAGGGCTCTGTGGGCCCGGAACCAAAGGGCCCGGAACCACACAAGGCGCTATCGCGGCGTGAGAGCATTAATCCATGCCCCGACCCGCTATCCGATCATCGAAGTCACCCTCGTCATGACTAATGTCCGGTCGCATGGGCGCCCGCGCCGTCCGCTTCGGCTATTGCTGGGGCTGCTCCTGCTCGGGATACTCGCGTCGGCACTAGTGTTCGTTGGACCCGGACTGGTCAACGGCCTGGGTGTTCAGGGCGCATCCCTCCTGAGCGGCTCAGAGTGCACAGTCGAAACGTCAGAGGGCGACGTCGGGCTGGACCGTGCTGAGGCGAAACTGGCCACCACCGCCGTCGCCCTCCTGACCCGGGGACTGGAGGCACCAGACACCTCAACCATCGACGATGCAGTCATCCAGCGACTGACCGCCGGACCACCCGACGACGCCGGGCCCAGCCTGAGCTGCCAGGGATCGGCCGCCAGGAATCTCGAGGAACAGCAATTGGCGGCCACCGGCCTGACGCCCCGCGCCGAACAGGTACGGCAGGCGATGGCCGAAGTGTTCGGGGAGCAGAGCCTTGGCGGGTTCGCCCCGGGAGGGGTCGGCCAGGGCCACGGCGAGGCGTCAACACACTACGACGGCCGGGCCATCGACGTCTTCTACCGTCCGGTGACCGAGGACAACCGGCGCCAGGGGTGGCTCCTTGCCCACTGGCTCGTTGCGCACGCAGAGGACCTTGACATCCAGTACGTCATTTTCGACGACGAGTTCTGGAGCTCACGTCTCGCTCGCGGGCAGTGGCACTCCTACGAGGCACCGGCTCCCGCCAATGAGATCCTGCGCCATCTCGATCATGTGCATGTGGACGTGCTGGGTGGAGGTCCCGGCTGACGGGATGGTAATCACCGCTGATCAGGGGCCAGCGGAGCCAATGGAGGCAAGATTCGTGGTTCCGGCCACCGCCCCGACCGCCACTGTGCCGGTTGCCTCTCGCCCGAGGTACCACCCGTGCGTTCGCTCAGTGCCACCGCCAGGTTTGACTTGCCATCGGGTGTCGCTTACCCGCACGATCGGCCCTGTCGCCGCGAGGTTGAGTGCCACCGGATGAACGACTGTGTCAGATACCGTCTCGCCGCCCTGACAGCCGTCAGTGACGAACCGATCGAACTGGATGGAACCCGACGCGGTGGCTGTGACCAGCTTGCGGCCGAGTGTCAGCACACCGGGCCCCGATCCCACGACAAACTGCTCGCGGAAGGCTGTGGTGCCGTCGCCACAGTCGATCAGTTCGACGGTAAAGCTCGACGCGCTGAGCGTCGTCATACGCCCCGGCGCGCTGGTGGTGCTGGCCTGCACTATCGCATCCTCGAAGAGGACACCGGGGCCGCCGGTAGGTTCAAACTCGGCGCTGTAGTCTCCCCGCGCTCCTGTGCCGCCTGGCGGTGCGACCGGGTCCGGCGCCACCGGCGCTTCGCCGTTGGTTCGCTGCCGCTCCACAGCGTATTTGAGGAAAGCGGCGGAGCTCTCAGCCCCCACGATGAGCGAACCTACACTCAAGCTGCCGGTGCTGTCGCGGGCAAAGTCGTAGAACCGGCCGGTCGAGCGGTTGGGGCCAGCCGATGTGGTGCCTGTGATACCGGTGAAGAATCTGGCCGAAGTACCCGTAACCGCAATCTGCACCTTCTGGGCAGCCAGCGTCGTGATCGACTCCGGCTCGCCGCACCCGGGGCTTGCGGTGACGACCAGGTTGACGACCGCTTGCCCGAAGGCCTGGTCGAGGCTGTGCCCGATGTCCAGGACCACCGGGCCGGGCTCACTCGCATCCCGGGTTTCGGTTTGGACCGTGGCGGTGGCGACGTCCTCGCTCAAATCCGGACAGGTGATGGTGGCAGCCCGGGACAAGAACACGTCAACCGTCGTAGCACCCCCGATCTCCTGCCGGAATGAGACCGCCCCCGCATAGGCTCCGTCCGTCTCCGGAAGGAGGTTGACAGCGGCCTGGTAGTACCGCTGATCGCTGTCCTGCGGACCACCGGGTGGTGCCGCCACTGCAACGCTGGAGGATGCCGGAGCGATGAGCCCCAACATGGCTACGCAACATACCAACCTGCGACCTGCACCAGTACCTGGCTTCATGGCCCGCTCCCTGCCCTCCTTCGGAATTTTACTCCCGGACGGATTTCAAGTCACTGCTTTTCTCTCCGGCCCATCGCTAGGGGCCAGCGATGGCATCTGGTCCCTCACCGGCCCACTGCCCGCGCGGTATTCAGTCAGTAGCGCGTGAGAGCATTAATGCATGCCCCCGACCAGCTCTCCCATGATCGATGTCACCGACATCATCCGCATGGTGGGCGGCGCCTCCTTCCAACGCGGGCAAACCTATGCGAAGCAGGGGGCGGTGTCCCAACTCGCCTGGGATCCGTCGGGCAACACCCTTGATGCACTGGTTCAGGGGAACTCACCCACCGCCTACCGTACCCGCCTGTTCCTGGCAGCAAAGGGCGACGGTCGGTACCACCTCAGGGACAGCTTCTGCAGTTGTCCCATCAGCCTCGACTGTAAGCACGTGGCGGCCACGGCACTGCAATCCAACACTGAACAACTGCTCTCCCGCCAGGAACTGACCACACCCGCCCAGCCGTCGAAGCCGGTGGGCTGGCAGAGCTCCCTGGCGGGGCTCATCACGCCAACGCCCGACGACGGCGCCCAGTCACCCAGGGCCCTGACGCCGCTCGCACTCCAGTTCGAGCTCCGGTCTGGCCAGGGCCAGCGCACCGGGTGGCAGTCCCAGCCCGCCTCGCGTCGGCGGGCAGCCAAACCCCGGCTCGGTGTGCGCCCAGTTGTCCGCAACAGCAAGGGCAACTGGGTCAAGAACAATCTGTCCTGGGGCAGCATCAGCTACCAGACCTACGGCGTCATCCTTGACCCTGACCAGCACCGCTGGTTCTCCCAGTTCCCCTCACTCCACCGCGGGACGGGTGTCAGCTACTTCGGCAACAATGACTCCTGGCTATACCTTGAAGACTTCAGCAACCCGCTGCTATGGCAACTGCTGCAGGAGGCACAGCGCCTGGGCGTTGAATTTGTCGGTTCCACCAAAGGCGTCTCTGTGGTGTTGGGCGGCAGCGCCGCCCTGAAACTCGACGTCACGTCAACAGTCGATGACCAGCTGCAGCTGTATCCGGTACTGGAGATCGATGGTCACCAGCACCCACCCGATACCGCCCAGCCGATCAGCACCCACGGCCTTTACGCGGTCGACCCGGGCACGCCCACGCAAAGCACTGTGATCACTCTCGCCCCAACCGCAAAGCGGCTCACCGATCATGACATTGGCCTCATGCTGCAGGCGGCCCCGGTAATGATCCCCGCCGAAGAGACACCGCTTTTCCTCGATAGCTTCTACCCGCGGCTCCGCCAGGCTATTGAGCTGACCAGTAGTGACGAGTCCGTGAGCTTCCCCAACATTGCACCTCCGGTCCTGATCCTTACCGCCCGTTACACCGCCGATGACCGGTTGGACCTGTCCTGGGACTGGGAGTACACGCTTGGGGATCACGCCACCCGCAAGCCCCTACTCCCCGCGGCCGGCGCCCAGGACTACCGCGACACTGCTGCCGAAACGGACCTGCTCAGAACCGCGCGTTCCTATCTCGGGTCCACCCAGCTGACGACGCTCACCCTTGAGGACATGGGCGCCGTCGAGTTCACCGAGGACACATTGCCCCAGCTGATGGATCTGGAGGGCATCCGCGTCGACGTGATCGGCAACCAGCCCGCCTATGAAGAACTCACCGAACCGGCGCAGCTCACCATCACTACAGTCGAGACGGACAACCGGGACTGGTTTGACCTTGGCGTGCTCGTGACAGTCCAGGGCCGCAAAATCCCCTTCGACCACATCTTCAGGGCCCTGGCCCAGGGGAGGAAAAAGATCAAGCTGGTGGACAACAGCTATCTGTCCCTGGACCAGCCCATTTTCGAGCAGCTACGCGAGCTCATTGCGGAGGCCCGAGCCCTCAACGAGTGGGATCCGGGCCTGAAGATCAGCCGGCACCAGGCGGGGTTATGGGCCGAGTTCGAAGATCTCGCCGAAGAGACCGAGGAAGCCCAGGGATGGCGTGCAGCGGTCGCGGGGCTGAACGACCTGCGCCAGATCGAACCCACTGACCTGCCGCCCACCCTCCTCGCCACCCTTCGCCCCTATCAGCAGGACGGCTTCAACTGGCTGGCGTTCCTCTATCAGCACGGTCTCGGCGGTGTCCTGGGCGATGACATGGGTCTCGGAAAAACAGTGCAGACCCTCGCACTGCTCACCCATGCCAAGGAGAAGGGAGAAACCAGGCCCTTCCTCGTCGTCGCTCCGACGTCGGTGGTCCCCAACTGGGTGTCCGAGGCCCAGCGCTTCGCCCCCAGCCTGGCCATCACCGGTGTCACGGACACCCAGGCGAAGAGCGGGAGCGCACTGGCGGCCCTCACAGCAGGGGCCGACGTCGTCGTCACCTCCTACACGCTGTTCAGGCTCGACTTCGAGGGCTACCAAGCGCAGGAGTGGGCAGGCCTGATCCTCGACGAGGCGCAATTCGTCAAGAACCGGACCGCCAAGGTCCACCTGTGCGCCAAGGAGTTCTCGGCACCGTTCAAGCTCGCCATCACCGGCACCCCCATGGAGAACAACCTGATGGAGTTGTGGTCGCTGTTCTCCATAACGGCTCCGGGCCTGTTCCCCTCTGCCCGCAGGTTCACCGAGGATTACCGCAACCCGATCGAGAAGTCCGGAAATACCGAGCGCCTCGCCCGCCTGCGCCGCAGAATCAGGCCGCTACTGATGCGCCGGACAAAGGAGGCTGTCGCATCCGATCTGCCCCCGAAGCAGGAGCAGGTGCTCGAGGTGGAGCTACATGCCCGGCACCGCAAGATCTACCAAACGCACCTGCAGCGGGAACGGCAGAAGCTCCTGGGGCTGATCGAAGACCTGGACCGCAACCGGATGATTGTGTTCAGGTCCCTGACCCTGCTGCGGATGCTCAGCCTCGACGCCTCGCTGGTGGATCAGGCCTACGACGGCGTCCCGTCGGCGAAGCTGGATGTCCTGTTCGAGCAGTTGGAGGACGTGGTGGCGGAGGGCCACCGGGCCCTGGTGTTCAGCCAGTTCACCTCCTTCCTGAAAAAAGCTGCCGATCGGCTCGACGCGCAGGGGATTGACTACAGCTACCTTGACGGGTCCACCCTGCGGCGAGGAGACGTCATCAGTAAGTTCAAGGACGGCCGCGCGCCGGTCTTCCTGATCAGCCTCAAAGCTGGCGGGTTCGGCTTGAACCTCACCGAGGCCGACTACGTGTTCCTCCTGGACCCCTGGTGGAACCCCGCCACCGAAGCGCAGGCTGTAGACCGCACCCACCGGATCGGTCAGACACGCAACGTCATGGTCTACCGGATGGTGGCCACCGGCACGATCGAGGAAAAGGTGATGAAGCTCAAGGAACAGAAGGCCAAACTGTTCAGTTCAGTGCTGGACGACGAAGCGGTTTTCAGCTCAGCGCTCACGGCCGAGGATATCCGGGGGCTGTTGGAAGGCTAAAGTCGAAGGGGTGAGTCAACAACTATCAGCCGACCTGCCCGCCGCCGCCCCCACCACCGGATTCGTCCAGGTTCGCGGCGCCCGGGAGAACAACCTCCGGAACGTGAGTGTCGACGTCCCCCGGGACGCGATAGTGGCGTTCACCGGCGTCTCCGGATCAGGGAAATCCTCGCTTGCTTTCGGCACCATCTACGCGGAAGCCCAGCGCCGATACTTCGAGTCAGTGGCGCCCTACGCCCGGCGCCTCATTCAACAGGGCTCGAACCCTCGCGTCGATGAGATCACTGGGTTGCCGCCCGCCGTCGCGCTGCAGCAGCGCCGGGGAACGCCCAGTTCACGGTCGACTGTAGGCACAGTCACTACCCTGTCCAACTCGGTACGGATGCTGTTTTCACGAGCGGGAACCTACCCCGAAGGCGCCGAGTCGCTGGACTCTGACTCGTTCTCCCCCAACACCGCCGCCGGCGCCTGCCCCCAGTGCCACGGGTTAGGGGTCGCCCACACCGTTAGCGAGGACTCGCTCGTCCCCGACCCGTCCCTGACTATCCGTGACGGTGCCATCGCGGCATGGCCGGGAGCCTGGCAGGGCAAGAATCTTCGCGATATCGTCCGTGAACTTGGTCACGATATTGACACCCCCTGGGACCAGCTAGCCAAGGAGTCCCGCGACTGGATCCTCTTCACCGAGGACCAGCCGGTGGTCGAGGTTACGCCCCAGCGGGACCGCGTGGCGAAACCCTACAAGGGACGCTTCTGGAGCGCCAAGAGCTACGTACTGCACACCCTCGCCGACTCCTCCAGCCAGTCCATGAGGGAACGTGTCCTCCAGTTCATGCACAGCGGCCCCTGCCCGCTCTGCGACGGCAGCGGACTGCAGCAGGCCGCGCTAGCCGTGACCTTCGCTGGCTACTCCATCGCCGAGCTCACCGCCGTCCCGCTGGCCGAGTTGGCAGCGATCGTCGAACCCACTGCGACCCTGCAACACGCGGGGTCCAGCTCCCGCGCCCTGAGCTCAGGAGAAACCACCGAGGTGGCTGTCACACTCACCAGGGACCTCCGCCAGCGCGTTGGCGTTCTCCTGGATCTGGGGCTTGGCTATCTGAGCCTGCGCCGCCCCACCCCCACCCTCTCGCCGGGCGAAATGCAGCGGCTACGCATCGCCACGCAGCTCCGCTCCGGCCTATTCGGGGTGATCTATGTCCTCGACGAACCGTCAGCAGGCCTGCATCCGGCAGACGCCGAACCGCTGTTGGAGGTGCTCCAGCAACTCAGGACGTCCGGCAATTCGGTGTTCGTCGTCGAACACGACATGGATGTGGTCCGCAACGCGGACTGGGTCGTGGACGTCGGCCCACGGGCCGGCGAGGCCGGCGGATCGGTCCTCTATAGCGGCGCCGTAGCTGGTCTCGCCGACGTAGACGCGTCGGTCACCCGCCCGTTCCTCTTCCCTGAGCAGGCACCGCCGGCCACCGAAACGGCGTTGCGTCAACCGGAGCGGTGGCTGAAGCTTAACAACATCACCCGCCACAACCTCAGTGGCCTTGACGCCGCCGTCCCCCTGAACGTGCTGACTGCCGTCACCGGAGTCTCAGGCTCGGGCAAGTCCACCCTCGTCTCCCAGGTGCTGGCCGACGTCGTCAGCGATCACCTGCACGCCGGTGTCCCGGAGCAGGAGTCCGACGGCGACGCCAGCGACCGCGACTGTGCACCCGGTGACCACATGACCGTCGGTCATGTTGAGGGCCTCGACCTGATTGACCGGCTGGTCCGGGTGGATCAACGCCCGATCGGGAGAACCCCTCGGTCCAACCTCGCCACCTACACCGGCCTGTTCGACGCGGTTCGCAAGCTCTACGCTGCCACCGACGAAGCCAGGGCACGGGGGTACGGCGCCGGCAGGTTCTCCTTCAATGTGACCGGCGGGCGGTGCGAGACGTGCCTCGGCGAGGGGTTCGTCTCGGTCGAACTCCTGTTCCTCCCCGGCAGCTATGGGCCCTGCCCCACCTGCGACGGGTCACGCTACAACCCTGAGACCCTTGAGATCACCTATCGGGGCCGGACCATCGCAGAGGTGCTGGGGCTTACCGTCGACGCTGCGGCCGAGTTCCTCGCCGATGTTCCCGCAGCGGCGAGGAGCCTGACCACCCTCCGGCAGGTGGGGTTGGGCTATCTGCGGCTCGGTCAGCCGGCCACCGAGCTCTCGGGTGGAGAGGCCCAGCGCATCAAGCTAGCCACCGAACTACAGCGTGCCCGCCGCGGGCATACCCTGTATCTCCTCGACGAGCCAACCACCGGGCTGCACCCGTCCGATGTGCAGCTACTGCTCGCCCAGCTGAACAACCTGGTCGACGCCGGTAACACGGTTGTCGTGGTTGAACATGACATGGCGGTCATCGCCGCCGCAGACTGGGTGCTGGACCTCGGCCCCTCAGGAGGAGACGAGGGTGGGCGGATCGTGGCGGAAGGAACGCCATCGTCGGTGGCTGGCAACACTGCCAGCAAGACAGCTCCCTATCTGGCCCGGCGACTCAGCGGCACCGCATAATCAGTTAGCGGCGCTGATCGCTGAAGCTTCTTCTTGCCGCAGCGCTCTCGCCGATGTGATGGCCCCTACTCTGATCGACAACGGGTCCGGTACCGGCAATTTCCCTGATCAGTTCGATGCCCGCGACTGCATCATGTTTGGTTGGATAGTAGGTGGACACGGCCACCAGCTCTCCGTCGCCAGCCATCAGTTTGATCCGGCATCCACCGTCGTGCGCGTCAACTATTTTGAAGTATCCTGACACTTTCTTACCTCCTTGTAAGGAATGCCTGAATGGATACCCTACACATTAAGCATCCTTAGCTCCGTTGGATAGAGCCTTGACGAAATATTCTCCCCAGTCAGCTTTTACTCCCCGTTCTTCTTCTCTCAACTCCCCCGGCGGCGGTAAAATGACAGTGCTGGCACGGTGACCATCCCACTGCCAACGGCCCTGTAAAAGCTCGGCGAATAGGTTCCCGTTTCATCATGTTATTAACTCGACCTAAGGGAGGGGAGATGACTACCGCATCACACCACGCACGTGACTTTCACGTGACCCACGAGCTCGTTCGCAGCGGCTCGATGGGTATGGGCGTAGTCTTTCTGATTTTGGGTGTCCTGGCGTTCGTGCCGGGCCTAACCACACAGTATGGTTCGCTGGCCTTTGCCAACGGATCTGAGGCGCTGCTGTTCGGTGTCTTCCAGGTGTCCATCCTGCTCAATCTCGTGTATCTGGTTGCCGGAGCAGCCGGGATCATCATGAGCAGGGACAGCACTGGTGCCCGCAATTTCCTTCTGGGTAGCGGCGCCCTGTTCTTGCTGATGTGGGTTTACGGAATGGTCATCGATCTTGAGTCGACGGCCAATTTCCTATCGTTCAACGCGGCCGGCAATTGGATGCATCTAACCCTCGCGTTGATCGCGGGAGTAGTAGCCACCGCGCATATTGCCCGCAACCGAGGAGGCCGCCAATCAACCACTCCCTAGACAACGGCCATCGAGCCACATCATAAATGTTGCCCTGCACTGACTCGTTCGGTGCAGGGCAACATCACTTAAACCGCCATGCAACCTACTTGCAACCTTGGTGCAACCCGGTCCGCGGTACGTTCGCACTGCGCCCTGTCACCGATGACACGGCAGTTCGGAAACGGAAGGGAAGCTCATGCCTGGAAACAAAGCCGTTGCTTACAAAGGACCCGGGAAAGTGGAGGTCATCGATATCGACTATCCCACCTTCGAGCTGAACGATGGCCCGGGAGTAAACCCGGCCAATGTGGGCCGTCAGGTGCACCACGGGGTCATCCTGAAGACTGTCACCACCAATATTTGCGGCTCCGATCAGCACATGGTCCGGGGCCGGACCACTGCCCCCTCCGATCTGGTGCTGGGCCACGAAATCACCGGCGAGGTAATCGAGGTAGGCCGGGACGTCGAGTTCATCAAGAAAGGCGACATCTGTTCGGTGCCCTTCAACATCGCCTGTGGGCGGTGCCGGAACTGCAAGGAACGCAAAACGGGCATTTGCCTGAATGTGAATCCTGACCGCCCCGGGAGCGCCTATGGGTACGTGGATATGGGCGGTTGGGTCGGAGGCCAGGCCGAGTATGTCCTGGTGCCCTACGCTGACTGGAACCTGTTGAAGTTCCCGGACCGGGATCAGGCGATGGAGAAGATCCTTGACCTGACCATGCTCTCGGACATTTTCCCGACTGGATTCCACGGCGCGGTCTCGGCAGGAGTGGGCGTCGGATCGACAGTTTATGTAGCTGGTGCAGGGCCGGTGGGCCTTGCCGCAGCGGTGTCAGCGCAACTGCTCGGCGCAGCGGTAGTGATTGTCGCCGACCTCAACGAGGAGCGGTTGGCGCAGGCCCGCAGCTTCGGGTGCGAGACAGTCGACGTCTCCAAGGGTGATCCGAAGGATCAGATCGAGCAACTGATCGGCGTTCCGGAAGTGGATTGCGGAGTTGATGCTGTGGGATTCGAGGCGCGTGGCCATGGCGCCGATGCCTCCCACGAAGCACCAGCGACAGTGCTGAACTCGTTGATGAATATCACCGCCGCCGGCGGTGCGATGGGCATCCCTGGCCTCTATGTGACTGGAGATCCGGGAGCGGTCGACGACGCCGCTAAGGTCGGATCTTTGTCCCTGAGCCTGGGAACCGGCTGGGCAAAGTCCCTGTCCTTCACCACCGGTCAGTGTCCGGTGATGAAATACAACCGTGGACTCATGATGGCGATCCTGCATGACAAGGTGCAGATCGCCAAGGCAGTGAATGCCAAGGCGATCAGCCTGGCAGACGCTCCCCGCGGGTATCAGGAGTTCGACGCCGGCGCTGCCACGAAGTACGTGCTCGACCCCCATGGGTACGTCTCAGCATAAAGCAGCGTTCCACAGATCGTGGGTACCAGCACCGGTGCTGTTACCCACGATCTGTGTCTGGGGGTACCCGAACCCATCAGGAGAACAGCGCGGCACCCAGGTACGGCGCCAACGCATCCTCCTGCTCCTCGCTCACTCGCAGCAGGCTTCCCGAGTGCGTGTCGACGAAGGCCAGCACCGTTTCCGCCTTAACGCAGACGACCCCGGTTAGCGGGTCATGGATCCGGTAGGCAAGGGTGAAGCTTGCCGGCTTCACTGCACTCACCCAGACGTCGATACGCGCCGGAACGTTGCGGTAATCGAGGGTCTCCACAAACTTCACATGATGTTCCACCACGAGGGCCTGGGTGCCTGGCTTAACCGACGAAAACACTGCAACTGGAGGCTCTTCCCCCTCGGCACCCGTCCCTCCCGGAGGGCCAAACGCATGAATCCGGGCTTCCTCAAGAAGCCGCAAAACCTGTACATTGTTGATGTGCCCGTAGGCGTCCATGTCGGACCACCGCATCGGCACCTGACAGATCAGTGTTTGGCCAGCCAAACCCATCCCCTTTCCACCCTTTCGTCAAGCGCCGCCACGTCTCGATTTGGCAACGATTAGAATCTGTTCTACCGTAGACGATAACCCGCTAAGGGAAACAACCCGCTGCCTGGTCTCTTGAGACCGCAGTTTGATATGCCCGGTGCTGCCAATCCACCCGACGTTGCTCGTCCGGCAGCCACCAAAGACCTGACCACTAAAAACAGTCGAGGCGAGCAACGGCGCAAAAATGTCCGGGGACGGAACTAGCGCTGGTGGCCTTTCGGAGCATCTGAGACATGAAAAACCAGAAACTTTCTACCACCGCGCGCCGCGGCGTTGCAATCATCGCTCTTGCAGGCCTCGGTCTCGGAGCATCAGCCGGTGTTGCCAACGCAGCCCCCGGCAGCACCTGGGACTCCCTGGCACAGTGCGAGAGCGGCGGCAACTGGGGGATCAACACCGGTAACGGCTTCTCCGGTGGCTTGCAGTTCACCCCCTCCACCTGGGCCGCTTTCGGCGGACAGGGCGCTCCTCAGGACGCCGGCCGCAGTCAGCAGATCGCCGTAGCCGAGAACGTCCTGCAGGGTCAGGGCTGGGGCGCTTGGCCAGCCTGCTCGGCCAAGCTCGGCCTGAGCGGTGGAGCCAACCCATCGGCACAGCCGATGCAGCAGGCACCAGCTGCGCAAGCACCAGTGCAGGCACAGGCTGAGCAGATCCAGCCTCAGGTGGCACCAGCACCCGTCGCCCAGGCACCGGTTGCACCAGCACCGGTGGCACCGGCACCCGTTGTCGAGGCACCAGTGGCACCGGCACCCGTTGTCGAGGCTCCAGTGGCACAGGCACCTGTGGCGG
>NZ_KI914714.1:20854-28970 GCF_000520515.1 Arthrobacter sp. H20
ACCATCGAGTCAGGCGACACCCTCGGCACCATTGCCGAGAAGCTTGGCGTTGTTGGTGGCTGGCAGGCACTGTACGAAGCTAACGCTGACACGATCATTCATGCTGACCTCATCTTCACCGGTGACGTCCTGCAGCTCCCAGCCAAATAGCCCCAGGCTATAACAGCTGAACTTACGACGACGGCGACCGTCCGGGATTTCCCGGGCGGTCGCCGTCGTCGTTGTGCGTTAGATCCAGTCAGCCGCTGGGCCGAAACACAGCTACGCCAGTCCTGCCTTTTTCAGTGCATCAGCCATCGCTGAGTTGGCCGGTGGTGCTGGAATCCACGAGGCGGGAGCCTTCTCTGCACGAGGTTTCGCTGCGGGCTTGTCCGATCGCTGCTTGTCCGGACGGCCACCCCTGGAACCACCTGTGGCGGCCCCCGCCGTCAGCGGCGACACCTACACCATCGAGTCAGGCGACACCCTCGGCACCATTGCCGAGAAGCTTGGCGTTGTTGGTGGCTGGCAGGCACTGTACGAAGCTAACGCTGACACGATCATTCATGCTGACCTCATCTTCACCGGTGACGTCCTGCAGCTCCCAGCCAAATAGCCCCAGGCTATAACAGCTGAACTTACGACGACGGCGACCGTCCGGGATTTCCCGGGCGGTCGCCGTCGTCGTTGTGCGTTAGATCCAGTCAGCCGCTGGGCCGAAACACAGCTACGCCAGTCCTGCCTTTTTCAGTGCATCAGCCATCGCTGAGTTGGCCGGTGGTGCTGGAATCCACGAGGCGGGAGCCTTCTCTGCACGAGGTTTCGCTGCGGGCTTGTCCGATCGCTGCTTGTCCGGACGGCCACCCCTGGAACCCTCAGCACGCCCGCCAGATGATCCGGCCGGCTCGTCGTCGAGCCGCAGGGTCAGGGAGATCCGTTGACGATCGGGGTCGGCCTCCAGCACCTTCACTTTGACCATCTGCCCCGACTTCACCACCTCGTGCGGGTCGCTGATGAACCGGTTCGACATGGCCGAGATGTGCACCAGCCCGTCCTGATGCACGCCAACGTCGACGAACGCACCGAAGGCCGCGACATTGGTCACCACTCCGTCGAGGGTCATCCCGGGTTTGAGGTCGGAAATCTTCTCGACGCCCTCAGAAAAGGAAGCTGTCACAAATTCGGGCCGCGGGTCCCGTCCCGGCTTCTCCAGCTCGGCGACAATGTCCTTGATGGTTGGCAGCCCGAAGGTGTCGTTAACGAAGGCCGCCAGGTCCGGTTCCCGCAGGCCGGTGCCGCCCGCGCTGAGAATCTTCCGCGCCACGCCATAGGCTTCCGGGTGGACGCTTGAGGCGTCGAGGGGCTCCGGGCCGCCGAACACCCGCAGAAAACCTGCACATTGCTCGTACGCCTTGGCGCCGAGCCGCGGCACCTTCAGGAGATCTGCGCGCCGCGCGAACCGGCCGTTGGCGTCGCGGTGGGCCACAATGTTTTCGCTGAGCAGCGGCCCGACGCCGGCCACCCTGCTCAGGAGCGAGGGCGACGCCGTGTTGACGTCCACACCCACTGCGTTCACACAGTCCTCGATGACAGCGTTCAGAGACCGTTCCAGGTTGGTGGCTGTCACATCGTGCTGGTACTGGCCCACACCAATGGATTTGGGGTCGATCTTCACCAGTTCGGCGAGGGGGTCCTGCAGGCGGCGCGCAATCGACACCGCCCCCCGCAGGGACACATCCAGGTCCGGCAGCTCGGCCGAGGCAAGGGCCGACGCGGAATAGACTGATGCTCCGGCTTCTGACACCACCAGCTTCTGCAGCTTCCGCTCGGGCATCAGCTTGATCAGCTCGGTGGAGAGCTTGTCAGTCTCCCGTGAAGCGGTTCCGTTGCCGATGGCGATGAGTTCGACGTCGTACTCCGTCACCAGTCTCGCGAGCGACGCGAGCGCGGCGTCCCACTTCTTCAAGGGTGCGTGCGGGTACACGGTGTCGGTGGCAACTGCCTTGCCGGTGCCATCGACCACTGCCACCTTGACGCCGGTGCGAAGCCCCGGGTCGAGACCCAGCGTGGTCCTGCCACCTGCTGGCGCCGCAAGGAGGACGTCCCTGAGGTTGGCAGCGAAGACCCGCACCGCCTCGGTCTCGGCGGCAGCGAACAGGCGGACGCGGAGGTCCAGCGATAGTTTGGCGAGAATCCGGCGCCACGACTGCTGGACTGTCTGGGCGAGCCAGGCATCTGCCGGGCGACCGGCGGCAGCTATCCCCAGCACCGCCGCCACCGAGTTTTCGTACCGGGCGCGTGCTTTGGCGAACTCGTCTGCGTGCGCCGGGTCTCCCTCGGCGATGGCGAGCTCCAGCACGCCCTCTTTCTCGCCGCGGAATAGGGCAAGGACGCGGTGCGAGGGCATGGTGGACGGCACCTGGGCGAACTGGAAGTAGTCGGCGAACTTCTGGCCCTGGGTCTCCTTGCCCACCCGGACCTTTGACCGCATGAGGCCCTGTTTCCAGAGCCTCTCCCGGGCCGAGGTCAACAGGTCAGCGTCCTGGCCGGCGCGTTCCACCAGGATCGACCGGGCACCGGCTAACGCTGCCTCAGCATCAGGGAGATCGCCGGTCACGTACCTGGCCGCCTCGGCCGCGGGGTCCAGCGACGGATTCTTCACCAGTGCATCAGCGAGCGGTTCCAGCCCCGCCTCTCTGGCGATCTGCGCCTTGGTGCGCCGCTTGGTCTTGAAAGGCAGGTAAATGTCTTCGAGACGGGATTTGGTCTCGGCGCCAGCAATAGCGGCACGCAACTGCTCGGTGAGCTTTCCCTGCGACTCAATGGACTCCAGCACAGCACGACGGCGGTCCGCCAGCTCGCGCAGATACCTCAGCCGCTCGTCGAGGGTGCGTAGTTGTGAGTCGTCGAGCGAGCCGGTCGCTTCTTTGCGGTATCGGGCAACGAAAGGGACAGTCGATCCGGCGTCGAGCAGGTCCACGGCAGCCTTCACCTGCCAGGCGTGGACTCCAAGCTCGGTGGCGAGAAGGTCAAAGATGGCGGCGTCAGAAGTCAGAGATAGCACGTCAGCCATTGTCGCCTATCGCGGGTGGAAGGTTCCAGCCAGCCCGATCGTTAACCGCTGAGCGGGTGGTGCTAGGCGCAGGACTCGCGGTCCATCGTAATCGCCAGGGGGTGCTGGCCGGTGAAGGACCCCTCGGCGGTCGAGTAGTCGATTTCAACGTATTCGGACGTGCCCCGCTCAGCCCCTTCGTCGATCGAGACAGAAACCACCACGTTGAGGTACTCGAGGGTCGAGATTTCGTATCCGATGGCCGGCACCGGTTCGGTGAAGAACACGTTCTCCGGCATCTCCTCCATAGCGGCCATCTCGCCGGCACCGTGGGCGCTGGTGTGCTCGCCGCCTCCCCCCATGACGGTTCCGTCGGCCATGCCGTGAGTGCCGTGGCCGCCACGGTTCGCGGGGGTCACCTCGGCCGAATTCATCGTGACGCCGGACGGCGAGCCGAGGCTGACGTCGTCGACGGTGAACGATTCGAGGGTCTCGTTATGGATCAGCACCGTGTATTCCTGGTAACCCAGCGCAGGCTCAACCGAGCACAGCTTGGCCCCGTTGGCTCCGAGCTGGAGTGGGTCCTCGCTGGGGGGCGCGGGGACAACCACGGCGTCAGGGGCATCGGCGACCGTTACACCCTGCGCCGATTCCGGGGCACCGTTGACGTTCAAAGGGTTTTCTTCCATCCCCCCGCACCCAGAGATCAGGCCGGCGGTGATCACTGAAATGCCTAGGATCGTTGCGGTTCTGCTGACCATGGTTCCTCATGCTCTCGAAGGTTAGGTGTGATGGGCCGCAACGGACTCCGGCCTGCGCTTACCTGTCATTCGTATCCGGCTGCCCCAAGGTTTGGTGACCCACTCAACAATGCCGGTCCGGTCAACTATTCGTAGAGCACGTAGTCCGGGGCCGGCTCCAGGGCCAGCACCTCCGGCGGTAGCATGAGCGGACCGAGAGCTGTGTCTTCTTCGAAGAAGAGTTTGAAGCCAGGATTCACCGTCGCGGGGAGCTGCCGCATCAACGTGTTGTACGTCTCGATCTTCGCGCCAGGGGCGCCGATTCCGTCAACGCTCTTGATCACCTCGACTCCTTCATGCTCCTCCACCGCCGCCTCGTTGGTCACCACTGACGAGGCGACCTGGTGAAAGACCATCGCCTTCTGCGGTAAATCGTGCTCAGTGACCAGATCATCGAGGTAGCTGGCGATGCCGTTGATCTCCTCCCCCGCCGTCTGCCCATAGGTCTGGCCGGGGAGCTGGTTCCCGGTGATATCCCATTCCGGGTCCAGGGCCAGACCGACGTCGGGTTCCAGCAACCACTTTTCAAGGAGCTTCACTTCCTCGGTCATGGTGGACCGGCCGGGCTGGATGTTGAGCAACAGCAACGCGTCATGCCGCCGGGCCGCCTCCAGGTAGGCGGCGATGAATTCATCGGAGGCTGGCGCCCGGTACAGCCCGTCGGCGCCGGGCGAGGCCTGCACCACAACGGTGATCAGCTCAAGCACCGGCATCACTTTGCGGCCGTCGGCGTACTGTTCGCCGAGTAGTTCCATCTCGTCGACCCGCTCGTCGATGTCGCCGATCCCGAGCCGGCCCATGCCCGCTGCCGTGGGGTGGCCGCTGAACCCGACCAATCGGTACTCCGGAAACAGGTCGGTACCGCCGCGGGGCAGCTGAAGTGGTTCAGGGCTGGGGCTCCGGCTTGGCGGGGCGGTGGGTGCCGCGCTCGCGCCGGGTGACACCCCAACGGCGGGCGCTGACGACAACGTCGTCGGCTCGGGCCCTTGCGACGCCTGCCCGTTGGCCCCATCAGCTGCCGGTTCACCGGCCATGCACCCGGCGAGGAGGAGACAGAGGGTTGCCAGAAACGGCACTCCGGCGGCCCTCAGGGAGCGGCGGGGACGGTCGGTGGGGTGCATGTCATTCCTTGGCGAGAGTATCTGTGGATCTGTGCACCTCCAACGGTACAGGCGCTCAGACCTGCTGCAGGGCTGATCGCATTGTCTTAAGGGGCTCGCACCGCTAAGAATGAACTATGACAGTAATCATGAGGTCCCTTGAAACCGCCGTTCCTGAGACCGTGATGGTGCAGTCCGATGTGAGGGATGTGTTCGCTGCACAGCCAGGACTCAGCCGGCTGGGCGTCCGGCTGGTTGGCGCCGCGTTCGACTCCTCGGGGATCGAGACCCGGTATACGGCGGTGAAGGAAATGAGCCTCGACGCCCAGTCGGAGAATCCTGTGTTCTTCGATTCGGCTGAGCGGCGCATCCTGTCACCGAGCACCAAGGTCCGCAACGAGGTGTATGCGGATGAGGGGACCAAGCTGTTCATCGAGGCGGCCAGCAAGGCTCTCGCGGCAGCCGAAGGCATCGAACCAGCAGACATTACCCACGTCATCACCGTGTCCTGCACCGGTTTCTTCAATCCCGGGCCGGACTACAAGGTGGTCCGCGCACTCGGGCTCAGCCCAGCAACCCAGCGTTACCACCTCGGCTTCATGGGCTGCTATGCCGCGTTCCCAGCCCTACGCGCCGCCAAATCCTTCTGCGAGGCCGAGCCGGACGCCGTCGTCCTGGTGGTGGCAGCCGAACTCTGCTCGCTCCACGTCAGGTCCTCCAGTAATCCTGACACCATAGTGGGATCGTCCCTGTTCGCTGACGGCGCCGCGGCCGCAGTGATCAGTGCCCGTGAGTACACAGCGACGGCACCCGCGCTGAGCCTCGACTTCTTCGAGACGGTCCTCACCCCGGTCGGCGAGGAATCAATGGCGTGGAACATCGGTGACGAAGGGTTCGAGATGGTGCTCGGCACCTACGTGCCCCACATCATCGACGAGCACATCGTGGGAGCGTTGGAGCCCCTCCTGGCCCGCGACGAGACCCTCACCGATGTGCAGTACAAGGACATTGAGCACTGGGCGATCCACCCGGGCGGGCGCAGCATTCTGGACAAGGTGGAGGCCAAACTGGATTTGAAAGAGGACCAGTTGGTGCCCGCGAGGGAGACGCTGCGCGACTATGGCAACATGAGCAGTGCCACTGTCATGTTTGTGTTGAAGCACATCCTTGACCAGCCCTTCGAGGGCACTGATGAGCGGATCTGCTCCATGGCGTTTGGGCCCGGTCTGACAGTGGAGACAGCCCTGTTCACCAAGGTGGGTCCCTGAGTGCAGTTCCTCGCTCACCGTGACCTGGGCGCGGTAGAGGAGATGGATAAGCCGGACTGCGATCCGGTGCTGCTGGACCGGACCTACGCCCAATTCGGGTTGGTCAACGGGGCGGTTGCGGGGTGGCGGCGTACCTGGGCGGGGCTGATCCGGCCCCAGCTATCGGCGTCGCGGCCCAGCACCCTGCTCGACATTGGTTCCGGTGGTGGGGACATGCCGCGGGCGTTCGCCCGATGGGCTAAACGGGATGGTGTTCAGCTGACGATCCTTGCCATCGATCCCGACAAGCGGGCCCACTCGTTCGCCACCGCCCAGCCGCACCAGTCGGGGCTGAGTTTCCGGCGGGCGTTCAGCGCCGAACTGGTGGCCGAGGGAGAGCGGTTCGACGTCGTGACCTCGAACCATCTGCTGCATCACCTGACGCCTGACCAACTGCAGGCGCTCCTGTCCGACTCGGAGCAGCTATGCAACGGCATTGCTGTACACAACGACATTGAGCGCAGCCGGTCCGGCTATGTGCTGTTCTCCATCGGCGCCCTTCCCCTGCGCCGGTCCCTGATCCGGCAGGACGGGCTGACGTCGATCCGGCGCAGCTACACCGCCGCCGAACTGGCTGAGGTCGCCCCACCGGGCTGGGAGGTCAGGGCGGGATTTCCCTCCCACAATCTGTTGATCCACCGGGCATCCCATGCGTGACGTGATCCTGGTCGGCGGCGGCCCGGTTGGCCTGTTCGCGGCGATCCTGTTGCGCCAGGCGGGGTTGGACGTGCTGGTCCTGGAGCAGCGGACCTCGCGTAGCACTCACTCCCGCGCCATCGGCATCCACCCGCCCGCGCTGCAGTCGCTGGCCGAGGCAGGGGTCGCGGAGGATCTGATCGCTCGCGGGGTGCGAATACACCAGGGGGTGGCCCGCAGCGCCGGTCGCGAGGTGACCCGGCTGTCCTTCGCTGGCCTGCCCTGTGACTACCCGTTCGTCCTGGCCGTACCCCAGATTCAGACCGAGCAGGTGCTGGAAACCCGGCTTGCCGCCGTCGCGCCCGGCGCGTTCCGCCGCGGCGTATCGGTAACTGATGTCCATGACGCAGGCGAATCGATGCTGGTGACCACATCGACTTCAGAAGTGCTGCAGGCGCAGATCGTGATCGGGGCTGACGGCGGCAGGAGCACTGTGCGCACCAGTGCTGGCGTCGCCACCTCGCTGCAGCGGTATCCGGACACCTATCTGATGGGTGACTTCGCTGACACGTCGGCGGACCGGTCAACCGCGGTGCTGTACCTGGAACCGACAGGGATTGTCGAGTCCTTCCCCCTACCGGACGGAGTGCGGCGCTGGGGGAGTGCGGCGCTGGGTGGTGCGGACGCCGTCATTGGTGTCCTCGCCCACCCCCGGGGCACTGGCCCAGCTGATTGCTGACCGGACCGGGGTAGCAGTGGACGTGGGAAGCACCTCGATGCTCAGTGCGTTCGACGTGTACCGCCGGTTGGCTCAGCGTTTTGTGGCTGGGCGGACCGTGCTGATCGGGGACGCCGCGCACCAGGTCAGCCCCATCGGCGGGCAGGGCATGAACCTTGGCTGGCTTGACGCCACCGAGCTGGTGCCGATTATCAGGGCTTCGCTGGTTGACGGCGACGACGTCGGCCGTGAGTTGGCCGCGTTCGGCGTGCGACGTCGTCGTGCAGCGGCCACGGCTGCCAGACAGGCCCATCTGAACATGGCGCTGGGGCGACCCCTCCCGCGGCGGGTGCTGACCGCCCGGAATGCGCTGTTCGGCCGGGTCAATGCCGTGCCGGCCGTTCACAACACGATTGCCCGCACCTTCACCATGCAGTAGCCCACCGCCGGGGACCCCGCCCCCGCGCAAACCCTTCCGCCGAGAAGGAAGCTCTGGCGACTTCCAGGGCACGGGAGTCGCCAGA
>NZ_KI914714.1:29070-44453 GCF_000520515.1 Arthrobacter sp. H20
GCTAGAGATGGGTCGGGGCGAAGAGGCGCAGCAGCGTTTCGACGACGACGACGTTGGGCCCGTCAGCTGCGAATCCGGCCTCCAGCGCCTGCCGCACATCGCCGGGTGCCACCTTCACCGCCGGCACCCCGAACGCCTCGGCGAGCTTCACAAAGTCAGGCCGGGTCAGCTCGGTAGCAGTAGCCTTCCCGAAAGCCCCCTCCATGTACTCACGCAGGATCCCGTAGCCGCCGTCGTCGACAATCAGCCAGGTAACCGGCAGGTTGTGCTGCTTGGCCGTGGCGAGCTCAGCAATCGAGTACATCGATGACCCGTCGCCGGAGACCGCGAGGACCCGCTCCCCCAGCCCGACCGCGCCTCCGATCGCCCCGGGAAACCCGTAGCCGAGGCCCCCGGCGCCCTGTGCCGAATGGAACTGGCCGTCCTTGGCGTCCCAACAGCTCCACGCCCAGTAGGCGGCAATGGTCATGTCCCAGTAGGTCTGCAGACCAGCCGGGGTAGCCGCCCGGATGTCGGCCATGAACTTGCGCTCCATGGTGAGGTCCTGTGAATCCAGGCGCCCCTGCACCTTGGCAAGCGTCTCTGCGACCAGCGCTGCGGCGTCGTACCCGTCGGTGCGGTCCCGGTCCAGCGTGGGCAGCGCTTCATCGAGGGCTGCGAGCGCCTGACCAGCGTCGGCGCGGATGCCCAGGGCTGGCCGGTTGGATTCAAGCACGCGGGGTTCGGCGTCGATCTGAATGATGCGTCCCCGCGGTTCGAGGGTGAAGTAGTTGCTGGTTACTTCGCCGAGAGATGAACCCACCACCAACACTACGTCGGCGTCTTCGAGTACCTCGGTGACGTAGCGGTCCTCCACCCACGCCTGGAGTGACAGTTCGTGTTCCCAGGGGAACGCGCCGTTGCCACCGGGTGAGCACAGCACTGGGGCGCCGAGCTTCTCGGCAATCGACAGCAACCAGTGCTCGGCGTGGCCGCGACGGGTGCCGCCGCCGGCGACGATGGCGGGACGCTTGGACTCGGTCAGCCACTTCACTGCCTCGCGGACCAGTTCCACCCGGGGTGGGTTGTCGAAGGGGTCGGCGAGCGCGTCCTCGACCTGTGGCACCATCACTGGGTCAAGGAGCACATTCTGCGGCACCTCGATCCAGACCGGGCCCTGCGGTGAGGATACGGCTTCGGTCCAGGCGTCCTGAATGGCCGACGGGATGCCTGAGGCGTGCTGGATCAGCCGCTGGCTCTTGGTGACGTTCGCTGCCGATGCCTTCTGGTCGTCGAGCTGGTGCAGCATGCCCTTGCGCCGGGCACCAAGACCTTCGAGCGGGATCTGGCTGGCAATTACCACCATCGGCACACCAGTCGCGTAGGCCTCCTGCAGACCAGCGAGCGCCGTCAGCGCGCCCGGCCCGGTGGACAGAAAGAGAACCCCCACCTGTCCAGTGGCGCGGGAGAAGCCATCGGCGGCGAACGCCGAGTTGTTCTCCACCCGTGAGGAAACAAAGCGCAGGTCCGAACGCGACAACGCGTCAAACAGGCCCAACGCGTGCTGCCCGGGAATGCCGAAGACCGTGGTTGCCCCGAGGGCGCTCAGGGTCTCGACGACGAGATCCCCTCCGTTGCGCTCTCCTGTCAGGGGCCGGGGCGGGGCCGCCGCGACGCTGTCTGTCGATACCATTTAGTACTCCTCTGCAGTCGTGCTGGTAGTCGCTTGGTCCGCCATCAGGCTGACCAGGTCATAGGCAACATGCGACGCCGCGACGCCGGTGATCTCCGCATGGTCATAGGCTGGGGCAACCTCGACGACGTCGGCGCCGATCAAGTTCATGCCGCGCATCCCGCGGAGGATCTCGAGCAGCTCCCGGCTGGTGATGCCACCGGCCTCGGGGGTGCCTGTCCCCGGTGCGTGCGCCGGGTCGAGAACGTCGATGTCGATCGAGATGTAGAGCGGGCGGTTGCCAATCCGGTCCCTCAGCTTGGCAATCACCTCGTCGACCCCTTGCCGGAACACATCGGAGGAGGTGACGATCCCGAAACCGAAACGCCTGTCGTCCTCCAGGTCCTTCACCCCGTACAGCGGGCCGCGGGTGCCCACGTGCGAGATGGCCTCGGTGTCGAGGATTCCCTCCTCGACCGCGCGGCGAAAGGGCGTACCGTGCGTGTACTCGGCGCCGAAGTAGGTGTCCCAGGTGTCGAGGTGGGCATCGAAGTGCAGCATCGCCACGGGAGCTCCGGCGCGTTCAGCTGCTGCGCGCAGCAGGGGCAGCGCAATGGTGTGGTCACCGCCGAGCGTCACCAGCCTGGCACCGTCGCGGGTCAGATCGAGGGCGTTCTGCTGGATGGTTTCAATCGCCTCGTTGATGTTGAACGGGTTGACCGCCATATCCCCGGCGTCGGCCACCTGCACCCGCTCGAACGGAGAGATATCCAGGGCCGGATTGTAGGGCCGGAGCAGGCGTGAGGACTCTCGGACATGATTCGCACCGAACCGCGCACCGGGGCGGTAGGACACACCAGAGTCGAACGGGACACCGACGACGGCGATGTCGGCACGATCCACCTCGTCGAGCCGTGGCAGCCGGGCAAAGGTCGCTGCTCCTGCGTAGCGGGGGATCCGCGAGGAGTCGATGGGGCCAACATTTCCATTGGCCGTGACGCGCGGCTGTTCCATGGGTACCTCCGGGTTGGGGCATCGGATGCCCACACAGGTTGTTCAGCAGTAAACAGTAAGTTGCCATATAAGCATCAACTGTTTTTCACAAGGCTAATTGTGATGTCCGTCTCGGTCAAGATTGAGGCCAACCTGCCGCCCTCAAAGTGACCCCGTCAAGGAAGCGTAAAGACTCTCCTCACCAGGATTCCGCGGGTCTACAGTCAAGCAGTGACTACAACATTGAGGGGCATCAGAGATTCCCGCAGGGCCCGGCGGCTTGGGCATTGGCTCCTTGATGACGAGAATCAGCGCAAACCCAGGCGGTCCAGGAACACCGCAACGCATTCATGGTGGAAAGTGATGTGCCTGACCGGCGTTGACTACTTCTCAACACTCGGATACCAGCCTGCCATCGCCGCCGTCGCTGCGGGAGTACTCTCCCCCATCGCGACGATCGTCCTAGTCCTCGTCACCCTCCTCGGCGCCCTCCCCGTCTACAAGCGAGTGGCCGAGGAAAGCCCCAACGGCGAAGGTTCCATCGCCATGCTCGAACGCCTGCTGCCACGCTGGACCGGCAAGATGTTTGTGCTGGTCCTTTTGGGGTTCGCTGCAACGAGCTTCCTGATCACCATGACCCTGTCGGCCGCCGATGCCAGCGCACACCTGATTGAGAACCCGTTTGCCCCAGGCTGGATGCACGGCCAGGAGGTGCTGATCACCCTCATCTTCCTTGGCTTGCTCTCAGTGGTGTTCCTGCGCGGTTTCCGGGAGGCGGTGGGGATCGCCGTCGCACTGGTAGCCATTTTCCTGGTGCTGAACCTCGTGGTCATCGTCGTGGCCCTGGGGCAGGTGGCGCTGAGGCCGCCTCTGGTCGATGACTGGTGGACCGCCCTGAACACCCAGCACGGCAATCCGATGCTGATGGTGGTGGTGGCCATGTTGATCTTCCCCCGCCTTGCATTGGGCCTCTCGGGGTTCGAGACCGGCGTCGTTGTGATGCCGTTGATCAAGGGGCACCCCCGCGATGAGCACGAGAACCTTGCCGGTCGGATCGAGGGGGCCAAGAAGCTACTGACGTCGGCAGCACTGATCATGAGCGGTTTCCTCATCACCTCGAGCATCGCCACCACCATCCTGATTCCTGCCCAGGAATTCCAGGAGGGCGGCGAAGCCAACGGCCGGGCACTGGCCTATCTGGCGCACACCTACCTTGGCGACGGCTTTGGCACTGTCTACGACATCAGCACCATCGCCATCCTCTGGTTCGCCGGAGCCTCGGCCATGACCGGCCTGCTGAACCTGGTCCCTCGCTACCTGCCCCGCTATGGAATGGCACCCGACTGGGCCAGGGCAGTGCGCCCGCTGGTGATCGTGTTTACCGCAATCGCTTTCCTCGTGACCATCGCGTTCAAGGCCGACGTCGAGGCCCAGGGCGGCGCGTACGCGACTGGTGTGCTGGTGCTCATCACCTCGGCCTCGGTGGCTGTCACCCTTTCCGCCCGGCGGCGCGGCCAACACCTCGCCACCGCCGGTTTCGGAATGGTAGCCGTGGTGCTGTCGGTGACCACGCTGATCAACATGGTGGAACGGCCCGACGGCGTCCGTATCGCGGGCCTGTTCATCCTTGGCATCGTGGTGATCTCACTTGCTTCCCGCTTCAGCCGAGCATTCGAACTACGCACCACCGGAATCAGGCTTGACGATGAAGCGCTGCGGTTCGTGGCCTCCACCGACGACGGCGACATTATCCTCATCGCTCATGAACCACAGCGGCTGACGGCGGGCGCCTACCGCCGGAAGCTGGAGCACGCCTGCACGGTGAGCCACCTTTCGCCGACCGACAACCCGCTGTTTATCGAGGTCATTGTTGACGACTCCTCCGACTTTGAAACCGCGCTCCAGGTGCACGGCGTCAGCCGGCACGGCTATCGGATCCTTGAAGTACACAGTTCCAACGTGCCCACCACTATCGCAGCGGTAATGCTGCACATCCGTGACATCACCGGTCTCATGCCGCACGTCTACTTCCGCTGGACAGAAGGCCACCCGCTGACCAACCTGTTCAAATTCCTCATCACCGGTGAAGGAGAAATTGCCCCGGTAACCCGAGAGGTACTGCGGGAGGCTGAACCGGACGTGACCCGCAGGCCGTGGGTTCACGTCGGCTAGCCTTGCAGCCACGATTAGCCGCCGGACGCCGCCGGCACCAGCGTCCAGAGCACAATGGCCTGCTCACCAGTGGGATTGAACCAGGTGTGAGGTTCACGGCCGGGGAAGGTGACGGTGTCTCCGGCTTCCAACTCATACCTGTCATTGGAGAAGATCAGCACAAAGCTGCCAGTGACCACGTGAAGTGTCTCCACCTCGCAGTCAACGGAGTACAGCTCGGCCTCCCCCCGCCCGTGGGGTTCAATAACGGCGCGGATCATCTGCAGTCTGCGCTCTGAGCGCGCAGTCATCAGCCGCTCGTTGATGCCCTCTCCCCCGAGGCTGATGCGTGGCGCCTCACCCAGCCGGGTCAGGTGGGTCTCGGGCACCAGAAACAGGTCACCGATCGATACTGACAACACCTGGCAGAGCGTCACGAGGGAAGCGACCGATGGCGACGTCAGGTCCCGCTCCACCCGGCTCAGGAAACCCTTGGTCAGACCGGTGGCAGCGGCAACTTGTTCGATAGTCATCCGCTGCGCCTGCCGGGCGGCGCGGATGCGGGACCCGATGGCTACCGGGGCATTGCTGGGTTCTACAGGCAGGGCCTTCACTGGCTACCATCTCTCCGCTCGGGACTCTCGACCCGGGCTGACATCGACTCTGAGCATACCGAGGATTCCCCAGCCGCCCCGACGGCCACACGCTTGACGTGTTAGCAAGGTCACAACTAGCCTATAGCGAAACATAAGTTTTCTATAGGTTACTTTTTAACCGAAATCCACACATTCAGGAGCACCATGGAATTTATCAACATCGCGATAGTGGTGGTCTACCTCGTAGGCATGCTGGCGTTCGGCTGGTGAGGCAAGTCCCGCACCAAGAACACCAGCGACTATCTGGTCGCTGGTCGTCGGCTCGGGCCTCTCCTCTACACCGGCACCATGGCTGCTGTGGTTCTTGGTGGCGCCTCGACCGTCGGTGGCGTCGGCCTCGGCTACACCTACGGCATCTCGGGCATGTGGCTCGTCGTCGCGATCGGTGTTGGAGTGCTGCTGCTCAGCCTCCTCTTTGCGCCCACCCTGCAGAAACTGAAGATCTACACGGTCTCCCAGATGCTCACCCTGCGTTACGGCGCTGAAGCAACCAAGGCATCCGGCATCGTCATGCTGGCCTACACGCTGATGCTCTGCGCTACCTCAACCGGCGCCTATGCCACCATCTTCGTGGTGTTGTTCGGTTGGGACCGTGCCGCGTCCATCGCCGTCGGCGGTGCGATCGTCCTGATCTACTCGGCCATCGGTGGCATGTGGTCCATCACGCTCGCTGACATGGCGCAGTTCATCATCAAGACCGTCGGCGTATTCGCCCTGATGCTTCCCTTCGCCCTGATCAATGCAGGCGGTTTCGACGGCATCTCCGAGCGCGCCGGGGATGAGTTCTTCAGCATCACCGGCATCGGCCTGCAGAGCATCATCACCTACTTCGTGGTCTACACCCTGGGCCTGCTCATCGGGCAGGACATCTGGCAGCGCGTCTTCACCGCCCGGACACCCACCGTCGCCCGCTGGGGTGGAGTGACCGCTGGCGTGTACTGCATTCTCTACGGCGTGGCAGGCGCTGTCATCGGCATGTCAGCCAGTGTGATCCTTCCCAACATCGAGTCCCAGGACGACGTGTACGCGGATATCGCCATCAACGTCCTGCCCATCGGCATTGGCGGCCTGGTGCTCGCCGCAGCCGTCGCCGCCATGATGTCCACGGCATCCGGATCGCTAATCGCCGCAGCAACAGTGGCGCGCGCCGACGTCGTCCCGTTCGTCAGCAGCTGGTTTGGCCGTGGCAGCCAGACCACCATCGACACGACCACCGAGGGCGCAGCCGAAAACCCTGAGCACGATGTGCAAGCCAACCGCTGGTGGGTGCTGGGCCTGGGCCTGGTCACCATTGCGCTGGCAGTGGTCGTCCAGGACGTGGTCGCAGCTCTCACCATTGCCTACGCCATTCTGGTTGGCGGCCTGCTGATCGCCATCCTCGGTGGTCTGGTCTGGAAACGAGCCACCGGCGTGGCAGCAGCAGCTTCGATGGCTGCGGGCACGGTCTTCACCCTCGGGACCATGATCTACCTGGAAGTCAATGCCGAGAACCAGTACGACGGCATTTACGCCAACGAACCGATCTACTACGGGTTGGGCGCCTCAGCAATTGTGTTCATTGTTGTCTCGTTTCTCACCAAGCGGACCGACCCAGCGGTCATGGCCGCCTGGGAGCGTCGCGTAGCTGGCGCGGCAGAGGACGAGGTAGCAGTGACAGCTGGCTCAGCCAGGCGCTAGTCCCAGGCACCACAAGGCCGGCGTCCACTGTCATTCAGGGACGCCGGCCTTTGTCCTACCACCTTGGATTTACGGCTTGGCTATCGAGGCACCGATCTTCCGGCCTGGCCTGCTGCTGCGGCCACGTCCCACGGCGTCGGCCTTGGTATCGAGTTCGGCCTGTCCGATGTCTGCAGGGGTAATCGGCCCGTCCTCTTCTCCGGTCCAGGACTTGATGGCACTCCAGATGACTGCCGCGATAGGCACTGACAGGATGGCGCCAACGATGCCAGCCAGGATGGTGCCAGCGGTCAACGCGACCAGGATCACCAGGGCATGCACGCTCAGGGAGCGGCCCATCACCACTGGCTGCAGGAAGTTGCCCTCGATCTGATTCACCGCAATAACCACGATGATCACGATCAGTGCCGTGGTCGGCCCCTCGGCCACGAGTGCGACCAGCGCGGCAAGCGCGCCAGCCGCCGTCGCACCGACCAGTGGGATGAACGCTCCGACAAACACGATGACCGCAAGCGGCAACGCCAGCGGAATACCCAGAATAAAGAGGGCAACGCCAATAACTACTGAGTCCACCAGGGCAACGATCGCCGTCCCACGAACGTATCCGCCCAGGGTCTCCAGTCCATGGGTGCCCACGCGGCGGGCCTTGACCAGGCGCTCGTCCTTGAAGGGGCGCAGGATGAAGGCGAAGATCCGGTCGCCGTCCTTGAGGAAGAAGAAGAGGATGACCACCATTAGCACCGCCCCGGTGAGGAACTCACCAGCGGCGGTGATGCCGGATACTGCGCCGGCTCCCACAGTGGCGCTGGTGGCGAAGTCAATCAACCATTCCTGGGCATCGGAGATCTGCTGCTCGTCGATGGGGAGTGGACCATCACGGACAAACTCGTAGATTTGATCGAAGCCTTGGGTCGCGCTGTCCACCAGCTCGTCAGCCTGGCTCCGGACGGCAAACACAATCCCAGTGATCACACCGCCGAGCACACTCAGCAAGAGCAGGAAGGAAAAGGCGGTGGCGAGCGCGCTGGGCCATCCCTTACGCCGGAGCCAGTTCACCAGCGGACCAATCGCCGCCGCCAGGATCAGGGCGATGATCAGCGGGATGACCACCAGACGCACCTGGATCAGACCATAGACCACCACCACGGCAAGGACCAGGATCAGAAGAACCTGGGCGGCACGTGTGCTGCTTCGGCCCAGCGAATCCTTCCAGGGGCTCCGCTGAGCCGCAGGAGCGTCGACGCCTGCTGCTTCCGCCCGGTGCTCCTCCCCGCGAGGCGCCTTCTTGGTGCGCCCGAAAATGTTAAACACGGTCTCTGTCTCCTTGTTTCCTCACGTAGCTCAGCTGTCGCCGGCAATAAGTTGGTCTCGAACCTGGCGTCGCAGCACCTTGCCGATGAGTGATCTCGGCAGTTCGTCTACCACAACAATACGGCGCGGCACCTTGTAGGCAGCCAGTGAGCCCCTGCAGGCCACCTTGAGCACATCTGCGCTGAATTGATGCCCCTCGCGGAGGACGACGGCGGCCACCACCTCTTCGCCCCCGCCAGCCATCGGCATGCCGACTACAGCTGCGTCAGCGACACTGTCGTGGTCCAGCAGCGCCTCCTCGACCTCGGTTGGAGTGACGTTGAAGCCACCGGTCACAATAATCTCCTTGATCCGGTCCACGATGGTGACGTAAAAGTCTTCGTCGATCCTGACAATGTCCCCCGTCTTGAACCAGCCGTCGGCGGTCAGGACAGCACGCGTGTCCTCATCGTTGCGCCAGTACCCCTTGAACACCTGCGGTCCACGGATTAGCAGTTCCCCCGCTTCCCCCGGTTCGCGGTCGCTATCCGAATTCTCTGGATCAACCACCCGGATTTCCGTGTTCGGGAATGGCACCCCAACGGTGCCTGGCTTACGCGTTGGCCCGATCGGGTTGCCGAGGGAGATGGGCGATGTCTCGGTCAGCCCATACCCCTCCACCAGATACCCGCCGGTCACCGATTCCCACAGCTCGATGGTTGCGGGAGGCAGGTTCATCGCACCGGAGATCGCGAAGCGAATACTTTTCAGACTGACACCACGTTCCACAGCGCGTTTGGCCAGGCGCTCATAGATTGGGGGAACGGCCGGGAGGAAAGTGGGAGGGCTGGTCTTGGCGGCATCCAGCACCAGGTCCTCGTCGAACTTGGGAAAGAGAACCAGACGTGCCCCGATACTCATGGCGAAGGTCAGGCACAGGGTGAGCCCGTAGGCATGGAACATCGGCAGGACTGCGTAGATGATTTCCTTGCCGTCATCCAGCCCGGGGACCCACGCCCGACCTTGCGCAGCATTGACTAGCAGGTTGCGGTGCGTGAGGACTGCGCCCTTCGGGTGGCCGGTGGTGCCGCTGGTGTACTGCAGCACTGCGACGTCGGTGCCCACCGGCCCGGGGTGTGCCGCGGCAAGCGGTTTGCTTCCAACCAGCTGTTCCCAGCTGGTGACGCTTCTGCTGCCGGAGAGCTTGGCGGAGGTAGTCAGGGCACTCCTGGCCTCCTTGGCTTTCCTGACGGGAAGCCGGAGTGCTGCCCGTTTGGAAAACGGCATGGCACGGGTCAGGTCGACAGTGACGATGGCCGTGACATGGACGTCATGCGGCAGGTCCTGCACACGCTGCGCTGCCCTATCCCAGACAATTGCGACCCGTGCCCCATGGTCTTCGAACTGATGCCGCAATTCCCGGTCGGTGTAGAGGGGATTGTGCTCCACCACAATGGCTCCGAGCCGCAGGACGGCATAGAAGGCAACCACGTGCTGCGGGCAGTTCGGCAGGACGAGAGCCACCCTATCGCCGGCCACAACCCCCAGCCTGCGCAGGCCTTCGGCAGCGCGCTGGATCGCATCGCCGAGCTGCCGGTAGGTGGTCCCTGCGCCGAAAAATTCGAGGGCGACCTTCCTGCCATACTGTCGCGCTGATTCCTCGACGAGGTTGACCAGGGAGCCATCCGGGATGGCGACGTCGCCCGGCACTCCGGGGCCGTAGTTACGCACCCAGGGGGCAAAGGAATCAAAAGTCATCAGTCTACTTTCTGTCTTGGACTGTCGAACTCTATCCTGTTTGGCGGGACTGCAGGTCGTTCACTCTCCACCAGATTACGTCTCACTCGTGCAGTGGCCGGAAGAGAACTGCGTAAATCCCGGCAGCACCCACTGCCACTACAACCGCAGAGATCCAGAGCACCGCCCCCACCTCAGCTTTCAGTGCGCCGGTGCTCATGCCGTTCAGATTGCGGTTATACCGAAGGCGCTGACTCACATAGATCCCCAGGGCTGCGGTAAGCAATGCAGCAATCAGGATCCCTGCAAACCATCCGTACTGGGGTAGCCACCGCACGAAAAGCACACCACTGACAACCAAAGCCAGCAGGGTCCTCCCCCAGGCCAGAGTGGTGCGCTCGGGCTGCAAGCCCGGGTCGGTGGGCTTGGAACCTCTCATTCGGGCGCGCTCAGGCTGGTCGGACAAAGACGACGAGGACGACGACGGCCGCGACCGCCGTCACCCCGAGGGCCAGCAGGGGGAAGAGCACCGGCAGCGGCAGAGGTGCCCCACGGCGCATCGCCCGCTCGATGATCAGCCACCTGTAGCAGGCCGCGGCGGCGATCAGCATGGCCAGCAGCAACAGGACAATGGCAATGGCTTTTCGCAGGATCGGATCAAATAGCTCGACGGTGAACGCTTCAACTGCAATACCGCCGGCGAGCAGAGCCAGGGAGGTACGAATCCAGGCGAGGAAGGTCCGTTCATTGGCCAGCGTGAACCGCGGATCCGGGTCAGTGCCACCAGCGAGGAGCCACCGGGTCAAGGACCCGCGGCGGTGCGGTTCATCTGTCGGGGCGGCCATTGTCTCATCTTAGCGAGCCGCACACACCCCCCGCCGAATAGCGAGGTCAGGCGACTTCGGGCGGGTCCGAGCCGCCAGATATCACACCTCGGCGGAGGGGTGGTCCCCCGCCGCTGACGCTCTCCGCTACGATTGGTGCAGAGAAGGGGAGTAGCTCCCGCGCAGCATCCTGGATTGTTCGCGGATCTGCACAGCGGCCTGTCGACACACTGGCCATCGATGACGATGACCCGGCAGTCCACCAGTAAGCAACTATTACTGGCGAGCGAGACCTTCGGCCGCTTTATCGACGGCCGGAGCCCCGTCACGGCCCTGGTCGCTACAGACCAGGAGACCCCCGTGACATCAACTCAAGAAAAGCCAGCCCCCGCCGATATCCGGCGCTGGCGGCAATACCTGGCCGATGAACGGGCAGAGGCCGCTACCTACCGTTATCTGGCCGGCCGTCGCGAGGGCGAAGAACGTGAAATCCTGCTCGCACTGGCCAAGGCGGAGGGCAGGCATGAAGCTCACTGGCTGTTGCTGTTGGGTGGCGACGCCGGCAAGCCAGTCCGCGCTTCCCTGCGGAACATACTGCTGGGCTTCCTCGCCAGGCGATTCGGCAGCGTGTTCGTGCTGGCGCTTGCCCAGCGCGCCGAGAGCAGGTCACCGTACGCTAAGGATCCCACTGCAACCGACGCCATGGCCGCCGATGAGCAGATACACGAAGAGGTCATCAGAGGACTCGCCACCCGGGGACGCAACAGGCTATCCGGCAACTTCAGAGCTGCCGTGTTTGGTGCCAACGACGGGCTGGTCAGCAACCTGGCGCTGGTGCTGGGTGTTGGCGCCACCGGGGTCTCCACCGGCTTTGTCCTGTTCAGTGGCATCGCCGGGCTCCTCGCCGGCGCGTTGTCGATGGGCGCTGGGGAGTACGTGTCGGTGCGGTCGCAGCGTGAGTTGCTTGCCGCATCGCGGCCAACCCAGATCACGCTAACCGCAGCCAAGGAGTTGGATATCGACGCCAACGAACTGGTGCTGGTCTATCGCGCCCGGGGGATGTCCCGTCAGGCAGCCCAGCACCGCGCGGAAGAACGATTGGGTCTCCGTGACTGCGACTGCGATCCGAGCTTGTCCCTCCAGCCGGAAACCTCTGGCGAGCGGGATGAACACGAGCACGTCGGCACCGGGCTGGGTGCGGCCGCGTCAAGTTTCTGCTTCTTCGCGTCCGGCGCAGTGATCCCCATCCTGCCGTACTTGTTCGGGCTCAGCGGTCCAACGGCGGTCATCCCCGCATGTGTTCTAGTGGGACTCGCGTTGCTGGGAACAGGCGCCGTTGTTGCACTGCTCTCCGGTGCGTCGCCGCTGAAGCTTGCGCTACGGCAGGTGGCGATCGGCCTCGGCGCCGCCGCAGCGACCTACCTTCTCGGCCTGCTGTTCGGCGTCGGGTTGCTCTAAGCCCCCGGTGGCCCAGGCCGGGATGGCTAGGTCTTGGTGACGTAGCTCTCGAGCTTCACGAGTGTCTTCTCCATGGCGATGGGATTTTTGCGAAGGAATCCCATCGGCCTCAGGACTATCCGGCCGGTCACCGAGCGGGCATCCCACTGCTCGGTGACCAGGGTGCCGCCATCCCGGGGCTCCAGGACGTAGCTCCACGTCGCCTGCGTGAAGTGGCGCCAGGTGATCCGGCGCCCTTCCTCGAACTCGGTCACCTTATTGAGGATATTGTACTTCGCGCCGATCCGCATGTCCATCCCGAACCTGGCACCCTGGTACAGGCGCTGTGGCCCACCGGGCTGTTCGCCCTGAACAGTGTCCGACCCGTCGATAACACTGTGCAGCGCTGGGGTGGCCAGGACCTCGAAGATGTCGGTTGCTGGCGCGTTGATGAATCGTTCACGGGTGATCAGGTAGGGGCTCATCCACCTATTCTGCCTTGTCAAACGGAATGGCTGGCTCACGCTCCGCCTCGATCGACGTCGCCAGAGGCGTTTCTTTCACGAAGTAGAGCAGCACGGCTGCCAGCACCCCGAGCGGCGCCATATAGAGGAACAGCGGGGTGAGCGCGTCGTTGTAGGACTCGATCACAGCGTTCCTGGCGGCGTCGGGCAGCGTATAGACCAGCTGAGGAGTCAGCGAGTTGGCGCCGCCCTCGGTGCTGACCGTACCACCGGGAAGCCGCTCGGTCAGCAGGTCTGCGACCCGTGCCGTGAAGAGGCTACCGACGATCGCCGACCCCAGGGTGGCTCCGATCTGACGGAAATAGTTGTTGGAGGCGGTGGCCGTGCCGACCATCCGGTTGGGGAACGTGTTCTGCACAATCAGCACCAGGATCTGCATGCTCAGGCCCAGCCCGGCGCCGAGCAGGCCAATGTAGGTGCAGATAACCCAGAGCGCCGTCCCGGGCTGAATGGTTGAAAGTAGGAAAAGCGCGACGGCGATGATCAGGGCACCGGCAATAGGCATCCACCTGTAGCGGCCGGTGCGGCTGACGAGAACACCCGAGCCGGTGGACATGATCAGGAGCGCACCCATCATCGGAATCATGAGTAGGCCGGCGTTCGTGGCGCTAGCACCGGTGACCATCTGCAGGTAGGTCGGCAGATAGCCGATGGCGCCAAACATGGTGACCCCAATCAGCAGGCCCCCCGAAGTGGTGAGGTTGAAGTTGCGTTCCTTGAAGAGGTGCATGGGAAGGATCGGCTCGTCGGCGCGTCGCTCGACCATCACAAAGGCTACGCCGGTGACCACTGCAGCAGCGACCAACCCCAAAATGGTGGGTGAGGTCCAGTCGTACCGGGTTCCACCCCAGGTGCCCACCAGCACCACTGAGGTGGTGGCGATGGCGAGGAGAGCCATGCCTGCGACGTCGGGCTTTGACCGCTTACGCTCCTTGCTGGGCAGGTGCAGGAAGAAGACAACTACCAGGATTGCGAGGATACCCAACGGCATATTGATCCAGAACATCCAGCGCCAGCCCGGACCTTCGGTAAAGAACCCGCCGAGCAGGGGGCCGGCTACGGAAGCAAAAGCGAAAACGCCACCCATGACGCCCATGTACTTGCCGCGCTCCCGGGCGGGGACGACGTCGGCAATGATCGCCTGAGCCAGGATCATCAGCCCGCCACCGCCGACGCCCTGGATTGCGCGGCCGGTGATCAGCCAGGGCATGTCCGGGGCCAGGCCACCAACAATTGAGCCGACCATGAAGATGCTGATCGCGATGAGCAGCAGGTTCTTGCGGCCCATCAGGTCACCGAGTTTGCCGTAGATGGGCATCACGATGGTGGCGGTCAGGATATAGGCGGTGATGACCCACAGCATCTGATCGACGCCGTTGAGCTCCCCGACGATGGTGGGGAGCGCGGTGCTCAGGATCATCTGGCTCAGTGCGGCAAGAAGCATCGAAAGCATTAGCCCGACGAAGAGCAAAAGCATTCCGGTGGGTTTCTCGACGACGGCAGCTGGTGTGGTTTTGGTACTGGTACTCATTGGATTTCCGGGAGGACCTCTCTGAGGAGTGAGATGGCGGAGCTGAGTGCCGCGAACTGGTTGTCGAGGGTGGGCGCGTGCGCCGATTCCTGCATCGCGTAGCGCATGGGCGCTCCGGCGATCAGCACGATCATCCGTGAAATGTCTTCGGCCCGGTGGTGCTGTGCGACGTCGGCCCATTTGGCCGAGGCGGTGATGCCCTCGGTGACGACATCGCGGACCAGTTGCTCCACCTTCAGGAAGTAGGCGACGCGGCGCTGGCGGAGCTGTGGGAACTGCTGCACTACCTCCATTCGGAGGCTTTCGCCGTCACCCCCGCCCTCCGTGGAGTGCACCACATGGACGAGTAGCCGGGAGACCTGGTCAAGGAGGTTCGTTTCGACATTGAAGGCTGTCAGCCAGTTTTCATCGATGGAGGGGTCCTGGAGGCCAAGGATGGCGTCTTCTTTGGTTCCGAAATAGTTGAAGAAGGTGCGCGCCGAGACGTTGGCCTGGGCAGCGATCGCATCGGTAGTAACGCGGTCAGGGCCGCTCTCGAGCGTGAGCCGGGCCGCTGCGTCATGCAGTGCGGCCCAGGTCTCAGTTCGTTTTCGGTCCCGCAGGGAAAGTAGTTGACTCACCGAACCATTGTGGCACTCGGTGGGGTTTTACACAACTGCAAATTTGCGGCCCTGCACAATTCCTTGCGCGGGCCGTTAGGGCTTCAGCAACACCTTGATGGCACGGCGCTCATCCATGGCCTTGTAGGCTTCGGCTGCATCCTCAAGGGGCATCTCAACGTCAAACACCTTGCCCGGATTGATCTTCCCGGCGAGGACGTCCGCAAGAAGTTCGGGAATGTAGGTGTGGGCCGGCGCCATGCCGCCGCCCACGGTGATGTTCTTGGAGAACAGCAAGCCGATCGGCAGCTCC
>NZ_KI914714.1:44553-77283 GCF_000520515.1 Arthrobacter sp. H20
AAAGCCGATCGGCAGCTCCGCTCCGCCGGCGGGAACGCCGACAAAGCCCAGGTTTCCGCCGGGACGAGTGCTGGCCAGTGCCTGTTCCATTGATTCCTTGGTTCCGACGCACTCGAGCACAGAATCGGCCAGCACTCCCCCGAGCAGTTCCCTGACCTTCTCAACGCCGGCGTCGCCGCGCTCGGCAACAATGTCGGTGGCGCCGAATTCGCGGGCCAGCGCCTGCCGGTCCTCATGCCTGGACATGGCGATGATCCGCTCCGCGCCGAGGCGCTTCGCTGCGAGCACACCGCACAGCCCGACGGCGCCGTCCCCGACCACCACCACTGTGCGGCCCGGGCCGACCTTCGCGCTCACTGCTGCATGGTGCCCGGTGGACATCACATCCGAGAGGGTGAGCAGACTCGCCGTCAGTTCCTTGTCAGGGTCGGTCACGCCGTCGACCCTGCGGAGGGTGCCGTCGGCCTGGGGCGCCCGAACGGCCTCGCCCTGGGCTCCCTGAACGTAGTGGCCAAACTCGTCGTCGTCACCCCAGGAGGTGAGGTGGTCACACGCCACTGTCACACCGTTGAGGCACTGGGGGCACGTGCCGCAACTGTCAACGAAGGGGGCAATCACAAAGTCACCGACGGCCAGGTCCAACACATCGGCGCCAATTTCGTCGACGACGCCCACGAACTCATGACCGATCGCGCGGGTGCCCCGGTTCTTGCTGATGCCACGGTACGGCCAGAGGTCCGAGCCGCAGACACAGGACGCGGTGACCTTCACGATGGCGTCGGTAGGCCGCTGAATGGTGGGGTAGTCCCGGTCCTCCACCGTGATATTGCCGGGACCGTGGATGATTGTGGCACGCATGCATACTCCTCGAACTGGGGTGCGGGTTTTCATTCAGCCTAACGCGGTCGCCTGACAGAAAAAGCCCCGGCGGCTGAACGAATCCAGCTACCGGGGCCCCTCCCTGAAGAAATTACAGTCCTGCGTAGACCTCACGGAGCAGCGTGGCGGTCTCGGATGGCGTCTTGCCAACCTTGACGCCGGCAGCCTCAAGGGCTTCTTTCTTGGCCTGAGCCGTTCCCGCGGAGCCGGAGACGATGGCGCCGGCGTGGCCCATGGTCTTGCCCTCGGGAGCGGTGAAGCCTGCCACGTAGCCCACAACGGGCTTGGTGACATTGGCCTTGATGTACTCGGCGGCACGCTCTTCAGCGTCGCCGCCAATTTCACCGATCATCACGATGGCCTTCGTCTCCGGGTCCGCCTCGAACGCAGCGAGTGCATCGATGTGGGTGGTACCGACAATGGGGTCACCGCCGATGCCGATCGCGGTGGAGAAACCAAGATCGCGCAGCTCGAACATCATCTGGTAGGTCAGGGTGCCCGACTTGGACACGAGGCCCACGCCGCCCTTGCCGGTGATGTTCGCGGGGGTGATGCCGACCAGGGACTCCCCTGGCGTGATGATGCCCGGGCAGTTGGGGCCGATAATCCGGGTAACCTGGTTGCCGTCGGCGTCGACGCGTGACTGGGCAAGCGCCCAGAACTCGGCCGAGTCCTGCACTGGCACACCCTCGGTAATGATCACGACGAGCCCGATGCCTGCCTCGATGGCTTCGATGACCGCGTCCTTGGTGAAGGCCGGGGGTACGAAGACGATCGAGACGTCAGCGCCGGTTTCGGTCATGGCTTCGCTGACCTTGCCGAAGACCGGCAGCGTCACATCGCCATGGGTGACTGTGGTGCCAGCCTTGCGGGCGTTGACTCCACCGACCACCTGGGTGCCAGCAGTAAGCATCAGCGCGGTGTGCTTGGTGCCTTCACCGCCGGTGATGCCTTGCACAATGACTTTGGAGTCTTTGTTGAGAAAGATTGACATACGTTATTCCTTAATCCTTTGGACCCGGCAGCACATGAGCCGGGCGGTACAGGCTCGATCAGCGGGCGGCGTAAGCCAGTTCGGCGGCCTTGTCGGCGCCTTCATCCATGGTGTCGGCGAGGGTAACCATCGGGTGGTTTGCCTCGGCGAGGATGCGGCGGCCTTCCTCAACGTTGTTGCCGTCGAGGCGGACTACCAGGGGCTTATTTTCCTTGTCGCCCAGGATCTGGAGCGCCTCAACAATGCCATTGGCGACGGCGTCACACGCGGTGATGCCGCCGAATACGTTGACGAACACGCTCGTCACCTGAGGGTCGTTCAGAATGACGTCGAGACCAGCAGCCATCACTGCCGCCGATGCTCCACCGCCGATGTCCAGGAAATTCGCCGGGCGCACGTTGCCGTGGGCCTCGCCGGCGTAGGCGACGACGTCGAGCGTTGACATGACCAGACCGGCGCCGTTGCCGATGATTCCCACTTCGCCGTCGAGTTTGACGTAGTTGAGGTCGTTGGCCTTGGCTTTGGCTTCGAGCGGGTCGGTTGAGTCCTGATCTTCGAGCTCTGCGTGGCCGGGCTGACGGAACGCTGCGTTCTCGTCAATGGTGACTTTACCGTCGAGTGCGATGATGTCGCCGCTGCCGGTCTTCACCAGCGGATTAACCTCCACCAGGGTGGCGTCTTCCTTCACGAAGACGTCCCACAGCTTGATGATCGCATGTGCGACACCGTCGTGGAGCTCGGGTGCAAACCCTGCCGTCTCAACAATTTCCTTGGCCTTCGCCTGGTCAATGCCCACCGCGGGGTCGACGGCGATGCGCGCGAGCGCTTCGGGGCGCTCGACGGCCAGCTGTTCGATTTCCACGCCGCCCTCAACCGAGCACATAGCCAGGTAGTTGCGGTTGGACCGGTCCAGCAGTACCGAGAAGTAGTACTCCTCGGCGATGTCAGCGCCCTGCGCGATCATCACCTTGTGGACTGTGTGGCCCTTGATATCCATGCCAAGGATGTCCGAGGCGTACTTGAACGCCTCGTCGGGGGTCTTGGCGACTTTGACGCCGCCCGCTTTGCCGCGGCCTCCAACTTTGACTTGGGCCTTGACGACGACGACGCCGCCAATCTTCTCGGCTGCCGCCTTTGCTTCCTCGGGGGTGTGCGCCACGATGCCGGCGAGCACGGGTACTCCGTGTGCCTCAAAAAGATCGCGCGCCTGATATTCGAACAGATCCACAGGCCAGTGTCCTTCTACGTCGAAGTAGGTTTACACAGGGAACTTTAGTCCCTTGGCGTTCAGCGCCTTTCACAGACTACCTGTTTAGTGACCAAGGCCACACTTCTATGGTTTGTAGAAAAGTAACGGGATGAGCTAGGGGGAGCTATCCGGTTTTCGTCAGCGGTGCGTACCGCAGCAGGAGACGCTTCTCCCCGATGTCAAACGACACCTTGGCCACCGTCTTGTCCCCGGCGCCCTCAACGGAGAGGACTGTCCCGTTGCCGAAGCTGGTGTGGTTGACCTTGTCCCCCACTGCGACTGCGAGCACCTCCTTCTGCGGTTGCACACGTCCAACGACTGTTGCCGACCGGGTGGGCAACCCCCGCCCCGTATCGTCCCCGCTTGCGGTGCCTGCACCCCAGTAGGATCCGCTGAACCGGTTGTTGCCGCCGATGGCTGCGCCCCCGGACCAGACCGGGCCCGAGGCACCCTCCCGCTTCCACTTAATGAGTTCGCTGGGCACCTCGCCGACAAACTGCGATACCGGGTTGTATTGGCTCTGGCCCCACATGCTGCGGACCTCGGACCGGGTGATGTAGAGCCGTTTCCGGGCGCGGGTCAGCCCTACGTAGGCGAGCCGGCGTTCCTCGGCCAGCTCCTTCGGATCGGTGGCCGAGCGCTGGTGCGGGAAGATGCCCTGCTCCATGCCGGTCAGGAACACTACGGGAAATTCGAGCCCTTTGGCGGTGTGCAGGGTCATCAGGGTGACCACGCCCAGTCGCTTGGCCTCTGCCACCGCCTGTTCCACCTCGGCGGCAGAACCTTCGGGTGCGTCGGGGATCTGGTCGGCGTCGGCCACCAGGGAGACCTGTTCCAGGAAGTCCCCCAGCGTCCCCTCGGGGTTGTCCTGTTCGTATTCGCGGACCACCGCCACCAGTTCCGCGAGGTTCTCCACCCGTGACTCGTCCTGCGGGTCGTTACTCAATCGCAGCTGTGCCAGGTAGCCGGTCTGTTCCAGGACCGCTTCGAGCGCCGCCGATGGCCCCGATCCGTCGGCCACCTCGGCGAGGTCGTCGATGAGTTTCACGAAGCCGTTGACCGCGTTCATCGACCGGGTGGCAAGACCCGGCGCCTCGTCCGCCCGGCGGAGTGCCGCCATGAAGGACATGCGTTCCCGCTCGGCGAGCGCCGCGACGGCGTATTCGGCGCGGTCGCCGATCCTCCGCTTTGGTTCGTTGAGGATCCGGCGGAGGTTGACGACGTCGTCCTGGTTCACGAGCACCCGCAGGTAGGCGAGGGCGTCCTTGATTTCCTTGCGCTCGTAGAACCGGGTCCCGCCCACCACCTTGTAGGGAAGACCCACGCGCATCAGGATTTCCTCGATGGAGCGGGACTGGGCGTTGGTGCGGTAGAAGATCGCCACGTCGCCGGGGAGGAGTCCGTCCTCATCCTGGAGCCGGTCGATTTCCTCGGCGATGAACCGCGCTTCCTCGTGTTCGTTTTCCCCCACGTAGCCCACGATCGGCTCGCCGTCCCCTTCGGCGGTCCACAGCTTCTTGTCGGGTCGGTCGGGGTTGCGGGAGATCACCGCATTGGCGGCACTGAGGATGGTCTGGGTGGACCGGTAGTTCTGTTCGAGCAGGATGGTCCGGGCGTTGGGGTAGTCGTTTTCGAACTCGACGATGTTCCGGACGTCGGCGCCACGGAACGCGTAGATCGATTGGTCCGAGTCACCCACCACAGTGAGTTCGGCGAGTGGAATGGTTTCGCCGTCGTCACTGGGATCCTGGGTGATTCCGACGATCTCCCGCACCAGGGCGTACTGGGCGTGGTTGGTGTCCTGGTATTCGTCGACCAGGACGTGCCGGAACCGGCGGCGGTAATAGTCGGCCACCCCGGGGAAGGCCCTGAACATGTAGACGGTCTGGGCGATCAAGTCGTCGAAGTCCATAGCGTTGGCCTGGCGCATCCGCTGCGCGTACCCCTTGTAGACCTCGGCAACCGCCTGCTCGAACGGGTCGGAGTAGTTGGCCGAGCTGGCGTAGCTCTCCTCGTCGATCAGCTCATTCTTGAGCGCCGAGATTTTGTGCTGGATGGACTTCGGGGTGAACCGTTTGGGGTCCAGGTCCAGCCCCTTGGCCACCAGGGTCACGAGCCGCAGGGTGTCTGCTGAATCGTAGATCGAGAAGTTGGAATTCAGGCCCACTGAGGCTGCCTCGCGCCGCAGAATCCTGACGCAGGAGGAGTGGAAGGTGGAGATCCACATGCGTTTGGCAACGTCGCCGACCAGGGCTTCGATGCGTTCACGCATCTCGGCGGCGGCCTTGTTGGTGAAGGTGATGGCCAGGATTCCGCCGTGGTGGGCCCTGCCCATGGCCAGGAGGTAAGCGATCCGATGGCTGAGGACCCGGGTTTTGCCGGAGCCGGCGCCGGCCACAATCAGCAGCGGCGATCCGCTGTGGCGCACCGCTTCCTCCTGCTGCGGATTCAATCCAACCAGCAGTTCGCGTGCCCGAGCTTCATCCCGTCGCCCACCACCGGCGTGTGGGGCGTCGCCGGAGGCCTGAGGCGTCGACGACGTCGGGCGCCGGGCCGAGCTGGTGGGAGATGAACCGAGGTGTGGGTCGAAAAGCATATCCATGGTGCCATCAAGTCTAGGTGCTGGCTCTGACAAACCAGGTGTTGTCGAAACACCTCTCTAACGCCAAACGCCCGCCGGCTCCAGAGAGGCGACGGGCGTTTGGGCGCTAGAGGGGACAGTTACTCCGGCTTGGCCGCTTCGATGTCTTCGGAAGCAATGCCAAGCTGCAGCAGTGTGCCGCTCTTGCGATCGGCCAGGTAGGCCTTCATCTCGCGCTTGATCACCGGCAGCAGCAGGTACACGCCGAGCAGGTTCACAAAAGCACAGACGAACAAGGCCGCGTCGGCGAAGTTCAGGACCTGGGTGAAGGTAAGAACCGTGCCGATAACGGTGAAGAACAGGAACACGCACTTGTAGATGACCTCGGACACCTTGCTGCGACCAAAGAGGTACTCCCAGGCCTTCAACCCGTAGTAGGACCAGGTGATCAGGGTCGAGAAGGCGAACAGTGCCACAGCGATGGCCAGGACGATCGGGAACCACGAGATCACTGTTGCGAAGGCATCCGAGGTGAGGATGACGCCGTCGGGAGCGTCGCCGCCGCCCTGGACCTGGTCGATACCGGCCTGCAGGCTGGGTGCGCCAGCAATGATGATGGTCAGGGCGGTCATGGTACAGATGACCACCGTGTCGATGAGCGGTTCGAACATCGCCACGAATCCCTCGCTCACGGGGCGGCGGGTCTTCACGGCCGAGTGTGCGATCGCCGCGGAGCCGAGGCCAGCCTCGTTGGAGAACGCTGCACGCTGGAAGCCGACGATCATGACGCCAATGAAGCCGCCAGCCATGCCGGCTGGCGCGAATGCACCCTCAATAATGGAACCGAAGGCCGCCGGGACGTTACCGATGTTGACGATGATGACGAAGAGGCAGGCCGTGATGTAGACAGCTGCCATGGCGGGCACCAACCGGCTGGTGGTAGCGCCGATGGACTTGATGCCGCCGAGGATGACCGCTCCGACCAAGGCGGCAAGAACAAGACCGAAGATGAGGGCTGCGCCAGCGCTGCCCAGGAACCCATCGGCACCGCCGGTAACGTTCTGCACCTGGGCGAAGGTCTGGTTGGCCTGAAACATGTTGCCGCCAGCCACACCAAAGATGAGGATCGCGACGGCGAAGATGCCTGTCAGGATCTTTGCGGGCAGGCGACCGAACTTCTCAAAGGCGATGGGGAGGTATTTGAACGGGCCACCACTGACGGTGCCGTCCGGGTGGACCTCGCGGTATTTAACCCCGAGGGTACACTCAGCGAACTTGGTGGCCATGCCGAGCAGGCCAGCGAGGATCATCCAGAAGGTGGCGCCTGGCCCACCGAGGGCCATCGCCGCACCCACGCCGGCAATATTGCCGAGCCCTACGGTGCCGGATAGCGCGGAGGTGAGCGCCTGGAAGTGGGGCACCTCTCCGGGGTCATCCTTGGAGGAGTACCGGCCCCGCACCACTTCGTAGGAGACCTTGAGATGCCGGAACTGGGCGAACCCGAAGTAGATCGTGAAGATGATGCCCGCGGCGATCAGCCACGCGACGACCACAGGGAAGCTGATGTCCCCAATGGTGACGGGGAAAAAGACGATGTCCGAAAACACCTTCGTTACGGGTGCGAAGACCGAATCGATCGCATCTTCGACTGCCGCAAGCCATCCGACTTCGTCCGCAACGGTTGACATAGGTAGTGCTTGGTTAATTGCCATCTAATAAAATAACCGCAGAATGTGCTGTGTCCGCAATCACACACGCCACCAACGGCAAATTTGACGCCAAAATGTAACGTGTTTCACAGTTGACCTTCAGATCCTCATGTATGGGGCCGGCCGGAGGGGATAATCGAGGTATGTCCAAGACCCGCGCACAGATCGCCAAGAAGCATGGGGCTGCCGCTGCCGGTACCCCGGAGCCAGCTCCCGCCGCTCCCCCACGTAGCAACGGGAACATGATCCTGATTGCCGCGGCTGCTGCAGCGGTGCTCCTGTTCTGGTACTACCACCTTCTGACCCTTGGCCAAATGAGTCAGCTCGCCGACGGGCTCACCATGCCCGACATGATGTTCGGAGGCTACGGGGCAGGCTACGTCGCCGACCTGCAGGCAGCCATGGACAGCGACGCGCTGGACCAGCTGAGCTACCTCCACAAGACCGCTGGGACCCTGTTCCCGCTCATCTTCGGAATCGCCTGGCTGCTCCTGATCCAGCTGAACGTTGATCGCCGGTGGCTGCGCTGGCTGCTCTGGGCGCCGCCACTGCTGTTCGCTGTAGTGGACCTGTGGGAGAACGTGGCAATTGACTCCCTGCTCGCCACCACAGCACCCGACGACGGCCAGGTTGCCCTGGCATCGGCGCTCACCGTGTCGCGGTGGGTACTGCTGGGGCTGTCCGGCGTCGCTGGCCTGCTCGCGGTCCTGCTTCCAGCGGGCCTGCGCGGCAAGGTTCCGGCACAGCCACCCGGTCAGGATGGGCCAGGGACCGAAAGCAGGTAAGCTGATACCGCTGTACCCGCCTCTGTAGCTCAGTAGGATAGAGCGTCCCTCTCCTAAAGGGAAGGTCGTCGGTTCGATTCCGGCCAGGGGCACCAACTCACGACGGGTAGCCCACATGATTGAGGTAGAACCGTTTCGCCTCGAAGCAGGTGTCACGCTCCTCGACCATCTCTGCGGCATCTGGTCGGTCGAGCGCTCACTCCAGGATCACGCCTCAGGACTATCGGGGGCCTTCGCTGGTACTGCGGTGTTCACCTACAACGACGGCGGCGCCCTCCGTCACGGCGAGCGCGGCTCCCTCAGGTGGGCAGGGTCCACGCCAACACTCGCGACCCGGGAGCTGCTCTGGCGGCCGACCGGGTCGGCGCTTTCGGCAGAGGTGTGCTTCCCGGACGGGCGCCTGTTCCACTGCCTCGACCTGGCCACCGGCGAGGACTCACCGGCGCACCAGTGCGCTCCAGATGTCTATTGGGGAGAATTCGTTCTCGAGGACCAGGATCAGTGGCGCTATACCTGGCATGTCGAAGGTCCGCAGAAAAATCTCACTCTCGTGACCAGCCTGACCCGTGCCCTTTAGCCCTCTCACACCACGTCGGCTAGCAGACCCTGATCAACCATGTGCCCTTGCCCGATCCGATTCCAGGCACGCTGGAGCATCCCTATCGCCCGATCGGTGTCATCGGTTGAGTAGCTGAACGGCAGGCGCAGGAACCGCTCGAAGGCTCCGTCGATACTGAAGCGTGGACCTGCGGCGAGCAACAAACCTTCTTGCCGCGCTGCCAGTGTCAGCTGTGAGCTGACATTTCGGCCCAGATTCGCCCACAGTGAGAGGCCACCGCCGGTAGCCGGCAGCGACCAGTCAGGGATCGCCTGACAAAGCGCGGACACGAGGTGGTCCCGTCCCACGCGCAACTGCTCCCGCCTCTGAGCAAGAATCTGGTCATAGCTGTCCAACAGATCGGTTGCGATGAGCTGCTCAAGAATGGGTGTGCCCAGGTCGGTAGCCACCCGGGCTCGGACCAACTGCCCAATCTCCGTTGCCTCGGCCCTGACCCAGCCAATACGGAGCCCTCCCCATACCGTTTTCCCCAGCGATCCGATCAGGATTGCCGGCCCATAGGCAGCGAGCGGGAGCGGAAGCTCCACGCGGTCGATCGCCAGTTCGGCCATTGTCTCGTCGGCAATCACCACTGTGCCCTGGCGCTGCGCCGCGGCGAGTACCCGGATGCGCTGCGCCTCGGGCATGACCCGCCCGGTCGGATTGTGGAAGTCAGGCATCAGGTAAGCGATGGCCGGGCTGGTGCGTTGAAATGCCTGCTGCAGGGCGTCGTCATCCCACCCGTCGTCGCTCGTAACACTTACTGGCACAAGACGCCTTCCGGCTGCCCGGATTGCTTCATAGGCGTGCGGGTAACTGGGAGACTCCACAATCGCGCTGTCGCTTCGGTCCATCAGATGCCGGGCCAGCAGGGCTATCGCGTGTTGGGCACCCATCGTGACGAGAATCTGGTCGGGTTGAGTCGGCAAGCCACGCCTCCGGTAACGCTCCGCCACTGCCTCACGGAGCTGGGGCAGGCCAACCGGGTCGTACCCGGAGCCCCCGAGATAGGTCAGCAGGTCCTGGGCCGCCCGCGCTGCGGCGTCGGCGAGGAGCGGTGATGCGGGCATCGCGGCCTTGCTGAAGTCGAGTAACTCTCCGACGCCGATGTCGGGCAGGACTCCCTGCGCCCTGGGCAACTGGGCAACACTGCCCGAGCCCCTGACACTCGTCAGGTAGCCGGCATCGCGCAGCCGCGAGTAGGTCGACGAGACAGTGGTTCGGCTGACCCCCAGCCGGTCTGCCAGGTCCCGTTCGGCCGGGAGCCGCGCGCCAACGGGGATCCTGCCATCGAGCAGAAGGAGCCGGAGACGGTCGGCCAGGGCGGTGTAGGCCGAAGCCCCATTTCGCCAATCCTTCAACAGCAAGTCCAATTTTGTCGCTGATATCACCTGCATCAGGCCAGTTTAGTAGAATTGGCGCCTTGCCGGAAGGCCAATATCGGTATTGACTGGTCCTATGACCCATCTTTTCGCCCGACGCGTCCCCCAACTGATGATTGGCCTGTTCTGCTACGGCTTTGCCATCGCCATGATGATCCAGGCGGGCATCGGTGTTTCCCCGTGGGATGTGCTGGGTCAGGGCGCCGCCCTGCAGTCGGGGCTGCCCTTCGGTGTCGCCACCAACATCATTGGCCTCCTGGTGCTTCTGCTGTGGATTCCCATCCGGCAAAAGCCAGGCATCGGGACAGTCCTCAACGTGGCGCTGGTCGGTCCCAGCGCCGAGGTGGGCCTGGCGGTGCTGCCCGCGCCCACCCAGCTCTGGGCCCAGATCCTGCTGTTCGCCGGTGGTCTCGCGCTGCTGGCCCTGGCTACCGGGCTGTACATCGGGGCGCGGATGGGCCCCGGTCCCAGAGACGGGCTGATGACCGGCATCCACCAGAAATGGGGTTGGAAGGTCTGGAAGGTCCGCACGATCATCGAGCTCACGGTGCTCGGCATCGGGTGGATTCTCGGCGGCACAGTCGGGGTCGGCACTGTGGCCTTTGCCCTCCTCATCGGACCGATGGTCAATGCAGCGTTGCCCCTGCTCCATATTCCGGATCCGCGGCCGCGCAATTCAGCAGCGAACACCGAACCGGCGACCTAGAGTCCGGTAGCCACGTTCTTCCTGACGGCAAACTGGGTGCGGTGCAGTTCGGCGTACCTGCCGCCGCGCTCCAGCAGTTCATCGTGGGTCCCGCGTTCGGCAATCTGGCCGTCCTCGATCACCAGGATCTGGTCGGCCGAGCGGATGGTGGACAGGCGGTGAGCGATTACGATCGCTGTGCGCCCCTCCAGCGCTTCGCTGAGCGCCGCCTGCACCGCGGCCTCGGACGTGGAGTCCAGCGCTGCGGTCGCTTCGTCGAGAATCACTACCCGCGGCTGAGCGAGCAGAAGCCGGGCGATCGTCATCCGCTGACGTTCACCACCGGAGAGTCGGTAGCCGCGCTCCCCCACCATGGTGTCCAACTGATCAGGCAGGGACCGGATCAGCTGTTCGAGCCGGGCGCGCCGGATCGCATCCCAGATCTCGTCAGTCGTCGCCCCGGGCCGCGCCAGCAGAAGATTGGACCTGATCGTTTCGTGGAACAGATGGCCGTCCTGGGTCACCATCCCCATCGTGTGCCTGAGCGACTCGAAGGTCACGTCCCGCACATCGGTACCGGCAAGGCGGACCGCGCCACTGTCGACGTCGTACAGTCGGGCCAGCAGTTGAGCGATGGTGGACTTCCCCGCACCCGATGAGCCCACCAGGGCGATCGTCTGCCCCGGTTCCACCCGGAAGGACACTCCGTGGAGCACCTCTTCGCCACCACGGGTATCCAGGGTGGCCACCTCCTCCAGCGAGGCGAGTGAAACCTTGTCTGCCGACGGATAGGCGAATCGGACGTCGTCGAACTCCACTGACACCGGGCCTTCGGGGACGGTGCCGGCAGCTGGTTTTTCCTTGATCAGCGGGTCCAGGTCAAGGACCTCGAACACCCGCTCAAAGCTGACCAGTGCGCTCATGATCTCCACCCGGGCATTCGCCAGATTGGTCAGCGGGGCATACAAGCGGGTCAGCAGCAGTGCGAGGGTCACCACCTCGCCAGTGTTCAGCGTCCCACCCAGCGCCAATGCGCCGCCCAAGCCGTACACGAGGGCGAGGGCAAGTGCCGACACGAGCATCAACGCCGTAACGAACACCCATTGCAGCATGGCCATGCGCACGCCGATGTCGCGGACCCGGGTGGCACGCAGAGCGAACTCGTGCGATTCCTCGTCCGGGCGTCCGAAGAGTTTGACCAGCGTTGCACCGGGGGCTGAGAACCGCTCGGTCATCTGCGTGCTCATGGCCGAGTTGTGATCGGCTGCCTCGCGCCGGAGGGCGGCAAGCCGGTTTCCCATCCTCCGGGCTGGCAGCAGGAACACGGGCAGCATCAGGACGGCCAGAACGGTGACCAATACCGACGTCGTGAGCATCACCACCAGGGTCAGGGCGAGCGCCACAATGTTGCTGACCACCCCTGACAGGGTGCCGCTGAAAGCCTGTTGGGCCCCGATCACATCGTTGTTGAGCCTGCTGACCAGGGCGCCGGTGCGGGTGCGAGTGAAGAAGGCGATGGGCATCTTCTGCACATGGTCAAACACTGTGGTGCGCAGATCGAGGATGACCCCCTCACCAATTTTGGAAGAGAACCACCGGGTGGCCATGCTGACGACTGCATCAGCGACCGCTACCAGCGCGATCACGATAGCGAGCCACACCACCGTCTCCAGACCGGTGCCCGCGATGATTTCATTGACCACCCGTCCAGCGAGGACCGGGGTAGCGACAGCCAGAAAAGCAGAAACCACCGACAAGGCGATGAAGAAGATCAGTTTGGTGCGGTAGGGCACAGCAAACGCAAGGATCCGGTTCAGCGTTTCCTTCGAGAACTTGTTATTGCTGTCCTTGGCGCTGGAAATCCTATACAGGGAGTTCCAGGCAGCGCCTTCCATGCTCATGTACTGCCTCCATTACTCAAGTCTTCAGCTTATGCCCGCACGCACCCACGACTCAGTAGCCGTCCAGCGGGGTTGGCCGGATCACACGGGTATCCGGAACTAATTTCGCTATGGGCTTTGTTGCACTATGTGGCTTCCCGCGTTGTGCCCGAACAACCTGGCACTGTAGAACGGCAGGAGACCCCTTGAACCATCCCCTAAGTTATTGAGGACCGAGCAATGAACACCCGTCGTCTGTCAATCCTTGGCGCAGCCACCGCTCTCACCCTGGCCCTGGCGGCCTGCGGGGGCGGAGAGTCCTCCGAGGGATCTGCTGAGAGCGGCGCCTCTGCGGGGCCCACCACGCTGCAGGAGATCCAGGACGCGGGTGTCATCACCATCGGTACCGAGGGCACCTACCGCCCCTTCACCTTCCACGAGGGAGGTGCCGGTGACCTGACCGGGTTCGACGTCGAGGTAATCTCAGCCGTCGCTGATGAGCTCGGCGTGGAAGCAGAGTTTGAAGAGACCCAGTGGGACGCGATCTTCGCTGGGCTGGAGGCTGGCCGGTTCGACGTGATCGCCAACCAGGTGTCAATTACCGACGAGCGCCTTGAGACCTACGACTTCTCCGACCCGTACACGGTCAGCACCGGAGTGATCGTTACAACTGCTGACGACTCGGAGATCAGTTCCTTCGAGGACCTTGACGGGCTAACCACCGCCCAGTCATTGACCAGCAACTGGTACGAGCTGGCCCAGGAAAGCGGTGCCGAGGTTGAGGCTGTTGAGGGCTGGGCGCAGTCCGTAGCGTTGCTCGAACAGGGCCGGGTGGATGCGACGATCAACGACAAGCTGACCTACCTCGACTACCAGCAGACCAACCCCACCGAGGCGATCAAGGTCGCTGCTGAGACGGATGAGGAGTCGCTGAGCGCCTTTGCCTTCGCCAAGGGCAGCGACGAGCTGATCACAGCGGTCAACGAGGCCCTCGCAGACCTGCGGGCAGACGGCACGCTTGCCGAGATCTCGGAGAAGTACTTCGGCTCCGACGTCACCGAATAGCACAGCTAAAGACAACGGAGGATCACCATCGACTGGGAACTGTTCTGGGATTCGCTCGGGCCCCTCGTCTGGGGCGGTCTGACCGGCACTATCCCGCTGTCTCTGTCCTCGTTTGCCCTTGGCCTGCTCCTGGCGCTGCTGATCGCTCTGATGCGGTTGAGCCGGAACCGGCTCGCGTCGGCGGTGGCAAGGGTTTACGTGTCGATCATCAGGGGAACCCCCCTCCTGGTGCAGCTGTTCGTCATCTTTTACGGGCTGCCGTCGATTGGTGTGGTGATTCCCCCGTGGCCGAGCGCCATCATCGCATTCTCCCTGAACGTGGCGGGCTATGCAGCGGAGATCATCCGGGCCGCGATCCTCTCGGTCCCCAAGGGACAGTGGGAGGCAGGGCACACGATCGGCATGTCCCGCACCAGGACCCTGCGCCGCATCATCCTGCCCCAGGCGGCGCGAGTGTCGGTGCCACCGCTATCGAACACTTTCATCAGCCTGGTCAAGGACAGCTCGCTGGCGTCGTTGATCCTGGTGTCGGAGATGTTCAGGCAGGCGCAGGAGATTGCAGCGTTCAGCCAACAGTTCATGATGTTGTATCTGGAGGCCGCGCTGGTCTACTGGGTGTTCTGCCTGGTGCTCTCCAGCGGGCAGTCCTACTTGGAGAAGAGGTTGGATCGCTATGTCGCACACTGAGCCCACAGCAGGCCGCTCCGGTCAGCAAAGCAATCTGCTCACGGTTTCCGGGCTGAGCAAGGCCTTCGGCGAGAATGTGGTGCTGGAATCGATTGACCTTGCCGTCCAGCCGGGACAGGTGACAGCGCTGATCGGTCCCTCCGGTTCCGGTAAGACCACCGTGTTGAGGTGCCTCAACGGGCTGGAAACTCCCGACGGCGGTGTGGTGTCCATCGCCGACGGACCGTCACTGGATTTCAGCGGGCAGGTGAAGGCCAAGGACCTGTCTGCGTTGCGTGACCAGAGCGCTATGGTCTTCCAGCACTACAACCTCTTCCCCCATATGACAGTCCTTGAGAATGTGATTGAGGGGCCAGTTCAGGTCAAGAAGCAGCGCAAGGCCGACGCCGTCCGAGACGCCGAGTCGTTGCTCGCCCGGGTGGGGCTGGCGGACAAGAAAGACCAATACCCGTTCGAGCTCTCCGGCGGGCAACAGCAACGGGTGGGAATTGTGCGTGCGCTGGCACTGAAGCCGGCGCTGCTGCTCTTCGACGAGCCCACCTCGGCGCTGGACCCGGAACTCGTGGGTGAAGTGCTCGGTGTCATCAAGGAGCTCGCCGACGGGCAGTGGACCATGGTGATCGTGACTCACGAGCTTGCCTTCGCCCGCGAGGTAGCGGACGAGGTGGTGTTCATGGACGGCGGAGTGGTGGTCGAGAGCGGACACCCAGACACCGTGCTGCGTGCGCCGAAGGAGGAGCGGACCCAGCGGTTTGTGCAGCGCCTCCTGAACCCGTTCTGATCTGCCCCGAGACCCTGAACGTAAGGAGATTGACCATGACCCATCTCACCCCTGCCCAGCACCGTGACTCCGAGCAGTGGCGCAGCTTCCGTAAGCGGCGGGACACCTCCCTCGCCGTCGGGCACGGCTGGCTGACCCTGACCTCCCTACAGTGGCTCCCGACGGACCCCTCTGCCCTGGACCTGGTCCCCGGGCAGTGGAGCGCCAGCGAGCCGGGCTCTGCCCCCGGTGCAACGCTCACCGCCCGCGCGGAAGACGGACTGACACTGGTCCACACCGGAGAACCGGTCGACGGAACGCTCAAGCTGGAACTGGCCGACGGCGCCTCCAAGAACTGGGTGCGTTACCAGGACACGGTGGTGGAGCTGGCTGTCCGCGGCAACCGGTATGTGGTGCGCACCCGCGACAACCACGCTCCCACGCTGACCGGGTTCGACGGCGTACCGGTCTTCGAGTACGATCCGGGGGCTGTGATTGACGGCAGCTACACCCCGTACCCGACTCCTCGCGCCATCCCGATCGGGACAGCCCAGCCGGAGGTGACCGACGTGATTCATGCGACGGGAACTGTGTCGTTCAGCCTCCGCGGCCGCTTCCACACCCTGGCAGCCGAGCAGCAGCACGATGGTTCGCTGAGGGTGGCTTTCCACGATGAGACAAACGAACGCGACACAGCGCAGTGGCGCTTCCTGGTCACCGACCACGTATCCCCGACCGGCCAGGTTACCCTCGATTTCAACCGGTCGCTGAACTACCCGAGCGCGTTTACGCCATTTGGCACCTGTCCCCGCCCTGTTGCGGGAAACCATATCGAGGCCCCGGTGGAGGCCGGGGAGCGGCAACCGGTCGGGCTAGCCCGCCCCCCGTCGTCGCGCCCGGTCCCGGGCGCAACCCCGCTCCGGTGAGGGAACTGGACATCGGTGGCGAACATTTCCACCCCGTGGGTCCAGGTTGACCCCCTGAGTCCCGAGTCCTCACCAGGGTGAGGCCACCCCGTGACGTCGTTGGGCCTAGGCAGCGATCCGCTGCGGGTGCGTGTAGCAGTTCAATGAGGCGCCGCGGCTGAAGCCGACCAGAGTGATGCCGGTTTCCTCGGCCAGGTCGGCAGCCAATGACGAGGGCGCGCTGACGGCCGACAGGACGGGGATCCCTGCGAGCTGTGCCTTCTGCACCAGTTCAAAGGAGGCCCTGCCCGACACTTGCAGAATGGTCCCCTTCAGTGGCAGCATCCCTTCACGCAGTGCCCAGCCCACCACCTTGTCGACGGCGTTGTGCCGGCCCACGTCCTCACGAAGGCACAGTAGTTCGCCGTCGCGGGTGAACAGTCCCGCCGCGTGGACGCCACCGGTGCTGTCGAAGAGCTTCTGCGATTCGCGCAACCGGTCGGGCAGCCCGGCGAGTGCCGGGAGCGTGACCTGGGCGGCGTCGTCGTGGACGTCGAAGCGGGAGGACTTACGCACTGCGTCGATGGACGCGGTGCCGCAGATCCCACACGAACTGGACGTATAGACGTGCCGTTCCATAGTGGTGTCCGGCAGCGCCACATCGGGTCTGAGCTGGGATTCCACCACGTTGAACGTCTGCTGTCCGGCGTCGTCCACCCCGGCACAGTAACGGAGGCTGATCAGCTGCCCCGGCTCCCAGATAATCCCCTCTGACACCAGGAACCCTGCCACCAGATCGAAGTCATCGCCGGGTGTGCGCATAGTCACAGAGAAGGACTTCGAGCCCAGCCGGATTTCCAGCGGTTCCTCACCGGCAAGGATATCTTCGCGTCGGCTGGTGCCATTTTCTGTTGCGCCGACCCGGAACCGGGTGATTTGGCGGCGCTGGGAAACGCGCTTCTTCAATGTGCACTCCTGAAATCGTCCTACGACGAGACTAGTGGAATTCTGACCCGGGGATGTGATGGCTGCGGCGACTCGCACGCCAGAGGGTACGAAGGAACTAGCTGCTCCACGGCAGGCGGAAAGACTGCAGGCGGTCTCCAGCAACGCAGCCCTGAGCGGGGACCACCATCACGCCACTTGCGGAGGCCAGGCCGCGCAACATGCCGGAGCGCTGGTGCGTTGCCGCCACCGCCCGCCCGGATTCCAGCCGGTACGGCACCAACCGACTCCGCCCAGACAGCTGACCAAAGTCTTCCCCAACAGTTGTTTCCTCGGTCTCGGGAAACGCGGCGCCGCGCAATCCGGCGAGCAGGGGACCAACGACTGTGAACATTGCCATCATCGCCGCCAACGGATTTCCGGGGAGCCCTACCAGGAAACGGCCGTCCTGAAGCCGGGCGAGCAACGTCGGGTGGCCGGGCCGCATGGCGACGCCGTCGATGATGAATTCCGCCTCGAGTGTCTCCAACGCCCGCCTGATGTGATCGGCTGAGGAGCTTCCGGTCCCACCGGTGGTGATCAATACGTCCCCTGACGCGCGGGACAAGGACAGCTCGTCGAGCGCCTCAGCGCTGATAGCGGCGACGACGTCGTCGAGGTCGTCTTTCGCGCGGCCAAGAGTGTCGACGTGCCCACCCATCATCTGGACGAGCCCGGGGAGTTGCGGTCCGAAGGTGTCACGGACCTGCCCAGGCTCGGGCAGCCCGGCTTCAATGACCTCGTCGCCGGTCAGCAGCAGGGAGATGCGAGGCGCACGCAGCACCGGAAGCGTGTCGTAACCACAGACTGCGGCAAGGGCGATCTGCGCCGGGTTCAGCGTCACGTTCGCGGGGATGGTTTCGCTGCCCTCAGACGCTTCTTCTCCAGCAGGCCTGATGTGTTCCTGTGCGCCGGGCTCATCGGGACGGGCGCGATCGTTGCGGTCGAGCTGGACGCCGCGCACGGCGCCGTGTTCCATCCGCAGGATTCCTGTGGTTCCCTCAGGCACTACCCCACCGGTCAGGATGAACGTGGCCTCGCCGAGGGCGAGTGGCCCGGCGCCGGAATCACGATGCGGTGCGCTGCGCTGCCACTGATGTTCCCGCCTGGGTGCGTGACTGACCAGTTGCCACGGCGGCTGCCCGTTGACGGCCCAGCCGTCCATGGCTGACGATGCGTAGTGCGGGATGGCCTGCAGCGCCCTGACCGGCTCGGCAAGCGTCTCTCCAAGGGCCTCCGAGAGCGGAACAATCTGGTGTACCAGAGGGGTGCCGGCGTCGTAGGCTGCCCGCCGCGCCTGCTCCCAGCCGAGATTTCGCCCGGCAGGAGAACCGTTCAGGGGAGTTTCATCGGCTGTCATATCGGTCGAACTCGCCTCGTTCACGAGGCGTCCGTCGACGAGGGACCGGCGGCGTCCTCAGTTGGGCATTGGCGACGGGCAGCCTCGATCGCTGACTCCATCGCCACCGTTTCGGTGGCCTGCTGGCTGGCGACGGCAAGACCCGCCGCGTACCCAGCAATAAAGGTGGTCAGCGGCGCTGCTGGGCGAACAACTGAGTGGGCTGCGTCCCCGGCGAGGGACAGGATGTCATCGATATCGATTGTTGTGCCCTGGAGTTCGAAGGCCTCAAGGAGTTGGGCGCTCCATTCCTGAAGGATCTGGTCCTGCTTTGTCATTGCTGCTCCTAAAATTTAGGTCGGTGCTGCGCCTGAGACACCGAGGTTCTGGGCGTCAGCCCACGTGTCAACGTCAGCTGTACTCCCCTGCGGCACGTCGATTGCTCTCCACTGCACCCTAGCAAGGAGAGCCTTCATCGATAGATTCTGTACCCCGCCGGAGCTCTCTACCACTTCAATCGCCGTGCGGAGGGCAGCCAGACTGTACACGGCCGCCAACGGCTGGTCCCGCTCCCCGTCGTGGGCCAGCACTGAATAGCCGGGGTCCTCCGCTACGGCTGCGAGAAGCTCAGGTATCGCGGCAGCGATGCGGGGCATATCGCAGGCGAGAACCAGCAGCCACTGCGTGGCGTCCTGCGCCAGATGGTCGACGGCGGCGGCAAGTGCAGCGGCTGGCCCACCAAAGCGAGGGGATTCGCTGACAAATTCCCGGCCACCCACCCCAGACCCAGCTCCTGCAGAGTCACCCTGGTCTTCATCGCTGGCCGGTCCGACCACCACAACTCTCTTCGCTGCGCCAGCCGCCTGACATGCGAGATCGAGCAGGGTGTGGCCGTCCAGCCGCAGCCCCGCTTTGGGGGTGCCACCGAGCCGTGATGATCGACCACCTGAGAGCACCACTGCGTTGAAGTCGACCGATTCCCACCTGCTCAAGCGGCGCTCTCCGACCGGATGAAAGCGCTCCACTGCGGCGCAGGCTTCTCAATTTCCCGAAAATGGTGCATTCCGCCGCGTGGCGGCTGGGGGGTGGACCGCAGCCGCCAGCCCAGTGCGGCGAGCGTCTTGTCACCCTTGTCATGGTTGCAGGTGAGGCAGCAGGCAACGAGATTTTCCCAACTGGAGTCTCCCCCGCGGGACCGGGGATACACGTGATCGATGGTGGAGGCGCTCTTTCCACAGTAGGCACAGCGATGGTTATCCCGCCGCAGCACACCCCGACGGGTGACGACCACGCTGTGGCGGTAGGGAAGCTTCACATACCGGTTCAACAGGATGACCGATGGGCGAGAGAGGATTTCATTGGGTCCAATCACCGGATCCTCCCCTTCAGCGACGACGCTTGCCTTTCCCGCCAGCACAAGGACCAGCGCCCGGCGGAAGGTCACTACCGCCAGCGGCTCATATCCAGCATTCAGAACGAGAGTGCGCATGCACATTCCCCTTCGCCGACTCCAGGCCTGCATCCTCGTGGTGACTGAATACAGGACTACAACTGACTTACTAAAAGCAAGGGTAGTTCGATCGATGCTTCGTTAGCTAATCCAGCGCTGGAGCGCCAACGCGTGTCGCGGGAGGATGGACCAGACGCACACAGGCCCGGAGGATCAAGATCCTCCGGGCCTGTGTGCTGAAACGTTTGAGTTTTAGCCGCCGACGCGAATGAAGACCGGCCCCGACCCGAGATCCGCTGGGGCTACGACCGTCTGGTTGCCGTTGAATCCGCCATGCACTGCCTTGCCCCCACCAATGTAGACGGCAATGTGGGCTACGCCGGCGCCGCCGTCGGCGTAGTAGATCAGGTCGCCTGGGATAGCTTCGCCGGCGCCGACTGTGCGTCCAAGCGACAGGTATCCGGCGGGCCAACCGTGGAAGTTGATCCCGGCTGCGGCGAGAGAGTTGCTGACCAATCGGGTGCAGTCCTGGGTCACCCCGAGTTGACCCTGAGCTGCTGCAGCAATCGTGGCCGCCACGCCTGAGGATACTTCCGGCGCTTCCTGCGCAACTGGTGCCTCGGCTGCCGGGGCCGCAGTGACAGCCTGCACGTCAACGACCTGCTCAGCAACTACTGCCGGGGCCACGGTGACCTCTTCAGTCACTGCTGGTTCGGCGACAGGAACTTCAGTCACTGCTGGTTCGGCGACAGGAACCTCGACTGGAGCTTCGACGATCTCGACCACAGTCTCTGCCTGCACCGTGACCGCTGGCGCCTCGACAACTGCTGGCACCTCGACAACTGCTGGTGCGGCTACAGCCTTGACCGGGGTGCGGTTGAAGGCTACCTCGGCATCAGCGGACGCCTCGACAGTTGCTGGAGTGGCCTGAATCTCAAGCGTCGAGGTGAGGATGGTGCGTTCAGCAGATTCCAGGGAGAGATCAGCAGCGTTGGCCGATACCCCGCCGGTGAGCACCAGACCCGAGGCCGCAGCAATGACTGCCGCCTGGCGACCAACGCCGCCGGCGTTCTCGGTCACTGCCTTGGCCAAGGCCGAGAAGTTGGTGGTGTGGCGCTTGTCAGCGCGGTGACGTGCGATAGCTACAGGTGTTGTCATTCTTGCGTTCTCCAAAGTTTGGGGTGGGTTCAGCTAACGCGAACGAAGCTGGCGCCGGGAAGGTCTGAGAGGGAGTGCAGGTCAGTGTTCATGCCGTTGAGGCCACCGCTGATGACCTGGCCGTTGCCGACGTAGATCGCGACGTGGCCGCCGGTGATCACGAGATCGCCCGCCGCGGGAGATCCAACAACAGCGCCAAAGGCGAAGAAGTCTCCCGGGGCGATATCGCCGACCGAGATGCCTACTGAGCGCAGCGCCTTCTCCACCATGGCTGTGCAATCCTGTGCCACGCCAATCTGGGAGTAAGCAGATCCCACGAGGCCGGCGGCGATGTGGCCGGACGGCGCCGCGGGTGCTGGCTTCTGCGCGGCGGGCGCTGTGGCTGCGACGGGCACTGGGGCTGCGGCGGGCACTGGGGCTGCGACGGGCGCTGGGACTGCAGCGGGCGCTGGCGCCGGAGCGACAGGGGCCTCGGCGGGAGCCGGGGCGACCTCGACTGCCTCCTGCACTGCGGGCTCAACGACTGGCTCAGCGGCCGGAGCCACTGGGCCGACGACGTCGGCCTGCACCGCTACCACTGGGGCAACCTTTACCTCGGCTGGCGTAGCCGAGACGGCCGCGCGGTCGAAGGTGATTTCGGCGGTGGCGGGCGCGCTGACGGCATCAGCGGTGACAGCAATTGAGTTCAGGGGGGTGGAGAGCTGTACAACGCGCTCTGACTCACCAATCCCGTGTGCTGGCAGTCCAGCGGTCAGGACGAGTCCTGAAGCGGCGACAATGACCGCGGCCTGGCGGCCCACTGATCCAGCGTTTGAGGAGACGGCGGCTGAGATGGCCTTCAGCGGACTGGTCTGAGTGCGGACTGCCCTGTGGCGGCCCAGCGAAGAGCTAGTTGACACGTTGGATTGCCTCTCCCAATTGCCTGCGAGGTGAGCTGTCGGATTCGGATGGGAGTCACCCGGCCGTGTAGTTCCTCCTGGAAGGACACGACTTAACCCCAAGGATTTCTTGCGAAATCCACTAATTGGTTCCCCCGCCTCTGCCATGCGAAATGTGCGAACGGACCTCGGGCAGTGGCAGAGCTAGGCGATCTACTCGAGGGTGCCAAACCTATTAGAATTTGGCACGAGGATGACGGTACAACAGATTGACCACAATGTCACATTCCGGTCACGGAACGGTGTGTCCTTGGTTACAGCCAGCCCATGGGATCGACTGCCTGGCCGTCAACCATCACTTCAAAGTGCAGGTGACAGCCGGTTGAGGCTCCGGTGCTCCCGCTCTGCGCCACAAGGTCTCCGCGGTCCACTGACTGCCCCTCCTGTGCGCTGCCCGACGAGAGATGGTTGTAGGTGGTTTCCAGTCCGTTGCCGTGATCGATGACCACGCGGTTTCCTCCCCCATACGGGTGCCAGCCGGCAAAGGTGACAGTTCCGGACGCGGCGGCGAAGACTTCGGTACCGCAGGAGCTACTGAAGTCCTGACCGGAATGGAGCTCTCCACCCATACCGGTAATGGGGCTCACCCGGTAGCCGAACGGGGAGGTGATGACCAGCTCCTTCATCGGGGCTGACAGCGACCCCCTGGCGGCGGCGGGAACTGCGGCTGAGCCTGCTGCGGCCATGATCTCGGTGAGCTTGGCGTCAGCGTCGAAGGTGCTTTGCAATGCGGTGCGGCTGAAGTCGACCAGCGCAGCCTCGGGCACGCTAATTTCCTGCGGAACGACAACTGCCTCAACGGTAGCTGTCGCCTCACCGGCGGCGGTGGCCGGGCCGTCAGTGGGTGCTGATGCCGCGGTGGTGGGTAGGGCAACTGTGAGAGCCAGGCCTGAGGCGGCTGCGGCGATGGCAACCTTCTGGCTTATCCCGGTCAGCGAGACGCGGCTCCCGGTCCGGGTGGGTCGGCGCCCTCGTTCTCGTCGCTGGGCATCCCGGGGACGGGCTGCAAGTACTGGGGCGCCGGCGCGGCGGCGTCCCGAAGCGTTGTGCTTCGACAATGAGTCCCTCTCGTATATGCCTGCGAAGTTAGCTGTCGGATTCGAGTTCGGGAAAAACTCGGCCCAGACCGGCCCCGCCAAAACGGTGCCGGATCAGGACTTCACCCCAAGATGGCATTTCAGCCACCGTCTAGTGGGTCCTCCGCCCCTGCCACGGGTTTCACTATCTACATCCACTGACAGGGTTAGGCGTGCGAATTAGATAACGCTGATGTATCAACGCCAGTTTTCCATTATCCGCGACCATAAGCAAAAGAGATCCGCTCGTTATCTTTTCCTGTGGATAAGCTGCGGCAACAGTGAGTTTTGGCGGCCTAGCCGGCCGCCGGAAGCACTGAGACGAAGACGTGCGCCGCGACTTCAGGTGGGAGCTCAAGGGCGCCGTCGATGCCCTCCACCCGTACCGACACGTACTCCCCTGCCGCCTGCACGCTGATGATTGTTCCGGGCCTCAGCCCACCTTCGTCAAGCTGGGAAAGGAGCTCCGGGTCCACCTGGATGGGTTCCGCGAGCCGGACCAGGGTGATCACCGAGCCTTCAGTGTTGGGGCCTATCACCGACATGAGACTGCGCACACCATCGATGAAGTCTCCAGCGGGAGGACCACCCAGTGCTTCAAGCCCGGGGATAGGGTTGCCGTACGGCGATTCAGTGGGCTTTCCCAGCAGCTCATACAGGCGCTGTTCCACCCGTTCGCTCATCACATGCTCCCAGCGGCAGGCCTCCTCGTGGACGTAGGCCCAGTCAAGTCCGATCACGTCGGAGAGCAGACGTTCAGCGAGCCGGTGCTTCCGCATCACCCCGATGGCACGACGTCGACCCAGGTCGGTGAATTCCAGGTGCCGGTCGCCGGAGACCACTACCAGCCCGTCGCGCTCCATCCGGCCAATGGTCTGCGAGACGGTTGGGCCTGAATGGCGGAGACGTTCGGCGATCCGGGCACGGAGGGCAACGATGTTCTCCTCCTCCAGTTCCAAGATGGTCCGCAGATACATCTCAGTGGTATCGATGAGGTCCGTCATGCGGTTCAGCTCCTAGGCACTGGTGCGGGATGGAACAGGGGCAGCTTTTCGCGGTGGTGGCGCGGCGCCTAACGCCAGCGCCGAACGTGAGATCCACGCTCCCCAAGGTTAACCCATGTCCCGCTACCCCCAGCAATCAGCCACCGGCCAGGCGCCCGGTTGGGACCCGTGTTCACAAATGCCGCAGGGGTAATGACGGTGCGGCAGAATGAATCCCGACGACGTCGCACGCTTACCCCTTGGAGAGACCATGAGCATTTCCCCGGACCACTTGATTCCCGCTGGGCTCCTCCCCGCCGATGGGCGCTTCGGAGCCGGCCCGTCAAAGGTGCGCGATGAGCAGATGGAAGCGCTCGCTCAGGCCGGCCGTACCCTTTTGGGCACCTCTCACCGCCAGGCGCCGGTGCGCAACCTCGTGGGCTCGGTGAGGGACGGGCTGACCCAGCTGTTCAGTGCGCCGGCCGGCTATGAGGTGGTTCTCGGTGTGGGCGGATCTACAGCCTTCTGGGATGTTGCGTCCTTTGGCCTGGTGCGCCAGAAGGCCCAGCACCTCTCATTCGGTGAGTTCGGTTCCAAGTTCGCGTCAGCGACCCATCGGGCACCATTCCTCGAGGCATCGTCGGTCATCACTTCGGTTCCGGGAACCCGGCCAACCCCTGAGGCGGAGGACGGCGTCGACGTCTACGCCTGGCCGCAGAATGAAACGTCGACCGGGGTTGCGGCTCCCGTCCACCGGGTGGGCGGCGCGGCGCCGGATTCCCTGGTGCTCATCGACGCGACCTCAGCCGCTGGCGGCCTGGCTGTGGATGTCAGTGCCTCCGACGTCTATTACTTTGCTCCACAGAAGAACTTCGCCTCCGACGGCGGCCTGTGGTTGGGCCTGTTCTCCCCCGCCGCGCTCGAACGAGCAGACCGGATTGCTGAGACAGACCGCTGGATCCCCGACTTCCTCAGTCTCAAAACGGCCATCGACAATTCACTCCTGAACCAGACGTACAACACGCCGTCGCTGGCCACCCTGGTGACCCTCAACGCGCAGGTTGAGTGGCTGAACCAGAGCGGCGGCCTCCCGTTCGCCGCGGCGCGGACCGCCGAATCTGCCGGCAGGGTGTACCAGTGGGCTGAAGCGTCCGACGTCGCGACCCCATTCGTCACCCGCGTGGAGGACCGCTCCAACGTCATCACGACGATCGACTTCGACGACACTGTCGACGCCGCTTTGCTGGCAAAGGTGCTTCGCGCTAACGGAATTGTCGACGTCGAGCCCTACCGGAAGCTGGGCCGCAACCAGCTGCGGATCGCCACCTTCGTCTCGATCGAACCGGACGACATCTCAGCCCTGCTCGCTTGCATCGACGACGTAATTGGTCAGCGCTGAGACCTGCTGGTTAGCGCTGCGGGCCGGCGGCGGGTTCCCCGAAGTCAGTCTCGATCCGCAGGCGTCGACGTGGGGCACTGTCATAGCGAAGCCGCAGATGGTGGGCCCGCCAGGCCCAGATCATGCCGGCGAGCGCGGCAGTGATTCCCGCGGCGGCCGCCACGGCAAGACTCCACCGTGGCCCGAAGGTATTGGATACCAGGCCAACGATCGGCGCGCCGATCGGAGTGCCGCCCAGGAAGATGGCGAAGTACAGTGCCATGACCCGCCCGCGCATCACCTGCTCGGTAGTGGTCTGGACGTACGCGTTGGCACTGGTCATCAGCGTGAGTGCGAACAATCCAACGGGGACCAACGTGAGACCAAAGAGCCAGACGGTGGGCGCGAGCGCCGCCGCCGCACAGGCCACACCGAAGGCAGCTGCCGCCCCGTAGATGAACCGCAGGCGTGGCTTGCTGCGCCGGGCGGAGAGGAGCGCCCCGGCGACGGAGCCGACAGCCATTACCGAGGAGAGCACCCCGAACACTCCGGCGCCGCTGTTGAACTCTGTGCGTGCCATTGCAGCGATATAGACGGCAAAGTTAAGCCCGAAGGTCCCGACAATGAAGATGGCCAGCATCACCATCATCAGGTCCGGCCGGTTACGGACATACCTGAAGCCTTCGCGGATCCGGCCCTTTCCGGGCGGGGATTTTTCCAGGACCCGCAACTCGGAGCGCCTGATGGTCATCAGCACAAAGATCATGGCGCCGAACGTCAGGGCGTTGATCATGAATACCCAGCCAGGGCCGACCGCTACCGTCAACAACCCTGCCACCGCTGGGCCAACCATCCGCGCTCCATTGAAGGAGGCACTGTTCAACGCCACAGCATTGGGAAGATAGTCGTCGCGGACCAGCTCCGAAACGAAGGTTTGGCGTGCTGGAGCGTCGACGGCGGAGACAAACCCCAGGGCGAGGGCAAACGCGTAGACGTGCCACAGTTCGGCGACGCTGAGCACCACCATCAGCCCGAGGCCAACACCGAGCACCGCCATCGAGAGCTGGGTAATGATCAGCAGTTTCCGCCGGTCGACCGAATCGGCGATAAGTCCGGCCCAGGGGGCTACCAGGAGCTGCGGCCCGAGCTGGAGCGCCATGACAATCCCCATCGCGGCGGCGTCCTGGTCGGTGAGAATGTCATACACCAGCCAGTCCTGGGCTGTGCGTTGCATCCAGGTGCCGATATTGGAGACCAGCGCTCCGAAAAACCAGACCCGGTAGTTATGGATGTGCAACGAGCGAAACATGCCCATCAGGTGAGTTCCGCTCGGTGCGCTCCACGTCTACCGTGAGTCAACTGGTTATTCGCCTCCCGCGGCGTCAGGTGAAACTGATTCGTCCTTGGCGGAATCTTCGGGGCGCACCCGTTCCGCCCAGGGAACCCAGGGCGGTGACAGGAGCGAGGTCTCCGACGGCAGCAGACCTACCTCAGAGATGGTTGGTTCCTTACCGCGCGGCACCCGCGCCAGGGTGGCGAACCAGTGCCAGCCACCGTAGCCGGGCAGATGAGCAACAAACCGGTGGGTAACCACCCGTTCAGCGTCGGGATAAGCACCCACGTAGGCGCCTACCTGCCCGGGTTCAGCGATTTGGTCGACACCGCTTCGAGCAAACTCCACCGCCTCAGCCAACACCGCATCGGGTTTTGAAGGCTTGCGCGGCGCGCGGCGCTTTGCCGGGACTGCCTCAGGGGGCGCCTCGTTAGCCTCGGCCCTGGGCGCATCAGGGGAGGCTGCCGGGTGCACGACGATTTCCAGGTCGGAGTCCACCGCTGGGCCTACGCGTCCAGGTCGTCGGCAACCGCGCGGAGTACCGCTGCCACCTTGCCGGCGTGCGACTTGTCCGGATACCGGCCGCGCCGCAGACCATTGGAGACGTCATCGAGCAACCTGATCAGGTCCTCCGTGATGACAGCCATGTCGTCGGCGCTCTTCCGGTTTGCCTTGGCCACCGACGGTGGGGCTTCAAGAATGCGTGCTGAGAGGGCCTGCAGCCCCTTACGTCCGTCGGCGACGCCGAACTCCAGCTTGGTGCCCACCTTCACCTCGGTGACACCCGCGGGCAACGCCGAGGCATGGAGAAATACCTCCTGGCCGTCGTCGGTAGCCAGGAAACCAAAGCCTTTTTCAGCGTCAAACCACTTGACCTTGCCAATAGGCACGTCGTTACCTCGTTCTTTAGGTTCTGCGTCGGACGCCAGATTACCGTGCCGATCCCTGCAGGGATCCGGTGCCCCTGGTCATTGCGGCGGGTTAGCGTCTCGTTGGGAAGTCTCTGTCTCCCAGAATATCCTCTTTACCAGTGTGCTTCATGAAGTGGGCATACCTTGTACGCTGTTAGCGTTATGGCTAACACCTCCCCACACCACCTCCCAGACCACAGCCCCCACGGCCCGGAGCGAAACCTGCCGCGGCTGGTCCTCATGATCGCTGCAGTTGTCCTGGCCGCAATCGGGCTGCTGTCCCTTGCCGCAGTATTGGTCACTGCTTTCCTCCAGGGCACCGTGTGGCCGGGCTTCGTTGCTGGCGCCTACGTCTGTCTTCCGGTCGCATTCGTCCTCATGATGCTGATGGTGATCTCGGGAATCCGGGCACGAAAAAGAGCCTGACCGCCTGGTGCTCGCGAGCGTCTAGCGGAATAACCGGGTCACCCCCGTCGACAAACGGGGTAACGTTGACCTAATGTCCGCAATCCGCGATCTGGCCACCGATTTGGCTGCACGGAGCGACGCCCGGCTCCGTGACCTTCTCACAGCGCGCCCGGATCTGATCCTCCCGCCCGTGCCGGATTTCGCGGCACTCGCCGCCCGCGCTTCTACCCGTGTCAGTGTGCAGCGGGCGCTGGAAAACCTCAGCGAACCAGAACTGGATGTGCTCACTGCCGTGCAGCTTTCCACCCACGGTGACTCTGGGCTCAGCACCACAGCGGCATGGCTCCGTCCGGATATCAGCGGGTCAACAGTCAAGGTCCTTGACGGTGTCCTTTCCCGCCTGCATTCCCTCGCCCTGGTCCGGCGGGCCCCGGCTCCCCCTGATGCTCCGGCCGCCGACCGGAACCGCCGGTTCTACCTTCCGGTGGCTTCCCTGACCGAAGCCCTTGGACCCTACCCCGCAGGACTGGGTAGGGACCTGACCCTGCTGGCTCGGCTCCTACCCGGCTACGCCACAGAGTTGCCCTCCGCCGTCGACCGGTTGCGCCGCAGCGGCCTGGATCTTCCATCGGTGAGCACCGCTGATGCCGCGGCCAGTGCACTGCAGGCGGCTGTGTCCTCCCCCGCTGGCTGGGACGCAGTGCTGGCGCTGGCGCCGGAGCGGACCGCCGATCTGCTCAGCAAGTTCAGCGCATCACCTGTTGGCGCGTCACCGGCAAGCGCCGAGGACGATTCCTCGCCGATTCAGTGGCTGATCCGGCATGGTCTGCTCGCCCGCCTGGATCCGGGTCATGTGGAGCTGCCCCGCGAAGTTGGCCGGTCAGCGCGCGGCCACCTCATCATCAAACAGTTGCGCCGCGACCCGCCCGCTCCCGAACTGGTCACGATCCGAAAGAGCTTACGGGACAACGCGGCGCACAGCGCCGTGGCCGAGACTTTGCGACTGGTCACCGATCTGGTGACAGCCGTTGACTCGGCTCCGATCGCCACTCTCCGCTCCGGCGGTGTGGGAGTCAGGGAAATACGTCGCCTCGCCGAAACATTGCGGGTCGACACCGATCAGGCCGCCTGGCTGGTTGAGCTCGGCGCCCTCGCCGGCCTGCTGGTCCTCGATGTGGACACGTCCCGGTGGAGGGTTGAACCGGGCACGCTCTGGCGCGGTCAGGACCGGGTGGAGCAGTGGAACCGTCTCCTCACGTCCTGGCTCGACTCGCAACGGGCCCCTTCCCTGGTGGGAACCCTGCTGACTGCCGGAAGCCCTGTGAATGCGCTGGCCGCGGAGGCCGGTCGTCCCGACGCGCCACACATCAGGTCCCGGATGCTGGCAGCGCTGGCGGCGCTCAGCACCGCCGCAGGCCAGGACAGCGACGGGTCAGTCTCACCGGTGCTCCAGGTCAGCGACGTCATCGAGCGGCTTACCTGGAGCCAGCCCCGGCTGCAGCGACGATTTGCCCGCCTGGTTCCGGGCATGATGACCGAGGCTTCACGGCTCGGCCTGGTGGGCTCTGGCGCGCTGACTGAACTCGGCGCGCTTACTGCCACCGGCCAATACGCCGACGCCGCCACCGTCCTCCGCCGGGCACTTCCTGCCCCACTGCGCCACTTTATGCTCCAGGCTGACCTGACCGCCGTCGCGCCCGGCTACCTTGAACCCGAGGTGGCAACCGAACTGGCGCTCCTGTCCACCCCGGAGGGGCAGGGGCCCGCAAGCATCTACCGATTCTCAGCGGAGTCCCTGCGGCGCGCGTTCGACACCGGGCAGGATGCCTCGTCCATTCTGGCGTTCCTGGCACGCCACTCGGCCACTGACGTTCCACAGCCGCTGAAGTACCTGGTCGACGACACAGCGTCGCGATATGGCCGGCTGCGCGTAGGCCGGGCCCACAGCTATGTGCGCAGTGACGACGACGCAGCGCTCGCGGCGCTGATGACCGACCCCCGCGCGTCTGCACTCGGGCTGGTGCAGCTTGCCCCCACAGTCGTCATCTCCCAGGCCTCCGGGCCTGAACTCACGGCGGTTCTGCGTGATCTCGGCTATACCCCAGCGCTTGAGGGCTCCCCCGCTGCGTCGGGCCCCCGGCGGACGGACGCCACAGCCGGCCCAGGCAAATCGGCTCCGCCGTCATCCCGGGTAGCGCTGAATCCTTGGACACTCACCGACGAGGACATTGCCAACCAGATGGCGACGCTGCGCGGCGCCGGGATCACGTCGGCGGACGGGATGTCGACAGCTGAGAGTGACACGCTCTTCGGTCTGGAAACCCTGCGCAAGGCGATCCGGTTACGCAGCCCGGTCCGGATCGGGTTCGCTGACAGCCAGGGGAATTCGACGCGCCAGGTCCTTGTTCCACTATCGGTATCCGGCGGCCGGGTACGGGTCATCGACCCGGCCAACGAAGTGGAAAAAGTCGTCTCGATTCACCGGATCATGGACGTTGAACTACTGACTATCGACGAAGGGGCAATAACTGATGCCTGACGGCCCACTGATCGTCCAGAGTGACAAGACAATTCTTCTTGAGGTGGACCACGAACAGTCCACCGAGGCACGGCACGCCATCGCGGCCTTCGCCGAGCTGGAACGCGCACCCGAACACGTGCACAGCTACCGCCTGACCCCTTTGGGGCTGTGGAATGCGCGCGCTGCGGGGCTCGACGCCGAACATGTCCTCGACACGCTGCTGAAGTACTCACGATTCCCTGTGCCGCACGCCCTCCTGGTGGACATCGAGGAGACCATGTCCCGCTACGGGCGGCTGCGCCTGGAGAAGGATGAGCAGCATGGGCTGGTCCTGCGGACCACCGATTATCCGGTGCTGGAAGAAGTGCTGCACGCCAAGAAGATCCAGCCGCTGCTGGGCCCGCGCATCGACGGGGAGAGCGTTGTGGTGCACTCCTCCCAGCGCGGCCAGCTCAAGCAGTTGCTCCTGAAGCTGGGCTGGCCGGCCGAGGACTTCGCCGGCTATGTGGACGGTACGCCGCACCCAATCGCGCTGCTGGAGGACGGGTGGACCCTCCGCCCGTACCAGAAGCTGGCGATGGAGAACTTCTGGGCGGGAGGCTCGGGCGTCGTCGTTCTCCCGTGTGGGGCGGGGAAGACACTGGTGGGTGCTGCGGCGATGGCGACATCCCAAACCACCACCCTCATTCTCGTCACCAACACGGTATCGGCCCGGCAGTGGAAGGATGAGCTCCTCAAACGCACGTCACTCACCGAAGAGGAGATTGGCGAGTACTCAGGTGCTGTGAAGGAGGTACGGCCGGTCACGATCGCCACCTACCAGGTGCTGACATTGCGCCGGGGCGGCCTGTACCCACACCTTGAGCTCTTGGATGCCAATGATTGGGGTCTGATCGTCTACGACGAGGTTCATCTGCTGCCCGCCCCTATTTTCCGGATGACAGCTGATCTCCAGGCGCGACGGCGGCTCGGCCTGACCGCCACCCTGGTCCGGGAGGACGGACGAGAGGGCGAGGTCTTCTCCCTGATTGGGCCCAAGCGCTACGATGCGCCGTGGAAGGACATTGAGGCGCAAGGCTACATTGCGCCTGCGGACTGCGTAGAGGTGCGCGTAGACCTGCCCCGTGACGAGCGGGTTGCCTATGCCATGGCCGAGGACGGGGACAAATACCGTCTGTGTGCCACTTCGGAGACCAAAACCGATGTGGTTGAGAAACTCGTTGCGTCACACCAGGGTGAACAGCTGCTCGTGATCGGGCAGTACATCGACCAGTTGGACGAGCTCGGCGAACGCCTGAACGCGCCGGTCATCAAGGGTGAAACGTCAGTGAAGGAGCGTCAGCGCCTGTTCAGCGAGTTCCGGAACGGGGAGATCCACACCCTTGTCGTTTCCAAGGTGGCCAACTTCTCGATCGACCTACCGGAGGCATCGGTGGCCATCCAGGTGTCAGGGTCGTTTGGGTCCCGACAGGAGGAAGCTCAGCGCCTGGGACGGTTGCTGCGGCCCAAGGCCGACGGCCGGGCGGCCCGATTTTACACGGTGGTGGCACGGGACACGATCGATCAGGATTTCGCAGCCAAACGGCAGCGCTTCCTTGCGGAACAAGGCTACGCCTACCGGATTATGGATGCGGCGGACATCCCTCAAGGCTGACATACGGGAAGCTAACACGTTCCGCCCAGCGAACTCCCAGTTTCTGGGAGGATACTGGGAACTGTGAAAAAGACTGGACCAGAAGCAAGACTTCTCGTAGTGGACGACGAGCCGAACATTCGCGAACTCCTCTCCACCTCATTGCGTTTCGCAGGTTTCGACGTCGTCGCTGCCGCCAATGGCCGCGAAGCGCTGGCCGCCGCCGAGACCCACAACCCCGATCTGGCGGTCCTGGATGTCATGCTCCCCGATATGGACGGCTTCACGGTGACACGCCGCCTCCGCGCTGCCGGACGCCACTTTCCGGTAGTGTTTCTCACCGCCCGTGACGACACCGATGACAAGGTAACAGGCCTCACCGTCGGCGGCGACGACTACGTCACCAAGCCCTTTAGCCTGGATGAGGTAGTGGCTCGGATCCGCGCGGTTCTGCGCCGC
>NZ_KI914714.1:77383-85790 GCF_000520515.1 Arthrobacter sp. H20
CGCGGTTCTGCGCCGCACCCAGCCGATGGACGACGACGACGCCGTTATCCGCGTTGACGATCTGGAGCTCGACGACGACGCGCATGAGGTACGCCGGGCCGGCGAGATCATTGACCTCTCCCCCACTGAATTCAAGCTCCTGCGCTACCTGATGATGAACCCCAACCGGGTCCTTTCCAAGGCGCAGATTCTCGATCATGTGTGGGAGTACGACTTCAATGGGGACGCCTCGATTGTTGAGTCCTACATCTCTTACCTCCGGCGAAAGATCGACAAGAATCCTGAGGCGGTAGCCCTGATCCAGACCAAGCGAGGCGTCGGATACCTGCTGCGCACCTCTGACAAACGGTAGGTAACACCCCCCGTGATTGATCGGTGGAAAGCTGCATCGCTGCGATCCCAGCTGGTGGCCATCATGACTCTGCTCATGGTGGTCACTGTTGCGATTACTGGCATCGTCACCGTCTCTCTGCTGCGCGGGAGCCTACTGGACCAGATGGATCGGGATATCCGCGCCAATGCATACGACGTGGCGCAGAATATTCTTCCTGACGGCTCCGCCGATGGAACACTGCTGCGCTTTTATGGCGAGCTGAGGAACCAGGACGGACAGACGGTGCGGTCCACGCTCCCCGAAGAGTCATCCGATGTTCCGGTCATCCCCGAGGTCGACGTCGACGGAGTGATCGCAAGAAAACAGTCCGGGTTTACGGTCCCCGGGACCGCCCAGGGCAGTACTGGCTGGCGGGTAGTCCTTATCCCGCTCACCAATGGCCAGGGAAGCGTCGCGATCGCGTCGAACCTGTCCACCATCAACGCGTCGCTGGAACAGGCCGGTCGACTGATTTTCGCCGTCGGGCTGGGTGCCACCATGGTGGCCAGCGGCATCGCGTTCATCGCCGTAACCCGTCAGTTCAGGCCCTTGGGGCGGGTGGAGCGAACCGCGGCAGCCATTGCTGCCGGCGACCTGTCGCGACGGGTCGAAGTGGAGCGGCCTGCCACTGAGGTCGGACGCCTCTCACGGTCCCTCAACGCGATGCTCGCTCATATTGAGGCAGCGTTCTCCGCCCGGACCGAATCCGAACGCAAGATGCGCCGGTTCGTAGCTGACGCCTCACACGAGCTGCGCACCCCACTGGTGACGATCAGGGGATTCTCGGAGCTGTACCGGCACGGGGCGCTCCAGAATGACGACGACGTGCGCGCGGCCATGGGCCGGATCGAAAGCGAAGCCAAACGGATGGGCGAGCTGGTCGAGGATCTCCTGACACTTGCCCGGATCGACGAACAGCGCCCACTGGATTCCGAGCCCCTTGACCTGGTTATCCTGGGCAACGACGCGGCGCTCGATGCCCGGGCAATCGCCCCGGACCGGGACATCACTGTAATCGGTCTTGACGGAGGGCCGGCGCGGTCCGCCCCCACGGTTGGTGACGAGGCCAGGCTCCGACAGGTGGTGGGCAACCTTATAACCAATGCCCTCAGGTACACCCCCGATGGCACGCCCATCGAGATTGCTGTGGGTATTGCGCCGGTTATTCACGACCGGATGGATTCGGTCATCGAGGTCAGGGACCACGGCCCCGGCATCTCCGAGGAAGATGCGGCCCGAGTCTTCGAACGGTTCTACCGCGCCGACTCCTCACGGTATCGGGAGACCGGTGGCACCGGCCTGGGCCTGGCGATCGTCGCTGCCCTGGTGGCACAGCATGATGGCTCGGTACGGCTGGAGGAGACAGCTGGCGGCGGGGCTACGTTGTCCATCCGTTTGCCACACAGCGCCCCCGAGGCGGACGACTCGCCCTCCACAGTTTCCTAGTCGCACGGGCGCTGTCCACATGGCAGGCTTGCCGCCTCCAGCACTCTCGCGCTGGGCGTAGGGTCGAGGGTGTCAGCTGAAAAGGAGAGGAACCATGGCAAACTTTCAGGTCGATACCGATGCCCTCGCGGCCAAGAGCAGCGAAGTCCAGGGGACCATCATGCGCCTGGAGTCAGAGGTGAGCGCTATGCAGGCCGGCCTGCTGGACCTCGAAATGCTCTGGAAAGGCCAGGCAGCAGCAAATTTCCAGCAGGTTGTGCTGCAGTGGCGTGCCACCCAGGCGCGCGTGGAGGAGTCCCTGGGGGAGATTAACCACGCCCTGACGGTGGCCACGCAGCAGTACGCTGACGCCGAACTCAGCAACGCGCGGATGTTCCTGTACTGAGTCCAGGTGGCTGCCCAACGCCGGAAGGACGGCACCCCTGCGGGGACCGTCCTTCCAGTTGGAGCTAGGCGAGGTGGTTACACCTCGGGGTAGGGGCTAGAAGCCGCCCATACCGCCCATGCCACCCATTTCGTCGCCGCCGCCGCCGCCGGCTGGAGCCTTCTCAGGCTTGTCAGCTACTACGGCTTCGGTGGTGAGGAACAGGCCAGCAATGGATGCCGCGTTCTGCAGTGCAGAGCGGGTGACCTTTACGGGGTCATTGACGCCGGCTGCGAGCAGGTCCTCGTAGACGCCCGTTGCTGCGTTCAGGCCGTGGCCTGCAGGCAGTCCGCGGACCTTGTCGACAACTACGCCTGGCTCGAGGCCAGCGTTGAAGGCGATCTGCTTCAGCGGGGCGTCGATGGCAACGCGAACAATGTTCGCGCCGGTTGCCTCGTCGCCTTCGAGCTGCAGCGAGGCGAAAGCCTTGGCGCCAGCCTGAATCAGGGCTACGCCGCCACCGGCGACGATTCCCTCTTCGACTGCTGCCTTTGCGTTGCGGACTGCGTCCTCAATGCGGTGCTTGCGCTCCTTGAGCTCAACCTCGGTTGCGGCTCCGGCCTTGATGACTGCAACGCCGCCGGCCAGCTTGGCCAGACGTTCCTGCAGCTTCTCGCGGTCGTAGTCGGAGTCGGAGTTCTCGATCTCGGCGCGGATCTGGCTGACGCGACCGGCGATCTCTTCGGCGTTGCCTGCACCCTCGACGATGGTGGTCTCGTCCTTGGTGACAACAACCTTGCGAGCGCTGCCCAGGAGGTCCAGGGTGGCGTTCTCCAGCTTGAGGCCAACTTCTTCGGCAATAACCTGGCCACCGGTGAGGATGGCGATGTCGGCCAGCTGGGCCTTGCGGCGGTCGCCGAAGCCTGGCGCCTTGACGGCTACCGACTTGAACGTGCCGCGGATCTTGTTGACCACCAGGGTGGCCAACGCTTCGCCTTCGATGTCTTCGGCGATGATCAGCAGTGGCTTGCCTGACTGCATGACCTTTTCAAGAACCGCTACGAGGTCCTTGACGTTGGAGATCTTGGAATTGACGATCAGGATGTACGGATCTTCGAGGACCGTTTCCTGGCGCTCAGCGTCGGTGACGAAGTAGCCGGAGATGTAGCCCTTGTCGAACCGCATGCCCTCGGTGAGCTCAAGCTCAAGGCCGAAGGTGTTGGATTCCTCGACGGTGATGACGCCTTCTTTACCGACCTTGTCCAGCGCTTCAGCGATCAGGTCGCCGATCTGCTGGTCACCGGCAGAGATGGACGCAGTTGCGGCGATCTCTTCCTTGGTTTCGATTTCCTTGGCGGAAGCCAACAGCTCGCGAGTGACGGCTTCAACAGCCTTCTCGATGCCGCGCTTCAGGCTCAGAGGATCTGCACCAGCGGCAACGTTCCGCAGGCCTTCCTTGACCAGTGCCTGTGCGAGAACCGTGGCGGTGGTGGTACCGTCGCCGGCGACGTCGTCAGTCTTCTTGGCGACTTCCTTAACCAGCTCTGCGCCGATCTTTTCGAACGGGTCGTCCAGTTCGATCTCCTTGGCGATGGATACACCATCGTTGGTGATCGTGGGGGCGCCCCACTTCTTTTCCAGGACTACGTTGCGGCCACGTGGGCCGAGCGTTACCTTGACGGCGTCGGCGAGGATGTTGAGTCCTCGCTCCAGGCCGCGGCGTGCCTCTTCATCAAAAGAAATGATCTTGGCCATAGTGGCTTAGGTCCTTTCGGGGACAGTACTGCTTATCAGCAAACTAGTGCCCACCGGCTGCGGTGCCCGCGACGGACGGGCATCAGCCAGGACGATCTCTTTACGTCCCGCCGCGACCCTCACCACAGTGGTGTGCGTGTCACATCTGAACCCGCTGACGATTAGCAGTCAGCGGCTTAGAGTGCTAACTCAATAATTAGCACTCTGACTGCTTGAGTGCAAGTGAAGGCTTTCCCACTGGGCACGGGTGACGCCGTACACCACCGAGTCATAAATGGTGCCGCGCACCACCCGTGCGTCGCGGAACCGCGCCTCCTCCGTCCACCCCAGTTTCAGTCCCACCCCGCACATGGCGAGGTTGCCGGACCAGGTGGAGAAATTACGGGGAAGCCGATTGGCCAACCTGGTTCGGTGGTCTCATGTACCCATCGGATCGACAACCAGTCATCCAATGGATAGAAAAAGACAACGGTGCCGGCCTGTTACTCGGTCAAGGATCTGATACTTGGTCTGCACAACAATCACCCGTAGTGCTCTACGCTCCCCACACACCGGCCTCTGGTGCATGCCCCTCTACAACGCTCACTGGTACCCCGAAGGAACACGAGATGCGCAATGGAGTTCCTACGAACAAACCCTCGAACGCGTCATCAACCAGGTCACGGAATCTCTCACCATCGAAGCAACGTTCCTCGACATGTTCTACCCCAGTGCTGAACTGGACTACATACACGGCCTGCCCTCAGGGCCATACGGATGAACGAGGTTTAGGCTCATCACCAAACGACGCGGCCGCGGAAGTGGACACCTATAGACCCGATGAACCACCCTCACGCCAGACGAACAAGACGGTGACTCACCTGCCAGATCTCGGCTGCTGCAACCACGCTCGGCGCCCTACCCATCGGGACCTTTGTCAAACAAGATCGGGACTGCTCTAGGCATGATGAACATCCTTCCACCCGCGAGGCTAATCCCCACAGGTCAGGAGTCAACCAAACCTTCAGCAGTCCCCTTCGTCGGGTGCGGCGATTTTGGTCCCCGTAGAGTGAGTCATCTGCTTGTTGGGAGATATTGACCTTGGGGAGTCGCATGTCAGCCGTACCTCGCGTTGAACGATTCGAAGTATGGGTCGGTGGGCGTTCCCGATGTGAGTTGCTGAGCAGCCTCAGCTCACATGGCATCTTAATGAACGTCCACGCGGAAACCTTGCTTAAGCACGACGTCTTCGACGACCAAGCGCCTCGTCCCGTGGTGATCACAGAGCGCACGGTCGCGGAATTAGGGCTTCCTAGTGGGGCGACGCTAACTCAAATCTTCGAGGTTGCACAGCAACAGGGCTTGTCGTTGTGCCCGGCGGATACCGGCCCCTATTTGCGTATGGCTTTGAACGAGCAGCAGGCTTCCCGTGACTCAGTGATGTCTTCGGGTCGGGCGCCTGAAGGCGGTCTGACCGTGGCCGCTGAAGTGCTGGACGAGGACCCTGAGTATCCGAAGGGCTTCTATCTTCGGGTCGTTAAAGGTCGAGCGTGGCTGCGTGGCTATCAATGCGACGACGAGCATAAGTGGTCCCCGGATGACCGCTTTATCTTTCAGCTTCCACCAGCGCACGTTTGAAGTCAGCCTGGTGCAGGCCAGGCGACGTCGATGCCAGACGTGAAATCGGCGGACGCTAATCCACCATCCGGCCCTCGACCACGCGCCCGCTGGGGGATCCCCAGCTGCGACAACAATGGTCGCCGTCGCAACGGCAACCAGGATTCCCGCTAGAGACTCACTTCGCAGTGCTTCCCAGAGGACTCCCCGTCAACGCTAAATTCAATGCGAAGGGTCCGAGCATTCTCGGGCGGTGAAGGCAGAAATATCCAGGCCGCGTCCCATTCTGTTCCACCACCTGCTACATGCCCACCCGCTTGCCGATATTCGGTGCCAAGGTCATCTGTCACATGCGCTGCTATCCGCTCGAAAAGAACAACCCCAGGCATTTTAGAGGGGACCACTTTACTATCCGGTCCTTCTGCCTTCCGGCGCTCCGACCACTCCTGCAACTCGCGTTCACGCTGGCCATCACGAATCATTGTTTCCAGCCCGCGCACTCCATTGAGGTGAAGTTGAATGCACGGTAGGCCAACCTCCAAGCCGATCCCGCCCAGGGTATTTACGAGGGCAACACCAGCAAACCGGACATCAATGGCGTCACACGTCGCTACAACAAGGTCTCTGGGAGCGTAAGTGATCGTGTTCATGCAAACACCCTAATAGACCGATCTGAGCACCGTCGTATCGAGGGAAAGGAAGTGGTTCACAGCATCGGATCACATACCAGTCCCGCAGGCACATGGGTCAGCGGGACAGTCGAAGCAGGCGATTGATGCAGTACCCGAGCACAACGAGACTGACCATCGCCAAGAGAACACTCCCTGGCCAACCAAGGGCTGGTTCCAACGAGCAGGTGGACGTTGCTCCGGACCCGGTTATGTAGTCGGTGCATTGCCCTGACTGAAGCGCGTAGTTCGAGGCGTTCAGCATAATAATCAGCCCGCAGAGCAGCGCCCAAGGCACCCTGGATCCGGGATCCTCATCGGCATTCATGAGCGAAGCCTATGGTGTTAGCTAGATGATTGCCTTGGGCCAAGTCGGTTTGGGGTCGGATCGCAATCTTCGAAGGGCACATTCGTACCGAGAGGAGATGGCGAGCTCAAGCGGTCGTTGCAGGAGCCCGGTTTCTTTTGCCAGCATTTTCGACGACGGCAGCGATGCCGAGCATCAGAGCCGAGCCTAGGGTGGTTCCGACAGCTACGAGCACGGCGCCCACCGCCCAGAGGCCGTTGCTCTCCATCGTGACCGCCGTGCTAATCCACGCAACGGTGAACGCCGCTGGAAGCGCCAGCAACGCGACGACGAAATGCAGGAGCCGATAAGCGAGTCCGACCACCACGAAGCTGCACAAAAACGCTCCGATGCCCTGCCATATGGCGTAGGGGCCGGCCATTTCGCCAACAGTGGCGTCGTAGTAGTACTCGGTGTCCCAGGCGAACCAGCCGTACCAGAGTGCTGCGGACAGGGCTGCAATCAGGGCCACGAAAGCCCACTGTTGAGCGGGTGGCCGATGACGGTTCCGGGTGAGGCGCATGCTTCACACTAGGCTGCCTGCGCCAACTCGCTGGGATGCCGTGAGGGGTTTTAACCGCGAGTTCGCTTAGGTGCAAGGTCAGCGCCACGTCGACAAACTACTGCGCATCGACGCTGGATCCCTAGGTTCTCCAGTAGTTAAGATCAGAAGCGTAGCCACGATGCCGCAGATGACCCTGAGAGGGAAGCCCCCCAGCTACAGGGAGCTGCTATTCCACAGTGTCGATCGCCGCGCGCCCGCGTCGGTACTCAAGGACGGAGCTGATGAGGACCGCAAAAGCAGCCAGGACCATGACGAGGATCGACACGGGCCCCCACCATTCCGGCAACTGCTCGGCGAGCAGTATTGCGCCCACCCCGAAAACGATCGAGGCTCCAAACAGGTATCGGCTCCATGCGGTCATACTTACAGCCTAATCGCGGCAGAAATCCCGAGATGATGCGTTCGATAGCCGGTCCTCATGCGGGACAGCAGAGCTTGGTGAGTTGGCAACCAAACGGGTGCGGTCCGAGCGTGCCCGTTTGATCAAATTTCTCGTCAGGGATCAGTAGTATCTGCTGACAGTGCTTTGTGCCGGTCCCAGTAGAACTTGATTAGGAAACCTATGGTGATGAGAACAGTCAACGGACCAGTGACCGCGAGGATGGCTCTAGCCTCGGTCTTTCATGAGGTAGTGGCTGGCGGGGTGTGGTTAAACGACGAAAAGTGCTCCTGAGCTGGGAAAATAGTGTTGTTGACGCAAAATTTTCGGCCAGCTGAAGGAGCACCTTTCTGGTGAGTAATACTACCGCTCTCTACCCGTCCGTCCGTGCTGATTCCGCCGGGACCGGGGTGGTGTCCCAGGCCGGCGGGATGATCCTGACTCGGACGGTGCGGGTTTCGGGGATCGGCGCGGGGCTTTCTGAGGCGTTGGGGCCGTGGCGGAAGCCTTTCGCCCGCCATGATCCGGCGAAGATCCTCACTGACCTGGCGTTGTCCCTGGCTACCGGCGGGGACTGTCTCTGCGATGTTGACCGGTTGCGGGCCCAGCCGCAGGTCTACGGGCTCGTGGCTTCGGATCCGACGGTCAGCCGGCTGGTCACTACCCTTTCGAGGATCAGCCCGGGTAAGGCGTTGGCCGCGATCAATGCCGCCCGGGCTGCCGCACGATCCCGTGTGTGGGCAGTCGCCGGGGAACACTCGCCGTTGCACGGGGTCAGCAGGCGCGCCCCGCTGGTTGTGGACTTGGATGCGACGCTGGTGAATTCGCATTCGGAGAAGGAAGACGCCCGCCCGACGTGGAAAAAAGGGTACGGGTTCCACCCGTTGGCGGCGTACCTCGATCACGGGACGGAGG
>NZ_KI914715.1:0-2641 GCF_000520515.1 Arthrobacter sp. H20
CTCGCGGGCCGGTCGAAAAAATTCAGGCCTGGGTGCTGCGCAAGCCTCTTCTCGCTGCTGCCATGTCGGTGGTCGCCGTCGCCGCGGTCTTCGCCGCTCTCCTGGTCATTGGCCCGCCGGTCCCCAGCAGCTAGCTGAGCGCCGAAGCCAGTACGTTTGTAGCACCCCACCCCCACCGATAGGCGCGCATGACCAGCACACCCCAGACTCCCGACGACGACCGGTTCTTCCTGCACGAAGGCAGGAAATGGCGCCGCGCCGATCCGACCCTGCCCGACGACGTCGAGAAGCAGCTGTTGTCCCAACTGGGCCGCGCCCGCTCAGCAGTGAACAAACACCGCAAGGCCAAGCAGGAACCGAAGGTCAAGGACGCTCGTCGCCGCGTGCAGATCGCCAAGGAAGGCCTCGGCGAACGCGGAACACCCTGGTGGGAGCAGTCACCGGCGCAGCGACAGGAACGCTGGGAGAAGGCCATCAAGGCCCTCGATGATCTCAGGACCCCTGGCGAAACTCCCCAGCAGGACTCCTAAACGATAAGAAGGGTGGTGCAGGCGCCTTTTGGTTCAGTAGCGTAGGAGGGCTACTGCGTCGGTTTCGGGGGGGAGCTCGTCCAATGATATGACGTGAACAACACCCCCGTGTTGCAATGTCTCGATCGCAGCGATCCCTAAAAGATCCTCTCCCGAGGATTCGAAGATGGGCCCCGTCTTAAGGATGTCAGTCTCGCTGTCATAATGCCCCCAGATCGGCTCGCTGTCGTGAAGGAGGAGAGTGCTGACCCGACCCTGGTGCGACGCCCGTACGATGTCCGCCATGTGGCTAGTCGCTGCGTGGTCGCCCCGGCCCAAGAGTTCGCCTGCGTTCGTGAGGGCTCCCACTCGCCCGCTGTCGAGCCGCTCTTTCACCTTTGGGTAAGCCAGGCCGTGAAGCGCCAAAGTATCAAGTGCGTTCGGGTTGATCTCAACGACCCCTGCCAGAATCTGGCCAAGGTCACTCGCTTGCTGGAAGTGCCCACTGATTTCAGCATCCGCGACGAGTACCAGAGGGTGGGGGCTCGCGGAGAAACGGTTTCCAATAGCCTTCGCCACATCCGCGACGAATTCAAGGAGACGCGCCTTCCTGAAATCAGGTGGGCTGTCCCCGTATACCTGTGCATTTGGAATGTTCGATGATCCTACATTGGGACGTGCAGTAGGGCTGGCCTGCACCGGGTTTTCATAGTCGTCTTCCACTGACGATCTCTCGGGAAGACCGACAGTCCTGTCCTCAGCTAATTCATAGCGGGACGCGCTGAAGAGTGTCGCTTTATCGGCCGTCACTGTCAGGACGGAGAATTGACCGTCAGCCGCCAGCATGGGTAGTAAAGGCCTAATGTGAAATTTTCCACCTACAACTACGCGCTCCTCGAGACCAAGAGGTACGCGGTACTCAGTTGTTTGATTCTCATCAATGAAAAGAGCCAATCCAGTGCTCTGGTGCTGCCAAAAACTGCGGTCTTCCAAAAGGGCTGTGGCGGGCTCGAGGAGTGCATCGACGTCTGCTTCGGACTGGCCAGCTGCAGCGAGCTTAGACCGGGCATCGGCTAAGAGGTTCTTCAGCCGGATGGGATCCTGCCGTACCTCTTTTCCTTTGAGATGGGTCTGCATGAAAATCGATACCGCAGTGTTTGATTTAGTGGATATCAGTCGGTCCAGATCCGTTTGCGTGAACAACTTAGGGTCCTTTCGCGGAGCGTGTTCGATACCGTGTGTCTGAGCGGTGAGAGACGGCCACCGGTTGTTGTCCGGCTAACCGGTCAATTACTCACTGCCCTCGACGTTAGTCATTCGATCCTAGGACGAAGGGAGGAGGGTGGCCAGCGGGCAACCCCGAGAAAATTCGCAGTCTTCGCGGGCGCGTTGTGGCCGGCGCAGATCCACTGCACCATGCCGCCGGTGATCCTGCGCCGCAGCAGGTCCTCGGTCTGTTTTGCCTGCGTCGGGTCGCTGATGGTCAACCGGTAAAACTGGCTCAGCTCGCCAGTCCTGGAAACTGTCACAGCATCGCCGGAAAAGAGCACCCCGCCGAACTGGAACGCCATGTGACCGGGCGTGTGGCCGGGGGTCGGGAAGGTGGTGAGCCCCTGGACGATGGTCTGTTCGCCAGCAAGTTCTCTTACCTGCGCCGGGTAATCAGTGGGGAACACCCTGGCCAGGAATCGTCTGAAGCGTGTTGGTGGCGGGACGTCCCCCCGCAGGATTGCTGCATCTGCCGCACCGAGCCAGATCGGAACGCCAAGGGTCTGCTGCAGCTGCTTGACTACCCGTGTGTGGTCGGCATCGTAGTGGGTCAGCAGAATGTCGGTGACCGGGCCGATCACCGGTTCGGCGTCGCGCAACTCTTCCAGCAGCCGGGTGTACCCGCCGGGCATGCCCGGATCAATGAGCGCCGTCGAGCCGTCGGCGTTGACCAGATATCCGTTGGAGCCCTTCGAATGCTCCAGCTGGTAGCAGTTCTTGGCAATCAGGCGCATGGTGAGGTCCTCGTTACTTCCTCCAGCAACTCCAGAAGGTGCCGGTAGTCCTTGCCGGTTGCCCGGGTCATCCCGAGTTCGCAGGTGCGGTTGCAGGAGGCGTGGGCTGAGGCGCCAAAGCCGGCGACG
>NZ_KI914715.1:2741-17542 GCF_000520515.1 Arthrobacter sp. H20
GACGTCGGCGGCCTGCCGCTGGGTGGCGGACTCGGTGAGCTCCGGGTGGAGCATCCCTCGGTCGCCGGCGAAAGCGCAGCACCCCCAGTTCTCGGGAACCATCACCTTACCCGCGACGGCCCCAGCCACCGCCTCCAGCGCCGGGTTTAGGCCCAGCCGGGTGGATGAACAGGTCGGGTGGAGTGCCACGGAGTCGAGCTTTGGGTGACCATCGAGCAGCGGCAGTACCCGTTCCGCCACGAACTGCACCGCGTCCATCACCACCAGCGGTCGGTGGCCAGCCGCAACAGCCCCCTGCTCAAGTGCACCGATCAGCCCCTCGGTGCAGGAGGAGGCATCGCAGATGATGGGGAGCTCTCCGTTGCGGGTGGCCGCACGCAACGCTGCACCAGTCTTAGCGCGCATGCTTGCCTCGCCAGTGGTCATTCCCTTCGACGACCACGGCGTCCCACAGCACAACCCGTCAATGCCGGGCGGCACCAGCAGCGAAAGTCCCACGCGCTCGCAGAGCTGTTCAAGGCTGTCCTGCACTCCCGAGCTGTTTCCTGCGGGGCCGAACATGGTGCCCACGCAGGCCGGAAAATACACCGCATCGGGTGCCGCGACAGGCTCTGGCCGAGAACGGGCGGCCCCACCGGATGGCAAATCGGAGGAATACAGCGGCACCGTGTCGCGGCCGAGTACCGTTCGGGCCAGCCGATTGGCCGGGACGACGACGGCGGCTGGAACCTTCGCCGCGGCGTCGAGCACCAGCCCGGCGCCGCGGGTGATGAGGCTCCACCGGGTCGCGGCTCCGGCCCAGGCCAGGTTTTCGGCACGGCCGGACTTCTCACGGCGCAGCCGTTTCACCAGCAACCCCGTGTTGATCTCGACGGGGCACGCTGTCTGGCACATGCCATCAACGGCGCAAGTCTGCACCGACTCGTAGTCATAGTCTTCCTCAAGCCGCGCTGCCAGCCCGGTGTCGCCGTCGAGCCGTGCCTGTTCAATGGCGCGCAGGGTAACGATGCGCTGGCGCGGGGTAAGGGTGATGTCCTTGCTGGGACACACGGGTTCGCAAAACCCGCAGGAGACACAGCGGTCCACTTCGGGGGCCACCTGAGGTGTGGTTTTGATGTGCCGGAGGTGGGCCTGCGGGTCGTCGTCGAGGATGATTCCGGGGTTGAGTATGCCGGCCGGATCGAACAGTTCCTTGAGTTCCCGCATGATCGCGTAGAGCTCATCGCCGTATTGCCGGCGCACGTAGGGCGACATCATCCGGCCGGTCCCATGCTCGGCCTTCAGCGACCCGTTCTCGCCCAGCACCAGGTCCACCATGTCCTCGGTAAATGCCCGGTACCGCTCCAGCTCGTCCGGCGCAGCGAAGGCGTCGGTCAGCATGAAGTGGATGTTTCCGTCTTTGGCGTGCCCGAAGATCACGCTGTTGCTGTAGTGGTGCCTGTCGAACAGGCGGGTCAGTTCGGTGCAGGTGCGGGCCAGCGCAGGGACGGGTACCACCACATCTTCAAGCAGCGCCGTGGTGCCCGGCGGTCTGGCCCCGGACACCGACGCGTAGAGGCCCTTGCGCAGCTGCCACAGGCTTGCCCGGGCCGCCGGGTCGGAGCTGAACCGGGCGGGTTCGCTCAGCCCGAGAGCCCCAAGTAGGAGCGGCTGGCCGCCCTGCAGGTCGTCGAGTTCGGCCGCCGACGACGCCGAATACTCCACCAGCAGCGCCGCCTGGTTCTGGACGGTGAGGGCGCGGACGACGTCGGGAGCCCCCGTCAGGGTTTGTCCCACTGCCAGCGAGACGGCGTCCATCAGCTCGGCGGTTGCCACTCCGGAGTCGACCAGGGCCGGCAGCGCAGCAGCAGAGGTTTCCAGGTCGGGGAACACCAGCAGACCGGTGGTGGCGAACGCGGGCCTGGCGATGGTGCTGAACACCGCCTCGGCGATGAATCCCAGGGTTCCCTCACTGCCCACCATCAGGTGGGCCAGCATATCGGAGGGGGTATCGAAGTCCAGCAGCGAGTTCAGGCCGTATCCCATCGTGTTCTTCATCGAGAACTGGTGCTGCACCGTCCGCACCGATGAGGGGTCTCCCCGGAGCCGTTGGGATAGCCGCAGCAGCCCCTCATGAAGATCGGGTTCGAGGGCCCGCAGCCTGGCGTCGGCGTCGACGGCCCCGGTGTCGATGACCGTGCCGCTGGGCAGCACAACTGTCACCGACTCAAGGGTCCGGTAGGCGTTGTCCGTGGTACCGCAGTTCATCCCCGACGAGTTGTTAGCGACCACCCCGCCGATGGTGCACGCCGCTTCGCTCGCCGGGTCGGGCCCGAACTTCGTCCCATACCGGGCCAGCCGGGCATTGAGCGCCCTCACGGTAACGCCCGGCTGGACGCGCACCCGGGAGCCGCCGTTGAGCACCTCGATTTCACGGAAGTTTCTGCGCACGTCCACCAGTACGCTGTCGGTGACCGCCTGCCCGCTGAGGCTCGTGCCGCCAGCACGGAGAGTCAGCGGGATGCCCTGCGCTGCGCTGGTCTGGAGCAGGCGGCCCACCTCAGCGGCATCCGACGGCACCACCACCGCCTGCGGGATGAGCAGGAAATGCGAGGCGTCGTGGGCGTTGGCGTGCAGGTCGATGGCGCGGGTTTTGACCTGTTCCGGGTCAGCGACTGCCGAGCGCAGGGCGTCGATCACCTGCATCCCCGGCCCGGTGCTCAGTGCTTCGCCTCGTAATGCACTGGTTCGGGCAACCCCGCCTGATTGCGGATCCCGGCAGAGAGCCGCTCGATCGACTTCAGTGCACTGGTGAGATCGTCGACGCCGACCGGGAACGGCATGTTGTGAATGGTCTCGCCTGGCACGGTGGCGGCTTCGGCCACCCGCCGCAGGCCCTCGTCGTCATCGGGGGACAGGCCCACCTCGGTCAGCGTGTTCGGCAGTCCGACCCGCGTGGTGAACTCGACAAAGTCCCGGATGTCGGCCCGTGGCGCACCCTCGAGTACCAGCTGGGTGAGGGAGCCGATGTTGACCTTCTGCCCGTGCGCCAGGCCGTGGGTCTGGTTCGCGGCGGTCAGGCCGTTGTGGATGGCGTGGGCGGCGGCCAGCCCACCGGACTCGAATCCTAGCCCTGACAGCAGTGTGTTCGCCTCCACCACCTTCTCCAGCGCGGGCGTCACCAGGTTGTCGCGGACTGCATCGAGCGCCGGGAGGGCGTTTTCCCACAGCACGTCCCACGACAGCCGGGCCAGGGCAGTGCCGGTCAGCGTGGGCAGGCCGCCCGCCATCGTGGTGGCGAAGGCCTGGCTGGTGGCGCGGGCCTCAAGCCAGGTAGCCAGCGCGTCGCCAACGCCAGCGGCAAGGAACGACGCCGGCGCGTTGGCTACCAGTTGGGTGTCCACCAGGACCAGGTCGGGGTTGCGGGGGAAGAAACGATACTCCTCGAACACGCCGTCGTCGGTGTAAATCACTGACAGGGCTGAGGTGGGTGCGTCAGTGGACGCGACGGTGGGTACGGTGACCCAGCGGATCCCCGAGGCGAAACCTGACGCCTTGACCGCGTCGATGGTGCTGCCGCCGCCGACTGCCACGATCACGTCGGCCCGGTGCTCGGCGATGAGGCCAGCCAGCCGGTTGACCTCGTTGGCGCTGGGCACGCCCCCGAACCCCACCCGGGTGGTGGTCAGGTTAGCCGCGGTGAGGGAGGCCTCGACGTCGTGAGCTACGAAACCCCAGACCAGATCGTCTGCCACCAGCAGTGGCCTGCTGCCGAGCGGTGTAAGGAATTCGCCCAACCGGTGGATTGCGCCTTTCCCCTGGACGTATCGGGCCGGGCTGATCATGGTGCGGACCTGCATGGGATTACTCATCTCAATCTCCTTTGATAAGACGGTGCCACTATCAGCGTAGGGGTGCTGGACCAGGATTGCGCCAGTCATTCTCAGTGGGTGAGAACCCAAGTTGGAGCCCCGGGCGATTCACGGCAGACTGCAACACACACCTGATCATTCCAACGACCCAAGGCAGGCGCCCCATGATCTTTATCGTCGTTAAGTTCAACGTCAAACCCGACTGGACGGATCGTTGGCTCGACCTCACCCGAGAATTCACTGACTCCACCCGAAACGAGCCAGGCAACCTGTGGTTTGACTGGTCACGCAGCGTCGAGAACCCCAATGAGTTCATCCTGGTCGAAGCGTTCCAGGACGATGCTGCCGGCGACCACGTCAACAGCCACCATTTCCAGCAGGCCATGAAGGAAATGCCCCAGGCATTGGTGGAGACACCACACATCATCAGCGAGAAAATCTCCGCGGACGGTTGGGGTCGGATGGGGGAGCTGACCGTCGACTAGCTCACGTGGTTCCCTAGCGTTGAGGGGCCGTTTGGTGTTAGTTGACCAACCGGCGAAGATGGGGGCATGGGACGCAATGATGCCCTTACCGGCATGGCCTCGGTGCAGAAGGCTTTTGCGCTGCTCGACGTTGTCGCGGCCGACGAGCGGGGAGTCTCGGCCAAGGACATAGCGGCAGCCCTTTCCATGCCGCTGCCCAGCGTCTACCGCCTCCTGAAAACCCTTGTCGAGTCACGGCATCTGATCCATCTCAAGGATGAGAGCAGGTATGCGCTCGGCTACAAGCTGCACGCACTTGACGCATCGTTGCACCGGCAGGTGGGGACTCCTTCGGCGGTGGCGAGGCTGGTGCTGGAACTGCATTCGCGGGGCGACGCCGCCGCTTACTATGCGGTGCATCGCGGTGACCATATTGTGGTGGCGCACGTGGTGGATTCCCCGGACCGGCGTCGCATTGTCCCGATGGGCTTCGGCTTCAACGACGCGGCACACGCGACCGCTTTTGGGAAAATCCTGTTGGCCGGCATGGACCCGGCGCAGCGCCGGGTGCTGTTGGGGCGGCAGGGGCTGCCCGCCATGACCGACAACACCATCAGGACCCTCGACGAGCTGGAGCTGGAGTTGGAGCGGGTCCGGGAGGGCGGTATCGCAGTCGAACGCGAGGAATTCATGATCGGATACTCATGCCTGGGCGCTCCGGTGCGGAACGCCGCCGGCCAGATCGTCGGATCGGTTGCCGTCTCCCTCGACGCTGCGGACTTCGACCAGCGATCCGCGAAGATCGCTGTCCTTCTGCGGGACGCCGCTGACAAGGTGGGTCGCGCGCTCCGGGCCACCTCGGTGCTGCCGCAGCGTCACTGAATTCTCGGTAGCATCAAACTATGGAGAGCCAGTCTCAGTTGTGGGGTGTCATCACTGAAGTGCTGACCTGGGTGGGTCTGGTGCCGGGCATCATGCTGATCCTGGTGGCCTGGATTATCCGCACCTCCCGGCTGGGATGGACCGCCACGCACGCCGTGGTTTTCGTCAATGGCGATGGCATTGGTTATCGCTGGCATGACCACAACTATGAGGTCCGCGAAGCCCTGTTCTCCTTCAGGGAGGGGAAGGATTTGGTGCCGGGAACCGAATTCACCATCTACTTCAGCCGACGCAATCCCGTCGAATACTCGCTCACCGAACCGGTTCCCCCGGCGCATGCCCTGAGGATTCTGGGCTGGATTCTCACGGGAGTCGGAGCGCTGAGTGCGGTCGTGGGGTTTGTCCTGATCTTTGTGTGAGGGTGCGGCCCTGCACCGAGGTGCAGGACCGCGCACTCTACAGGGCCGACGTCGACAGCTGCTCGGCGATGTACTCCGCCTGCCGAATGGCCAGCGCCACAATCGTCAGTGTCGGGTTGGCTGCCGCCCCAGTGGTGAATTGCGAACCGTCCGAAATGAAGAGGTTCTTCACATCGTGGGTCTGCCCCCACTGGTTGACGACGCCGTCTTCGGGACGCTCGCTCATCCGTGCGGTTCCCATGTTGTGCGTCGCGGGGTACGGCGGGGTGTGGTGCGAGGAGAGCGCACCCACCGCTTCGTAGAGCAGCGACGCCTGCTGGTAGCCGTGGTTGCGCATCGCGGTGTCGTTGGCGTGATCGTCGAAGTGCACGTTCGGCACCGGGAGGCCAAGGCGGTCCTTCACACTGGTGTTCAGGGTGACCCGGTTGGTTTCCTGCGGCATGTCCTCGCCGACAATCCACAGACCGGCCGTGTTTTCGTAGTCGTCGAGCAGCGACGCGAAGTTCGGTCCCCAGGCTCCGGGGTCCGCGAAGCTGGCCAGGAAGGCGGGCCCCAACGCGATGGTCTCCAGATAGTAGCCACCCGAGAAGCCGCGGTCGACGTCGTGCCGTGACTCGTCAGCCACCAGACCGGCCATCGTCTCGCCCCGGTACATGTGGACCGGTTTGTCGAACCTGGCATAGACCGAGCCGGTGGTGTGGCGCATATAGTTCCTGCCCAGCTGGCCCGACGAGTTGGCCAGTCCGTCCGGGAACAGGGGAGACCCGGAGAGCAGCAACAGCCGCGGCGTCTCGATTGAGTTGCCGGCCACTGCCACGAGGCGTGCCTTCTGCCGCTGGAGGTCCCCGGCGTCGTCAATGTACATGACACTGTCCACTGTGCCCTCGGGTGTGTGGGTGATCTGCACGGCATGGCAGTTCGGTCGGAGGTCAAGTTTCCCGGTGCGCAGCGCTTTGGGAATCTCGGACACCAGGGTGGACCACTTGGACTTGTTCTTGTCACCCTGAAAGTTGAAGCCGTCCTGGATGGAGGCAGGCCTGCCGTCATAGGGTTCAGCGTTGGTGCCGTAGGGGCCGGTGGCGTAGTGCCGGTACCCGATCCGTTCGGCGCCCGCAGCGAGCACCTTGTAGTTGTTGTTGGCGGGCATGGCCGGCCGGCCGTGGCGGTGGGTGCTGCCGATTTTTTCTTCGGCCCTGTCGTAATACGGTGCCAGGTCCTCAAGCGTGATGGGCCAGTCCAGGAGGTTGGCGCCGTCAACCCGCCCATAGGTGCTGCGGGTTTTGAACTCGTGGGCCTTGAACCGCGGGGTGGCACCGGCCCAGTGGGTGGTGGTGCCGCCCACCGCCTTCACCAGCCAGGCGGGCAGGTTGGGGAAGTCTCGCGCAATCCGCCACGTGCCCGACGTCGTCCGCGGGTCCAGCCAGGCCATCTGGTTGAACGATTCCCACTCATTGTTGACGTAGTCGTCGTGCTTGATGTGGCCGCCGGCCTCGAGGACCACCACCTTGACGCCCTTTTCGGTAAGTTCGTGGGCGAGGGTTCCGCCGCCGGCGCCGGAGCCGATGATGACGACAACCGAGTCGTCGTCCAGGCCAAAGTGGGCCGATGTCTCGTTGCTCATATGGTCTGTGCTCCTCCAACTTTGTCCTGGCCTTTGAAGAGGTCGTCGACCGGCTCTTCTCCGGTGTCGCCAGCGGCTTCCTGCACGCGTTGCGGTGGCTGTTGCGCGACGGTGTACCCGAGTGGGCCGATTTCGGTGAGCGCCTCGTCGGCTTCGTCGATCCGGGGATCGGGAAGCCAGTCCAGGTCATTGAACCCGCGGTGCAGGTAGCCGCCCTTGGCGAAGGATTCCCCCTCGTAGCCGAACACCTCCCACACCTCCGGGTCGTCGTAGAAGTTCAGGACAGTGGTCCGTCGGATGAAGCCGAAGAAGTCAAGGTCAGCGATGCGCTGCAGGACGGCAAGAGCCCTCTCATCGGAGAGGTCAAGGAAGTTCTCACCACCCTGCTGGTTCAGGGTCAGCAGACCCTGGGTGAGGGCCACCCTGAACCAGGTGGACTCGTTGGACTCGGTGATGATCTTCTCGGCCATGCGCTCGTATGGTCCGGCAGGGATCTTCGGGTGTGGGAACGCTACCCTGATGATCCGGACCAGAATCCGGCGAGCCTCCTCAGTCAGCTGAAGCTCATTGAGCGTCGAGTATTTCGCGGGATACGCCATTGTTATCTCCCTGGGGTGATGAGGTTGGGGACGAGAATGCCACGGCCGATCAGCTTGCCGCTGTCCAGGTCATGCATGGCCTGGACAGCGTCTTCGAGGTCGTACGTCTGGGTATGCAGGGTGACCTTGCCCTGCGCGGTTAGGGTCATCAGTTCCACAAGGTCGAGGTAGGTGCCAACGAGGTTCCCCACGATGTTGATTTCCCGGGAGATGATCTCGATGGTGTCGATGTGTACCGCTCCGCCGTAACCAATCGTGTAGTAGCTGCCCCGGTTCCGGAGGACATTCATGCCGAGCGCCTCGGTGCCGTGCTCCCCGACGAAGTCGAAGACCACGTGCGCGCCGCCGCCGGTAATCTCGAGGAGTTTTCCGCCGTCGCCCGCGTTGGAGAGCGTGTGGTCAGCGCCGAGTGCCCGGGCCAGTTCCAGCGCTTCCTCTGAGGTGTCGACGACGGTGATCTGGGCCGAGGTGAGCGCCCTGAGGGACTGGATGCCGATGTGGCCCAGCCCGCCGCTGCCGATCACGACGGCGTGGGTTCCGGGGTGCAGCAGCGGCGCTGCCTTGCGGACCGCATGGTAGGCGGTCAGGCCGGCGTCGGCGAGTGCCGCGATGTCGGTCGGCTGGAGGGCCGGGTCGAGTTTCACCACTGAGCGGGCGTTGGTCCTCATCCTCTCGGCCATCCCCCCGTCCACGTTCAGTCCCGGGAAGGTGGAGTTTTCGCAGTGGGAGTCCTGTCCCTCACGGCAGGCCAGGCACAGGCCGCAGGTGACAATCGGGTGCATGATCACCGTGTCGCCGGGTTGGACATTGGTCACGGCCGAGCCCACCTCACGCACCCACCCAGCGTTCTCGTGCCCGAGGATGTAGGGGAGCGACGGGTGCTGGATGGCATCCCACTGGCCCTCGATGACGTGCAGATCGGTCCGGCACAGACCAGCAGCGCCGATCTCGACCACCACGTCCCAGGGGCCGCTCGCGGTGGGCTCCGGCACGTCGTCGATCAGCGGGTCTTCCTGGTAGCTGTGTACCCGGACGGCTCTCATGGTTCTCCTCAGCAATGAGTGACGCGGGAAAGTTCCGACCGATTTCCGGCAATGTCCCCGCGGTGAACGCGTGCTGATGCAAGTGTGCCCGGTGTCGCAGCGGGTGGGAAGAGAGGTTATCGCTGGGTGAGAATCGAGTGTGTACGACTGTATACAGCTTTGAGGCGTTTCAGGATAGGATGGCCCCAAAGTGTTATCGATCCTCCGAAGGGATACCTGCAATGACTGCTGTCGACACATTCGGCTCCAAAGACGTACTCGAGGTAGCGGGAGCTGAGTATCAGATCTTCCGCCTCGACGCTGTAGAGGGATCAGAGAAGCTCCCCTACAGCCTCAAGATCCTCCTGGAGAACCTGCTCCGCACCGAAGACGGTGCCAACATCACTGCCGACCACGTGCGCGCCCTGGCCGGTTGGGATCCCCAGGCCGAGCCGGACACCGAAATTCAGTTCACCCCCGCCCGCGTCATCATGCAGGACTTCACCGGAGTGCCCTGCATCGTCGACCTCGCCACCATGCGTGAGGCAGTTGTCGAGCTGGGCGGCGACCCCAAGCGCGTCAACCCACTGGCACCAGCTGAACTGGTCATCGACCACTCGGTGCAGATCGACTTCGCTGGCAACGCGAACGCCCTGGAACGCAACATCGAGATCGAGTACCAGCGCAATGGCGAGCGGTACCAGTTCCTGCGGTGGGGCCAGACCGCATTCGATGACTTCCTGGTGGTTCCCCCGGGCATGGGAATCGTCCACCAGGTCAACCTTGAGTACCTGGCCCGTACAGTGATGACCCGCGAGGTCACGACCGGCGGCAGCACCGCACTGCAGGCCTACCCCGACACCTGCGTCGGTACCGATTCGCACACCACCATGGTCAACGGCCTGGGCGTCCTGGGCTGGGGTGTTGGCGGCATCGAAGCCGAGGCGGCCATGCTGGGCCAGCCCGTGTCCATGCTCATCCCACGCGTGGTGGGCTTCAAGCTCACCGGCGAGATCCCCGCCGGTGCCACGGCAACCGACGTCGTCCTCACCATCACCGAGAAGCTGCGTAAGCACGGTGTGGTTGGCAAGTTCGTCGAGTTCTACGGCGAAGGCGTCAGCGCTGTGCCCCTGGCGAACCGCGCCACCATCGGCAACATGAGCCCCGAGTTCGGCTCCACGGCGGCGATCTTCCCGATCGACGACGTCACCATGGATTACCTGCGCCTGACCGGTCGCCCCGAAGAGAACCTGGCACTGGTCGAGGCCTATGCCAAGGCCCAGGGCCTGTGGCACGATCCGAGCAAGGAGATCGCGTTCTCCGAATACCTGGAACTGGATCTGTCGACTGTCGTCTCCTCGATTGCCGGGCCCAAGCGGCCGCAGGACCGCGTCGAGCTGACCAACGCCAAGCCCCAGTTCCGCAAGGACCTGGAAAACTACGTGCACCGCTCGGTTGAGGAGGAGGGCGCGACCGTCGATGAGACGCTTGAAGAGTCCTTCCCTGCCTCCGATCCCCCCTCCTACACCGAGGCTGACACCAAGGTCGACGATCACCCACACGAGGTAGTCACCGAGACCGAGGCCAACCGCGACTCCAGCCCCATTGAGGTGACGACCGCCGATGGCCGCAACTTCAGCCTCGACCATGGAGCGGTCACCATCGCCTCCATCACCTCCTGCACCAACACCTCAAACCCCTCGGTGATGATGGCGGCTGCAGTGCTTGCCCGCAACGCGGTGGACAAGGGCCTGATGTCCAAGGCCTGGGTCAAGACCTCGGTTGCGCCGGGCTCGAAGGTTGTCACCGACTACTACGAGAAGTCAGGGCTGATCCCGTACCTGGAGAAGCTGGGCTTCTTCGTTGTCGGTTACGGCTGCGCCACCTGCATCGGCAACTCGGGTCCCCTCGATGAGGAGATCACCCAGGCCATCCAGGACGCCGACCTGGCCGTCACAGCTGTCCTCTCCGGTAACCGTAACTTTGAGGGCCGGATCAACCCGGACGTCAAGATGAACTACCTGGCATCCCCACCGCTGGTGGTTGCCTACGCACTGGCTGGCACGATGGACTTCGACTTCGCGGCCGATCCACTCGGCCAGGACGACGACGGCAACGACGTCTTCCTGCGCGACATCTGGCCGAACCCGGTCGAGGTGCAGCAGATCATCGACGAGTCCATCGACAAGGAGATGTTCAAGACGAGCTACTCGACCATCTTCGACGGCGATGAGCGCTGGAAGTCACTGCCGACCCCGGCAGGCGACACCTTCGAGTGGGATTCAGAATCCACTTACGTTCGGAAGCCTCCGTATTTTGAGGGCATGAAGTCCGAGCCTGAGCCCGTCACCGACATCGAGGGTGCACGGGTTCTGCTGAAGCTGGGAGATTCGGTCACCACTGACCACATTTCACCCGCCGGTTCGTTCAAGTCAGACACTCCCGCGGGCCGGTACCTGCTGGAGCACGGTGTGGAACGCAAGGACTTCAACTCCTTCGGCTCACGCCGCGGAAATCACGAGGTGATGATCCGCGGGACATTCGCCAACATCCGGATCCGCAACCAGCTCCTTGAGGACGTTGAGGGTGGATTCACCCGCGACTTCAGCCAGGCAGATGCGCCACAGGCTGCCGTCTACGACGCTGCAATGAACTACCAGGCAGCGGGAACACCGCTGGTCGTCCTGGCTGGTAAGGAATACGGCTCGGGTTCGTCGCGTGACTGGGCTGCCAAGGGCACCGCGCTCCTGGGTGTGCGCGCAGTGATTACCGAGAGCTACGAGCGGATCCACCGCTCCAACCTCATCGGTATGGGAGTCCTTCCCCTGCAGTTCCCCCAGGGCCAGAACGCTGAATCGCTGGGCCTCACCGGTACCGAGACCTTCGCGGTGTCAGGCGTCACCGAACTGAACAGCGGCACCACCCCGAAGACCGTCACCGTTACCGCTACCCCCGAAGATGGCGGCCAGCCGGTCACCTTCGAGGCAGTGCTGCGGATCGACACCCCCGGTGAAGCCGAGTACTACCGCAACGGCGGGATCCTGCAGTACGTCCTGCGCCAGATCGCCGTCTAGCGGCACACCCTGTCGCCTGTCGACGCGTCCGGATACCCGTTCCATGAGTACTGTCCTGGCCCACACCGCGGGCAGGGTGCCTAATCTGCAGGTCCTACTTATAGGAGCACCAAGTGTCTGAATCGGCTGAAAGTGTCTGATCCGGCTGAATCGACGGGACGCGTCGACGGGTCAGTAGTGTTCCGCGTACTCCGCAGCGAGATTCTGGCAGGAGTCCACCCTCCCGGAACGCCGTTACGGGAGGTGGGCCTGTCGGAGCGGTTCGGCGTCTCGCGGACCCCAATCCGCGAGGCGCTCAGCCGGTTGCAGCATGAGCGCCTGCTGGAGCGCGCGGCGAGGGGTCTTCAGGTACCGCAGATCGACCCGCAGGAGGTCATCCAGATCTATGATCTGCGGGTGATGCTTGAACAGGAAGCTGCCGGCCAGGCGTCCAGCAGTCGAACCGCATCGGACATCATGCGGCTTGAAGCCCTGGTGGAACGGGATCGTGATCTCGGCTCCCCTGACGATCAGACACGCATCCGCTGCAATATCGAGTTTCATACGGCGGTCAGCACAGCGGCGAATAACCGGGTACTGCAGGATCTGCTGGAACGGCTCTCCACCCACCTAATCAACACCCCACGGTCCACCCTGTCAGTGGGAAACCGGTGGGAAAATGCGTTGGATGAGCACGAAGCTTTGGTGAAGGCGATAGTCGATCAACGGGCCGACGACGCGCGCCAGATCGCCCGCCAGCACATGGAAACGGCTCGTGCCCTCCGGCTTGAACTGTTGAAGTCGGCGGCGAAGACCGAGTAGCTCTCCTGCAGACGCTGGTTTCAACCAAAGGAGTGGCTTAGGTGCAGACGCGTGGTGGGGCAACCGCTCGGGTGTAGCTACGCCACTTTTTTGCGGTCCCGGGTGGCGTCCTGACCCGGGATTGAGTCGAATGCCATGTGCTTGCTGACCTTTCCGAGCAGTACCGCCGGGGTATCCAGCAGATAGTTGGCGCCAACGGTCCACGGCCGGCCCGATCCTTGCCGTTGAAACACGTCGGCTGCCCGCTGAACGTATCCAGAGGACAGGTCCAGCAGCGGGCGCCGCGACATGCCCGCCTCCGGCACCGGGGTCGCCACCGTGTACCCCTTACGGTCCATGTACTTCAGCAACCGGCAGACATACCGGGAGCTCAGGTCCGCTCGCAGCGTCCACGACGCATTCGTGTACCCCACGCAGTACCCCAGGTTAGGGACCCCGGTGACCAGCACTCCCTGGTGGACCCACGCGTCACCGAGATCAACCGGGACACCGTCAATGCTCAGCTGTGCGCCCCCGAGCGATTGAAGGGCGAGTCCGGTAGCAGAGACGACGACGTCGGCAGCCAACTCCCGCCCCGACTCAAGCGTGATCCCGCCCGGCGTGAACCGGTCGATCCGCTCGGTCACCACCGACGCCTTCCCCGATGTCAGGGCCCGGTAAAAGTCACCACCCGGAGCCACACAGAGGCGTTGCTCCCAGGGATTGTAGGCTGGCGTGAAATGCTCCCGGATCTGCTGCTCGTCCTTGAGGATGCCGCGGGCCTGACTTCGCAGGTACGCCTTCGCTACCCGCGGCAGGCGCATGCAGAGCTGGTAGAACGCCAGCGGATACACCACGTTGCGGGCCCGGGCTACACGGTGAGCCGCTCCAGCGGGCAGGACCTTCCGGGCAGCATCGGCGATCCGGTCGCGGCGCGGCACCGTCACCAGATAGGACGGTGAACGCTGCAGCATGGTGACGTGCGCGGCGTCGTCGACCATTGATGGCACAAGAGTGACGGCGGTGGCGCCGCTGCCGATCACCACGACCTGCTTGCCGGCGTAGTCGAGATCGGCCGGCCAGAACTGGGGGTGGACCACCTTGCCGGCGAAGTCTTCAAGGCCGGGGAAGTCTGGCTGGTAGCCCCTGGCGTAGTTGTAGTACCCGGAGCAGACGTAGAGGAACGAGCAGGTGATCGTTCGCCGACGGGCGGCGCCGTCAATCTCCAGTTGCAGTGTCCAGCGGGAGGTTGTGGAGGAGAAGTCGGCGCTCACCAGCCGGGTCCCGAAACGAATATAGGGGTTCAGCCCCGATTCTTCGGCGGCGTCCTGCAGGTATCGAAGGATTGATGCCCCGTCGCCGATGGATTCCGGCGCGGTCCAGGGCCGCCAGGGGTACGTGAGGGTGAACATGTCGGAATCGGACCGTGCGCCGGGATAGCGGAACAGGTCCCAGGTGCCGCCGATCGCATCGCGCGCCTCGAAGATGGCGAACGACTTGTCGGGGCATTCGGTCTGCAGACGGTGGCCTGCGCCAATGCCCGAGAGTCCCGCCCCGATGATCGCGACGTCGAGATGCTCTACCGGAGAGGTCATGATTCCATTATCGGTGACGTCGCACGTGGCCGCACAACGTTGTGGAAAGCTGCAACAGATGCTAATTCTTGAAGGCACCTTACTTCCCTCAAGCATTGGAGTCACACATGACAGGCATCGACGACGAACTGCGGACCCTCAGCGAATGGAGCCGTCAGCTAACCCAGGCCCTGCAGATCCTCGATCTGGAGGTTGACCATGAGCGGATCGTTGAGGTCGCCAGGCAGACGTCCGATACAGTTTCCCCCAACTCCGGAGCAATCAGTGCGTTCCTGATTGGCTACGCCGCGGGCACTGCCGATACCAGCGGTCGCAAAGGCTCGGATGATGCAGTGCAGTCAGCCGCCGACGTCGTCATGCAGGTCCACGCGAAGGGGCTCGAAGACGGACCGGATGCCAACGGCTGGACCAAGACCGCCCAGTAGCAGGGTTCTACGCCGGGTCGCACAGCGGAAAAGTGGCTCCCCCGCAGAAAAGTGGTTGCTAAACCACAA
>NZ_KI914715.1:17642-52498 GCF_000520515.1 Arthrobacter sp. H20
TGTGGTTGCTAAACCACAATCCTGCGGGGGAGCCACTTTTTGGCGTAGTGAGCTACGAGATGGAAGCCTTCGCCGCGGCTGCCGACTCGGATGCGCCGCCCTTCGCCGGCTCCAGCCGGACGATCACTGCCTTGGAGACAGGCGTGTTGCTACCCTCGGCGAGCTCTTCCAGCGGGACCAGCACGTTTGCCTCCGGGTAGTACGCAGCGGCGCAGCCGCGGGCACTCGGGTAGGAGACCACACGCCAGTTGCGGAGCACCCGCTCCCGGCCGTCCTGGTATTCACCGCGCACGTCCACGTACTGACCGTCAGCGAACCCCAGCTCGGCCAGATCCTCAGGGTTCACGAAGACCACGTGGCGGCCCTTCTTGATGCCGCGGTAACGGTCATTGTGACCGTAGATGGTGGTGTTGAACTGGTCGTGTGAGCGGAGGGTCTGCAGGATGAGGGTGCCCGCTGGCCGCTCGACAGCCTGCAGATCGTTCACCGTGATCATCGCTTTGCCGGTGGGAGTGCTGAAGGTCCGTGAATCGCGCGGGCCGTTTGGCAACACGAATCCGCCCTCGCGGCGAACCTTCTGGTTGTAGTCCTCACACCCGTCGACAACGCGTGAAATGTGCTCGCGGATGGTGTCATAGTTGGCCTCGAACCCTGCCCAGTCCACATTCACCTTGTCGCCGATCACAGCCCGCGCGAGGCGACTGACAATGGCGACCTCGGACAGCAGGTTCGGTGCAACTGGGTCCACTGTGCCGTGCGAGGGGTGCACGGCACACACCGTGTCCTCGACGGTGACGAACTGTGGACCGTTGGCCTGCATATCGATCTCGGAACGGCCCATGGTCGGGAAGATGACCGCCTCCTTGCCAATCACCGCGTGTGACCGGTTCAGCTTGGTGGAAATCTGCACCGTCATGTCGGTGGCCTGCATCGCTTCTTCGGCGGCGAGCGTGTCCGAGATCGCTGCGACAAGGTTCCCGCCGAGTGCGACGAAGACCTTAATGTCGCCGTCGCGCATCTGGCGAATGGTTTCCACTGCGTCAGTACCGTGGTCCCGGGGTGGGTCGAACCCGAACTCCTCTTCGATGGCGTCGAGGAACGCTGGTGGCATCTGCTCCCAGATGCCCATGGTGCGGTCGCCCTGCACGTTGCTGTGCCCGCGGATCGGTGAGGCGCCGGCGCCTGGCTTGCCAATGTTTCCACGCAGCAGGAGCAGGTTGATGATCTCCTTGATGGTTGCCACGCCCTTTTTCTGCTGCGTGATGCCCATGGCCCAGGTGATGATGACCTTGTCGGCCTTGATGTAACGTGCAGCCAACTCATCGATTTCCTCGACTGAAAGCCCCGTTGCTTCGAGGACAGCACCCTCGTCCAGCTGGGTCAGACTGACTTTGAGTTCGTCAAGACCCTGACAATGCTTCTCCAGGAAATCATGATCCAGGACCGTTCCTGGGTTCTCCGCTTCGGCGTCGAGGACCCGCCGGCAGATGGCCTGCATGAGGGCCATATCGCCGCCGATACGGATCTGCATGAACTGGTCGGCAATTTCCGTGCCACGACCAAGGACTCCCTTGACCTCCTGAGGGTTTTTGTACCGCTTCAGTCCCGCTTCGGGGAGGGGGTTGACCGCAACGATCTCGGCGCCGTTCTCCTTCGCGTGTTCCAGGGCCGTGAGCATCCGGGGGTGGTTGGTACCCGGGTTCTGGCCCATGATGATGATCAGATCAGCCTTGGCGAAGTCGTCGTATGCGACAGTGGCTTTGCCAATTCCGATGGTCTGGCCCATCGCCCAGCCAGAGGATTCGTGGCACATATTGGAACAGTCGGGAAGATTGTTGGTTCCGAAGGCCCTGACGAACAACTGGTAGGAGAACGCAGCTTCGTTCGAGGCGCGGCCGCTAGTGTAGAACGCTGACTGGTGCGGGGTCTCCAGCCCGTTCAGCTTGTCGGCAACCAGGGAGAACGCCTTCTCCCAGCTGACCGGCTGGTAGTGATCGCTGTCCGCCGGCTTGTAGACAGGTTCGGTCAGGCGGCCCTGCATGCCCAGCCAGTATTCGCTTCTGGTGAGCAGATCGGTGACTGAATGCTCGGCCCAGAACTCGGAGGCCACCAGGACGGGAGTTGCTTCCCAGGTGACAGCCTTTGCGCCGTTTTCGCAGAATTCGAAGTTGCTGCGCTTACCCGGATCCGGCCAGGCGCAACTCATGCAGTCGAAACCGTCCTTCTGGTTCAGCGCCAGCAGGGTCTTCCGTGTCCGGTTGACGCCCATGTGCTTGATCGCCGGCTGCATCGAATGGATGACTCCAGGAATACCTGCCGCCCAATCTTTGGGCTTGCCGACCTCAATTTCACTCTCGTCAGCTTCTTCCACTGCGGGGTTGCTGCTCGTCATGTTCACATCTCTTTTCTGACTGTCGTTACCTTCAGACTTAGCAGCCCGAGCGCGGCATCGCAAGAGGCCGCGCTGCTACCTGCTGTTATCGGAAGCCTGGTTTCGTTGCTGGCTTTCCTCGGCGGTGAGGTAATCAACGAAATCGGAGAGGCGTTCAGTGGCCAAGCGAAGATACTTGCCGATGGTCACCTGCTCCTCACTGGTGAACTCGCTTGTCAGCGTATCGAGCGAATCGAAGAGTGGTCGAAGTTCGCCGAGGATGCGACCAACTGCTTCTTCGGTTGGCCGCAGAAGCACCCGTCGTCTGTCCTTTTCATCACGTGCGCGGACCAGATGACCGGCGCGTTCAAGCCGATCAACGAGCTCGGTCGCAGACCCGGTACTGATACCCAATCTGCTGCCGAGTTCAGCTGGTCCTAGAGGTTCTCCCTCCTGGCTCATCACATGCCCGATGGCCGCGTAATCAAGGGGGCGCAGACTGATCTTGCTGCCCAGGGCATGATCCACTTCGGCAGCTGCCCGGTTTACTCCTCGGAGCGCCCACGAGAGCTCCTCGAGTGACACCCTGCGTCGCTCGGTCTCCTCGGCTCGCTTCGCCTGTTCACTGTGGGTCATGCTCCAATACTAGTTGACAAGTATCTCGGAAACCGAGAAACTCCTTGAAGGAGATAAATTTGGAGGAATAGTGAAACAGGAACCGCAAGCTGCCTCGGCCCCAACTCAGCCGGTTTTGACACCGGGCCAGCTTCGCGCGTTGCTGATAGTCCTGTGCGCCGGACTTGCCCTAGTGGTCGCCGGAAACTCTGCACTGTCGATTGCCCTCCCCAACATTGCCGCTGACCTTGAAGCAGACCAGTCCGAGTTGACGTGGATTATCGATGCGTACGCACTCACCTTCGCTGCGCTGCTCCTGACCGCCGGGATCGCGGCTGACCGCGTGGGGCGCCGCACAATCCTGGTGATTGGGCTGGCAATCTTCGGCCTCGCCTGTGTCGGGTCAGCGTTCTCGCCCGACACCACCTGGTTCATTGCCCTCCGGGCGCTGGCTGGGGTAGGGGCAGCAGCTGTTTTCCCCGTGACACTCTCAGCGCTGGTGGACGCGTATCCGGAGGACCGGAGGACCTTCGCTATCGGTGTGTGGTCCGGAGTCAGCTCCGCCGGAGCGGTTGCTGGCACCATCGTTGCCGGCGCCCTTCTTGAGGCATTTTGGTGGGGAAGCGTCCAGCTCCTCTTCGGCGTCGTTGCTCTCGCGATCATCGTCCCTGTGGTCTTCCTCGTTGCACAGCACCGTAACCGCTCGCTGTCCCTCGACCCACTCGGAGCACTCTGGTCGATAGTCGCTCTCGCGGGGCTGGTCTTCGGAGTCGTCGAAGGTCCCCAACGCGGATGGTTCGATCCGCTCACCCTCGCCTCCCTCGGCGTCGGGGTGGTCGGATTCATTGCCTTCATCTCGCACCAGCTTCGCTCACAGGCACCCTCCCTTGACGTGCGACTGTTCAAAAACAGAGGACTGGCAGCGGGGTCAATCATCGTGACAGTCCAGTTCTTCGCATCCCTGGGTTTCTTCGTCCTGACACCTCAGTACCTGCAGATCGTGCTTCAGTACACCCCTCTCGGCTCGGCCCTGGCTCTATTGATCATTCCGCTGGGAGTGGGTGCCGGGATTGGGAGTGCTAGCGTCCTCACGAAACGATTCGGTGCACGCGTCCCCGGATCGCTCGGTCTGCTCCTGATGGGGACGGGGTTCGCCGTCTTCGCCGTCGGCCTGGCCGAAGGCCTCGATGCGTCACTCTGGGTGATGGGTGCTGGAGTACTGGTGTTTGGGGTCGGCTTCGGAATGGGCATCACTCCTGGCACTGAAATGATCATCGAGGGACTTCCTGCCGAGCGGCGGTCAGTTGCAAGCGCAGTCAATGACATCACACGCGAAGTTGGTGGGGTGCTGGGCATAGCCATTTTGTCGAGCATTCTGGTCAGCTATTACCGCGCCGACATCAGACCAGCAATCGCAGCGCTCCCCGATCAGGTGCGGCAGGTAGTCGATTCGGGTGCGGGAGCCGCGCTCGGTGTGGCGGACTCCTTTGGGCCCGACGGCGAGAATCTCGCCAACGCTGCCCGCGAAGCCTTCGCCCAGGGTCTGAGTGCAAGCATGTGGTTCGGTGCAATCATTCTGGGCATAGCCGCGGTCGTCACAGCGATTGTCGCTCCCAGATCCGCCACCAGCGCTGAAGGCATCGACGCCCAGGAGCAGGAAATCAGCTCATAGTCGAAACCGGGCCGGTGGGCAGTAGTCTCGATGAGTGAAACCGTTCCTGCTGATAGCCACCCGTGCCGAGGATGAGGCCGCCGACGGCGAGTACCGGGCGTTCCAGCGCTTCGGCGGACTCAAGCCTCACCAGCTGCACAGGATCCGTGCCGAGTCCTCCCCGATACCGCACGTCGACCTCGGTCAATACTCGGGCATCATGGTCGGCGGCAGTCCGTTCAACTCGTCCGACCCCGAAGACCAGAAATCCGAGGTCCAGCGGAGGGTGGAACACGATATCGGTGAACTGCTGGACCGGGTAGTAGCGGCCGACTTCCCGTTCCTCGGCGCGTGCTACGGCGTGGGTACCCTTGGCCGGCATCAGGGCGCCGTGATCGACAGAACCTTCGCCGAGCCGATCGGTCCGGTACCCATCGCTGTCACCGCTGCCGGGGCGGCTGACCCGTTGCTGGCCGGGCTGCCGTCGTCGTTCGATGCCTTTGTTGGCCATAAGGAAGCCTGCACCACTCTGCCCGACGGCGCGGTACTGCTCGCCTCGTCGGCCAGCTGCCCGGTCCAGATGTTCAGGATCCGCAGCAACCTCTACGCGACCCAGTTTCATCCAGAGCTCGACGTCGATGGACTGATTCAGCGGATCGACATCTACCGCCATGCGGGGTACTTCCCCCCGGAAGAAGCAGAGGACTACATGAGCCGCGCTCGCTCGGCACAGGTCGAATGGCCGGCGGCGATCCTGCGGAACTTCGTGAACCGGTACGCGACGGCGTAGCTGAAGCGGAAGCGAGCTAAGCCAGGTTTTCACGCCGCGTTTACCTCGTATTGTCGCGGGGGATGGGCTGATGCGGCACCGTCGGTTGTGGAGGGGATCAACCCCCTCCATAACGAAGGGAACTTCTTCTATGGCATCCCGTTTAGCCAAGACCCTCGCCAGCACAGCCGCCGTCACTGTAAGCCTCACGCTCCTGGCTGCGCCTGGCGCCTCAGCGCAGGCCCCCGCTCCGGAGGAATCGTCGCCTATCCTGATCGGTCATCGTGGCGCCGCCGGAACCGCACCGGAGAACACTGTGGCCGCGTTCACGGACGGCCGCAGATCGGGTGCTGACTTCTTCGAGGTCGATGTTCAACTCAGCGCCGACGGCGTCCCCTTCCTCTTTCACGACGACACCCCTGCGCGCACCACCAACGTCGAGGAAGTCTTCCCCGACCGGGCCACCGACCCGATTACGTCCTTCACCTGGGCCGAACTGCAACAGCTCGACGCAGGGTCCTACTTCGATGACCAGTTCGTCGGTGAGCGGATTCCCCACCTCGACGACGCCGCTAAGGTTGCCAACACCAAAACTGGCGTGTACATCGAGATCAAGTCGCCGGTGAACTCGCCCGGTATAGAGCAGTTGGTCGCCGACGAACTGCGCACCGACAAGACCTGGCAGCGCCTCGTGGTGACTGACAAGGTCCAGGTCCTGGGCTTCGACGAGGCCTCCAACCGGACGTTCGCCGAGTTGGCCCCGGAGATTGAGTTGCAGCAGCTTGCAGGAGTTGTTCCGGGACCGGCTGTGCTTGAATCCTGGGCTACCTTCGCCGATTCGGTGGGCACCAACTACCGCGTGCTGACTGCGCAGAATGTCAGTGACGTCAAAGCAGCGGGCCTGATACTCGGGGTTTACACGGTGAATTCGCCCGAGGCGGTCCAGGCGTCAATCGATCTGGGGGTCGACGCCGTCACCACCGACTTCCCCATCCAGAACGCCCGCTACCTTCAGGGAGCACCGGTGTTTCCTGGTAGCGGCGTGGAGATTGTCGACTCGGTGAACAACCCAGCCGGCGACGATGTCCAGCCCGAAACGGGTGAGCATGTAGTGCTGCGCAACACCAGCAACAGGACCATCGATGTCAGCGGCTACATCCTGCGTGACGCCGCGAGCAACATTCTCACCGTGGGTGACGGCTACACGCTGGCCGCCGGAGCAGCACTGCGGGTCTACACCGGCCCCGGGACCAACGCCGCTGATGCCTACTACAACGGACGAACAGCCTCGCTGCTGAACAACGGTGGCGACTCAGTGGGATTGTGGACTCCGCGGGACAAGCTGCAGGATGTCTTCGCCAACTAACCGGGACAGTCGGGGGCGGCCTGCCTCAGGCCGGCGGTGACGACGTTGAGGGCCACCCCTGTTTCTGCCGCAGCCCGCCTCCGCATCCGGTGCACCAGCCGTTTCCTGTGCAGGAGCGCGGCGGGGTCCTGCAGGATGGCTGCCCAGACGTCATTGACCGTGCTGTACTGCAGGACTGCGCCGGTCACCCCGCGCACCACCCAGGTATCCCCGGCAGCTTGCACGCTGGGGATACCTGGCAGGCCGTGACAGAGTGTGTTGATGGTCTGCGCAGCGATCAGCCGGTGACGGAGGGTGCTGACTGGGCCGAGCACTTCATCGGCTGTGACTGTTCGTCCGCAGACGCCGCACATTTACTGGCCGTTCCTTCCACATGGTGAAAATTCCACTGGTGAGAATCATTGCATCACGTCGCCGGAGTTGGGGCCTAGGGTTTGTCCTACGAAGAGGTTGCCGCCGGGGTCACTCGCGAGCAGCAAAGCGGCGGGGGCAACCTCGGCCGGTGTGCCGAATCGTCCCAGGGGAAGCTCCTTCCGTTTGGCGGCCTTCCAATCGTCGGAGATTCCCTCCACCAGCGGTGTTTCGATCGGTCCCGGAGCTATGCAGTTGACCAGCACATTGTCACCGGCCACCTCAAGGGCGAGAGATTTGGTCATGCCGATCACCCCCGCCTTCGCCGCACTGTAGTGGCTGAGGCCGGTGCCGCCCTTGATGCCAAGCTGGGACGAGATGTTGATGATCCGTCCCCATTTGTTCGCCCGCATCTCGGCGACCACTTCACGGCAGCAGAGGAAGACCCCAGTCAGGTCGACGGCGATGGTTTCCTGCCACCGGGCCAGCGACATGTCCTGGAGCGGTGATTCAGTGAGCAGTCCTGCACTGTTGACGAGAATGTCGATCCTGCCCAGCTCTGCCCGCGCTGCGGCGAAGCCGGCCACCACGCTTGCCTCGTCGCCCACATCGACGGTGATCGAGTGGGGCGAGGGCGTCCGGTCCAGCACCACCACCCGCGAACCGGTCTCCCGGAAGGCCTCGGCGATCGCCGCCCCGATGCCGCTCCCGCCGCCGGTGACGACGACGGTCCGCGCGGCGCTCATGCCTTCATCTTGACGGTGAGGCCGCCGTCGACAATCAGCGACTGCCCGGTCACATAGGCGGCGTCGGCCGAGGTGAGGAACCCAATCACACTGGCTACCTCCTCCGGCCGGCCCACGCGACCCCACGGGATGTCCCGCCCCGCACGCTCCAGGCCGTCCGGCCCCAGCGAGTTCACGGGATCCAGGGACTGCGGGGTTTCGATCAATCCGGGAACGACCACGTTGGCCCTAATCCCTCGGGGACCCAGTTCGACGGCGACGCTCCTGACCAGCCCGAGAATTCCCGCTTTGGCGGCAGCGTAGTGCGCGTGCTCCTCCCAGCCGTAGACTCCACCCGCGATGGACGAGACGGCGACCATGGCGCCGCCGTCGTCCATCCGGGTGGAGCCAGCCCGCAGGGTCCTCAGCACACCGGTCAGATCGACGTCGAGCATGTCGTTCCAGCGAGAGTCGGTGAGCTCTCCGAGTGGAGCATTGCGCAGGACGCCGGCGTTGGCCACCGCGTAGTCCAGCCGCCCAAACTCGTTGAGCGCCCGGTCAGCGAAGGTCTCCACCGATTCAGTGTTCCTGACGTCCACTTCCTGGATGACGGCCCGGCCCCCGGCCCGCTCGACCAGGTGGAGGGTTTCCTCCGGGTCGTGCGGATCACCGGAGAACGTGCCTATGACCGAGCGGACCCCGCGCTGTGCGTAGTGGACGGCGAGAGCACGTCCAATTCCGCTGGCAGCGCCGGTAATGATGGCTACAGGTGACTCAGGCACTCGGGTCCTCCAGTAGCTCCTTCGGGATGGGCTTCGCCATCATCATCAGCAACCCGGAAACCAGGGTGCCGAGGGCGCCGACCCACAGGGCCGCCGCAGTAGTACCTGCCGCAGCTGTGACCACGGTGAACAACGCTCCGCCCAGGATGATGCCCGGCTGGCTCATCGCACCGATGAACGCCAGCCCGGTGGCCCGGCAGCTGACGGGGTAGCACTCTGCCATGAAGTACTGGATGGCCGCGTAGGGCCCCACCAGAAAGAAAAGCCCGACGCCGTAGGTGAGGATGATGAGGAAGGGGGTGGAAGCGATGGGGCTGAGCATGACCGAGAAGGAAATACCCGAGATGATCCAGCCGATGATGATGGTCTTCTTCCGGCCAATGACATCGCCGAACCAGCCGTGGAAGACATAGCCGAAGTAGGCAAGCCCGTTGATGACGATCAGCATCCAGAAGGCGTCTGACAGTTCCACTCCGCGGGAGTTCACCAGCACTGAGGAACCCAGGATGCTGAAGACCATGATGCCGAAGAAGTTCACGATCCAGGCGAGGGAGAAGACTATCGTGTTGCGCCGCAGCTGTGGTTCCCAGATGCGCTTCAGGGGAGCCGTTGAGGAGTGCTGGACGCCGAAGGAGCCGGCCAGTGCGTGGGCTTCGTCCACGTTCCCGGACTTTTCCAGCTGGGTCAGTTTCTCGTGCAGTTCAAACTGAGGGGATTCCTTGAGCTTCTTCGCGATCAGGTACACGATGATTGCCGCAGGAATGGCCGCCATGATGTACAGGGCCCGCCATCCGAGGGATGGCAGGAAGGCGAAGGCGAGGGCTGCAGCAAGCAGGAAGCCCAATGGCCAGCCGCCCTGGACGAAGGAGTAGTAGAAGCCGGGGCGTTTGCGCTTCTTTTCGTCCTCGGTGACCTGGAAAACCTCGTTCATGTAGGTCGCGTTGACAGCCTGCTCCGAGAAGCCGAGCCCGCCGAAGGAGCGCACCACAACGAGCATGGCGTTGCTGATGAAACCCAGTCCCGCAGGAATCACTGAGGTGAGCGCTGACACGACGGCGGTGCCACCGACGGTGAGCATCATTCCCTTGCGCCGGCCGAGCCGATCGATCACCGGGCCGATGCCGAAGCAGACGATCGCCGTGCCAACAGCAATCCAGGTGTTGATCGCGTAGGCCTCGGTCTCGGTCCACCCGAATTCTTCCTGCATGGCGGGAAGCAGCGTGCCGAACAACCCATAGTCGAAGACCGCGACGGTCCACGCGAGCAGTGCCAGGATCATCGCCGTATTGGTGTTTTTCTTGCTGAAGATGGGCAGCGCGCGTTTTTCGTCAGCGGTGGGCGTGGACAGGTCAATCAGTGCCGGAGCCTTCATGAGTTGGCTTCCTTTCTGGGATTGTCGGACAGGAACTTGTCGGCGATCTGGTCGAACGTCCGCCAGGTAACGCCGTCGTGCGAGTTGAAGTGCTGGATGAGGCGCTCAAGCATGAGCAGGACCTGGGGGCGGCCCGACACATCGGGGTGGATGGTCATGGTGAAGACGGCGTCGTCCATCTCCTGGTAAACCCAGTCGAACTGGTCCTTCCACATCTGCTCGATATCGCGGGGATTGACGAATCCGTGGGAGTTGGGGGCCGCCTTGATGAACATCATGGGAGGCAGATCGTCGAGGTACCAGTTGGCCGGGATCTCCACCAGGTCAGTTTCGTGGCCACGCACCAGCGGTTTCATCCACGCCTCGGCGGGCTTGCTGTAGTCGATCTTCGTCCAGCTGTCGCCCACCCGGACGTAGTACGGCTCGAAGTCGTTGTGCATCAGGGAATGGTCGTACTTGATGCCCCGCTCGAGCAGGATTTCGTTGGTGATGGTTGAGAACTCCCACCACGGCGCCACATACCCGGTGGGTCGCTTCCCGGAGACCTGCTCAATGAGTTCGATCGACCGGTCGAGGATGGCCGTTTCCTGCTCACGGGTCATCGCGATCGGGTTTTCGTGGGAGTAGCCGTGGACCCCGATCTCGTGACCGGCCTCCACCACCATCCGGGTCAGCTCAGGGAAGGTCTCCAGTGAGTGTCCCGGGATGAACCAGGTGGAGGGAAGGTTGTACTTTTCGAAAAGCCGGAGAATGCGGGGACCTCCCACCTCGCCGCTGAACAGCCCGCGCGAGATGTCGCAGGGGGAGTCCTCGCCGCCGTAGGAGCCGAGCATGCCAGCAACGGCGTCAACGTCTACGCCGAATGCAATCTGTATGTTCTTAGTCATGGGTCAGCCTTTCGATGGGGTCAAAGCGGTCAGGGCGTCGCTGTCCTGCGGGACCAGGAGGCCCCGCCGGTGGAAATGTTGTTCGATGAGGGGGCGGGTCATCCCGAGGGCGAGAAGCAGTTGCAGCAGAATCCTCGCCTGCCCCGGGCGGAGGAGGCCGGACGGGATCGCCCCCGCGGCGAGGAGGTCCTTCCCGCCGCCCGTGCCATAGACCGGCACCACAGGTCCGGCATGGACCCGCGTACTGGTGACGACGACGGCGCCTCCGGCCGTCGCCTCCGCCACCGCCGTGCACAGGACGGGGTTAGCGTTGCCGATCCCCGTGGCCTCCAGCACGATTCCTGCTGCTCCCGCCGCCAGCGCGGCCTCGATCATCACTGCATCGGCGCCGGGGTAGGAGGCGACGACGTCGGTTCGGGGGAAACCGACGCCGTCGCCTGTCTGGGGGGCGGGCAGGGGTTCGAAGCGGGCCGGGCGGGAGTCCATCGACACGACGCCGGTGCCTGTGACGCTGCCGGCCGGGATGCTGTCGGGACTGTCGAAGGCCGCATGGGCGGTGGTGTGAACCTTCCGCACTCCCGCCGAATGGAAGATCTGCCCGGCAAAGCTGACCAGGGCGCCCCTTCCACCCGCTTCGGGGGAAGCCGCGACGGCGATGGCCCGCCGCAGGTTATCCGGCCCGTCAGGTGTGGGGTGATCCGCGGCAAACTGGGCGCCGGTAAAGACCACCGGCCGCCAGTCGTCGTGAAGCAGATCGGCGAGGTAGGAGGTTTCCTCGGTGGTGTCAGTTCCATGGGTGACGACGACGCCCACCACCAGCGGATCGCTCAGCGCAGCTTTGACCTCTGAACAAATTTCCAGCATGTCCGGAAAGGTGAGCCGGTAGGAGCCCTTCCGCATCACGTCGACCACCTTCACCGGGACCGACCCGTGGCCGGTGCTTTGCAGCAGCACCTCGCCTGAGTCCTCCGCGATGGTTGCGCCGCCAGCCTCCGGGGAATTGCGGGAAGCGATGGTGCCGCCTGTTGCCAGCAGCACCACGAATTGATCATCGCTGGTTCTCATGGTCACCTCCTTCCTCGTCGCCATGCGGTTACACAATCGTTTGGGTAAGCTACAAATCGTGTCCGGCCAGATTCTGCGGCTGGTGTCGATTGCTCCCAGCCAGCCTGCTTGTCCGTCCGGTTAGTTACTCAACCCAATCGTTTGGGTTCGTTGTGGAAAAGACTAGAATGTGATTTGGGTCTCGTCAAGGGTTCGACTGAAAGTTTTCAGGTCTGAAACAATCATGTACATGATCAGGGAGCACGGCGGAGGGAGTCTTATGGGCGCAGGAGGGCAAAGCCGCGTACCGGTCACGCTGAAGGACCTTGCCAGCGAGTTGGGGATCCATCCCTCAACCGTCTCGAGGGTCCTTCACTCGACGTCGGACGTGGCCCGCGGTGCCGCTTCGTCAGCAACTGCGCAGAAGGTGCGGGATCTCGCCCGGGAGCGCGGATACTCACCGGATCCCCAGGCGAAATCCCTCAGGACACGCCGGACCCGCGCGCTCGGCGTAATCGTGCCGCGGCTCTCCGATATTGTCCTGGCCACCATGTATGAGGGCATCGAGGAAGCCGCGGCCGAGAACAACTATTCAACGTTCGTCATGAACTCCCACGACAGTCCTGACGAGCAGCGCCGGAAAGCCGAGATCATGCTGGCCCGTCGGGTAGACGGACTCATCCTCGGTGACGTACATGACGGCAGCGATCTGTTACCTGATCTGCGTGCACGACACATCCCGTTTGTGCTGATGAACCGCCGGCATCCCGGTTTCCCCTCGGCAACCTGCGACGACACCGTGGGAGGAGAGCTGGTGGCAGACCACCTCTGGCAGGCGGGTCATCGGCGTGTCTCCCTGATCGCTGGAGAACCCTATGCCAGCACGGCGCTGGACCGCACCGCCGGTTTCCGGCAACGCTGGCAGGACCTGGGCGGAGAGCTTCCTGACAGCTCAGTGATCTGGTCGCGCTTCGATACCGAGGGCGGCAAGGAGGCAGCGGAAACCATTGTTGCTCAGCCCGGTCCAGTACCGACGGCTGTTTTTGCCGTCAACGACTTCGCAGCGATCGGGGCGATGGGTACATTCCGCGCGCACGGGCTGACGGTGGGTCAGGACATTGCCGTCGTCGGCTTTAATGACACCTCACTCGCCGCACAGCTTCCCATCCCTTTGTCCTCGGTGCGCTCGCCGATGTTCCAGATTGGCCGTCAGGCGATGCTGATGCTGCGGCGGGTCATCAACGGCGAGCAGGTCGACTCGGTTCGGATGACACCCCAACTCTTCGTCCGTGAGAGCAGTGCCGCGTCGCCGCACCGCGAGTCGCAGCGTTCACTGGCCAGCTGACCCCCAGATCCTGGACCGCAGAGTCTTTCCTTCGTCGCGTGCTGCGAGTGCTTCCTCCATGGTCACCGGGGTGAAGGTTGTCTGCGTCCCTGGAGCGCTCCGCGCCAGCAGGTCCATATCGGAGCTGATGACCGTGGCCACCATCGCATAACCGCCGCCGGAGACGGCATCGCGGTGGAGCACTATGGGTTCCTTGCCACCGGGGATCTGGATGGAGCCGATCGCATAGCCGGCGTCGACGATGTTCGACGGATCGGATCCCGCGCCGAACGGCTGGACCCTCGGTTTCCACGACACCGAGGGGCCGGCATACCGCAGACCCGTCCGGTCAGCGACTGGCGTCAGCTTCCACGTGGCACTGAACAGGGTATTCAGCCCCTCCTCGGTCAGCCGATGGTCGTACAGACCGGGCATGACCCTTACGGTGATCTCCTTGGCGAAGGAAGGCCGGAGGGACTCGTCGATGAAGTCTGCAGCCGACGCATGGCGTTCCAGCCCGGCGGTCCCGACGTCGAGGGCGTCGCCCGCTTTGAGGGCGCGCCCCTCGAAGCCGCCCATGGCGCCCAACGCATAGGTGGAACGGCTGCCTAGCACCATCGGGACGTCGATTCCGCCCTGGACAGCGATGTAGTACCGGGTCCCGGCGCGGATCATCCCGAAGGACACCTCGTCGCCTGCGACCAGCTTAAGCCGGGTCCATTGCTCCCGGGGCGTCCCATTGACCAGAACGTCCACTGGGGCGCCGGCGACGGCGATGACGGCGTCGGTGTCGGTGGTGAACCGGGGCCCGATGTAGGTGCATTCCAGGACTGCCTCCGCTGGCGTGTTGCCGGCGAGGGCGTTGGCCAGCTCTGCCGACAGCTGGTCCATCGACCCGCCCTGGGGGATGCCGACGTGATAGTAGCCGGGCCGGCCCGTGTCCTGGACCGTCGTGGCAAGCCCGGGCTCAGTGATCCTAATGGCCATTGAGGTGCTCCGTGATCTCCTGGTTGTATTCAGTGGGGTGGGCAAGCGCCCGCTCGAGGTCGAACACCACGGGCGCCTGCCGGTAGGTGAATGACCCGTCAGCCACCAGCTCCTGGATCCGCCGGTATTCGTCTTCGTCAACCGGTTTAAACTTCACAATGTCTCCGGGTTTGAAGAAGATCATGAAGTCGTCGAAGTCCGAGAGGCGCTGGGCAGGATCGAAGATCGGCGCCGCGGCGATCCCGAACATCTGGTACCCACCGGCGCCCCGAACCGAGTAGATGCAGGCAAAACAACCGCCGTGACCCACGGTAAGGGCGGGAGTGTCGGTGCGGGGGCTCAGATACTTGGGGACCTCGAGCTGCTGGTCCTGCGGCACAATCTGGAACATGAAGGGCAGGCCGGCCACGAAACCGACCATCGACACCAGCCACGGTGACTCGTGATGGCGGCTGATGAACTCCGCCGGCGACGCCAGATGGTTCTCCTCGGCCGCGAAATCGAGGTCGTTACCCTCCGGGCGCTGGTGTCCCGAGCGAAATCGAGCACCGGTTTCACGGGTGTACGGATCGTCATACCAGACGGGCACCTCGATGACGCGGGTCTGGAGGGTGTGCTGTGACATCTGCGCAACTTCGGCCTCGACGCCGCGGACCGCTTCCTCGAGTGCGCTGGGCGGGAGGTCGTCCGGGTTGAAGCGGATCAGCAGGGACGCGTTGGCTGGGCAGATGTCGGTGATCCCCTGTACGGTGCGGGACCCCAGCGCGGCTGCCATCGCGTTGGCCTTGAAGTTGGCGGCGAGGCTCATTCCCTCAGCGATTTCGACAAAGAGGAATTCGTCTCCTCCCCAGGTGTAACGGGCCGCGTCCAGGTGCAGGGCTGTGTCGCTCATGCACTAGCTCCTAACAGGTCGGGTGTTGTTTCGATGAATTTGGAGTGGTGCTCGACGGCGGCCACTTCGCTCCGGGCGAGGACAGCCTTCAGCAGGGGGAGAGTGGTTTTCACCCCGGAGATGAGGACCTCGCTGAGCGCTCCGGCCGACCGGGTCATTGCCTGGTCTCTGCTGGAATCCCAGACGATGAGCTTGGCCAGCAACGAGTCGTAGAATGGCGCCACGGCCGACCCGGCCACCACCCCGGAGTCGATGCGGATGCCTGGACCTCCCGGCCACTGGAGCCGCTCCAGGGTGCCCGGGCTGGGCATGAATCCGTTCTCGGGGTCTTCGGCGTTGATCCGGAATTCGAAAGCGTGGCCGCTGAAACTGATGTCCTCCTGGGTGAGGCGGAGTGCTCCGTCGCGCGCCACCAGGATCTGCTCACGGATCAGGTCCAGGCCGGTGATCATTTCCGTGACGGGATGCTCGACCTGCAGGCGGGTGTTCATCTCGATGAACGCGGCTTCCTGGGTATCCGGGTTGTAGAGGAATTCGACCGTTCCCAGCCCGCTGTAGTGACATTGGCGGCCTAGCTCGATGGAGGAAGCCAGGATGGTTGCCCTGACCTCGTCGGGCAGCCCGGGGGCCGGGGCTTCCTCGACGATCTTCTGCTGTCGGCGTTGCAGGGAGCAGTCCCTGTCGCCCAGATGGACGACCTGTGCCCCGTCGCCGATGATCTGGACTTCCACGTGCCGGGCGCGGTGGACAAAATGTTCAAGGTACACGGTGGAGTCCCCGAAGGCCGCCTGGGCTTCGGCCTGGGCGATTTCCACAGTCGACAGGAGATCGGCTGCTGCGGTGACGAGGCGGATGCCCCTGCCGCCACCGCCTGCGGAGGCCTTGACCACGAGGGGATAGCCCACCTTCCCGGCGATCTCCAGGATGTTGCTGTCCGGTGTGAGAGCTCCGTCGCTGCCGCGCAGGGTGGGAACTCCCGCGGTCTTCGCCGCCTGCCGGGCGCGGGACTTGTTGCCCATGAGCTCGATGGCGTCGGCGGACGGACCAATCCAGGTCAGCCCCCGGTCAACCACGGCTCGCGCGAACCCTGCGTTTTCGGAGAGGAAGCCGTAGCCAGGGTGCACTGAGTCGCACCCGGTGGCCTGGGCAGCCTCAAGGACAGCTTCAGCGTTTAGGTAACTCTTTCCGGCCGGGGCTGGGCCGATGATGTGGACCTCGTCAGCCAGTTGCGCTGCGTAAGAGTCTTCATCGGGCTCGCTGGCCGCCAGCACCGTGCGGATGCCGAGGTCGCGGGCCGCGCGGATGATCCGGACGGCAATTTCGCCCCGGTTCGCTACCAGCAGTTTCTCCACGGTCATCCCTCGGTCACCGTCGCAATGACGTCACCGGGGTTGACGGCTCCCGAGTCTTCGATGGCGAAGGTTTCGAGAATCCCCGAGACATCACTGCGCACCTCGGAGAATTGCTTCATGATTTCGACGACGCCGACCGTCTGGCCAGCCTCGATCCGATCTCCAACGGTGGCGTAGGGCTCCTTGTCGGGGCCGGGCTTGCGGTAGAAGATGCCGGGAAGTGGGGAAATGATGTCGGTCATGGGTGGCCTTTCTGGGCTCTGTTCGGAACTGATTCCTGGACTGGTGGGATGCTACTCGGGGAGGGTGGCGCGCACGGCGGCGGCGACGTCGGGGGAGTTGGGTGCATCGGAGTGCACGCAGATGCTTTGGAAATCGATGTGCAGTTCGGTGCCGTCCGATGCCTCGACCACGCCGTCCGCCATCGCGCGGCGCACCCGCGCAGCGGCTTTGGCGGGATCGGTGGGTTCTGGCTGACGCTGGATCAGCAGCTGCCCCTCCGGGCCGTAGTTGAGGTCCACATAGAGTTCGCTGACAAACTGCACACCCAGTTCGTTGCAAACCGTCTGGTGTTCGGTAGCCGCGAGGCCGTAGAACGGCACGTTATAGAGGGCAGCGACCTTGGCCGCGGCCGTCATCAGGGACCGGTCCCTGGACAGCATGCCGTACAGGGATCCGTGGGGTTTGATGTGGTTGAGGGTGGCGCCGGCGGCGGTGAGGAAGGACTGGAGGGCTCCCACCTGGTAAAGCAGGATGTTCTCCACCTCGTCGGGGGTCAGCTTCATTTCGCGGCGGCCGAAACCGACCAGATCGGGTAGCCCTGGGTGGGCGCCGATGCCGAGTCCCCGTTCGGCAGCAGCTGACACCGTTGCGGCCATGGTGTCGGGGTCTCCAGCGTGGAACCCGCACGCCACATTGATGACGTCCACGGTGTCCATCAGGGCAAGGTCATTGCCGAAGGAGTGCAAGCCCAGGGACTCACCCATATCCGAATTCAGGGTGGGGCCTGGCTTGCTGGTGGCAGGGGTCACAGCTGGCGAAGTCATGCGCTTCACACTAGTAGCCGCCGGCGCAGCCGATATAGTGGACTTCCGCCCTCGGATAATCCGGTTTGATGGGCACATGCACAGGTGGACTCGATGATTATTGCTGATCTGCTATCCGAAGACACTCTCCAACTCCGGCTCCATACCCCCAGTTCGAGCGACCGGCTAGCCCGGGAAATCAGCTGGTGCGCCCCGGCCGAAACTATCGATCCCACCCCGTTCCTGAGCCGAAACGTCCTGCTCCTGACCAACGGCATCGGCCTGAATATCGAGGATGACCGCACCTGGTCGGCCTATGTGGAACGGCTGGTCTCGGTACAGGTGGCCGCGGTGGCGTTCGGCACCGGATTCGCCCACCACCTCATCCCGCCGGGGCTGGTGCGCGCAGCAGCGGACCACGATCTACCCCTGCTGGAGATCCCGCGGTCTGTCCCGTTCCTTCAGGTGCATCGCCACGTCACCAATGTGCTGCAGTCCGAGCGTTTCACCGCGATCACCCGGTCCTGGGAGCTCGCCCAGACGTGCGCCGGTCTCGCGTCATCGGGGGCAAGACTTTCCGTCATTCTCGATGCGGTCGCGGCGGCGGTCAGGGGTGAGGTGGCGATTGCCGACGCCCTCGGTGCGGTGATCGCCAGGTCGCCGGAGCGGTCAGCCTGGAGTCAGGAGGACCTGGAACAGGCAGCATCGGCAGGGATGGATGCCACGGTTCCGTTGCCGATGGGGACAGGGGATTCCTTCCAGCTAGTAGTGCGGGACGCCGAGGTGGAGCATCCCATTTCCACCCTGCTGGCGCCCGTTGCATCGATCATTGCCGTGCAGTTGCAGACCGCGCTGCTGACCACCACGTCCAAGCAGTCCGAGCTTGGTACGCTGCTGGATCAGGTGTTTGACTGGAACGGGGTGGCCTTGGAGCAGTTTGCCAGGACAGTGCGATCCACAGGGCTTCTCGGTGATGAGGCAACCGTCGTCATAGCGGTCCGCACGGGCCACGGCACCCTGTCGGATGCGTGGAAGACCCGGCTGATGTTGCAGTCAGTGTTCGACGTCGTCAGGGTCCAGGTGCGCCATGGCACGTTGTTCGCGTTTGCCCAGCAGCCACGGCCGGGGGACGATGCAGCAGCGACGGCTTCCGAGTCGCTCCTTGCCTGGTTCACCGAAGAGATGCCGGACCAGGCCGTGGTGCTCAAGGGGCCTTGCGCGAGCAGTGACGAGCTGAGGCTCGGCGTCTACCAGTCCCAGGACATGCTGGCGACCGTGGTCAGGCCAACTATTGCTCCTGAGTTGGGCATTAGCGCCCTGATCGCTTCAACGGCGACCCACGGCGCGCGGGCAGGCGCGCGAAAGCTGTTGGCTCCGGTGATCGCCTACGATTCCACCCATTCGCTGGGCCTGCTCCACACCCTTGAGTGCTTCCTGGCCCACGACGCCCATCCCTCCCGGGCTGCGGCCAGCCTGTACATCCACCGGAATACCCTGAGTCAGCGGATCGGCAAGCTGGAAGGGCTGCTGAAGTTATCCCTGTCGACTCTGGAGGGACAGACGACCTGCCTGCTCGCGTTGCGGATCCTTAGCAGTTCTGACCCGGATCGAACCGGTGCCTCGTAGGCTAGGCGGATGACTGTTCACCACCTTGAGCCCAGCCTGGCCACCACCACCCAGGTGTTTTCCCGCGACAGTCCGCCGGTGCTTACCGTGAACCCCGGAGACTCGGTGCGGGTCCGATCCCTCGACGCTTGGGGGCACCTGGAACGGCAGACTATCCCCGGAGAGGACAAGCCGCAACTCTTCGCCGAACGGGAGGGGCATTGCCTCACCGGGCCTATCGCCGTGGCAGGTGCCAAACCCGGTGACATGTTGGCCGTCACCTTCGCCTCCCTCACTCCCGACCCGTGGGGGTTCACCAACGCAGGGCGGAAGGACGACGAGTTCACCCGACTGCTCGACGTCGACGGTGGTGTACCGCAGTGGCTGCTATGGGATGTTGATGCGCAGCAGGGGACAGCTACCAATCAGCTGGGGCAGAGCGTTGCGCTGAACCCGTTCCTCGGCGTCGTCGGCGTGCCGACGAACCGTCCGGGCGACTTCGCCACCACGCCGCCGCGGGCTGACGGTGGCGGCAACATCGACTGCAAGGAACTGACCGTCGGATCCACCCTGTTTCTGCCGGTGACAGTTCCCGATGCGCTAGTGAGCGTTGGCGACGGGCACGCAGCACAGGGCGACGGCGAGGTGGGCGGTACCGCGATTGAGTGCGGAATGACCGCTGACCTGGTGCTCGACGTCGTCCTCGATGCTCCACTGCAGACCATTCATGCGATGACACCGACGGCGAGAATCACCTTCGGCTTCAACGCCGATCTCAACCTCGCGACTGCTGAAGCACTCAAGGCGATGCTGACCTGGATGCAGGACCTCTATGGCATGGAACGCACGCATGCGCTCGCCTTGGCAAGCACAGTGGTGGACCTGCGGATCACGCAGGTAGCCAACGAAACGTGGGGTGTTCACGCGGTGCTTAGCCACGATGCGGTGCAGATCTCGCCGACGGTCTGACATCGTTGGCGGCGTCCATCTTTGCGAATAGCAAGTATGCTTAGGACTGGTTATATCCAATGTTTGACTGCCCAACGATAGGGGTCCCGTCATGAAACAACCTGAGCCTCGCGGCCCGGTGAGCTCGCTGCTCCTGGCCACCCTGAACGGTCCGGAGCAAAGCAGCCCCGAGGCGCCGAGCACAGCCAGCGATCTTGCTCCCGCCGTGCGGGACGCAGTTGCTGCGACCAATGATTTCGCCTTCGACGACGACCTCCAGCTGACCTTGTTCTGCCTTTTCGAATTGCACTACAGCGGTATCGACGGCACGAGTGGCGACTGGGAGTGGAATCCCGACCTGATTGCCGCCCGCCGTTTCCTGGAACAGGCGTACGAAGCGCAGCTGCGATCGGCAACCACCCTTCCCGAGCTGCCAGCCCCCACCAGCGCCGACGTCGCAGCGGGCTTGTTCGAGCTGACCGGTGCCGATGGTGGTCCCAGCATGGCCAAGTACGTGGCCAAGCAGGCAACCGAGGAGCAGATCGGCGAGTTCCTGATCCAGAAGTCCATCTACACGCTCAAGGAAGCAGACCCGCACACCTGGTCCATTCCTCGTCTCACCGGCCGGGCCAAGGCCGCAATGGTGGAGATCCAGGCGGACGAGTACGGCGGCGGAGTGCCCGAGCGAATGCACTCTGCCCTCTTTGCCCAGTCGATGCGTGGCGTCGGGCTCGACGACGGCTACGGCCACTATGTGGATGACGTACCCGCCATCACCCTTGCGTCATCGAATCTGATGTCGCTGTTCGCACTCAACCGTCGTCTTCGCGGTGCGATTGTGGGGCACCTGGCGGCGTATGAGATGACCTCGTCGCTGGCGAACCGGATGTACGCCAGAGGGTTCCGTCGGCTCGGGTTCAACGACGCCGTCGCTGCCTACTTTGACGAGCATGTGGAGGCCGACGCCGTCCACGAACAGATCGCTGGGAGGGACCTCGCCGGCGGATTGGTCGAGGCTGAACCGGACCTGCTCTCGGACGTATTTTTCGGGGCTGCGGCGGCCGCCGTCGTCGACACGTGGATGACCGAGCACATCCTCGACGCCTGGAAAGTGGGGAGCTCCTCGCTGCGCTCCTCAGCTTCAGTCATCGCATGAGTGCCGGTCAGCACGACGACGACGGTGTCGCCGAAGATGGTGCCGGTGACGAGGCCGCCGCGGCGTCGATCGGACCGCGGCAGACGATCGTCGCTTTCCCCAATGGGCCACTGCTGGTCCGAGGAGATTTCGACATTGTGGATCCCGACGGCAACCAGCTGCGCCGCAGCCGAAAGACAGTTGCCCTCTGCCGGTGCGGAGCCTCGGTGATCAAGCCGTACTGCGACGGCAGCCATAAACTGATCGGCTTCAAGACCGAACCCGAAAGCTAGCTCCGCTCGGGAAATGTCAGTTCGAGGATGAAATCATTCTCGACGCCGGCGCCCAGGCGGAACGTCTTCACTCCCACTTTGGTGAAGCCGTGCTTTTCGTAGAAGCGAACCGCGCGGTGGTTTTCGTCGTTAGTTCCTAGCCACACCGCCGAGACGCCCTTTTGTGCCGCAGTTTCAAGTGTTGCCTGCATCAGCAGGGTGGCCTGTCCACGCCCGTGATGGTCCGGGTGGACGTAGAACTTGCTGAGCTCAATGGTGGGGAAGGTTGACAACGACGATCTCACGCCGCCATCGGCGGGTTCGCCGTCGATGAGCATGCTGTAAGCAATGAGGCGGTTGCCGTCGCTCAGGCATAGCAGCGTCTTGCCCGGATCCGCAAGGTGTTGGCGGAACCGTACCGGTGAGAGTTCGGTTGCGATGTGGTGCTCGATGTCCTCGGGCCGTGAGGAGGCCGGGCAGGCGAGCGGGAACGTGATGGCGGCCAGCTCAGCGAGCCGCTCGACGTCGTCGGCAGTTGCCTGGTCAATGAGGAGATTCACGGGATCCATGATCCCACGCCGGGACAGCACACCGGTCCCGGGGCCGCCGTGGCGGCGCAATGTGACGGCTCGGTTTGGGGATCGTAGGTGGTGCTTCAAAAGGGTGCCTGCAGTGCATGCAATGCAGTCACTTTCCACTTTAAAGGTGCCTGCAGTGCAGGCATTGCATGCACCTTCAAAGTGGACTAGGCGCTGGTCCGGCCCGCCTACCGCCGGGTTTATGGGACGGTCGGCAGGCCGGGTTCGCTGTACTAGGAGCTGGTGACGAGGGTGGGGTAGTCGGTGTAGCCCACCTCGGTACCGCCGTAGAAGGTGCTGCCATCAGCTTCGTTGAGCGGCGCATCGGTGGCGAGCCGCTCCACGAAGTCGGGGTTGGCAATGAACATGCGGCCGAACGCAATGAGGTCGGCGCCCCGTGCCAGCCACACATCAGCACGTTCCTTGTCCGCAGCATCCTGGTTCTGGACGAGAGGGGACGGGTTGACGATAAGAGTCCCTTCCCATAGGTCGAGGATGCGCTCATTGACCTCGTCCTCGCGGGCTTCGACGATGTGGAGGTAGGCCGGGCCGAGTGGAACCAGCTGCTCAAGCAGTGCAGTGTAGGTTTCCAGCACGTTGTCCTCGAAGATGTCGTTGAAGTCATTCCCGGGGGAGAGGCGGAAGCCAACGCGAGCGGCGCCGATGGCTGCAACGACTGCCTGCATCACTTCGACGAGGAAGCGGGTGCGGGCAACTGGGGAGCCGCCGTATTCGTCGGTTCGTTCGTTGGTGCCGCTGGCAAGGAACTGGTGGGGGAGGTAACCGTTGGCGCCGTGGATCTCGACGCCGTCGAACCCTGCTTCTACGGCGAGGCGGGCGGCGGTGGCGTAATCGGCGACGGTGTCGGCGATGTCCGTCAACGTCATGACCCGGGGGACCACGAAGTCCTGCATGCCTTCGGCGGTGAAAACCTGTCCCGCGGGGAGCACGGCAGAGGGTGCCATCGGGACAAGGCCCTCGGGCAGCAGGCTGGGGTGGCCGATGCGACCGGTGTGCATGATCTGGGCGAAGATCTTTCCGCCCTCGGCGTGCACGGCGTCGGTCACGGTACGCCAGCCGGCAACCTGCTCAGCGGTGTGGAGGCCTGGTGTGAAAGGGTAGCCCTGGCCCAAGGCGTTGGGCTGCGTTCCCTCGGAGATGATCAGTCCGGCTGAGGCGCGCTGCGCGTAGTAGGTGGCCATCATGTCGGTGGGGACGCCGTCGTCGTCGGCCCGGGAGCGGGTCATTGGCGCCATGACGGCGCGGTTGGCGAGCTGGAGTCCCCCGACGTTTGCGGGGTCGAAAAGTGTTGAGTCAGCCATGGCTACCCCTATCGGTTGGATGATTGGTACGATAATAAACGTACAACGATGAAACCCTTAGTACAACTTTCATCGTACTAATCATGACGTCGAAGGACCACAGAGATGACCGCTGAACCTCTCCCGCGGCAGGTGGGACACCCATTGGCTACGGAATTCCGCCTCACCGAGGTGCTGCAGGCGCTCTCGGATCCGCTCCGGCTGGACATCGTGGCCACCCTGGCTGAATCAGGTGTTGAGCTGTCCTGCAGTGCGTTCCACCTTCCGGTCACCAAGTCGACCAGCACGCACCACTTTCGGGTCCTCCGTGAGGCAGGCATTGTGCAGCAACGCTACGAGGGCACGGCGCGAATGAACAGTCTCCGCCGGCAGGACCTGGACGCTGTATTCCCGGGCCTGCTGGCCTCGGTGCTGTCGTCGGCGGTCCGGAACGAGCGCTAGGGTCCACCCGCGGCCGAGCCCAGTTGAGCGAAGTGAAGAGCTGGGTTTTTACGCCGGTCGACCCTCGAAGACGATCGGATCGAGCCGGGCGGTTTCCTCAAGAGACCCCGTCAGGCTGTAAAAACCGAGGGCGGGTTTCCCGAATTGAAATATGCGGTACTAATGGAATTGGTCTCAAAGCCGGTACCGTCACCCCGTGTGGCGGAAAGGTGTTCCACCTTCGCGGCCAGCTTCCGATTGCCCATGGCTTCGAAGAACCTTCGTTCGTAGGCGAGGGCTGACCGATGGGCGGGACCGTCGAACGCAGGTGATCCTGTGCGTTACGCATCGGCTTGTACCCGTCAATCGGAATACCCTTGGCATCGATAAGTACCGCGGAGATATTCTGGTGCTTGAATTCAATTGACCCCTTGGTTCGACCACCGCGGCACTGACTTCCGCGTTCGTCCAGTCAGTTCCCCTTAGTTCGGCCATGGCGCCAGGATAGTACGCCGCAGGGTGTGAAGTCCGGTTTTAATTCCTGACGTTCTCCTGCGCGAATCCTGTGCCGCTTCGGCGGCAGCCCGATTTAGGCTGGACAGCAGGATCTGATGGGGGAGCCAGAAATGACGGCTGGGGCAGGTGCCGCTGAACAAGCGCGCCGGGCGGCGGAACGGGTAACACGGTTGAAAGGCGAGCTTGCTCAAGCCGTCGAAGCGGTCGATCGACTGCAAAAGCAAGTCGCCCATGCGGAGCGAACTAACCGGGCCTGGATCGCGGGAGCAACAGGGGAAGTGCTGGTGGCCGACCGCCTTGGTCTGCTAGAGGCCCAGGGATGGTTCATTCTGCACGGCCTGCACTGGCCGGGCAGACCGAAAGCCAACCTGGATCATGTGCTAGTAGGACCCGGCGGAGTGCTCGTCATCGACGCAAAGAACTGGGGTGGGGACGTCCTCCTGCGGCGGGGTGAACTGTCCCAGAACGGCTATGCAAGAGCGAGGGAGTCGGCAGCTGCCCTTCAGCAAGCCAGCGCTATTGCCGCTTTGCTTGAACCACAGCATAGGCAACTGGTTCAGGCATGGCTCTGTATGGTCGGCCAACCGGAGCTAAAGGCAACGACTGCTTCTGGAGTGCGGGTCGAAGGCCTCAACACCATTGCTCAGTCAGTCCTTGCCCTACCAACAGTTCTTGAACGCGAATTTGCCGCCGCGATCCATGAGTACCTGAATTGTCTGCTTGGTGGGGACACGAACCCCACGCTGTTAACGACTGCCGGTATCGGATCCGCTGACGCAGGTGTCTCCATGCTGCATCAACGCCGAGCAGCTACCCGTCGCCCCGAAGCCGCTACGACCACACTGAACGCACCGGTTGGGGGAGTTGCTGGCGGTGGACGAGGACAGAATCGGGGACCCGCCCGACAAGCGGGCAGATCCCGCAAGGCGAGGAAACGGCCAGGTTGTCTGGGAGTATCGGCTCGGCTGGCGGCAATTGCTTTAGCGCTGACCCTCGCGATGGGCATTCTTGATGCTCTGAGTCAGGTGAACGTCACCGTCCCGCAACCCAGTCCAACGATTAGCAACCAGTCTGAGAGCCCAGGCACCGGTTAACAGAGGTCCACTATGTACCGAGAATCCTGGCGGCATTCTCCTGGGCGCTCAGCTCCTCGGGGCTGAGAACGGTCCCCTCCATATGCGTTGAGGCACGGATGAGCCGACGAAGTTCGGCCGGCGAGTAGGGGGCAGGCGTGCGCGAGTGCGCCATTGCATGACAGTTGGGGCACAGCGGAACCAGATCGGTAAGGGGATCGAGCACGTAGTCGGCGTCGATCTGGGAAACAGGCACAATGTGGTGCACCTGAATGAATCCGTGCCCCAGCGCGCCGTAGGCATCCTCAAAATTGAACCGGCAGACGGAGCAACTGGTCCCTTGGTGAGCGATGCACTGGCGTCGTGCCTCGGGATCACGCTCGTAGCGGTTGACCGAGACCCGAGTGAGAGCGCTGGCGGGAAGGGTGCCGGGGACCGGATCTACTGGGTCGATTTCCGACGACGGCGCATGGTCGGCCCACACAGCGCGCAACATTTGTTCATCGTTTGTGGCGAGCAGAGTTCCTGAAATCGGGTTGCTCTCCCAATCCAGTCCCGGCACCCGGTGGAGTAGCGCCGTCTCCGGAATGTGTTCGCCACGGGGAAGGAGCAGGTCGACGTCGAAGGTGACCTGTGAGGTGGATCGGTCAGCTGACGTGTCGGTGGTCGCAATACCGTGCCCTAGCAGGCCGCGTTCATGGGCGCCCTGCAGGATGAGCCACACGTCAGTGCCAGCAGGAATGGCAAGGTGCGTCGAAAGGGGACAGCGAACCGACGCGAACCCGGTGTCATGCAGGACGTCGAGGACCGGGGTATAGGCGAATTGCCAACCGTCCCACCGATCCGGGTTCCAGCCGAGCACGATTGCCGTCATGGGACTCATTGTGTCACTGGCTGTTAAAGCCAGCGGCCGCACGCCGGTCTCCCGATGCGCGGCCACTGAAGGTATGGAACCGAGGCTGCTGGTTAGGCGGGGTCGGTGGAGCCTTCGGCTACCGGCGTGTTTGCGGATTCAGTCTTGGCGTCCGCGGCGAGGGTCTGGCGACGACGGTACAACTGGATGCCGATCGCCACGGGGATGGCTGTCAATGCCACTGCCCGCATCCACGGCCGGTCAAGGACATGACCGGTGGCCGAGTCCAGTGAGACTGCGCCTGCTCCAGCTATGGCGAAGGATGCAGCGGCAATACCGAGGACCGCCGGGTACTCGAAGCCACCCTCGGTGGCGAAGAATCCGTTCGGCGTATGCACACTTGCAGCAACTCCCATGGTTGTTGCCGCTGCAGCGCCGGCAACAGGGGTGCCAAGGCCGACGGCGAGGGCTAGACCCGCACCGGCCTCGCCCAAACCGGCGAGAACAGCACTGGTCTTCGCCGGGCGGAAGCCCATGGCGTCCATGCCCTTGCTGGTGCCGTCGATGCCTCCGCCGCCAAACCAGCCGAACAGTTTCTGCGAACCGTGGGCCACCAGGACGCCGCCAAGGGCGACCCGGAAGATAGTCTGCGCGGCAGTGGCGGCGACAGGCGTGTGTGCTTGATACGTCATGGAGTTCCTTAGGGGTGGGGGATTGTGCTGTGCACAGCTCCCCTTCTATAAGGCACCAGTCGGCCAGTTTCTTCCCGGGGGATAGAAACCAGTTGGGTTAGGACACCCGACGGGCCCGCAGCACCGCGTCGTGGATGGTGACGGTTTCGCCGTCGTGATCCTGGGTTCGCTGACGGGACTCCGTCACCAGGTCCCACCGCTCCGGGTCCAGCAGCAGGGCGATTTCTTCGGCGGTGTAAAAGAGATCAAGGCGGGGTGGCCGATGAGCGCCTGACTCCATGTCGGATGGGTGGTGTCCCACAACCAGCAGGGTGCCACCGGGTGTGACCGCAGCCGCTAACCGGGTGAATAGGGGCTCGCGCTCCGTTTTCGGCAGGTGCATGAACTGGGCCGAAATCAGATCGAACGAGGATTCCGGCGGCGCCCACTGCAGGAGGTCCTGGCGGGTCCAGGTGATCAGGGCCGCTGACTCTTCATCTGCCGCGGCATTTGCTGCGCCGCGGGTGAGCGCAACCTGGGAGATGTCGACGGCGGTGACCTTCCATCCCCGGCGAGCCAGCCAGATGGCGTCGGCGCCCTCTCCGCTGCCGACGTCGAGCGCGGTGCCCGGCGTCAGACCGGCCGTCTCGGTGACTAGCTGCGGGTTGGGTTGACCGCTCCAGATGGCAGGGCGTTCATCGTAGAAGGTGTCCCAGTAGGTCTGGTCGTACTCGGTGGTGCTGTCCTGATGCCCTTCGTTGGCCCCGTGGCCTTGATGGGTCGAGTGGGCTTCGTGGGTGTGGTGGTCGTGGGAAGTCATCATGCGGTCACCTTTGAGGTCGAGTCGGACTGGGCAAGGCTGCGGTGCGCCGCGAGGTCACGCTGCATCTCCTCTTCCATGAGGTTCATGTTAATCATGGCACCCGTCCAGGACCCATCAGCTGCTGAAGCGAGCACCTGCATCTGCATGTCCGCCGCGTTGCCCAGTCACCTTCATGCCCTCGCGGGTGGAAAAGCCCCGCGTCCTCAACGGCAAACTGCGCTTAGTGCTGTGGGATCAGGATCTCGTACTCGGCTAGCGGGACCACCGTTGGTCGTAAAAGCCGCCCGTCGAACCCCCGATATGGTCGGCGACCATTGACTGTGCCTGTGGTCGGACCTAGTGTCTTATTCACTAGCAGAAAACTTATTCCACAATGTGGAAAACACAGTGGTGGACTCGTGCGCGAATCGCAGTCAAAGGGGACTGGATTATGGACAATCTTGCTGTGTTAAGCCTATTGGCGTTATTGCCAATTTTGGTGGTGGGAGTATTGCTGGCGGGATTCCGCTGGCCCGCCAAATACGCCATGCCCGTTGGGTACGTGTTGGCTGTGCTGGTTGCGTTGCTGGTCTGGAAGATGGAGTTCACGGGCATCATCGCCGCATCCCTCGAAGGGTTGATCGTCGCGGCGACGCTGCTCTATATCGTTTTCGGTGCGCTATTACTGCTCTCGACGCTCACTATTGGCGGCGCCATGGCCAGCATTCGGGCGGGGTTCAACAACATCTCAGCTGACCGGCGGGTGCAGGCGATCATTATCGGCTGGCTGTTCGGTAGCTTCATCGAGGGCGCCTCAGGGTTTGGAACCCCGGCCGCCGTCGTCGCACCGTTGCTCCTGGCGATGGGCTTCCCGGCCATGGCGGCCGTCATGGTGGGACTGATCATTCAGAGTACGCCAGTGAGCTTCGGTGCGGTCGGCACACCCATCCTCGTCGGTGTGACCAATGGGCTGGGCGGGGATCCGGCGGTTGAGGAACGCATCGCTGTGCTTGGGCTAACCATGCCGGAGTTTGTATCAAACATCGGGTTTCAGGTGGCGGCCATTCACGCGATTGTGGGCATCCTGATTCCCCTGATCCTGGTCTGCATGCTCACCGGGTTCTTCGGGCCGGAGCGGCGTTTCCGCGACGGTCTTGCCGTTTGGCCGTTCGCAATTTACGCGTCGCTCGCTATGACCGTCCCCTCCGTGATCGTCGCCCGCGTCCTCGGACCGGAGTTCCCGTCGCTCTTCGGCGGGCTGATCGGTCTGATGCTGGTCATGTTCACCTCCAGCAAGGGCTTCCTGATGCCCAAGGACACGTTTGACTTCGGTCCGCGATCCTCCTGGTCCGATCGCTGGATGGGCACCATCGAACCGTCCGAGGCGACCGACGTCCGCACCCACATGAGCATCATCAGCGCCTGGTCACCGTACGTGCTCATGGCGGTGCTGCTGGTGGGCACCCGAGTGATTGCGCCGGTGAAAGAGTTCCTGACCGGTATTCAAATTCCGTTCGAGAACATCCTGGGCACCGGCATCACCACCAATGTGCAGCCGTTCTATTCGCCGGCCTTCCTGTTGATCCTCGCTTCCGTCTTCGGATATCTGATCCATCGGATGAATGGGAAGCAGATTGCCGAGACGCTGAAGGTGTCAGGAAAACAGTTGGCTGGGACGGCTGTGGCCCTCCTGTTTGCTGTTCCGTTGGTGCGGGTGCTGATCCAGTCGGGTCCGGATCTCAACGTGTCGGGCCTGTCCAGCATGCCGGTCACCTTGGCCGAGGGCGCTGCGGCGATCTCAGGTGTCTCCTGGCCCGTTATCGCCCCCTTCATCGGCGCGCTGGGGGCATTCGTGGCCGGGTCGAACACCGTCTCGAATCTGACCTTCGCCCAGTTCCAGTTCTCCACAGGCGTGGCCATCGGTGTCCCACCGGAGCAGGTAGTCGCCGCGCAGGCGGTCGGTGGCGCCGGCGGTAATCCGATCGCGATCCACAACATCGTGGCCGCCTCCGCGACCGTCGGGTTGTTGGGGCGTGAGGGTGACCTGCTGCGCAAGACCATCCTCGTGACGGTGTACTACTGTTTGGCTGCCGGCGCTGTGGCATCGCTCTTCATCTTCGGCCTCGGGTTCAACCTTGGCACCATTGTGCTGGTCGCGCTGATCATCGGGCTGGTCTTCCTGACCCGGTGGATGATGCGATTCCAGGGCAAGGAGGCGCTCTCGCGGGTCACGAACCATGACGATGCGGACACTGACGACGCCGATGCTGATCGGAGGGACCGCGCCTAGCGGCATCCTGCACTGAAGAAGGGGCGCTGCCTGGGAGATCCGTGGATCGGAACGGAACCAGTAACGCCGCGGTAACGCCACCGGGTCCACACTAAACCAGTTTCGCCATGACTCGGGGCGGAGCCGTCCCACGGTACGTCGGGGACCGCAGCTTCAGACATTGGAGGATTTCCCATGACCTGGTCGGGTTGGTTCAACCATGGCGCCCCGGTCGGCGGGTTCGCTGGGGCCCCGTCGATCGTTTCGCGCAACGATTCCGTCTGCAACATCTATGTCCGTGGAGCGGACAACGCCCTGTGGCAAAAAGGTTTCTGGAATGGTTCCTGGCACGACTGGGGCCGACATGACGACGGGGGCGTACTTGCCTCGGATCCAGCTTCGGACACCATGGGCCAGGAGCATGAGCACGTGTTCGTTCGAGGCACCGATGGCAGCGTCTGGTCCAAGGCGTGGACCCTCGTCCCCACAGTCATACTGCATCTGAAGATCCTGACGGCGCCGACCAGTTTCACGGTGGATCAGATGGTCCAGGCGATGCGCACGGTTTATGCCAGCCGTGGCATCAACGTATCGGTTGGCTCAACTGAGAACCTGAACCTGCCGCTGCTGACGGATCTGGACGTTGGCGGCTGCACGATGGGCACGACCACCGCCGAGCAGAACCAGCTCTACGGCAATCGGATCAACGTCGGGGGCGACCACGTCGCGGTATATTTTGTCCGTAGCACCAATCCGCCATCTAACGGCTGCGCCGCCTTTCCTGCTGGCCGCCCCAGCTGTGCGGTGACGTCCACCGCCAGCAGTTGGACACTCGGCCATGAAGTGGGCCATGTGATGGGACTGCCCCACGTAACGCCGACGGATCGGTTGATGATGGGCGGCGGCACGTGGAACATTACCAATGCGCCGCCGGATCTCGATGCGGCGGAAAGCACTACCCTGAACAACAGCGCACTAACAGTGAACGTCTAGGAGAGCGCCATGTCAGTGACTATGGAAGATGTCCGCAGGGCCCTGGACCCGGACGAGGTGGATTACCCTGAAGCCTCGCGACTTGGCCCTGATGCCCTCCCACACCTGATGACACTGGTCCAGGAGGCGGAACCAGGCCTGGCCGCTAAGGCCGCCTATCTTGCTGGTGCCATCGAAGGCGAACAGTCGGCGGACATCGTGGCCGCAGCGGCTACCAACGGCGATGCCCGGGTCCGCGTGGCCGCGGCCCAGGCAGCGGCACTGTTGCCGCCTTCCTCGGCAAGCCGGGTGCTGGGCAGCCTGATGCTTGATGATGACCAGGGAGTCCAGAAGGTCGCCCTCAGGTCGGTGTCTGCCGGGCTCTCGCCAGAGGTACGTGACAAAGTGGCGGAAGTTTCGGAGAACTCGTCCGACCCCGCACTGCGGGAAATAGCCGCTGAAGCCCTTGGCCGACTCCGCTAGAGTTTCTGCTTGGCCAGTTACTTCCTAAATGGCCTTGCCGGGGTTGAGGAGGCAGTGGGGGTCGAGTGCGTCCTTGATGGAGCGCATGACGTCGAGGGACACCTCGCCCAGCTCCGGCAGGAGCCAGTCGCGCTTGAGGAGTCCGACGCCGTGTTCGCCGGTCAGGGTGCCGCCGAGGCTCTTCGCGAGGTAGAACATCTCTCCCAGCGCTACCTTCGCGGGACCTTCAGTGACTGAGTCGCTAGGGTCCAGGACGAGCATCGGGTGCAGGTTGCCGTCCGACGCGTGGACTACCGAGTAGATCCGCACCCCGGTGCGCTCGGAAATTTCCTTCAAACCAACCGCTACCTCGGCCAGGCGGCCCCGTGGGACGCCGATATCGCCGATGGACACCCGGCCCAGCTTTTCCAGGCAGGGAATGGCTTCGCGGCGGGCGGTGATCAGTTGGGCGGCGTGTTCGTCGTCGTCGGCCTTCTCAATGGAGGTGGCGAACGGTTTGATCGCTTCGATCAGCACATCCTGTTCAAGGTGGGCGCCGTAGCCGTCGGTCTGCGCCAGCAGGAACGCGCCGCCCTGTGACCGGTAGCTGGTGCCCATCGCCATGTCGATGGCTTCAAGCGTCTGCCCATCGATCAGCTCCAGCATGGAGGGCTGGATCCGGGACGCTATGACCGCCGATGCCGCCCGAGCCGCCGTCGCGAAGTCGGAGAAGAACGCTGCCACGGTCGCCGTTGCCACCGGGAGGGGGCGGAGCCGCAGGGTAGCCTCAGTGACGACGCCGAGGGTTCCCTCGGAACCGACGATCAGCGCATTGAGGTCATAACCGGAGACACCCTTGATGGTTTCGCGGCCTGTTTTCAGCTCGCGCCCGTCGGCGAGCACCACGTTCAGGGAGAGCACCGCCTCGCGGGTGACACCGTACTTGGCGCACCGCATGCCGCCGGCATTGGTGGCTACGTTGCCACCGATGGAGCAGATGGCGGTGCTCGCCGGGTCCGGCGCGTAGAACAGGCCGTACTCACCGGCGGCAGCGTTCAGCTCCGCGTTCAAGACTCCAGGCTCGACGACGGCGAGCTGCTCCACTGGGTCGATACGGAGGATTTTTTTCATCCGGGAGACGTCGAGAACCACTTCGCCGGCTCGTGCCGAAGAGCCTGCCGCGAGTCCGGTGCCAGCACCCCGGGTGACTATGGGGGTGCGGTGGGCGGCGGCCAGGCGCATGGTGGTGACGACGTCGCCGGCTGTCTCGGCGAAGACCACACCGTCAGGCAGCGACTCCGCAACGTAGCCGGATCGATCGGTGCTCGCGCTGAGCCGATCGGCCTCGGAGACCGAGAAGGATCTAGACCCGTCCAGAACAGCTTGCGTGGTACCGGTGTGCAGTGACATCTCGCAGAACCCCTTTGTTATACGGATCAGCGGTATCGAAACCACAAAGCAAATATCGCATAGTGGAATAACACTTCTGCTGATTGGATAAAATCCTAGGGGGTCCGGGCGGATGGGTCAATGGAACGCCGTGTCATGGAATGCCGTGGAAAAGCCGTCGCTATGCAGCAGCAACCGGGTCCAGGCTCTCAGCCGGGCTGTATTCGGCCCGAACCAGGATGGGAAGGTGGTCGGAGGCCCCGCGGGGCAGGGTCTCCACGCTTTGGATGTCCAGCCCCCTGGAGGTCGCGAAGTCGAAGTGTCCCCGGAAGACCCGGTAGCGGGTGTAGGTCCGAAAGTCGCTCAGCGACAGGTCGTATCCGGAGTCCTTCATATGCCTGGTGAGGCGCTGGGTGAAGAACGGATAGTTGAAATCGCCCACCATGAGCGTCGCAAATCCATTGCCCATCCCCAGAAGTTCAGCGTGCGAGGCATGGATCTGCTTGCGGCGAAGTGAGTTCGACGCCGTCAGCGGAGCGGCATGGAAGGATCCAACAACGAGGTCGTGCTTGGTCTCGTTGTCAGTCAGCTGGAGGCCGATCAAACGCTCATGCGCGGGGGTGAGAACACGGTCGTGGAGGGACTTCTTGAGCGACATGGCCCTGGAATCCAGCGCGGTGAATCGCTCTTCCCGAAAGTAGAGGGCAAGCCCAAGCCGGTTTTCCTGGGTGGCAATCGCCAGCTTGAGATCGCCGACGGTAGCCGGCAGATCGGAAGCATCGCACTCCTGAAGGCACAGGAGATCAACGCCGTACGCCTGCACCAGATCCTCCAGCTCGTCGCTGGCCTGATGTTCCCGCAGGTTGTAACTGATGGCCCGTATCAGGTGATCACCTCTCATTCCCTCTGGCAGCAGGTTTATTGTACACACGTGGGCGACAGGCAAGACAGAGCTCCTGATGTTCTGGTCGGTAGATCGCTGGACACGGATTGAACATGGCGCCCGAACGGTCACGGCGCGCCTTCCTCGCATCCGGGCATGCTGTGCTTGGCTCGGCCCATGGAAAACAACCGAGCCAGTGCCGCGGTAGCAGCGTTCGGAGCGCCGATCACAGTGATCGAAGTAGTGACCGCTATCGGCATTCTCGTCGCGGCCAGCCTGATCGCGTTCGTGCTGCGCACGATCATTCTGCGCCGCTCTCGAACCCAACAGAGCACCCATATCTCAACGTGGTACACGCTGTCGCGGCTGGTCGCCTACACGGTTCTGGCTGTCGGCTTCTTCCTGGCCATCTCGGCGCTCGGGGTGCCGCTAAGCGACTTCGCTGTGCTCGCTGGCGCCGTCGGGGTCGGCCTGGGTTTTGGGCTGCAGACGCTCTTCAGCAACTTTATCTCGGGGATCGTGCTGCTGATTGATAAGTCGCTGAAGATCGGCGATTTTGTCGAGCTCGAATCCGGCGTGACCGGCGAGGTACGCGACATCAAGATCCGGGCTACGACGATCGTCACCAACGACAACATCGACATCCTGGTTCCGAACTCCGAATTTGTTGCCGGCCGCGTAGTGAACTGGACTCACCGCGACGTGCTGCGGCGCCTCCGCGTACCATTCGGGGTCGCCTACGGTACCGACAAGAACGTGGTGAAGAAGGCGGCCCTCGAAGCAGCCGCGGCCGTACCGTTCACTCTTCACCTCGACGGCCCCAAGCGGCCACAAGTCTGGCTGAGCGAATTTGATAAGAGCTCGCTGAACTTTGAACTCGTCATCTGGCTCAACCCGGAGGCAACCAAGAAGCCCGTTGCCGTGGCCGCCGCCTATAACTGGGCGCTGCACTCCGCCTTGCAGGCGCACAGCATCGAGATCCCGTTCCCGCAGCGCGATCTGCACGTCAAGACGCTATTCGGGCTGAGCGACGATGATGCCCGCCGCGCACTGGGACTCGGCGAAAGCGCCACCCTGGCTGGGGCCGGCACGCGGGCTGAGCAACCGATCAGCGGGTCGGAAGACAACGATGCCATTGACGATGTGAACGCAGACACCAGCCCCGACGCTGTG
>NZ_KI914715.1:52598-54029 GCF_000520515.1 Arthrobacter sp. H20
TGGAACTCTGGATCCTCGCCCTGACTTTACCTTCGGCACAGGGCGCCCCGCCGATCACGCTAGGAGATCTGCAGGCCCCCGTTGATGTCGTAGGTCGCTGCGTGATGTAGCCGGCGTCGGGTCCCACCAGGAAGCAGATCAGGGCGGCAATGTCGTCAACAGTTCCTACCCGGCCCATCAGGATGTCCTTGGACATATCCTGTTTGCGCCGTCATGTCTATTCAGTAATGTCCTTGGCGCAGCATGAGCAGTCCGGTTCCGTGCTGGTCGTGCCCTGCGGCGCGCTCGAGAGCGTGGCGGGTGTGGAGACTGGTGCCGAAGTCTCGGCAGAACCGTCCTTCTGATGCGTGTCGAACGTTCCGGTCAATGGGCTGCAACAGGCGTCGCCTTTCCATGCCTCGAGGCCTTCCTTGACCGCGACGGCGGCGATGATCATGGCCGCAATGGGATCCGCCCAGGACCAGCCGAGGGTGCTGTTGAGCAGCAGCCCTGCAAGCAGCACTCCCGAGAGGTAGGTGCAGAGCAGGGTTTGTTTGGAGTCCGCGACAGCGGACCGTGATCCGAGCTCACGCCCTGCCCGGCGCTGGGCCCAGGACAGGAAGGGCATGACGGCCAGGCTGACCGCGGCCAGAAGGATTCCCACCGGTGAGTGCTGGGCTTCGACACCGGCAAGGAGACTGCGGACGGCGTCGAAGGTCACAAAGGCGGCGAGCCCGAAGAATGAGAAGGCGATCAGCCGCAGTGCTGTCTTTTCGCGGGCTTCAGGGTCGCGGCCGGCGAACTGCCAGGCGACGGCGGCCGCGGAGAGCACTTCAACGATGGAGTCCAGACCGAATCCGATCAAAGCACTCGAGGAAGCGAGGGTGCCCGCAGTGAGGGCGATGGTGGCTTCAATAATGTTGTACGTGATCGTCGCAGCGACAAACAGGCGGATCCGCCCTGAGAGAATGGCCCGGCGCTCCACTGTGGGCCTGGGGCGTGCGGCTGTTGAGGTTGTCACCTGCAGCACGCCTCTCCGTCACCATGCTCTTCCTTGGAGACGCGGCTGCACATCGGGTCACTGACTACGACGACGTGCAGGAGCGCTGACAGCGCCTCTCCCAGTTTCTGATCGGCCAGTTCGTAGCGAATGCGCCGCCCTTCGACGGCGGCGACTACCAGCCCGCAACCCCGCAGACACGAAAGGTGATTGGACAGCCGCTGTTTGCTGACACCGGCCAACTCGGCAAGCTCTCCTGGGTAGGACGGCCCCTCGCGCAGGGTAAGCAGAATCCGGGACCGCACAGGATCCGAGAGAGCATAGCCAAATCGGGCAAGGACGGCATGCTGGGTAAGTGTTTCCACCCGCCACATAGTACACGGTTCTATGTACTATGTGGCGGGTGGACCTTCTGGAACTCTGGATCCTCGCCCTGACTTTACCTTCGGCAC
>NZ_KI914715.1:54129-59765 GCF_000520515.1 Arthrobacter sp. H20
TTCTGGAACTCTGGATCCTCGCCCTGACTTTACCTTCGGCACAGGGCGCCCCGCCGATCACGTTAGGAGATCTGCAGGCCGCCATTGATGTCATAGGTGGCGGCGGTGATGTAGCCGGCGTCGGGTCCCACCAGGAAGCAGATCAGGGCGGCAATGTCGTCAACAGTTCCTACCCGGCCCATCAGGATGTCCTTGGACATATCCTGTTTGCGCTCCTCGGTCAGGGTGCCGCCCATGATGTCGGTGTCCACAGGGCCGGGAGATACAGCGTTGACGGTGATCCCGTGTTCGCCCATCTCACGGGCCAAGGCACGGGTGAAGCCGATGATGCCGGCCTTCGACGCACTATAGGCAACCTTCGAGTACGTGCCGCCGCCGCGCTGGGCCGAGATGGAGGAAATGCTCACCACGCGGCCGAGCTTCCGCTCGATCATCCCGTGCAGCGCGCGCTGTGTGACCAGGAAGGTGCCGGTCATGTTGACGGCGAAGACCCGATCCCATGCCTTCTTCGTTTCCTGCATGAACTCGGTGGGGGAGCTGATGCCGGCCAGATTGACGACGGCGACGATCGGCGGCACCGAGGCCTCAACAGTGGTGATCGCGGCGTCGACCGATGCTTCGTCCGAGACATCAGCTGCGACGCCGACCGTCTGCACACCGTGCCGCTGCGCGATGTCAGCTGCGGCTTCTTCGGCGGCGGTGCCGTCGATGTCGAGGATCGCAATGGACCAGCCATCGCGGGCCAGCCGGTTCGCCGTCGCGCGGCCAATGCCGCGGGCCGAGGCTGCGCCGGTGAGGACTGCTGTGCGTTCAATCGGAAAGGTCATGTAATCTCCTGATGTTGTTGTTCCTGGTGGATGAAATGCTCGAAGTCGTCGTACGTCTGGTTGATGTGGGCCTGCATCGCTTTGCGCGCCACCTCGGGGTTGCGTGTGCGGATCGCCTCAAGGATCAGCGAGTGGTGCTCGATGGCATGCTGTTGCACCTCGTGGAACGACGACGTTTCACGCCGCATCGCGTACAGCAGTTGGCTGAGCGGCCCGAGGATCACCGGCACAAAGGGGTTCGCCGAGGCGCGGAAGATGGTCTCATGGAACGCGATATCCGCTGCAGTGACCGCGTCGAGGTCCTTCGCCTCGTGGGCCGCCTGCAACTCAGCGTTGGAGGCTTCCATCTGCGAGAGGTCCTCGTCGGTGGCATGCAGTGCAGCCAGTTCAGCGGCACCCGTCTCCACCATGCGACGGATTTCGAGCAGGCGCAGCGACACATCGGGGGAGTCAGCGGTGGTGGAGGCGTACCTGATGATGGCCTGCAGATCAGTCCACTGGGCTGCGGGATTCACGTAGGTCCCGAGACCCCGCTTGATCTGCACCACGTGTTGCGCCTGCAGCTGCTTGAGCGCCTCGCGCACCGTCAACCGGCTCACATCCAGGGATGCGGCCAGGTCTTTTTCCGGGGGGAGCGTCGCACCGGGCGGGTAGGTGCCGTCGATGATCCGCTCCAGGAGGTCATCGAACACCGATTCAGCGAGCGGTTTCCGTGCCATCGACGTCCCCTCCAACGGTGTTCAGGCTTACGGTGCGCCGCTGGGGTGCCACCACTTTGATCACTGCCGAGTCGTCGGCGGTGCCCAGGCCCTGGGTCTGACCGAGCAGGAACAGCTGTTCGGCCGCTGCGGCCACGGGCGCCGCAAGTCCGGCGCTCCGGGCAGCCTTGCCGACAATGCCCAAGTCCTTTACGAAGATGTCCAACCGGCTCAGCACCTCCGCGTCGCCGTCGTACCCCTGGACCATGCGCGGTCCGCGGTTGGAGAGCATGAACGACGCCGCCGCTCCGGTCTCCAGCGCGGCCAGCGCCTTGTGTTGGTCCAACCCGAGCGCGTCGGCGAGGGCCAGCGCCTCGGCCGCTGCGGCGATGTGCACGCCGCAGAGCAGCTGATTGACGGTCTTCATGGCCTGACCGTCTCCTGCCTTGTTCCCCACCACGGTCAGCGTCGACGCGAGCCGTTCCAGCACCGGCCGCGCCGTCTCCAGCACCGATGGTTCGGCGCCCACCACAATCAGCAGATCACCCTCGCCCGCTCGCACCGGGCCGCCGGACAGTGGCGCGTCAACCAGTGCTACGCCCAGTGCGCTGAGCCGCTCGGTCCAGGAGGCAACGGCGTCCATCCCCACGGTGCTGGTCATGACGACGACGGCGCCCGGCGTCAGCGCGGGAGCAATCCCATCGTCGCCGAAAAGGACGCCCTCCACCTGGACGGCGTCGCGGACCGCCAGCAGGACGATCGTCGCGCCGCTGACAGCGTCGGCGGCCGTCGGAGCGCAGGCGAGGCCGGTCTTCTCGGCCCGTTCCCGGGACGCCGGCATCGGATCGTAGCCAGTAACCGTGAAGGTGCCAGCCAGCCGGGTCGCCATCGGCAGGCCCATGGCGCCGAGGCCCAGCACGGCAACAGTATTGGACGTCATCTGGAGTTTCCCGTCGTTGTCGCGGATGCAGTTGTGGGGGAGCGCAGGATGTCCACCACGTCGGCGAGTGAGTCATCGGTTCCCACGTTGCCGGCGAAGACCACGAACGGGATAGAGCGTGCCGGCCCGTCGGCTGGCTGCCAGAGGGAGACAATGCCCGGCAGCATTGGGCCGCGCACCAGAGCATGGCGGATGGATAGCCCGTGGGCGGCGACGTCGGAGGACGTGATGCCGCCCTTGGCGATCACGAAGCGCACGGGCGCCGTGGCGATGGTGGTGCGGACGACGTCGACCACTGCCTGCGAAATGGTGCGGGCTATGTCGAGGCTCTGCTCAGGGTCGTCGGACCGGATCAGGCGACGGCTGGTGTGCAGGATGACCTCGCCGTGCGGCAGGCCCTCGACGACTGCCCGGACGGCTTCCGCGATCCCAGCGTCTCGGTGTTCCGCGTCCAGGACCGCTTCGACGTCGAGCTCCACGAGCCGGGCCTCGGGGCGTCGCGCCACCAGGGCGTCCAGCTGCCGGGTGGTGAGTCCCACATGGGAGCCCACCACAATCAGGCCACCGGAGTCGGGGGCGTCCAGATCGGCGAACACCTCCTCAGCCGTCAGCGGCTGACGTTCGGTTTGACCGATCCGGGCTCGAACAAACGGCGGACCGACGCGGTAGAGCAGTTTCTTGCCGCGGCTCTCGGCTTCCTCAAGGCCCAGGGCGAGGGCCCGGAGGTCATCTTCGGTGACGGCGTCGACCACGATGGGGACGGCGTCGGACGCCTGGCCGAGAGCGTCAGCAATACCCTGCGCGCCGCCGCGGATGATCGTCAGGTCCAATCGGATGACGGCATCCGCCGAGCCACCCGTCTTTTCTGCAACGTAATCGCCGAGGTCCGATGAGGTGAACCCGAAGGTGGCATCCTGGGCGAACTCGGTGTCAGCCACGGGGGTGAGAACGCCGTCGTTCCCGCGCAGGTAATGGACTCCACCGATGGTAACGCGGCCGGCATCGGGAAAGGCGGGAACCATGACGACGCCGTCGGTCTCGGTGCCGGTCTCCGATAGAAGAGTGGCCCCAATGACGTCGGTCTCCAGCGGGAAGTGGCCGCGGAGGGTCGAGTCACTGCGGCTGACAAACCCAATGGTGACTCCCGCGGCCGTGGCGGCGTTGAGGGAGTTGGTCACGATCTCCTGGTTGCGCGCTGCGGTGGTTTCCGGATCGAGGCTGCGGGTGTTGGTGAGGACGTAGACCGCCGGTGCCGGTGCGCCGCCGAGGCGCTGGGCGAAGGCCCACGCGAAGTCGCTCGGCTCCCAGGAGGTGAGGACCGGCAGATCGGCGACGGACTGCGTGCCGGTGGGGTCGTCGTCGAGGACCACCAGGATCCGTCCGGAGGCCTGGACGACGGCGGCGATCACCTCCGGTTTGATGGCCTGGACAGCTGGGTAGCCGTTGAGCAACTCTTCTTCGAGTATCACTGGTCCGCACTTTCGTCACTGTGTATTCGTCACAGGCACTTGTCAGATGTCATATGTCTAGTGCTAGTGTGACAGGCAGCACAGTGCCCGTCAAAAGAATCGACCCGGCCGGTGTGACCACCTGAGATGGCAACGAGGCCTGCTCAGTGACCAAGGAGCAGTACGTGGATATACAACTTCTTTTGGCGCTCGTCCTGGGTATCGCCACCATTATTGTTTTGGTGCTGAAGACCCGGCTCGATGCGTTCGTAGCACTCTTGATCGCGGCGCTGGTGACCGGCATTGTCGCCGGACAGGCGCCGCTGGACATCGTTTCGGCGATTACAACAGGCTTCGGTAACACGCTGGCGTCGATCGGCATTGTCATTGGCCTGGGTGTCGGAATCGGCAAGATCCTTGAAGTGTCTGGAGCCGCCAACTCCCTGGCCATGGCCTTCCTGAAACTCTTCGGCAAGGGTCGCGAGCCGTGGGCGCTGGGCAGCGTAGGCGCGCTCGTGTCCATCCCGGTGTTCTGCGACTCCGGCTATGTCATCATGAACCCGCTGGCCCGCTCGATCGCCCGGGTCAAGCGCGCCGGGTATATCACCCTCGCGCTGGCTCTCGGCTGCGGCATGACACTGACCCACCACCTGGTGCCACCCACTCCCGGCCCGCTGGCCGTCGCCGGCATCCTCGGTGCCGACCTCGGTGCGCTGATCCTCGCCGGCCTCGCCTTCACGGTGATCCTGCTGCCGATCGTGGTCTTCTACGCCAAATGGATTGGGCCGAAGATTGAACCATCCATGAATGAAACAGTTCGCGAGGCGGTGTACGGCACGGCTCACGCCGCGTCCGGACGTCGCGGCGGGACTGCCGTTGCCGACGTCGACGGCGGCACCGGCTCCACTGATGACGATGCGACCCCGTCGATGGACGTCGACAACAACACCCTTGGCACGCCCCCCGCGGGTGCCAGGCCGCACAGGGTCGGCGCCTTCGTGGCCTCGCTGCCGCTGCTGGTACCGCTGCTCCTCATCATCATGAACACCGTGAGCGGTGCCATCGACCAGAACAACCAGGGTGTTGTTGGCGGCGGCGAGTACACGCCGTCGGACTGGGTGGTTCCCCTCGCGTTCATCGGTAACCCTGTTGTTGCTCTGGTGATCGGTGTCATCCTGGCCGTCTACGTGCTGCTGCCCCGCTGGACCCCGCGCTCCAAGGTGCAGGGCTGGTTTGGTGAGGCAGCCGCCTCCGCTGGTCTGATCCTTCTTATCACCGGTGCCGGTGGTGCGCTCGGTCAGGTGCTGCGTAGCTCGGGTGTGGGCGATGCCCTCGCCGAAGCGATCGCTGGCACTGCGCTCCCAGCGTTCCTGGTGCCGTTCCTTATCGCCACACTGGTTCGTATTGCTCAGGGTTCAGGAACTGTCGCGATGATTACCGCTGCGTCAGTGACGGCGCCCCTGGTGGGTTCACTCGGCATCGACCCCATCGTCGCCGCGCTGGCCTGCACCGCCGGTTCGATGGTGTTCAGCTACTTCAACGACTCCTACTTTTGGGTGGTCACCCGCTTCGCCGGTCTCGACGGCGTCGCAGCTCTCAAGGGTTGGTCAGGCATCACGACGGCGGTCTGGGCCGGTTCCATCCCGCTGCTGTTCATCGCCAACGCGATCCTCGGCTGATCTAGCCGGTTTCTGACAACTGTGGCCGGGAGGCTCGGATCTGT
>NZ_KI914715.1:59865-68747 GCF_000520515.1 Arthrobacter sp. H20
ACTGTATCCGAGCCTCCCGGCCACTGCTGTTGGGAGGGGAACGCCGCTTCGTTGGCGCAGCGCGAATCCCTCGCGCACCGCGGGCGCTGGGACAACCTGCGCTACGGGATCCAGACCATCCTTTTCACTTCACCGATCCAGCGGTGAGCCCGCCGACAATGAACCGTTGAAGATAGAGGAAGAGGACGAGGACCGGAACGGCAATCATGACGGATCCCGCCGCGAAGACGCCGAGATTGTTGCTGCGGTCTCCGGCGATGATCCCGAACATGCCGACGGCGAGAGTCTGGACGCTGCTGTCGGTGAGGAAAATACTGGCGAGGATGTACTCGCCGATGACGGAGACGAACACGAGCAGACCGGTGATGGCCAGGACCGGCCGGATCAGGGGCAGAATGATGCTGACGAAGATGCGGAAGTGCCCTGCCCCATCAATGCGGGCGGCTTCATCGAGTTCCGTGGGAATGGAATCGAAGAACCCCTTGATGAGCCACACCTGCCCCAGGGCCCCTCCCATCAGCACCAGCGCGTAGCCCAGCAGTGTATTCAGCCCGATACCAGGAATGACTTCCCCGAATGATGCGACGAGCAGGAACAGGGCAACGATCGCCAGGAACTGGGGGAACATCTGGATGAGCAGGAGCGCCAGAAGGCCGGTCCTCCGCCCGGTGAAACGGAATCGTGAGAAGGCGTACGCGGCCAGGGTGCTGAGGAAGACCTGGGCCAGCGAGACGGCAGTACAGAGAATCAGGGTGTTGATGTACCACTGGGTGAACGGACCGTTGGAGCCATTGAGCAGTTCCTGGAAGTTCGCCAGGCTGAACGTGGTCGGAATGAGTTGTGTCGAGGCAACGCTGCCCAAGGGGTTCAGCGCCGCCGAAATGATGTACAGCACAGGGAAGAGCGCGAACGCCACCCCGCAGAGGGCGACGATGTGCCGCCATCCGATCTCCCTCCACCATCGTGCGCCGTGGGGTACCTCGATCCCTCCCCGGATCTTCGAGGGGCGTCGTGCGGGAACGGCGATCGCGGTTTGTCCAGCGGTGGTCTGGGTATCGGTCATCGCACGTCCTCCAGTGCTTTGGTGTAGCGGAACTGCAGCCCGGCGAGGACCGCTGTGATGATGAACAGAACGACTGAGATCGCGGACGCGAAGCCGAACTGCGCTCCGCCGGATCCGAACGCGATGCGATACGCGCCGCTGATCAGGATGTCGGTAGCTCCGATGGCGCCGCCGCCGCCCGGGAAGGGCCCTCCACCGGTCACGAGCTGGATCACGTTGAAGTTGTTGAAGTTGAACGCGAACGAGGCCACCAGCAAGGGGGCGACGGCGACCAGCAGCAACGGGAACTGGACCTTGGTGAAGGTGGTCCAGGCATTGGCGCCGTCGATCTTGGCTGCTTCGTTGATGTCCTGTGGCAATGCCTGGAGCGCACCGGTGCTGATCAAGAACATGTAGGGGAAGCCAACCCAGAGGTTGGTCAGGAGGACGGCGACCTTGGCAAGGGTTGGATCGCCGAGCCAGTCGATCCGTGCTCCACCGAGCATCGCGTTGATGAGTCCGAAATCCCGGTTGTAGAAGCTCTGCCACACCAGAAAGGAAATGAAGACAGGTATGGCGTAGGGGACGATCATGGCCGCCCGGTAGAGCTTGAGCCCTCGTACCCGCGGGTCGTTGAGGGTGACGGCGAGGAACAGCCCAAGCAGGAAAGTGGTCAGGACCGATCCGACGGCGAACGTCAGTGTCCAGATGAACGATCCGATGAGCAGGCCGCGGATCTGCGGATCAGTGAAGATGCGGGTGTAGTTCGCACCGCCAACATTCTGCTCCCAGCTCTGGTCGAAGGCCCGCACGCCCTGATCGTCGGCAAAGTACTCACGGTCACCGAATGTCTGGGGAGTGTAGGTCTGCCCTGTCGCCGTATTCGTGATGGTGTCGGCGCTCTCGTCGTACTGGAGCGTCTGGACACCTTCGAAGGCCTGGTTGATGCCCTGGGTGCGGATGGCGCCGCCCTCGGTGGGGACGGTGAGCTCGGTGAGCTGCGCGCCGACGTCGTTGACCTCCTTGCCGGTAAGGATCGTGACTCCGGGGACTTCGCGGATGAACCCTCCGTCGACGGTGACATCCTCGATGGGCGTCAGTCCGTCCTCGGTTCCCTCGAACGTCTCGTTGGTTGCCGGGTCGACCAGATACAGGGTGAAAGGTCCGGTGGACGCCGGGCCCACGGTGCCGACTGTCATGTTGTAGATCGTTCCGCCGGGAACCGGCGTCACGGAGTTCCCCACGATGGCCTGGACCGTTTCTTCCTTCGTCCCACGAGTGCCATCGCCGGCGTTGGTGAAGGACAGCTGCACGGTGGCCAGGATAGGCATGATGACGAAGACCGTCAGCAGCAGCGTTCCCGGCAGGAGGTATTTCGCGGGAATGACGCGGCGTGTGGAGTAGACGGCGATCAGGCCGAGAACGCCGACCCAGACGCCAAGGAGGAGTCCCCACTTTTCCGCCGCGACAAGCAGTGGTGTCAGCGAGATCCCAGCGCCGAGGGCTGCGCCGAGGCCAATGATCTTGGCGAGGAGGGCTGGTACGGAAGCGGTGGGGCCCAGCGAGAAGCGGGGCCCCACCTTCCGTACCGGAACAGGCTTGAGTCCGGTCGACACTTCGTGTTACTTCAGTGCCGCTGCGATGGTTTTCCCGGCGTCGATCATCGTTTGCTCCGGATCGGCGCCTCCGACGATCGCTGCTTCGGCCTGTCCAAGCGGCGCCCACACGGCGGCCATGGCGGGCAGGGCCGGCATGGGGATACCAGCGGCCGCGGCTTCGGCGCTGAGCTTCGCGTCCGGATCCTCGGCTGAAACCTCTTCGAGCAGCGACTCCGTTGCCGGCGGGATTCCGTAGGCCTCGTACAGGGCACGCTGGGTCTCGTCGGTACCGACGACGGTCTGCAGGAAGGTCTGCGCGAAGGACTTATTCTCGCCCTTGGACGCAACGTAGAACGACTGCACGCCGGTGAACGGCTGGGCCGGGTCCATCCCCTCGAAGCCGGGGATCGGGCTGATTTCGTAATTGATTCCGGCCTCGCGGATATCTCCCAGCGTCCAGGGTCCATTGACCATGAACGGGATCCTGCCGGAGTTGAACTGCGCGATCGAGTTGTCGAAGGTCAGTGACTGGGTGAGGTCGCCGGTGCCGGTTTCGCCGAGTTCGGCGATCTTCTCCGCTGCCGCGATGGAACCAGGCTGGCCGACGCCGAGGTCAGCCGGATCGTAGCTGCCGTCGTCGTTCTGTCCGAACAGGTATCCACCCGCGGACGAGTAGAAGGGCTGCATGAAGTAGGCATCGCCTTCGGGCCCGACCTGGAGATTCAGCGCGCGATCAGCGGTGCCTGCGTCAACGGCTTCCTGGCCCATCGTCAGCAGCTCCTCGACGCTCGACGGCGCCTCCGGTGCCAGATCCGTGTTTCGGATCAGAACGAGGGATTCGATGGAGTAAGGCATCCCGTACGTCTGCCCGTTGTAGGTCACGGCCTGCTCAGCGATGGGGACGAGGGCCTCTTTCTGGTCTTCGCTGATCTGCACCGGGTCAATGGCGCTGTTCTGCACCAGGTTGCCAATCCAGTCATGTGCTCCGACGACGATGTCCGGGCCGTTGCCGGACGCATTCGCGGTGACGAAGTTGGTCTGCAGATCTGTGGCCACGGTCTGTACCTCAACCGTGATCCCATTCTCCTCACCGAATTTGTCAGCGATCGGCTGCATGGCCTGGACGAACGGGCCGTTGGCCCAAATCACCAGATCGGCATCCCCACGCTCGGGAGCACCGGACTCGACCGGCGCGGCTTCGGCCGAGGCTCCACCCGAGGCTGAACCGGTCGATGACGGAGCCGACTGGGAGGAGCATCCGGAGGAAACTGCGATCAGTGACAAGGCGGCAAACGCCATTGCAGCTTTCCTCGCCTGCAGTTGGACAAACTTACCTGACGTACTTGTGCGCATCGATGCGCCTTTCTGATCATCGGGCACCAGTGCCCGGCTGAAATCGCTTCCCATGGATCAGCCCCGAAGAGCTGTTCCCGCGAGAGCGTGTGATGTGTCACAACTGTAAGGGATTGCAGTAAAGTCGTCCACCTCACCGCGGAAAAACAGATCTACTCACTAGGGGCCAGAGAACGCAGACTGCAACCGGTTCCATTTTTGGTCCCGCACACTCTAGAATGGTCGACATGCTTTCAAGTTCAGTTGTTGACGCCCTTCACCTCTCCCCGCTCCACGAACGCGACGATGTACCTCAGTGGTGGAGGTCCTCGGTGATCTACCAGGTGTATCCCCGGTCGTTCAGGGACTTCAACGGAGACGGCATCGGCGATCTGCAGGGCATCACCGCCGAGCTGGACCAGGTAGCGGAACTGGATATCGATGCGCTGTGGCTGTCCCCTTTCTTCTGCTCGCCGCAACTCGACGGCGGCTATGACGTCAGCGACTACTGCGATGTGGATCCGATCTTCGGGACCCTCGCTGACTTCGACGACCTGATCAGCTCCGCGACCACCCGCGGTCTGCGCATCATCATCGACCTCGTGCCGAATCACTGTTCACAGGAGCACCGGCTCTTCAAGCGGGCCCTCGCGGCACAACCCGGCAGCGCCGAGCGGGAGCTTTTCATCTTCCGTGATGGCACGGGCGAGGCAGGCGTTCTGCCCCCGAACAATTGGCAATCCCACTTCGGAGGTCCAGCCTGGACGCGGATCGTGGAGGCCGACGGCGAGCCGGGGCAGTGGTACCTGCATCTGTTCGACTCCTCGCAACCGGACTTCAACTGGGACAACCGGGCGGTTCACGAGGAGTTTGAGCGTATCCTCCGGTTCTGGCTGGACCGCGGAGTAGCCGGGTTCCGCGTCGATGTTGCCCACGCCCTCGTCAAGGCGACCGGGCTGCCGGACTGGGGCGGACGCGCGGACGGTGGCAGCACCCCCGGCTTCCCCTTCACCGACGCACCGATGTTCGGCCAGCCCGGGATCCACGACATCTACCGTCGGTGGAGGTCCATCCTCGGCGAATACGACGGCGAGCGCATCCTGTGCGGAGAGGCCAGCGTCGATCCCCTGACCCGCCTCGCGGACTGGGTCCGGGAAGACCAGATGCACCAGACGTTCAACTTCTCCTATTTGGCAGCCCCCTGGGACCCCACGGAGTTGCGACGCATCGTCACGGCCTCCCTCGAAGCCTTCGACAGCGTCGGCGCTCCCACCACCTGGGTCCTGTCCAACCATGACGTCGTCCGGCACACGACGCGGTTCGGTCAGGGGCACACGGAACCACATCGGAACGGCGACGGAATCGGGCCCGACGATCATCAGCCCGATCACGACCGGGGTTTGCGGCGCGGCATCGCGGCGTCCATGTTCATGGTGGGACTGCCCGGTGGGGTCTACCTTTACCAGGGCGAGGAGTTGGGGCTGCCTGATCACACCCAGATGCCCCACCACTTCCGGCAGGATCCTGCCTATCATCGCACCGGGGGGAACAGGCTGGGACGCGATGGGTGTCGTGTTCCACTGCCCTGGACGACCGAGGGCCCCTCCCTCGGCTACAGCCCGAATGGGCAATCATGGCTTCCGCAGCCTGAGGGTTGGGCGGCACTTTCCCGTGAAGCCCAGCAGAGCGATCCGCAGTCCGTTTTGTCGCTCTACAAGAAAGCCCTCTCCACACGGCGTCAGCACGGGCTCGGCTCCGGCTCACTCGCCTGGGCGGAAAACCACTCGACCGATACCTGCCTGGCTTTCGTCAACAACGACATCCTGATCATCCTCAACATGGGGGATACTGAGTACCTGATACCCGATCTTCCGGTTCTCGTGCGCTCGGACATGGCCAGTACTTCCTCCCGTATGCTTGCCCCGGAGGAATGTATATGGCTTCAGGTGGTGTAGTGCGGAATGTCCTTGACGCGGGTCCGCCCCGCATCAAGGATGTCGCAGCCCTCGCCGGTGTCTCCACGGCAACGGTGTCCCGCGCACTTAGCGGGAACGGCCAGGTTTCTGCCAAGGCGCGAATACGCGTCAAGCAGGCAGCCCACGAGCTGGGGTTCGTCATGTCCTACCACGCGTCCAGTCTTGCAACCGGTCGCAGCCGGACGATCGGCGTCGTTCTTCCCTATATTGATCGCTGGTACTTCTCCACGGTTCTCGAGGGCGCCGCCGGCGCGATGGTCGAAGCAGGGTACGACCTTTCGCTCTACAATTTCGCGGGGGACCGCTACCGTGAAACAGTCCTCAACGACTTTCTCCTCCGGAAGCGGCTGGATGCCGCGATCGCCGTGGCATTGCATCTCGATGACGATGAAACCCAGCAACTTCTCTCCGCCGGCATTCCCATCGTTGGAATCGGTGGACGGCTCTCCGGCACTGGGTCGATCTTCATCGACGAACAAGAAGCTGCCCGCCGTGCCACCGAGCATCTTATTGGGCTCGGCCATCGAAAGATTGCCCATATCGGCGGTTCCAACGAACACGGCCGCTACTTCAAGACGTCCAGTGACCGCCGCACCGGCTACCTGGATGCACTGAAAACAGCCGGCATTGCCGCGGACCCCCGTTACTCTCTGATTGCCGATTTCACCTTCAATGACGCGTACCAGAAGGCGAAGAACCTGTTCGCCGAGCCCAGGGACCGCCCCACCGCTATTTTCAGCTCCTCCGACGAAATGGCAACCGGCATTATTCTCGCTGCGCGTGACCTCGCCATGAGCGTCCCCGCGGATCTTTCGGTCATCGGAATAGATGGACACCCCATCGGTGAATCCTTCGGACTCACCACTATCGATCAACATGCGCACGAGCAAGGGGCCCAGGCCGTGAATCGCATCCTTCTGCAGCTGAGCGGGAACGGTGTGCCGGGAGCAGATGAACCGCTACCCCTGAACTTCATCGTGCGTTCCTCGACTGCTCCTCCGCGCTCTTTCTAGGGCTGACGTTGTGGAAGTATGCCAGGACCCGCAGGAACTGCGCACAAAAAGTCCATACGCCTGCTGTATGCAGTGCGCTCGCCTCTCCTGGTTTGCTACAGCTGCGGGACGCAGGGCCCGGCGCCAAGTAGCGCGAGTCCCGCACGGTCGCCGTCGCCCAGACTGGTGAGGCTGTTATTACCTTCGAACATGAGTTGACTGGGGTCATCGACGTGATCGAGGCCGATGACGTGCGCTAGCTCGTGCACAATAATCGCCTGCACGTAGTCGCGGCCGCCGGGGTATCGGATGATTTCGTTCAGGTCGGGTGCGTCGAGTTGCACCTGACCCGCAACGTAAACGAACGGCTTGCCTGGAGTATGCGCGTAGGGACTGCCGCCCAGGCCAACGACGTCTCCCTCGAGTTCCGGGATCTCCGCCGGACTCGTCCAGCTGATCAGGATGGGAGCCCATCCCTTGCCATACCGGTCCGGCTGGTAAGTGTCCCGGTCCTCGCTGGGCGCCTCGGTGGTGGTTCCTCGGTGAACAAAGGTCAACCCGGTGGCGTCGGATATTTCGGCGACGGCTTCCTCAATCAGTCCGTCGGTGCCAGCTGGTGCGAAGTCCGGCCGCACCACGTAATCCACGGGTCGGCAGGGGTCGTACGCCACGAAGTCCTGCGAATCATCGGGTGACTCCAGGAGGGCGAAGGACGTGGATCCATTGGTCGCAGGCGGAAAGCCCAGCGGGACATCGGAAGCTTCCACGCCTCGAGGTGGAACAGGTGAACCTGGAAGGTAGGGGAGCGCAACGGCGAGGATGTACCGGTCGAAGATGGTCGGAGTCAGATACAGCCCGATGACAATGGCAATCACTCCAAACGTGCTGAGTTTCAGCCCTCGACCGGAGGACCGACGACGTCGCTGCTTTCGAATGCGCAGGCGCCCCTGTCTGCGTGACTTCCGACCCGGTGCGTAGTCGTGAAGCTGTCCGTTCAGCGATTCTTCAAGAGCCCACAGGGGAACCCGGCCCGAGGGAGATCGCTGCACACCGGATCCGACTCCCGGCCGGGACTCCGGTCGGCGGACCGGCGTGGTGTCGTTGTCCTTATAGAACCACTCACGATCCATTGCCCCCATGGCACTGCTTCCCCCGTACTTGTGAATGTTCCAGGTTCAGCATCACCGATGGCTGCGTGCTCGCAACGATTCTTTCGGTAATCCTGACGCAATGCTGTGCCAAGTAACCCGCTAGAAGGGACCGGGCGCCCGTATGCTTCAGTCACGAGCATGAGCGGGGGACGTCATGCGCTGGGGGTCCCAGACGTTCAAAGTTCTTCTTCCTGTGTCGCGTTGTGCCACTTTCATCCGCGTTCGCACTTCCTGGAGAACTTATGAAAACAATCAGAGCCGCCCTCATGATGCTCGCCGTGTTGGTGATCGGCGCCGGTACCCTGGTGGCGCCCGCTCAGGTCAGCGCCGCCACCACCTTCCGGGACGTTCCATCGACCAGCCAGTTCCATACCGAAATCACCTGGCTTGCCGATCAGGGGATCTCGAAGGGATGGTCGGATGGCACGTTCCGCCCGCTGCAGTCGGTAGCAAGGGACGCGATGGCAGCCTTCCTTTACCGGCTGGCTGGCTCGCCGGCCTACCAGCCGCCCGCACAGTCGTGGTTCACCGATGTTCCGGTAGGAATCCAGTTCTATAAGGAGATCCATTGGTTGGCGTCGCAAGGGATCACCACGGGCTACCCGGACCGGACCTTCAAGCCGCTCAGCTCAGTCAATAGGGATGCCATGGCGGCGTTCCTTTATCGGTTCTCCGTGAAGCCAGCGTTCACCGCGTCCGAAACCAGCGCGTTCCGCGATGTGCCCACCTCCAACATGTTCTACAAGGAGATCAGCTGGCTCGCGAACACCGGGATCTCCACCGGCTGGCCC
>NZ_KI914715.1:68847-76742 GCF_000520515.1 Arthrobacter sp. H20
TCCGTCAAGCGTGACGCCATGGCAGCCTTCATGTACCGGACAAAGAGCGAGCTGCCACTGAACCGCCCCGCCGCCTACGGCTCGACGGCGGTCCAGGTGCTGCAGACCATCCCGGTCAAGGGCCGCGCCCCGAAAACCGGGTACACCCGGGATCAGTTCGGACCCACCTGGTTCGATACCGACAACAACGGATGCGACACCCGCAACGACATGTTGAAGCGCCAGCTCACCAACATCACCTACACCTCCGGAAACTGCCAGATCGCGACCGGTGTCCTGAACGACCCCTACACCGGCATGGTGATCAACTTCGTGCGGGGGACCACCACCAGTACTGCAGTCCAGATTGACCACGTGGTGGCTTTGTCCGATGCCTGGCAGAAGGGCGCTCAGCAGCTCAGCAAGGATCAGCGGCTGATCTTCGCGAACGATCCCTTGAACCTGCAGGCCACCGACGGCCCAACCAACGGACAAAAGGGTGACGGCGACGCCGCCACCTGGCTGCCGCCGAACAATTCCTATCGCTGCACCTACGTCTCCCGGCAGATCTCGGCTAAGGCGATCCACGGTCTCTGGGTGACGCAGGCGGAGCGCGACGCGATGGCAGGAGTGCTGAGCAAGTGCGCCGGTCAGCCGGCGGCGGTGACCCAGCCAGCGCCCGTGGTCATGACGCCAGCCCCGAAGCCCGCACCTAAGCCGACTCCAGCCCCGGCACCAACCCCTAAGCCGACACCGAAGCCAACTCCGGCCCCGAAGCCAGCGAATCCGGGAGATACGAAAAACTGCTCGGACTTCAGCACCTGGCGGGAAGCGCAGAACTGGTACGAGAAGTACTTCCCCTACTACGGGGATGTGGCGAAGCTTGACGGCAACAACGATGGCATCGCATGCGAGTCACGCCCCGGCGCACCGTAGGAACATCAGTACGCAATCGACTGGGGCCGGGTGTTGAGCTCGGCTCCAGTCGTCGCTGCTAGGCTTCCCGGGGTGACCGCCAATCTTGACCTTCGCCCCCTGTCCCCGCTCCGAACCATTGCGCGCATCGTGCTGGGCGTATTCTTGCTCTTCGCCGGGGCAGCTCACCTGTTTTTCGCCCGCGCCGAGTTCGCAGCCCAGGTCCCCGCCTGGATGCCGCTCGATACCGACTTTGTGGTCGTGGCGTCCGGCATCGTAGAGGTGGCACTCGGTGCAGCGCTCGTCTTCCTCCCGCGCTGGCGCGTGCACATCGGGTGGATCGTCGCCGCATTTTTCGTGGCCGTCTTCCCTGGCAACATCGCCCAGTACGTCGACGGCGTCGACGCCTTCGGTCTGGACACCGACGGTGCTCGACTGATCCGGCTGTTCTTCCAGCCGGCTTTGATCGCGTGGGCGCTATGGTCAACCGGTGCCTGGCGGGACCGCGGCTTGTTGCGCAAATCCAGCGAGCGCCGCGGCCAGTAGGTCAGCGGGTCAGAAGGCCTTCCACCTGGTTACCCATCAGTTACAGCGTTATGACCGGCTCTGCGGATAATCTCCATTGAATGCCATGGCAGCGGCCGGCCAGGTAAATGCCTAGGGATTCCCGACATACTCTAAACAGGTGAATGTTCATATGGGGATGGATGAGAATCAGCACGATAAGTCTTTCGACGCGCGGCTTCGGCGCGAAGCTATGGCCTGGTTGGCGATGCGGACCAACGACGGAGCGGACGAGCTTCACTGGAGCGAATATGAGGATTTCATTTTTGATGGCGAAGCGTTCAAGTTGCGAGACCGTTACAAAGGTATTTGGAAACCTCGACAGCTAGATGCGGCGCTCTCCTTCAGCACTACCTTCCGGGCTCCAGGTCAGTCGCGCCCGTACGAAGATGACACTGGGTCAGACGGATTGTTTCGCTACAAATGGCAGGGTGATAACCCTGACCATGCTGACAACCGGGCCTTGAGGCAAGCTCAAAAACTTGGACTTCCTTTGATTTGGTTTTTTGCGGTTCGCACCGGTTGGTACTTGCCGGTTTTCCCGGTCTTCCTCCTGGACGAAGAACCTCACCTGAAGCAATTTGTCGTCGACCTAGATCCGTTGCGGGCTAATGTCGGCAACTTACCGTTAGAGATCAACTTTCCCTTACATTTTGAGCGTCGCTACCGGAACCAGCAGGTAAAAAGGCGGCTCCATCAAGGACTATTTCGGGCTGATGTAATGCGTGCTTACGCCACGAAATGTGCTGTGTGTTCCCTGGGACATAGACAGCTACTGGATGCTGCTCACATTGTCCCGGACTCGCACGAAGACGGCGTCGCTACCGTAGCCAACGGATTGGCGCTCTGCAAGATTCATCATGCGGCCTTTGACGTGAACATTCTTGGCATCCGCCCAGACCATGTAGTAGAAATTCGGGCCGACCTTCTAGAGGAGATGGACGGTCCTATGCTCCAATTTGGGTTGAAAGAACATCACAATACGAGGTTGATGAACGTTCCTCCACGAAGGGCAGACCTCCCTAGCAGAGATCTGCTCGAGCTTGCTTACCAACGGTTCCGCAGCGCAGGGTAAGCCATCGGTCCTTTAACTTGATCGCCCCTCGGTCACTGAGTAACTCTCACCCGTACATTTCCACTACTTGGGAACTCCGGCAAACAATGCCCCGATTCAGCGGAGGTCGGGTCCGCCCACCTCGGCGAGCTCGTCAAGCACGCTAATGGCTTCATCGGCGTCGTCTGATACATCGTCACTGAATGTTTCAGGTACTTCTTCGTTTGCGAGATGCGGATACTTTTCAATAAGAAACCGTCGCCGGTATTCGACGTCCGCGACATCGACAATTGATTCCAGGGTTGCCCAATTAAGGGTGAACCCTACGAGCACGCCTACGGCAGGCACGACCTTACCGAGCCCCTGCTTGGTTAAGCGTGTTCCAAACGCCTTCGCGAACTGCTTGGAGACCTGCGAGATGACTGACTTATCTAGAATTTCCCAAGTCTTACCGCGTACCAGCGATTGGGTAAGGCGGGAAATATCAGCCATTGCGGCGGTCTTCGCGCTGGCCGAGGCTGCTGTACCTGCATTAACGACCGACATGATGAAAAGCTTCTCCGCAGGGCCTTCAGGATCGTACCCGTAGAGCAGTGAGACATGACCAACCGAGCGCGACGCCAGTCCCAGAACAAAGGCAGCATCTCCAACGAATGCCCCGGCAATTGCTGCTCCCGACGGCGCTGCAGCTGCGCCCGCGGAGGCGGCCGTGACGAGTTCCCCTCCCGAAATGACGAGCCCAGCAGTTGCTCCCGACATTGCTGCAGCAAGGGGGTAATACCAGCTCGTTCCTCGTCCACGAACCGCTGCGGCCGTATGGTTTTGTGAGACAGCTTGATTGGAGCCAGCGTTTCAGATGAGCTGGCCAGCATGGCGCAGGCGAAGGAGCAGCAGCGGGCGTTCCTGCTGTCGCGGCTGCTGATCTCTGATGGGAAGGATCCGCAGCTGCTGGGGCAGGCGGCCCGGGCGCTCGGCGTGGATGTGGAGAGCCAGTTCATTGTTGCTGTGGCCGCCGATCACGCGCAGAAGGCGTTCCGGGAGCGGGCGACGACGGCCGGCGTCGGGCACTTCCTTCACGAACGCGACGGCGCACTCATCCTGATTCTCGAAGACCTACCTGCGCGGGCGGGGAAGGAACCCGCTGGAACCCGCCCGTGGCTGGACCAGCTGGACTGCTTTCTGGCTCCGCCGACGCGCTCGCTCGCCGAGGTGCCGTTGATGCTGCGCATCGCTCTGAAAGCCGTTCCTGCGGTGACCCCCAAGTCATCCGGTCGGCAGACGATCCGCGACGCCTGGGGGTTTGTGGCGGCGACCCGGATGGGGGAGTTCGGTCCGGTCTTCGCCGACACTGTGCTGGCCCCGTTGGCGGCGATTTCCAGCCACGAACGGGAGCGGCTGATCGAAACGCTGCAGTCCTATTTCAGCTCAGGTTCGGTGTCCGACACTGCCAAGGAACTTTTCTGCCACCGCAACACTGTGCTAAACCGGCTGTCCCGGTTCGAGCAACTGACGGGATTCGATCCGAACAAGCCGGTGGACGCCGCGGCGGTGCTGGCCGCGCTGAGTGTCCAGTCGCCGGTCGCGGAGTCCGGCTAGACCTTTTTCTTGATGGCCCGTTGGCAAGTCTCGCCAGCAGCCTTATGCCGTTTCTTGCTGGTGAGCAGTAGCCAGATGGTTCGCGGGACTGGCCACAAGATAGCCAGCGCCAGAACCGGGACAAGCGAGATGCCGACGTCGGGAAACTGGCGGATGATGACGAACAGGTGAGTGTCGAACCGGGCTGGCGCGTAGCTCAGGCATAGCCACAGCGTGAACCCGTCGAGGGCGAGCGCCGAGGCAGCCCAAGCCAGGAGGGACTGCGGTTTCCGGGCAGCTGCCTTTCCGCTGCGCCGAAGGAACCGGAGTGTCAGCCCCAGGCTGAGCAGCTGAGCCAGCAGCAGTCCGAGTGCGACCGCCCAGCTGGAGCGTTGCAGCCAGTCTTCCTGCACCACTGCGGGTACCGGTGCCTGGCCGTGGAGGATCCGCAGGAGGTTGCTGTCGATCGCTTTCAGCCGTGATGGTGCTGCGGTGTCATTGCCGTTGATCACCAAGGAAAGGCCCAGGCCGTCGGACGGAACCATCGCGAGGTAGGTGTGGCTGTTGCCCCATTCCCCCTGATGCTCCAGAAGGCGGGGCAGTGTCCGCTCCGGGGGTGGCGGTGCTGCGGGATCGGTGGACTCCACCAGCGGCCTGGTGAACCAGCCCATGGCGTAGCGCGTGGATCCGCTAGTCCGTGCCCGAGGCTCGAACATCGTTTCAATGCTTTCGGGCTTCAGAATCTGGGACTCGCCGTACCGGCCGTCGTCGAGCAGGGCAACCAGTTGGTGGCTTAGATCCTCGGCCGATGAGTACAGGGTGGAGGACGGCATGCCGGTGGTCGGGGCGGGGGTGTCAGTTTGGCGCCACCACCTGCCAAACCACAGTGAATAGCCGTCGGCGGCGTTGCCGGCTCGGGCTCCAGCCCGAGTCGGATGACTGTTGCCCATGGTCAGGGGGTCGAAGACGTGCTGCTCCAGGTAGTCGCTGAAGGGCTGACCGGTGACCTCCTGGACCAGAAGACCCAGGATGTTGAAGTTGGCACTGGCATACCGGAACCGTGCGCCCGGTTCGCTGGCCAGCGGGGAATCCGCAAGGTCCCGCACGCCATCTGCGAGGGCTCCGGGATCCTGTGCATCGGAGTATTCGAAGGCGGTGTCTTTGGAAGCCATGCCACTGGTCTGATGGAGCAGATGGCGGACGGTGATGGCCGATGAGCGGCCATCGTCGAGCGTGAACCATGGGAGGTAGGTCTGGACCGGCTCATCCAGTCGCAGCCGGCCAGCCTCGACTTGCTGCATGACGGCAATAGCCGTGAAGGTCTTGCTGGTGGACGCCAACAGCACCGGGGTCTGTGCGGTCATTGGCCGTCCGGAGTCGTCGGCGTGGCCGAAGGCAGCGGTATGGACACGGACTCCGTCCTCGACGACGGTGATCGCGGCGCCCGGGATTCCCAGGTCCTCGATTTGATCCTGAAGGTAGGCGTCCAGTTCGGCGTACACCTGCCCTTGAGTTGTGGGACGCGTGGATGATGCAGCTGGGGAGCTAGCTGCCGATGGGGAGCGCCGCCGAGGAATCCGGCAGCCACAAAGCACATCACGAGGCACAGTGACGACCAGATTGGTCTCCGCATGCCGCACCTGCACTTCGGTTGCCCGTCTTTTTACGGTATGGCTGGGCTGGAGGGAAAACAATAGGGTGGAGTTGTTTGCTTGGTCCCGAGATTGGAGCGCCGATGAGCGAAATTCTGGTTCGTGCGACAGGAGGTCGCTGGATAGAGCCGATAGAACATGGATTTGGCCGAGAGGCCGAACTTCAGCAGATCCTGGCGGAACACCCTCAGCTAATTCCAGGCGTCGAAGCCGGCGCGGTCGCATGCACCGAGTTCCAGTCGGGTGCTGGGCCAGCCGACGTCGTCGTGGTGAGTCCAGACGGCACGTTGACGCTCGTCGAATGCAAGCTGGCATCCAATCCCCAGATTCGCAGGGAAATTGTCGGGCAACTATTTGACTATGCGTCCGGATTTTTCAACATGCATATTGAAGAATTTGAGGGCCGATGGGAGGCCCGCATGGGGAAGTCCCTCGAGGTGAGCATGGGGCCACCACAGGTGGGCTTGAGGGAAGCCGTTGCGGATAATCTCCAGTCTGGCCGGTTCAGCGTTGTGCTGGCAGTGGACGCGATCAATTCAGGGCTCAAGCGGATGGTTGAGTACCTGAATGCGATGTCCGGTCCGGGCACTTCCGTTATCGCCGTCGAGTATGTGCGGCACTATGGATCAGGGGTCGAAGTCCTGACGCCGCGCATTTACGGACTGGAACTAGCCGAAGCAAAGGTGTCAGCCACGGGTCGATCCAAAGACAGGTGGACTTTAGAACAACACCGCAGCTGGATTGAGAGCAACGACAGGGGCAACCTGGGAAAGTTTGACTCTTTTGTCCGCTTGGCAGCTGCTGCGGACATTCCTTTCGTCGGCTCACCAATTGGTGTGAAGTCGACGATGCCAGCTGGCGGGCTGCGGATCGTCCGGGGGCCAGTAGGTGAGATCGGCGCGGTCTACATATACCACTACAAGGATCAATCCTCATCGGTGGAGCTGACCAAAGCGCGGTTTGACGCTTTCGTTGATGAACTCCGGCTGATCCCGGAGTTCAATATCGCCGCTGATCTCCTGAGGACATCGAACTGCACGCGTCGGCCCAATGTCCCGCTGGGAGACGTGTCAGATGACGGGATCAGGAACGTGGTGAGTGCGTTGCATCGGTTTGTCAGCTAAGCGGTCAATCCGGTCGATGTCTCCACCATTGAGCAGTACTGCCATTGCAATACGGTTCTGAACTGGGTGGTCCGTTTTGAGCCGTCCAAAGGGGCAGCGGGCGGGGAAAGCCCTATGAATATCTCAATTAGCACCATAGGTTGAGGTATCAGGCGGATTCCGGTTTGGAATCGCCCATTCCAAACCGACGTTAGGACCGTTTGTGAATTCCGCTGTCGTACCAGCTCCACTTATCGAGTGGCTTCAAAACCGCACCCGCGAGGAAGCCGTAATTAACCACAGGGTTTTCGTCAATCTCGACTGGTGGAACACGCAGCTTGTAACAGTGGAACATCGCGTAACTGGAACTCTTGATGATGGTTCAGTAGCGACGCACGGGAAGGCTTGGGTCAGACGAGGGGACCTCTTTGAACTTGCGAATCAGCCCGAATCTGTGGATCCGATTCCCCTTCTTTGGTCGGCGGTGGCCTGGGGAACTGGCACTCGACACAGGTTGAATCGAAAGCGGATTTCATCTGTCTACCAAGACTTACCCTGGGCCGAAAAGACACTTCGTAATGCCTATCTTGAGGCGGCGATATCACCCCGCAACGGTTTCCTGTCGATGAGGGGGCCAGGAAGTACCAACGCATTCAAGTTTCTGGGCCCGGCCTTCTTCACAAAGGTTCTCTACTTCGCTGGCGCCGGAAGGACCACTCACCCCTGCCTCATCGTGGATGACAGAGTTCTGAGCACGCTGCGCGCATCGGCAGGGAAGGATGATAAGCGGTTCAACTACAGGTTCGGTTATCCCGTTTCGACCTATGAATCCGCTGTGGGTCTTATGGCGGAATGGGCAAATGCCGCATCGAGCGAGTTGGGCCGCGATGTCGCTGCCGATGAAGTTGAGCGGTGGGCGTTCGTCGCCAACGGTGAATAGCGATCACCGTAGGTCTTACCGCCGGGCCGCTAGTGCTCCGTGTTAATGGTTTGTTTGCGTTTCATCTTGCCCAGGAGGTACTCCGCTGACTTGGTCCAGGTGAATGGTTTGGC
>NZ_KI914716.1:0-20514 GCF_000520515.1 Arthrobacter sp. H20
CGCAACGATCTCGTCGAAAACCAGACCATACCGGCCCGACAGGAACGCGCCACGATCAATGACCATGTCGATCTCGTCCGCACCCGCTGCGACAGCGTCGGCGGTATCGGAGAGCTTCACTGAACGGGATGACCGCCCGCTGGGGAACGCAGTGGCAACCGCTGCAACGTTGATGCGGCCCGGCGCGTCGTCGTCGTGGGCCCTCCCCAGCGCCTCGACCGCGTACGGCACCATGTCGCCATACACACACACCGCGGCCACCCGTGGGGTGGAGAGATCGCCGGCGTCGGGCACCAACACCTTCGCGACGAGCGACCTAACCTTGCCAGGGGTGTCTGACCCTTCGAGAGTGGTCAGGTCGATCAGGGAAATGATCTTGTCCAGCGCCCAGGCCTTCGACGTGGTCTTGATCGACCGGGTCCCGAGGGCCGCTGCGCGCGCGTCCAGGCCCACGGCGTCGACGCCGCCAATGCCCTCCAGGTAGCGTTTCAGGGCCTTCTCGGTCAGGTCCCCGCCGATCACTTCCAATGCACGTGACGCAGGAGCAATAGCGGTGACGGGACGGAGAGCTCGGATAGTCATAAGTTCTCCGTGCTTGTTGTCGCCGGAATCTTCGATTCGGGAACCTGTGAATGGAACTGATCGATTGCTGCGTCGGTAAGATCATCGACCATTAGTTCGTGAAGCACTGCCCATGAGGCGGTAATTGCATGGGCACCTGAGGTGAGCGCTGATACCGCCTGTTCAGGAGTCTTGATGCTCGCCGCAAGGACACACAGGTGATCTCCAGCGACGGCCCGTAGGTCTCCAAGCAGGTTCGTTTGCAGGGGCCTGAGTCTCTGTGCTCTATCAACATAGGGGATCACGTAGGAAGCGCCCGCCTGCACTGCGGCCATAACTTGGCCGGGTTGATATACGGCGGTGAATGCCACTTTCTGGCCAGCTCTGGCTAGGTCAGCCCCTAGAGAAAACCACCACGGCTGCGCGGGAAGTTTCAGCACTAGGCGGTCAACATTGGATCCCGCCTGCACCAGTGTTCGTTCAATGAGAGCCTCGGCAGAGGGTCTATCGTGGGCATTAATCTGGAAAAAGACTGGTCCGCGGGTGAAGAGATCGAGAAGTGACACTAGGTGATCTATCGGATCGGCATCTGGTGATCCTTGCTGGATTATTGCGGGGTTGGTCGTGACGCCTGCCACGATTCCCGAGTCCGCTGCCGATTGAACATCGTCCGGATTGGCTGAATCTAGGAATAGGAGTTCCATTGTTATCGCCTCGCTTTCTCGGCTTCGGTCACGATCCGCCGCGTTTGTTCCACCGACACCGGGTTCCACCAAACGCCGCCCTCTTTCATGGCGCTGCCGACTATTGCGCCGCTGGCGACGGCCAGCAGCGCCTCCGCATTTGAAGCGTTCAGGCCGCTGCCCACGAGAACCGAGCGGGTGGCGACTGAGGAGATGTCCAAGACTTCTTCCACGGTGGTCGGGTTGCCTGTTCGGTGGCCGGTGGCGATGAGAACATCGGCATCGAATGCCTCTGTATCCAGTGTTAGCTCGGCGATTGATCTGTCCGCGACGATTGCATGGCTACCGTGCTTTACGTGGACGTCTGCGAATACTTTTATGTCGTGCGCATGGATTGCGGCCCGGTACCGGAGGGTTGTGGCGGCCGCTCCTTCGATGAACCCTTCGTTTGCGACGTAGGCATTGGCCCACTGATTGGCCCGGATGAACTGCGCACCGGCCGACTTGGCGATGGCGATGCTTTGGTGGGTTGCATTAGCGAGACAGAATACGCCGACAGGGATACGAACTGCTTCGACGACGGCTGCGGTTATGACGGATAGGGCTGCAACGGTTTCGGGGCCCACCTGGTCTGGTTTAAGAAAAGGGATGTCTCCTTCGTTTTCCACGATAAGACCGTCGATGCCCCCGTTTACATAGCGACGTGCGTCTTCGACGGCGCGCTCGATAATTTCCCTCATAGGCGCTCCGCGGTATCGGGGCGCTCCTGGCAGAGGCTCCAAATGAACGGTTCCGATGAGTGGCTTGATGTTGGCGAATAATGAGATGAGCGGATCATCGGCGGGAGCGACGACCGGGGCGGAGGTATTCATGAGACCTTTCTTAGTAAGCGCCGCGCCTTGGTGGCCCGGTGCTCGGCGATTTCAGGATCAATTCGGATGGCGGCTGCCACGGCGCCTCGTGTTTCGCATACAAAAGACGCGGAGACGCTACCTCGAATGGCGGCTTCGATGGGGTCACCGGTTGCGACCAGACCTGCGAGAAAGCCGCCGCAAAAGGCATCGCCTGCGCCTGTGGGGTCGATTAGGTCGTCTACTACGGTAGGAACGTTTGTGACTGTTCCTTCCGCGAGGACGTCGACCCCATCGGGACCGCGTTTGATAGCAAGCGTTGCGTTGCTGCCATGTTCGATCAGCCAGTTTGAGAGGGTTTGAATGTCTGAGTGTCCCCAAACGTCCCGGACCTCTTGGGCGCTGGGAAGGAACGCATCAAGCCCTCTGAAAACTGACCCATCCAGGTATGGTGTCTTGTCGATGGAGGGCTCGATGAGCAGGTCCAGGGTGCGCACCACGTCTCGTCCGGCCAGATGTTGAAGGGCAAGCACCTGTCCTTGACTCGACTGAGGTGCAATGTGGACGCCTAACGGGTTCAAGCCAGCGGTATATGGGGAAGCCCGGAGCCGGTCTGTATCGGCGAATGTAGCTCCGCGCTTCTTCTCAAATTGTCGGCGTGTTCCGTCGGATTCATATAGCAGCCATAGCCCAATGCTCAGTGTGTAGGGGGACTTAGATACGGCATCAAGGCAAATACCTTGTGCGTCCAAACTCGATAGCAGCCCGTCAGGAAAATCCATCCCAACAACACTGTTCAGCGCTACGTCCTTGTTCCATACCAAGGCCCCGACCGCACTGTATAGCGCGCCTCCGCCAGCTTGCTTCCAATCTGCGCAATCATCTTCGACAACCACATCATCGACAGTCAGTTCCCCGATGGTCAGGAGTCCATGCATCTCCCCCATTACCAGTCCACCGCCAACTGCTTGGAATGCACTGCAACGCCGAGCACAACCAGCGCACGTGCGAGGTGTAACAGATCCTCAAGATTAGTTGCCGGTAGCCCGCGATCGAAATGCCTATTCATTCCGGGGTATCCGAGAATGATGACGCGGTTGCTATGCGTCATGGCGGTTACGTCGTCGGAGCGCGGTACGTAACCGCCGACATTCTGTTTTACATTCACTCCGTGATCCTGCAACGAGCAAAGTAGATTCTTGACCCCTGCAAATAGATGGGGCGGGGCAACCGAGCCCCTGCCGTGGCTAGAAAACTCTGCTAACGAGGCACCCCACGGTTTGTCGTGATCCTGCACCGTTTTCAGGTCCTCGTTCGGGACCCCATGAATGTCGATCGCGACGGACAAGGGCGCGTCCTCCAAATGACGCAGCAGCCGTGCCGCCCCTCGGGAAATCGTTTGGCTGCTGGCCCCGCTGGGACCCTCCTCCTCGTCGGTCAACCCGAGGGAGAATGGGATGCCCATTGCACTGAGCACCGAAGCAGCCAGCAGCGCGGACGCGACTCCAGCCGCGTTATCCAACGAACCGGTTACGCGTTTCGTTTTGAGGTCGACTGAGACTTCGCTGGCCAGCACGATTCGATCCGCGGGGCCTAGCTGGGTTGTTTCCAGCGTCTGGAATACGTGTCGTGTTTCGAGCATGGTGACTTCACCGGTGGCGACGGTTATCCACGAACCGTCCGGGGCGAAGCGGATAACGCGGGCCGGGGCAGGTTTCTCGGCCAGGTGGTAGCAATACGGTGCTACCCACCAGAGTCCTGGTGATCCGGCCGGTCCGTCGAGCAGGTAGGAAACCTCGTCGAGGTGAGCCAGCATACGTAGTCCACCTGTACCAAGGGACAACAGGTCGCAGCCGCTGCGGTAGGCATCCAACGTCAGTTGCGCACCCGAACCTTCCAATCCCTGCTTTGACCACCACAGCTCCACCTGTTCGCCGCGGGTGATGGACGATGCGCCGGAGGGAGCAGGTGTATCGGCAATGGAGATCAGCAATTCGAGAGCGGCGTCCTGGGTGATCAGCTGATCGCATTTTTCCCACATATCGGCACGTGAGGTCGGCCATTGAGCAGTCATCGTCAGCGCCCCTGCGAATTTCGTCGCTGCAGCATCACGGCGGCCACTATGAGCGTGCCGCTGAATAGGTTCTGCGCGTAGGGGCTCACTCCGGTGAGATTGAGCAGGTTCGAAAGTACGCCGAGGAGTGCGGCGCCGATAAAGGTCCCGCCCACTGTGCCCAACCCGCCGAACAAGCTGGTACCGCCAACGACGGTCGCAGCGATGGCATCGAGTTCATACCCGTCCCCCGCAACAGGGGTCCCGACGCCTAGCTGGCTGGCGTACAGTATCCCCGCTACGCCGGCCATCACCCCGGAAATTACGTAGACCGCACATTTGACTCGCTTTACCGGAATCCCGGAGAGCCGTGCTGCTTCTTCGTTTGCCCCGACTGCGTATACCGATCGCCCGAAAACGCTATGCCGGAGGACAACCCAGGCGACAATAAGCAGAATAAGGAACACTAGTGCCGGATTGGGTATACCCAGAGTTCGTCCGCTACCGAACTGCAGAAATGCCTCGTTCGTAATTGGTATCGGCCGCCCCTGCGTGTATAAAAGCGCTATTCCTTTGGCGAATGCCATCATCCCGAGTGTCATCACGAAAGGTTGAACCCCGCCCAGGGTGATGCCGAGTCCGTTGAGCAATCCCAAGAAGGCACCCACCACCAACGCGACGGCTATGGCGGGGACCACCCCCATGGTTTGCACGGTGTTGGCCGTATAGACCACGACGACCGTCAACATCGCGCCGACGGACAGATCGATCCCCGCGGTGATGATCACAAAAGTCATTCCAAGTGCCAGCACACCGACGATCGAAATCTGGCGCAAGACATTCAGAATGTTTTGCACTTCGAGAAAATTCTCAGCGGTAAGGCTAGCGACTACGACGAGCAGCACTAGGGCGCCAGCGGCGCCATACTTTCGAACATACGGTCCGATACCCCTTGCCCGCCCTGACTTGGGACGTTGCGCTGGCGCCGTGAGTGTGCCGCTTTGATCAGTCATTGACTACTCCTCGTATGGTTGAAAGGCCCTCGGGCGCATTAGTTTCTGGAGTCGGATTGCCGGGAGAAACCTGGTCAGTAGAGACAATTGCGGCGCGCGTGACTGCCTCTTCCGAGATCTCATCACCAGCAAACTCTGCGACGATTCGGCGCTCACGCATGACGATGACCCGGTCTGACATGGCCAGAATTTCCTCTATTTCGCTGGAAATCATGACGACGGCAAGGCCACTATCGGTCAATTCCTTCATCAGCCTGTATATTTCACTTTTGCTGCCTACATCGATCCCCCGGGTTGGCTCGTCGAGAATGAGAACCGTAGGGGAAGCGGCAAGCCACCGCGCTAGCATCACCTTTTGCTGGTTTCCGCCCGAAAGGGTCGCCGCGTTGGAGTTTAGGTCCGAGGCCTTCAACCCGACGGCGCTTGCGTGCCGCTGTGTGTCTGCTTTGTCGTGTGAAGATCGGAGCAGGCCCCACCTGGACCGGGTTTTCAGGCTTGCCAAGCCAATGTTCTCTCGAATCGATCGGTGCAGAAGCAGACCTTGATCTTTTCGATCCTCGGGTAGGTAGGCAAGCCCCCGTCGACGGGAGGATCTGGGGTTGCGCCGATTAAGTAGATCGCCGTCAATGTAGACGCGTCCGGGTGCCCTGTCTGCTCCAATGATGGCCCTAGCCACCTCTGTGCGACCGGAACCCACAAGTCCCGCAAACCCGACAATTTCTCCGGCTCTGACCGAGAAGTTGATAGGAGCGCGCCCTCCTTTGACTTGAAGATCCTGTACGTCAAGCAGTACAGGAGCATCCAGGGCTATGCCTGATCGCACAGGGGCAGTTAGTTCTCGCCCCGTCATTAGGGTGACCAGTCGTTCTTCAGACAGGTCTTCGACTAGAAGTGTGTCCTGAAGGACTCCGTCCTTCAGGACCGTCACACGGTCACTCAGACTCATTACCTCTCCGAGCCGATGGGAGATATAGGCGATCCCGACGCCTTGTCGACGGAGAGTGTCAACAACCGTGTATAGAACCTCCAGTTCCGCCTGTCCAAGAATGGCCGAAGGCTCATCAAGGACCAGTATCTTCGTATCCCGGACGAGGGCCCGCGCGATCTCGATGAGTTGCTGTTGACCCAGGCTGAGCCGGCTCATTTCCGTTCGTTCGCTAATGTCCAAGTTGAGCCGGTCTAGCACCGCCCTAGCTTGGCTGTGGGCGGCAGCCCAGAGAACCCGGCCCCCTCTCCGGGGGAGTCGGCCAAGGAGGATATTCTCTGTGACACTGAGCATCGGTGCACTGACCAACTCCTGATGCACCACGCTGATACCGAGCGCCAACGCATCCTTTGGACTTCGTAGCCGAACAAGTTGGTCGCCGACTCGGATTTCGCCGGCATCCGGTGCAACCCCTCCACCGAGAACTTTCATGAGCGTGGACTTGCCTGCACCATTTTCTCCGGCAAGCGCGTGTACTTCACCGGCCCGCAGATCAAAGTCCACCCCCTTGAGCGCAACTACCCCTGGGTACTGTTTGGTGATGCCACGTAGCTCAACTAACGCGTGTGTCATAAATTTCTCCGGTCAGGCGTATCGGATGTACCTGGGGTGCAACGGCGCGTGTCAATTAGGCGCACGGGTCGACAGGCGTTTCGAAGTCACCCCAGCCCTTGGGGATCCATTCCTCGGCATTGTCCGGGACTACTGCTGGCAGGCTTGGGAGTTGCAATTTTTGCCCCGGCTCGTCGTATGCTTCCGCGCCAGGAATCTCCGCGTCCTGGAGCGCCAAGATGGCCGCTCGGACCCCTATGTCTCCGATGAAGGGACTGTAGTTTCCATCGGCTTGGAACCCGCCGTCGCTTACCCACTCAAAACCGGGGGCTGATCCGTCATGGGTGTAATGCAGGATGTCGTCATCGCAACGTCCAGCGCTGGCGATTGCCTGCTGCGCTCCCCATGAAGACTCTTCGGCGTGCGAGAAGACAGCATCAATTTGGTCGTATTTCGTGAGCCAATCATCCATGACTCCGACGGCGGGTTCGCGGACCCATTCCCCGTCGCCTACCGCGAGGATCTCGATACCGGGGGATTCTTCCAGCGCCTGACGCAGACCGGCGCTGCGGTCGGTAGCAGCCGAGGACCCGGACAGGCCTGTGATCTCAAGAATTTTTCCTTCGCCGCCGAGGTCATCGATCATTGCCATCGCAGTGTCATAGGCCATCTCGACGTTCGATTGACCCACAAACACGGTCTTCTCCGCAGGCACATCGCGGTCGAGCACAATCAGCGGGATTCCGGCGTCCATTACGCGGTTAGCCGCAGGTGCAAGTCCGGCTGATTCCACCGGGCTGAGAATGATCGCGTCCACTCCGCGCGACATCAGATCCGACACATCATTAGCCTGGTCTGCTACATCGCAATTGCCGTCAGTCACGACAAGCTCAACACCGGGGTGCCGTGCGACCTCAGCTTCCGCGCTCTCAATCATGGCTGCCCGCCACGGATGGTTGAAGCACGTCTGAGAAAAACCGATAGTGATCGCTTCTGAGTCGGCCCCACCAATTGCACCTTCATCCACGGGCAGAATATCGGTGTAGGGCAGGCTCTCGTATTCCTGGCCACCGCCTTCAGCTGATTCACTGTTGCTTGCGATACTTGAGGCCTGGCACCCCGTCGAAGCCAATGCCAAGGCGACGACTGCAACTGAAAAACCGACTTTTCTAAACATGAACTCTCCTTTGAGTGATGCCTTTTGCCCTCGGCGACTGCCGCGAGCTTGGGTGTTAGCTGGTTGAACGAGTGAAGTTTGGATGTCAGCTAGGTGAATGGGTGAGCTCGACGCGGTACTCGTACCGATCCGCCGGGAACGTCATGACCGTCCATTCGACCGGTCGGTTCGACGGGGTGTAGCTGACGCGTCGAACAATGAGAGTAGGGCTGTTTGGAGGACACATCAGATGGTGCGCTTCGTCATCGCTCGCCGCTCCGGCCCGCACAGTTTCGACTCCGCGATCCAGCTGGAGCCCGATCTTGGGACCCTGCAGCAGTTCGTATAGGGAGTTCGATTCGAGAACCTCGGCGTTGAACAGATCGAGCCTCCCAGCCAGGCTTTCGACTGGAAGCCATGTCTCGGCTAAACCAATCGGGTTGCCATCAGCGAGCAACAACCGCCGCACGAACTGGCACGAACCGTTTGATCCGGTTACCGACTGAATGACCGGCGGGCTATCGACAATTGCGGAATCAAGGAGCCGCCTTCTAGGGTCATAGCCTTGCGACTTCATGTTTTGGGTGAATGAAGTGAGTAATGACTGATGACTTGGCCTGGGCTTACCGACGAAAGACCCAAGTCCTTGGATCCGCTCAACTTGTCCGTCAGCCACCAGACGGGACAGCGCTTGGCGAATCGTCTGGCGTGAGACCTCATAGGTCTGAGCTATCTCCGCCTCAGTAGGCAACTTGTCCCCGGGCGCCAGTTTCCGCTCATGGATATAGGACAAAAGTGCCTGCTCCAGCTGGACGTAAAGAGGAGCGGGACTGCGCCGGTCTATCCGAGTTGTCATGACAACATGTTTACCCACCAACCGGGCAGTGTCAATGGTTTTTCTCGAATCCGCATGATCTCCACCACACTTTCCACCATTAGAGCCAGCGCCCCCGACAATTATTTCGTGGCCGCAAGACTGGCGTTAACAGCAACAGACAGACATAAGAACCCCTCATCGGCCGAGTGCTAAAGATGATCGGAATATCCACGCAGGACTACGGAAAGCAGACAGGATCATTCGCGGGCGTGGCAGGACTCTCGGGGCTGCCCCGGCTGTTCATAGCTCGGGGCCCTAGGCCGCAGTGAAAGCGGTCCGGTTGATTGTTCATATTCGATTTGGGGACCTTTCCCAGCCGGACGGTTGGGACGCGGGAGTGATGGCCGATCCTTGGATCGCCCGGCTGGACTCCCTTTGGCCTTCACCCACGCGCGCTGAGTATCACCCCCGGGAGGATCCTCATACGGACGACTCTCGATTGACTGATTTCCGTGCATAGCCCGGTCCTAAGTAGGAGGAGCTTGGCCGGAAGCTGTCGGAATAGGATTTTGAGTGCACGGCCCGCGGGTGGTGGTCTCGATGTTCAGACCTTCCCCCAAGTGCCGAACATGCGAAACCTGACCATTCCACCGTCGACGGCTTTCCTTATGCCTCCAGCACCAAAACCTGTCCTTCTGCTTCTATAGGTCGGCCGAATTGTGTAGGTGTGGGACAGAGTCGTACTTTAACAGCGTCTTCCACTCAGCGCGCCGCTCCCAGCGGCCCGATCATGGTGCTGCCGTGTCGGCGCTCAGCTTGCAAGCTCTCACCCTGCGCACCAGATCACGACTGGGCACAGGCTTTCAGGACACGGGGACTTCTCCATCCACGTTGCCGACGAACCGGCTGGATCACGGTATAGGTAAGGGGCCGCCCCACGAACGATACCCAGGGCATCGGGGTGACGCCGGTCTGGGCGCTGTTGGTGTCAGGGACGGGTGCCTTCAACGCGTTCTTCAGAGCGCGTGAGTCTTCAGGAAATCCCGAACCGTCTGCTGGAACAGTTCGGGCTCGTCCGACGGCGGAGAGTGCCCGGACTGTTCAAAAATCACCAACTGCGAGTCCGGTATGAGTTCAGCAATACGCTCGCTACAGGACACAGGAGTGATCCAGTCCGTCCGTCCGACGGTCACCAACGTGGGGCAGGTAATACCGGGCAGCATCGGCTTCACGTCATAGTGGTGCAGGTTCTGCGAGAAGGCGGCGTTATGAGTGGCGTAATGGTACTCAGTGCTGTTCACCCGTTCCTCCACCAGCGCCGGGTCGAACGTGAAGCTGTAGAGCGGCAGCAGTTCACGCCACGAGTTTCTGAAGTCCTCGTTGTCCCGGATTCGGCCCTCCATCATGCGCATCAGCATTTCCTCGTCGATGTCTACGCGGTCCGACGAACGCGCGTTGGCGATTGCGAGGTCGTTGTGCTCGTGGTCCGCGGAGGTATCGCGCAGGACCAGCGCGCGGAGCCGATCGGGATGGGCAATCGCATATTCCATCGCGATGAACCCGCCGTAGGACCCGCCGGCCATCACGAAGGTTTCCGCGCCGGCCCACTCGCGGAGCGCATCGACGTCGGCAACCCACTGCTCGTGTGTGAATGGTCCCTGGTCTCCGCTCTTGCCACTGCCGCGGGCATCGAAGACGAGGACGCGGAACAGGTCTGAGAGCGGGCCAAAGGCGGTCTGCGGCTCGCCCTTCGAACCGAGGCCGGGAGCCCCGTGATGCGCGATGAGCAGCGGCGCGTCGGGGTCGTCTCCCAGCAGTTCGACGTCGAGCGGGTTGCCATTAATAGTCAGGATCATGAGGTGCCTTTCACAGGTTGATGACCACGTCGTCGAGGTCGCGGGGATAGCGCGTGAGGCGTTCGGCGCCGTCGTCCGTAATCAGGACGGTGTCGGATATGCGGTAACCGGCGTGCCCGGGAACGTAGATTCCCGGTTCGCTGGAAACCACCATCCCGGCTTCGAGTGCGGATGCGTCCCCGTCCTCCAGCCATGGGGGTTCATGGAAGTTCAGACCGATCCCGTGGCCCTGCCGGTGACGGATGTATTCGGTCAACCCGGCGTCTCGGATGACGTCCAGGCAGGCTCGGTTGACGTCACGGCAGAGGGCACCCGGCCGTAGTTCCTTGGTGCCCACCTCCTGGGCGCGGTGATCGGCTGAGAAATAGCGCAGCTGCTCATCGGTGGGATCGCCCAGAAAAAACGTTCGCTCACTTTCGGCGTAGCGACCGCCCACCGCACCGCCCAGAGAGAGGATGACGGTGTCGCCCGCCTGCAGACGGTACGACGACGGCAGTCCGTGCGGAAAGGCGCTGTTGGCGCCCGCATAGACCAGGCCGGCCGCCAACATGGGAACGACGACGACGTCGTCATGGTTCTCATACATCCACGAAGTACCGGTGCGGGCCACATGGCCGGCCAGCCCGGCTTCGGTGGGGAGGGCACCGCCGTCGGCAATGGCAGCCTCGATCAGATCACGGCCGGCGTCCAACATGACATCCCCCAGAGCAGCGGCCTGGCGGTGCAGGGCGATCTCCTCGGGACTCTTGATCAGGCGCAGCCCGTCCACGATGCCTGACATGTGCCACTCGACGCCGTCAAAGACTGTCTGCAGCTCGTGGAGCCGTCCGGTGGAAAGAGTCGGAGAATGACCCCACGTGCCGGATCGGCCGACAGAGCGGGCCAGCGGCTCGAAGGGGCTGTGCAATCCGGGATACTCGGCGAAGGCCACTATCTTGTCGACGGCGGCACGCTGCGCAATTGCGTGTTCACGCTCCAGTTCGGGCACGAGAAGCACGGCGCGGTCACCGGAAATCCATACCGCCGCTGGGCGTTCGTTCGGGTGATGGAAGAAGCCGGTGAGGTAAGCCACCTCATGTGGGTCATCGACGAGGAGTACGTCGAGTCCGTGATGTTCGAGCTCGGTTCGCACTCGGCGGTGAACATCCTGGTAGAAGGACAAAGGCAATCGTTGCGAGAAGCTCACGGTGTTTCAGTCACCTCGAATTCGGGGGTTACGGGCGTCGTTGTAGGCAAGGGAACAGAGAGTGGCAGCCACAACAAACAGCAGGATGGCCAGGGACGGAAACAGTGCCGTCCACCATGCAGAGGCAAGTACGCCACTGCGCTGCGCGTTGTAGAGGACGGTGCCCCAGGACCAGCTGTTCGGGTCACCCAGTCCCAGGAAGGAAAGACCGGCTTCACTGAGCACGGCTTTGGAGGCTGTCAGCACCACGGACACCACTACCACCGGGGTGACGGCAGGCAGGATGTGCCTGGTTAGGACCCACAGGTTCGAGGCACCGATAACGTGCGACGCATTGACATACGTCAGCGTCACCGTAGGAAGCGCCTGGGAACGGACTACGCGCGCCACTTCGGGCCAAGAGAACACCGCGATCACCACCACCAGAGTGGAAATGCTGGGACCGACCAACGCGGCGATCAGGATCATCAGCGGCAGGATGGGCAGGGAAAGCATCACATCGATCAGCATGCCGAGCGGTGTGTTCAGCCTCGGGAAGTAGGCAGCAGCCACCCCCACCACGGTGCCCAGGAGGATGGCGAGCGCCGAAGCCCCCACCGCGACTGCCACGCTGGTCCGCGCCCCCCAGACAATCTGGGCAAAGATGTCCTGGCCGATATGGTCAGTGCCGAACCAGTGCTCGGACGACGGCGGCTCCAGCACTGCCACGCTGAAGCCGCTGGGCTCCTCGACAATGAGCGGCGCGGCGATCGCAAGCAGAACCATGAAGATCAGGACGATCAGCGAACTTAGGCCGAGCGGGTTGCGGACAAACGCCCGCCAGGTTTTCCGCCGCGGAGACATCTGTGACAGATCGGTGCCGAGCAGTTCGGCGGTCGGGGTGGTGGCTGGGTTGTAGGTCATGCCTGCCTGACTCTCGGGTCGAGGATGCCGTAGAGGAGGTCGGTCAGTAGATTGGCCAGAACAACCGTTGCTGCCAACAGGACGAAGGCGCCCTGCAGCACTGCGAAGTCCAGCTGCCCAACGGCCTCGTAGATAGCCCGGCCGATGCCGGGGTAGGCAAAGATCGTCTCGGTCAGCACGGCTCCACCGACGAGGAAACCCAGCTGCAGCCCCACGAGCGTGACGGTGGGTAGCAGCGCGTTACGCAACGCGTGCTTCCACACCACGGTGCGCTCCGAAACACCCTTGGAACGAGCCACGGTTGTGTACTCCTCGCCAAGGGCGTCGATCAGGCTGGTGCGAAGAAACAGGACGTACGAGCCAAGCTGGAGAAGCACCAGGCTGAGGCACGGCAGAACGAGGTGCCTCAGCATGCTGCCATAGGCTTCCAGCCCCGAGACCCCTCTATCGATGGCCCCGCCGATGGGGAGCCAGCCAAGCCATAGGCCGAAGACGTACAGGAGGAAGATCCCGACGGTCGGCACAAAGAGCGACTGACCTATGACTCCACCGACCTGCACTGCGCGGTCAATGTGGGAACCACGCCGCCGTGCTGCCGAGACGGCCAGTGGAACCCCGATGATGAGCGTGACAATCAGAGAGCTGCCGGTCAGGACCAGCGTCCAGGGCAGTCGTTCCAGCAGCACGTCCAGTACCGGCACGCTCTGCCGGAACGAGATCCCTAGGTTGCCCTGCAGAAGCTGGCCCAGATAGGTAAAGTACTGGACCGGCAGCGGCTGGTCCAGACCGAAGTCCGCGAGCATGATTGCGCGCTGTTCCTCGGTCATAGTTGGACTGGCCACTGCCAGGGCAGGGTCCCCTGGAAGCAACCGGACCAGGAAGAAGGTCACGGTTATGGCGAACCACAGGGTCAGGAGACCCCGTAGCAGCCGTAACAACGCGAAGCGGGCGAACGCCATGGACTTATTCCTTGCTCACACTTGCGAGAGATTCAGCGTTGACAATCGAGAGCAGATCACTGGGCTTGGGTACAAAGCCGCTCCACTCCGACGATGCGGCGAAGTTGAACGTCTCCACGTACATGACGTTGTCGTACACCTGGTCGTGAACTATGCGGGCAATCTCCTGCAACGGTTCCTGCGCTTCTTCCGGCGTGAGTGCGGTCGCGGCTTCCTCCATGAGGTCGTTGACCTCGGGATCCTCCACGCCCGCGTAGTTGATGAACCCTTCCGGCGAGAACAACAGGGCGAAATTGGACTGCGGCTCGTCGATGATGGCCCAGGACCCCGCATAGATGTCGAAATCCCTGTCAGCGGTGCGGGCGAGGTAGGTGTTGCGATCCAGACCCACCAGCTCAATGTTGATGCCGGCGTCAAGGCTCTGATCCCGCACCAGTTCCGCCCATGTGGAGACCATCGGATCGCCCTGGTCGTAGACCATTTCGAAGCTCAGCTCGTCGAAGACGTCGTCACCGTCGGCATCGGCGAAACCGGCGTCTTCCAGTAGCTGCCGGGACATTTCCGGATCGTAGGCGTACTCCTCCAGATCCAGGCCGTCCTGCCACTGCTCGTAGACAGGCGTCAGCACACTGGAGTTCGCTGAAATGGCGTTGCCGCCCAAAACCACCTCGCGGATCGCGTCATAGTCGACCGCGTGGGCGAGCGCCTGCCGTACCTCGACCTGATCCAGCGGTGGCCTCCGCATGTTGTACTGCATGTGTGCCCAGCCCAGCGAGGGAACGGTGAACAGCTGCACCGAATCGTCACCGGCCAGGTCTTCCGCGACGGCTGGTGGGAGAGCGTTGCCGATCATGTCCAGGTCGCCGGCGCGGAGCGCGAGCACTTCGGTGTTGACATCCGGGAACACCCGGAAAATCACCTCATCCACGTTCGCGCTGCCCGATTCGACCAGCGGGTAGTTCTCGGTGGCCTCGAGCACATAACGCTGCCCGTCCTCGACCTCGGTGAGGACAAAGGGGCCGGCCGAAACCCAGTCCGAGTCGTTGGCGAACTCCGCGACTGACGGGGCTTCGCCGAAGACATGCTCGGGCACGATCGGCATCCAGAACCCGATACTGTTCAGGAACGCACCGTCAGGGCGGCTCAGGGTGAACTCAATCCGGGTGTCGGAGACTGCCTCGGCACTCTCATACGCTGCGAGCATTCCAGCGACTGTGCCGATTTGCTCTTCTTTGATCGCATTGATGGTGAAGATGACGTCTTCGGCGTTCAAAGGCTCGCCGTCTGTCCACTCCATGTCATCGCGCAGTTCCACAAATGCCGTCAGACCGTCCTCGGAATAGCCCCACTCCGTTGCAACAGAGGGAACTTTCTCGGCCTCATCGTTGAGGGTCATCATCGACGGATACATCAGGTTGGTAACCCACGTGTCAGTGCGGCTATTGCCGACAAGCGGGTTGAAGTTGACCACGCCAGCGGTGGTACCCACCACCAGCTGGTTCCCGCCGTTGTCGTTGGCTTCCCCGGGGTCCTGCGTATCCGGGTCCGACGGCACACAGCCGGCGAGCGCAAGCATCAGTGCCAGGGGAACGGCCAGCCGCGCCAGGTGTTTTCTCGCTGTCGAATTCTTCATCAGATCCAGACCTCCTCGATAACCCGCATGGCATTTCCTCCGACAACGGCACGGATCTCGTCGTCCGAATAGTCGTGGGATACCAGCCACGAGACGATGTTCCAGAAGCACTCAGCCGGGTTCTCCAGACCATCGACATAGGGAACGTGTTCGTATTCAACCCCTGCGTGGGCCTCACCCAGGGAAAGCGCACCCGCGAAAAGGTTGTGCAGGCCCACATGATCGCCGAAAAGGGTGTCCGGGCCGAAGGCCACATGTTCGATTCCGACCAGCTCAACGCAGTACACAAAGTGGTCCATCACCGACTCGATCGTGTGGAGCGGATGTTCCGCCGAAAGCGTGGTGTGTGGGGCTGCCTCCAGTCCAATCACCCCGCCGCGCTCCGCGCAGGCCTTGATCACGGAGTCCGGCTTCATCCGGTTCGTGTTCCAGACGCCACGTGCTCCGGCATGGGTGATCATGATGGGTTTGGTGGATTGCTCGATGGTGTCCATGGAGGTGACATCCCCGGAGTGTGAAACGTCGATGACGATGCCCAGCTTGTTCATCCGCTCCACGGCGCGTCGGCCAAAGACTGTCAGGCCGCCGTCGCCCTTTTCCTTCAAGCCGCTGCCCAGCGTGTTTGCCTCGCTGTAGGCGATGCCGAGCTGACGGATGCCGAATCCGTAAAGAATGTCGATCCGGTCCAACTCGTTCTCGATCGGAGTTGACGCCTCCAGCCCGGCGATGAGCGCCAGCCGCCCGGTCTCCTTGGCATGATGAATGTCGGCGACGGTTTCGGCCTTGATGACGTAGTCCTGATGAGCGATATCGGAAAAGCGCAGCCCGAGATCGGCAATGATGTCGGTCCACTTCCAGCCGGCCTGGCTGGTGACGCAGGCGGTACCGTCCATGAAATTGTCAATCACCGCTGTCATCCCGGAGCGGGCCAGCCCTTCGTACCCGGTGCGGTGCCGGCCGGTCCGGTTGTAGTCAATGGTTTCGTCAATATCCTCCGGGAACCGGGTGGGATGGTCGTGGGTGGAGAGCACGATGCTCTCGGTGAGCAGACGCTGGACCCGTTCTTGCTGGGCCGTGGACAGTTCGGGCCCGGCATAAGCCGGAACCCGCTCGAGCTCAGGCGCGAGATTGAAGGATTTATAGTCGCGGCCCTCCTCGAGATAGCTGTAGGAGCGGTAGCCGGTGTAGCGCTTGGCGGGGTGTGGCACGGCGTGAGCCTTCCTGGTGGATTCTTCCGCGTCCTGAATGGCAGATGATGTATGAGAGACGACGGTAAAACTCATACAATTCCCATAATTTGCCACATATCCCCATCAGGAGCAATAGATTCGACGAATTTCTGCATGGACATAGTCGGAGGAGCGAGCCATACTTGAACCCATGACCAAACCAAGCCCGCAGCGACTGGACGAACTGGATCGATGCATCCTCTCAGCGCTTCAGATCCATGGCCGCGCAAGCTGGCAGCAGATCGCCCGCGCCGTCGGCAGTTCCGACTCCACTGTGTCTCGTCGCGTCAACCAGATGCTGAGCGACGGCACCGCCCAGGTCATTGCCGCGACCGACCCGCTGCTGTGCAGCAAGGGTTATCCGGTGCTCGTGCAGATCACCAGCCGGGCCGGAGCGACCGCCGAAGTAGCCAGGGAACTCGCCCTCAGGCCTGATGTCCGGTTCGCCGCGCTGGTCACCGGGTCCTTCGACGTCGTCGTGGAGCTGATTGTGCGCTCCCAGGCGGAGCTTGGATCCATACTTTTCAACGAAATTGACCGCATTCCGGGCGTCTGGTCGACCACCACCGAAAGCGTCGTGGCGCACTATAAGTTGGCCAACCTTTGGCTCGACGGCGCACTGCCACCCGAGGCGGTGTCACAACTGGAAGCCGAGCGGGGTGAGGTGGAGGCGGGTTCCCCGCGCCCGCTGGACGAACGCGAGCAGGCGCTCGTCGACCTGCTGGCCGGGGACGCACGGGCAAGTTTCGCGGCCATGGCCCAGCGATTGGGGACCAGCGAATCGGCAGCACGACGACGGTTGGATGCCCTGGTGCGGGAGGGACGTGTCCGCTTCTCGACGATCGTTGACCCTGAACTCTTCGGTTACACGGCACCTACGATGTACTGGCTGCACATGGAGCTTCGCCATGTAGAGGAAGCGGCACGGATTCTGACCCAGCAGCCCGACGTCCGCTACGTGGCTGCGACCGCCGGGTACAGCGACCTTACCGTCGAGGTGGTACTGCGCGACCAGCAGGATCTGCACCGCTTCAACATGCAGGTACTAGGCGAGCTACCCGGGTTACGGCACGCCGAAGCCGGACTTGAGTTGGCGACGCTGAAACGTGCCTTCGTGCTCAACCAGAAGGCGCTCGACATGCTCACCGAACGACCGGTTCTCTCCGAAGGGGCAATAGCATGACTGAGTCGTCAGCACCTGTAGCAATGAAGGTCGAGGATAGTCCGGTGCTGGACATCCGAGACCTGTCGGTCACCTTCAAGGTCGGCGGACGGGAAGCCCCCGCCACTCGTGACGTCAACTTCTCCGTCTACCCGGGCGAAATTCTGGCGATCGTTGGCGAATCAGGTTCGGGGAAGAGCGTCAGCGCCATGTCGGTGCTGGACCTGCTTCCAAAGACCGCCACACGCCGGGGGGTCATCGAGCTCAACGGTGAGGACATCAGCGGGTTCGACGAGAAGCAGGTTCGGAAGATGCGCGGTGGAGACATCGCGATGATTTTCCAGGAGCCCATGACAGCCCTGAACCCGGTATTCACCATCGGTTGGCAAATCAGTGAAATTCTCCGGTTGCACACGTCCTTGTCACGTAAGGAAGCCAAGGCACGGGCGGTAGAGCTACTGGGGCTCGTTGGTCTACCGGATCCCGGGAACCGTGTGAACTACTATCCGCACCAACTCTCCGGCGGCCAGCGGCAGCGGGCGATGATTGCCATGGCAATCTCCTGCGACCCGAAGGTTCTGATTGCGGACGAGCCCACTACCGCCTTGGACGTCACCGTTCAGGCTGAGATCCTGGACCTGTTGCGCGATCTCCGGCACCGGGTGTCCTCGGCAATGATCCTCATCACCCACGATATGGGGGTTGTCGCTGACATCGCCGACCGTGTGATCGTGATGAAGGATGGGGAGATCGTCGAAGCGGCACCCGTGCACAAACTGTTCGCCGAGCCTACTCATCCTTACACCCAGCAATTGCTGGCCGCGGTGCCTCACCTGGGTCACCGTCCCGAATCCGGTCGGCTTCTGGAAAGTGCCGATGAAGCCGCGAAAGTAGCGGCTGAAAGCCGTGCGACGACGAACGACGACGGCCCGATCCTTCAACTGCAGGACATAGTGGTCGACTACCCCGGGCGGCTGGGCCGCCCATTCTTCCGCGCCGTCGATTCGGTCACTTTGGAAATGCATCGCGGCGAGGTTCTGGGATTGGTGGGTGAATCCGGATCGGGCAAGTCGACGCTCGGCCGGGTGGTGGTCGGCCTCCAGGCTGTGACATCCGGCCGGGTTGTGGTCGCGGGACAGGACATCACCCACGCGTCCCGGAGCCAGCTCCGTCCACTGCGGCGCCGGTTGGGCATGGTGTTTCAGGATCCGGCTGCTTCCCTGAACCCGCGCTACACCATTGGCGACTGCATCAGCGAACCCTTGCGTCTGCACCGACTGGTGCGCGGTCGAAAGGAAATGGATGCACGGGTTATGGAGTTGTTGGAGAGCGTGGAGCTGCCGCCCTCCTGGCGGCAACGCTTCCCGCATGAGCTCTCCGGAGGGCAGCGTCAGCGGGTAGCTATTGCCCGGGCAATAGCTCCCGAACCTGAACTCCTGGTGGCGGATGAGCCTACCAGTGCGCTCGATGTGTCAGTTCAGGCGCGGCTGTTGGATCTGCTGATGGACCTTCAGGCCCGCCTGCAGTTCTCCTGCCTGTTCATCAGTCACGATCTCGCCGTAGTAGAACTGTTGGCAGACCGCATTGCCGTGATGAACCGCGGAATGGTGGTTGAGCAAGGCGACCGTGAGCAGGTGCTAAGCCATCCAGAGCACCCTTATACGCGCAGGCTCCTCGCGGCAGCGCCTGTACCGGACCCGGTTGAACAGCGGCGCCGCCGAAAGGAATTGGCTTCCTCCGCCGACGCAGCGTACTAAGGGCAGGTGCAGCACATTGCTTTGCGGGGAAAACCCGCCAATGATTTTTTACCGAAGTCATGTACCTTCAACACCCCTCACCCATGAACTAGTAAGAAGGCCAGCAAGGGCTTCAGGAGGAGAAAGGAAGCAACCCGCCACAGGAAACCGCAACCCACCAACCAAAACAGACACACCCTGCGCACACTTTGCGCCGATTTGTGCACAGCCAGAGAGCGAAACAGCCTCTGACTAGGGGAAACACTGTGCCCGAAGTGGGACTTGAACCCACACATCTTTCGATACTGCATTTTGAGTGCAGCGCGTCTGCCAATTCCGCCATTCGGGCTAACATACTTCCTGACCCATATGAGATGAACTACTCAAGTCTCCGTCAGTGCGCGAAACTACTCTACATGCCGATAGGCTGTTTCAGTGAACCGGCAACGGGCGCTGCCCCGCCGGGCAAAATGATTGATTGAACAAGGAGCCTGCTGTGTCTGAATCCAACGAGTCAACCGTCTCGGGAGTTGCGCGGCGCGTGATTGTTGCCGAGGATGAAACCCTCATCCGTCTGGACATTGTGGAGATCCTCCGAGGTGAAGGCTACGACGTCGTCGCAGAAGCCGACAACGGTGAGAAAGCCGTCCAGCTCGCTAAGGAGCACAAACCCGACCTGGTTCTGATGGACGTGAAGATGCCCGTCATGGACGGCATCACCGCCGCAGAGCAGATCGTGAAAGCACGCATCGCCCCGGTGGTCCTGCTGACCGCTTTCAGCCAAAAGGAGCTGGTGGAACGGGCCCGTGACGCAGGCGCGATGGCCTACGTCGTCAAGCCGTTCACTCCCGCCGACCTGATCCCAGCCATCGAGATTGCGCTCTCCCGCCATGAGGAGATCAAGGCACTGGAGAACGAAGTCTCTGATCTCCAGGAACAGTTCGCCACCCGCAAGCTGGTCGAGCGCGCCAAGAGCCTCCTGACCACCAAGATGGGACTGACTGAGCCTGAAGCCTTCCGCTGGATCCAGAAGACCTCCATGGACCGTCGCCTCAGCATGCGTGAAGTCGCCGAGACCATCATCAATCAGGTCAACTAGTCCACCGCACAGGGCCCAGCGCACCAGAAAGCTCCACCGGCGCCAGAAACCGGCTGGCGCACCAGATATAGCTGATGCGC
>NZ_KI914716.1:20614-45176 GCF_000520515.1 Arthrobacter sp. H20
TATAGCTGATGCGCCAGCCGGTTTCTGGTGCCGAAGGGCCCCGCCGGTGGAAACCAGCGGGGCCCTGCTACGTTCTGCGGTCCTACTTGTGCTTGTTCTTCACCGGCCAGGGGCCGACCTTCTCCTTATTCGGGGTGTAACCGTCGGGGAGTTGCCCGGCGTCGGCAATGTCGCCCACCTTGTGCACCTTGATGGAGTTGGTCGATCCGGCCTGTCCGGGAGGCGAACCGACGGCAATAACCACCAGGTCATTAAGCTCTACCAGACCCTGTTCCAACAGGACTCGGTCCACCTGGGCAGTCATCTGATCGGTGTGCTCAACGAAGGGGACGAGCATGGGCTGAATGCCCCAGATCATGGACATCGAGTTGAGTGTTGACGCCACGGGGGTGAAGGCGAACACAGGCTTGCTCGGCCGCAGGCGCGACAAGCGCCGAGCGGAGTCACCAGACTGCGTGAAGGTACAGATGTACTTGGCGTCCAGCTGGTCGGCGATTTCCACTGCAGCTCGGGTGATTGCACCACCGCGGGTCTTGGGCTTGCTGCCCAGTGGCGGGACCCGGTCCAGTCCGTGCTTCTCAGTGGACTCGATGATATTGGCCATCATCTGCACCGTCTCGATCGGGTACTTGCCCACACTGGTTTCACCGGACAGCATGACTGCGTCAGCGCCGTCCAGCACCGCGTTGGCACAGTCGGAAGCCTCGGCGCGCGTCGGCCGGGGGTTGTCGATCATTGATTCAAGCACCTGGGTGGCAACGATGACCGGTTTGGCCCAGCGACGGGCAAGCTCGATAGCCCGCTTCTGCACAATGGGAACCTCCTCGAGCGGCAGTTCAACGCCAAGGTCCCCGCGGGCCACCATGATGGCATCGAACGCGTCGATGATCTCCTCGATGGCGTCCACAGCCTGGGGCTTCTCAACCTTGGCGATGACGGGGACGCGGCGTCCCTCTTCATCCATGATCTCGTGCACACGGACGACGTCGGACGCGTTCCGGACGAAGGACAGCGCCACCATGTCGACGCCGCGCTGGATTGCCCAGCGGAGGTCGGCCTCATCCTTGTCGCTCATCGCTGGGACACTCACAGCGACGCCGGGCAAATTGATTCCCTTATTGTTCGATACCGCGCCGCCGACTGTCACCACTGCAACCACCTTGACGTCGTCGACCGCTGTGGCCCGCATGGCTACCTTGCCGTCGTCGATCAGCAGGGTATCCCCCACATTGACGTCCTGTGGCAGCCCCAGGTGGGTGGTTGAGCAGATCTCCTGGGTGCCCGGGATGTCCTCGGTGGTGATGGTGAAGGTGTCGCCGGGGGCCAGCACGTGTGGGCCGTCGGCAAAGCGTCCGAGGCGGATCTTGGGCCCCTGCAGATCGGCGAAGATCGCGACCGGGCGACCGAGTTCCTTCGAAGCCTGCCGCACATACTCGTAGGTCTGGTTGTGGACCGTGTGATCGCCGTGGCTCATGTTCATCCGGGCAACGTCCACACCGGCTTTCAACACCGCCATAGTGTTCTCATAGCTCGCAATCGCGGGGCCGAATGTTGCAACAATTTTTGCGCGTCTCATGGAACCTAGCCTAGTCGTCTTGTAGTAGGTGTTGTTGGGTGCGCGGCAGCCTGCCCGCGACTAAGTGCACTCAGAGCACTGCCATGGCACGGTCGGTGGGAGCCACCGGCGCTGGCAGTTTGGTTTCCCCCATCAGCCACTGATCCACCGCCGCGGCGCAGGCGCGCCCCTCCGCAATGGCCCAGACAATCAGCGACTGTCCGCGGCCGGCGTCGCCAGCCGCAAAAATCCCGGGCGTGTTGGTCATGTAGTAACCGTCCCGGCCAATGTTGCCGTGCTCGTCGAAAGCCGCCTGCACCTGCTCGGTGATACCTGCCGGCTCCGGCCCGGTGAATCCCAGGGAAAGGAACACGAGGTCTGCGGGGATGTTGCGCTCGGTACCAGCCTTCGGCACCCGACGGCCATCAACAAACTCGGTCTCGGCCACCCGGATGGCTGTCAGCTTGCCGTTCTCCCCCACGAACTCCACTGTGGAAGCCAGATAGGTTCGTTCACCGCCTTCCTCGTGGGCGCTGGCGACTTCGAACAGGGTGGGGAACGTGGGCCATGGCTGGTGCGCGGCGCGGTCTGCTGGCGGCTGCTGTCCAATGGCCAATGTTGTGACTGATGCTGCATGCTGCCGGTGGGCGGTGCCCAGGCAGTCTGCCCCTGTGTCCCCGCCACCCAGGATCACCACGTGCTTGTCCTGCGCATCGACCTGGTGCTCGACGACGCCGCCGGCACTCACCCGGTTCGCCTGCACCAGGTAGTCCATGGCGAAGTGGACCCCCTCAAGCTCCCGGCCAGGAATGGGCAAGTCACGGGGGATGGTGGCACCGGTGGCTACCACCACTGCGTCGTAGCGGCGGCGCAGCTGGTCCCAGCTGATATCCCGACCAACTTCGACGCCGGTCCTGAACCGGGTGCCCTCAGCACGCATCTGCTCGAGGCGCCGCTCCAGATGGTGCTTCTCCATTTTGAAGTCGGGGATCCCGTAGCGCATGAGCCCGCCGACCTTATCGTCACGTTCATACACAGCGACTGTATGCCCGGTCCGGGTCAGCTGCTGCGCAGCGGCCAGGCCCGCAGGCCCTGAACCGACCACGGCGATGGTCTTGTCAGTGAGCCGCTCCGGCGGGTGTGCCTCGACCCAGCCCTCGGCGAAGGCCTCATCGATGATCGACACCTCCACCTGCTTGATGGTGACCGGAGGCTGGTTGATCCCCAGCACACAGGAGGCTTCGCAGGGTGCAGGACACAGCCGACCAGTGAACTCGGGAAAATTGTTGGTGGCGTGCAGCCGCTCAATCGCTTCCCGGCCCTTGTCCCGGTAGGTCAGATCATTCCATTCAGGGATCAGGTTACCCAGCGGGCAGCCCTGATGGCAGAACGGGACACCGCAGTCCATGCACCGCCCGGCCTGTGCTTTGAGAACGCCCTTCTCCTGCGCCTCGTAAACCTCTTTCCAGTCCATAATCCGCACCGGCACGGGCCGGCGGGGTTGGGTCTGGCGTTCGCGTACCTTCATGAATCCGCGTGGATCACCCACCGGTTACCTCCAAGATTCGGGTCCAGGCTTCTTCACCGTCAGGGTCGAGGCCATCTTCGATTGCCGCCGCCCGGGCATCAAGGACAGCAGCATAGTCACGCGGCAGCACCTTGGTGAGCCGGGTGATCGTGTCCTCAAAATTGTCCAACAGGTGCACCGCAAGGGTTGATTCGGTCTCTTCCACGTGCTTGATCATCAGCTGGCGCACAATCTCGATGTCCTCAGCGTCGAGGTCGACAAGCCGCAGCTCGCCGTTCTCCAGGCTCTGAATGTTCATCTGTCGCCGGTTGAGATCGAGCACGTAGGCGGTACCGCCGGACATGCCAGCCCCGAAGTTCCTGCCGGTCCGTCCCAGAATCAGGGTCTGCCCGCCAGTCATGTACTCGCAACCATGGTCTCCGATGCCCTCGACAACTGCTGTCGCACCCGAATTGCGCACCAGGAAACGCTCCCCCACCTGGCCTCTGAGGAAGATCTCACCGCTGGTCGCGCCGTAGCCGATCACGTTCCCGGCAATGACGTTGCGATCGGCAGCGAACACGTTGGAGCGGTCCGGCCGTACGATGATACGGCCGCCGGAGAGTCCCTTGCCCACGTAGTCATTCGAGTCGCCGAACAACCGCAGCGTGATGCCCGCCGGCAGGAAAGCGCCGAGCGACTGGCCCGCCTGTCCTGTCAGCGTGACGTCGATGGTATCGGTGGCGAGGGTGTCCACGCCGAACCGTCGGGTCACCTCGTGGCCCAGCATGGTCCCCACCGATCGGTCCGTGTTGACCACGTTAACCGAGATCCGCACCGGCGCGCGGCTCTCCAACGCGTCGGCGCTCATCTCCATCAGACGATTGTCGAAGTGCTGGTCAAGATCATGATTCTGGGTAGTCATGTTGCGCATCGGCGCATCATCGCCGAACTCGTTGCCCCGCAGAATCGGGTCAAGGTCGAGCCCATCGGCTTTCCAGTGGTCGATTGCCTTCCGGGCATCGAGGAACTCGCTATGGCCGATTGCCTCTTCGATGGACCGGAAGCCCAGCCCGGCCAGAATCTCCCTGACCTCTTCAGCGAGGAATTCGAAGAAGTTGACCACAAACTCGGGCTTACCGGAGAACCTGCTGCGCAGCTCGGGGTTCTGTGTTGCTACTCCCACCGGACAGGTGTCCAGGTGGCAGACGCGCATCATGATGCACCCCGAGACCACCAGCGGCGCCGTAGCGAAGCCGAACTCCTCACCGCCGAGCAGGGCGGCAATCACTACATCGCGCCCCGTCTTGAGCTGACCGTCCACCTGGACCACCACGCGGTCGCGAAGCCCATTGAGCATCAGGGTCTGCTGCGTTTCAGCCAGCCCCAGCTCCCAGGGGACGCCAGCATGCTTGAGGGAATTCAAGGGGCTGGCACCGGTGCCACCGTCGTGCCCGGAGATCAGGACGACGTCGGCCTTGGCCTTGGTCACTCCCGCAGCCACTGTGCCAATCCCCACTTCGGAGACCAGCTTGACGTGGACGCGTGCTGAGGGGTTTGACCGCTTCAGGTCATAAATGAGCTGGGCAAGGTCCTCGATGGAATAGATATCGTGGTGCGGTGGCGGGGAGATCAGCGCCACGCCAGGAGTTGAGTGCCGGGTGCGTGCTATCCAGGGGTAGACCTTCTGGCTCATCAGCTGGCCGCCCTCGCCGGGCTTTGCCCCCTGAGCCATCTTGATCTGGATGTCCTGGGCATTGCTGAGATACAGACTGGTCACACCGAATCGCCCCGAAGCGACCTGCTTGATTGCTGATCGGCGCTCCGGGTCGAGCAGCCGATCGACGTCCTCGCCGCCCTCACCGGTGTTGGATTTGCCGCCCAGCCGGTTCATGGCGATGGCCAGCGTTTCGTGGGCTTCCTGGGAGATGGACCCATAGCTCATGGCACCCGTGGAGAACCGCTTGACGATGCTGGAGACCGGTTCCACCTCGTCGATGGAAATCGGCTCCCGCACTCCGTCCCTGAACTGAAGGAGACCGCGCAGGGTCATCAGTTCCTTGGACTGGTCATCAATACCGCTGGTGTACGCCTTAAAGATGTCATAGCGCCGCTCTCGGGTGGCATGCTGGAGCCGGAACACCGTTTCTGGGTTGAACAAGTGGGGCGGGCCTTCGCGGCGCCACTGGTATTCGCCGCCGTTGTCGAGGCTCCGGTGTGGGTCTTCGATACCATCCTCGGGGTAGGCGCTGGCATGGCGAGCGGCTGTCTCGGCCGCCACCACATCCAGCCCGACGCCTCCGAGCTGTGTCTGGGTGCCGTGGAAGTACTCGTCAACCAGTTCTTGGCCGAGACCAAGCGCCTCGAAGGTTTGCGCCCCGCAGTAGGAGCCGACAGTGGAGATCCCCATCTTCGACATGATCTTCAGGACGCCCTTGCCGAGACCTTTGATGAGGTTGGCGACGGCCTGCTCGGCGGTGACGCCGACGACGTCGCCGTTGCGGACCAGTTCCTCGCAGCTCTCCATTGCCAGATACGGATTAATTGCCGAGGAACCGTAGCCGATCAGGGCTGCCACATGGTGGACCTCCCGCACGTCTCCGGCCTCGACCACCAGTGAGGTCTTGGTCCGGTTGGCACTCTTGAGCAGGTGGTGGTGGACAGCGCTGGTGAGCAGCAGAGAGGGAATTGGCGCCCACTGAGCATTCGAGTCACGATCCGAAAGCACCACGTACTGGATGCCCCGGTTGATGGCACTGGAGACCTGTTCACAGATTTCCGCGAGCCGGGCCCGCAGCGACGCCTCCCCACCCTCGGGCCGGTAGAGGCCCCGTACCTTCATGCTGACGCGTTCGCCGTCGTCGTTGGAGAGATTCGCAATCTTCGCCAGCTCATCGTTGTTGATCACGGGGAAGCTGAGCCCCAGCTGCCGGGCGTGCACCTGTTTGGTGGAGAGCAAGTTGCCGTTCGGGCCGATCGAGGCCCGCAGGGAGGTGACCAGCTCCTCGCGGATCGAATCCAGCGGCGGGTTGGTGACCTGCGCAAAGGACTGCACGAAGTAGTCGAAAAGCAGCCGGGGGCGCTTGGACAGCACGGCTACCGGGGTATCCGATCCCATCGCTCCCAGTGGTTCGGCGCCAGCCTTGGCCATCGGACCCACAAGAATACGCAGTTCCTCCTGGGTGTACCCGAAGGTGCGCTGGCGCCGGTTGATTGACGCCTTGGTGTGCAGGACGTGTTCCCGCTCGGGGAGGTCCTTCAAATGCAGCAGGTTGTCCTTGACCCACTCGCCCCAGGGGTTCGCGGAGGCGACCTCGGCCTTGATCTCCTGATCCTCGATCACCCGGCCTTCCTCGGTGTCGACCAGGAACATCTTGCCCGGGGACACGCGGCCCTTGTGGACCACCTTGGAGGGTTCGATGTCGATCACTCCCACCTCGGAGGCGAGTACCACCAGCCCATCCTCCATCACCCAGTAGCGGGCCGGGCGGAGTCCGTTGCGGTCCAGCACCGCTCCGACCAGGGTGCCGTCGGTGAAGGACACGGCGGCCGGTCCGTCCCACGGTTCCATCAGCATTGAGTGGTACTGGTAGAACGCCCGTCGGGCGGGGTCCATCGTTGAGTGGTTTTCCCATGCCTCCGGGATCATCATCATGATGGCGTGGGTAATCGGCCGCCCGGACAGCATCAGGAGCTCGGCCACCTCATCGAACGACGCCGAGTCCGAGGCACCGGGGGTGCAGATGGGGAACAGCTCCTCGGGGTCGTCTCCGAGGAGGCTATGGGAGAGCTGCGATTGGCGGGCACGCATCCAGTTGCGGTTGCCCTTGACCGTGTTGATCTCGCCGTTGTGGGCGATGGTCCTGAACGGCTGGGCCAGTGGCCAGGACGGAAACGTGTTGGTGGAGAACCGGGAGTGGACAATGCCAAGTTTGGTTTTGAACCGCGGGTCGGACAGATCCGGATAGAACGGCTCCAGTTGGGCTGTGGTGAGCATCCCCTTATAGACCATGGTCTTCGAGGACAACGAGGGGAAGTACACGCCGAGCTTGTTCTGGGCGCGTTTCCGCACCCGGAAAGCCAGTGCATCGATATCGACGGTTTCGGCAGCGCCGTCACCTGGCGCAGTCGGTGACAGGAAGAGCTGGACAAACTGCGGCATGCAGGCTCGGGCCATTGCGCCGACGAGGTCAGCCTGGATGGGCACATTTCGCCACCCGAGAACCGTCATCCCCTCCGACTCGGCGATCGCCTCCAGCCCGGCGCGCGCTGTCTGTTCCTCGCGTCCCTCGGCAGGGAGGAACGCGGTCCCGACGGCGTAGTGCCCTGCGGGTGGGAGGTCGAAGTCAACGACTGCCCTGAAGAACTCGTCCGGCACCTGGGTCAGCAGACCTGCCCCATCACCGGTCCCCTCATCGGCGCCCACCGCGCCGCGGTGTTCCAGGTTACGCAGGGCGGTCAGCGCATGGTCGACGATGTCGTGACCGGGTTCACCACGAAGGGTGGCAATGACGGCCAGGCCACACGCGTCCTTCTCATTTTCGGGGTTGTAAAGTCCGGTGGCCTCAGGAATGTTCGAGAACCGGTCGAAGGGAGACTCGACAGCAGGACTGGCGACGTCGGACGCCGCCTTAGGGTAAGTGGCGTCCTGAGCGATCGACTGGGTCTGCTCGGCTGCAGAGGTTGCAGCAGCAGATTCGTCAACTGTTGAAGTGCCGGCGGTGGAATCACCGGTTGTAGGAACGATCATAGGTAGAGTCCTTCCCCCAGAATGGAGCGTCGGGAGGGGACGGCCTTGGCCCCAGGTGTGCAACCCTCTCCGGGCTGAGCACTACACGAACTTATAGACGATTCTATGGCTTGGCTGACGCTTCCCCCATGTTCTGGGGACAACGATTGCAGAACGAACGGGCCCTGGTGTGCCCGGCCATAGTCGGTGCGCCGGAAGTGGGGTGTTCCGCCGAGGCGCCGCGGCCACGTCGCTGTGGCGATGAGTCCAGTGTGGGCGGTGGCCCTGGACGCTAGGGGTGGGAATCCTTATCCCTTGGCTTTTCAGAAGAGGCTTCCTTTTCGGGAAGGTTTTCCTGGCTGCCGTTTGTTTCGACGAGATTACCACGGGTAGTGGATTTCGTTTCCCCCGTGTCTGTCAGATGGGCTTCGCCGTCGGCATCGGCGGTTCCGGGAACTGGTTCCCGACCAGGGAGGTACAGCGACGGCGCGTCGGCACCCTTGCGCTTCATACCCAGGTAGACCAGGACAGCTATCGCACCCACTAGAACCAGGATGCTGGTCCACACGTTGAGGCGCTGGGTGACACCGAAGAACGTGACCAGCTCGGCGTCGTCAATCCGGAGCGCTTCGATCCAGACCCGGCCCGCTGTGTAGAAGGCCGCGTAGGCCCAGAACATCATGCCGCCGCGTAGACCGAACCGCTTGTCGAGCAGCAATAGGAGCGCGACGCCGGCGAGGTTCCACAGCAGCTCGTACAGGAAGGTGGGGTGGAAGAGGGTGTCGACCGGCAGGCCATCGGGGAAGTTTTGGTTCTCAGGGTCGATTTCCAGCCCCCAGGGCAGGGTGGTCGGTGACCCGAAGAGTTCCTGGTTGAACCAGTTACCCAACCGCCCCACGGCCTGCGCTAGCAGAATCCCGGGTGCTGCGGCATCGGCGAAAGCACTCAGGCGGACCCCTGACCTGCGGCACCCGATCCAGGCGCCGACAGCGCCGAGGGCAATGGCACCCCAGATACCCAAACCACCCTCCCAGATCCGTGGGATGCGGGACAGGTCTCCGTCGGGCCCGAAGTAGGCGTCAGGTGAGGACACCACGTGATAGAGCCGTCCGCCGAGGATGCCGAACGGGATCGCCCAGATCGAAACATCCCAGATGACATCCGGGTTGCCGCCGTACCGCTTCCACCGGGCTACAGTGAGCAGGAGCGCCAGGACAATGCCCGCCAGAATGCACAGGGCATAGGTGTAGAGAGTGAGCGGCCCAAGGCTGATCGATGCCCACTCCGCTGGCGGGCTGGGGATACTGGCGGGAAGCGCCCCGATGGTGCTCACGATATGCATGGGTTAGTTCTTTCCCGTTCCGCTACGAAGATCCTTGGTCAGTTCCGCGATGGCCGCGACCCCGCCGTCGCGCAGGGCGGCGACGAGTGCTGTCCCAACGATCACCCCGTCCGCATACGCAGCAATCTCCTTGACCTGGGCGGCGGTGGAGACCCCCAGTCCCACGCAGGCGCGTTCAGCACCCGCGCCATGGGCGGCGTCGACGACGGCGTGTGCCGCCGAGCTGACAGCCGTACGGGCGCCGGTGATGCCCATGATTGACACGGCGTAGACGAATCCGCGGCTCGCCTTGACTGTGCGCTCCATCCGTTCAGGGCTGGTGGACGGCGCCACCAGGAAGACCCGGTCCAGACCAAATTCATCGGAGGCTGCCAACCACTCGCCGGCCTCATCCGGGATGAGGTCAGGAGTAATCAGTCCCGCTCCCCCCGCCTCGTGCAGGCGCCTGGCGAATTCGCGGACGCCCAGCTGCATCACCGGGTTCCAATAGGTCATTACCAGAACAGCTGCGTCTGTCTGGGACGTGATACCGGCGACAATGTCGAAGATCTTCTCGACGGTGAACCCGTTCTGGAGGGCCTGCACGGTGGCTTCCTGAATCACCTGGCCGTCCATCACCGGATCCGAGTAGGGGATCCCAATTTCGATCAGGTCCACCCCATTCTCGGCCATGGCAAGCGCCGCATCGATAGTGGTCTGGACATCGGGGAACCCTGCCGGGAGATAACCGATCAGCGCGGCGCGACCGGCTCCGCGGGCCCGGTCAATCGCCGCGGCGGCTTTGCTGGTGGTCTGGGTGGTCACAGCTGTTCCCCGTCCTTCCCGATGTCGGATTCAGCGCTGTCGTCTGGCAACAGGTCAAAAAATTCGGCGGCAGTTGCTACGTCCTTGTCACCGCGGCCAGAGAGGTTGATCAGCACGATCTTCTCTGCTGGGTCCCCACCCTCGGCGGCGAGGCGCTGGCCCACCTTCATGGCGCCCGCGAGGGCGTGAGCTGTCTCGATAGCTGGAATGATTCCCTCGCTGCGGCACAGGACCCGGAAAGCGTCCATAGCTTCGGCATCGGTGATGGGTGCATAGCTGACCCGCCCAATGTCGGCCAGGTAAGCGTGTTCGGGCCCAACACCCGGGTAGTCGAGGCCAGCAGAGATGGAGTGCGATTCGATGGTCTGGCCGTCGTCGTCCTGCATCAGGTAGGAGCGGGCGCCGTGCAGCACACCTGGACGTCCCAGACTGATGGTCGCAGCGTGGCGGCCGGTTTCGACGCCGTCTCCACCGGCTTCGAAGCCGTAGAGGGCTACTCCTGGGTCGTCAAGGAACCCGTGGAACATGCCGATCGCGTTCGACCCGCCGCCGATGCAGGCGCACACTGCGTCAGGCAGCTTTCCGGTTTCGGCCAGCATCTGTTCGCGGGCCTCTTCGCCGATGACTTCGTGGAAGTACCTCACCATCGAGGGGAACGGGTGGGCTCCGGCGGCGGTGCCGAGAAGGTAGTGGGTACTGTCGACGTTGGCAACCCAATCACGAAGTGCCTCGTTGATGGCGTCCTTGAGGGTCTGTGACCCGCTGGTGACCGGGACAACTGTGGCACCCAGCAGTTCCATCCGGGCGACGTTCAGCGCCTGGCGTCGGCAGTCTTCGGCCCCCATGTAGACAACGCATTCAAGGCCCATCAGCGCCGCGGCGGTGGCGCTGGCCACCCCATGCTGACCCGCGCCGGTTTCGGCAATGACACGGGTCTTACCCATGCGCTTGGCAAGCAGGGCCTGGCCCAGCACGTTGTTGATCTTGTGGGACCCGGTGTGGTTGAGGTCCTCACGCTTGAGGAACACCCGCACACCGCCGGCATGCTCGGCAAAGCGCTTCGCTTCCGTGAGCAGGGACGGTCGGCCAGCGTAGGTCCGGTTCAGCTCGGCCACCTGGGCGGTGAACTCTGGATCAGCCTTGGCCTTCTCGAAGGTGTCCTGCAGCTCGTCCAGGGCAGCGATCAGCGACTCAGGCATCCACCGGCCGCCGTACTCGCCAAAGTACGGTCCGGGTGCGTGGCGGAGGCTGTCCGTCGGGTTGAGGAAAGCGTCAGCGGTACCCTCGGTCACCTCGGTGGGTGCGTTGGCTGTCTGTGGCGATTCGGTCATGAGCTTGCCTGTCCTTTTGTGGTGGTGTGCTGCGTACCGGTAACTAGGCGCCCAGCTGGTTCTGGAGCGCCAGGTGCGCTCTGCGGCCGGCGTCGAGGAACGCGGCGATAGTGTCTTCAGGGTTGTCGTGACGGACCAATGCCTCGCCGACGAGAATGGCGTCCGCTCCGTCAGCAGCGAACCGCCCGACGTCGGCCACGTCCCGCACTCCGGATTCGGCGACGATCACTGTGCCGTCCGGAATCCCGGCGGCCAGTGGCGCGAACACTGAACGGTCGATGTCGAGGGTCTTGAGGTTCCTGACGTTGATCCCGATGATCCTGGCCCCAACCGCAACGGCCCGCTCGACTTCGGCGCTCGTGTGGGTTTCCACCAGGGCGTTCATGCCGAGGTCGTGGGTCAGTGCCAGGAAGCCGCTGAGTTCGTCGTCAGTGAGCGCCGCGACGATCAGCAGGATCAGGTCGGCGCCGTGGGCACGGGCCTCCCAGATCTGGTACTCGTCAACTGTGAAATCCTTGCGCAGGAGTGGAAGGTCGACTGCCGCGCGTACCGAGTCGAGGTCCGCGAGGGAGCCCCCGAATCGACGGCTTTCGGTCAGGACGCTGACGACTGCTGCCCCACCAGTTTCATACCGCGCTGCCAACCCGGCAGGATCGGCGATGTCAGCCAGTGCGCCCTTGGAGGGGCTGCGGCGTTTCACCTCGGCGATGAGCGTGATCCCCGAGCCGTCTGAGTGCAGGGCTGCGAACGCATCACGAGGCTTGGGAGCGGCAGCGGCGTCCCCGCGCAGTTGCTCCAGAGGCCGTGCAGCAACGCGGGGCGCGAGGTCCTCACGCACTCCCGCAATGATGTCGTCGAGAACGCTCACCTAGTCGTCTTTCTCGTTCAGTCGTGAACCGCCAACACCGAAGCCTGCCCGCTTCATGACGAATCCGGCAGCCAAACCAACAACCATCACTGCGATACCGATCCAGAACAGCACAGTGCCGGCGGTGAAATTTCCCTCGGTGCTGGAAAAGACGTACGCGAAGGAGGAAACGGCGGCGCCAGCCAGCATGATCAGGACGCAGGTCCAGGCGGCGGGGCTATTGCCGTGCCCGAGAGTCTCGTCGTGCATCGATGCATGGTTTTCGATTGAATTTTCCGGATGCTCTGTCGAGGCGTTCCGGGTTGCTGCGTTGGCTGTGGCGTCTTTGGCCATGGTGACTCTCCTTGAAACTGGTCTGTTGTCCATTCTGCCATTAGTTCAGGGCGACCGCGGTCTGCCCTCACTCCATTAGCCGGTGGGATCTTTTCCCTTGGTGAGCTGGTCCCAACTGTCGATCTCATCCGAGTGTGCGGTGGTCTTCCGCGCCGTCGGGTTCTCGGCTGTCACTTTGTCGTATCGTGTGGACCGGTTCCAGCTGCGGCCGGCGAGGAGCATCCACACGGCAGTGGCGATCAACAGCACGCCTGCAACCGCAGCCAGCCACGGGAAAGCACTCAGGATGAGCTCGGCACCACTATTGGTGCTGACGCCAATTGCCTCACCAATGGCCGGTGCCGCGGCACCGGTGGGGTCAGCGATCACCAGAAGACTGTTCCAGGTAATGCCGACGCCAGCGATGAGGAGGATAGCGACCACCAGCACCCTGGCAATCCGCCCGGCAATGGAGACAGCCAACGCTGCGGCCAACGCGACGAGGGCGAAGGCGGTGACGGCTGTCGCAGCGTCGCTTCCCGGGATCTGTAGATCGGGTGTCTGGACGGCGTCCTGGGGCAGGATCACTGTCAGCCAGGTCTGGGTGGTACTCGCAAAGGCAGCGAGGGACAACAGCACAGTGGCCAGGATGACTGTGCCCTTGCGCTGCCAGGCGCGCTGGCCCTGCGGGGCGCCGCCCTCGTTGGTAGTGAGTGGTGTGGTGCTCATAGGACCTCCAACCCGTCCGGGGCGACGACGGTTCTCAGACTTGAAGCGATCAGTGCGGCCCGCAGCGGTGCTGCCGCCTTGTTGACCGTTTCCTGCGCTTCGTCCCCAGGGACCGAGTCAGCGACAATTCCGCCGCCGGCCTGGACATAGGCGCGTCCGTCCCGCAGCAGGGCCGAGCGGATGGCGATCGCCAGGTCCATGTCGCCGGCGAAGTCGAGGTATCCGACCACTCCGCCGTAGATACCGCGGCGGTGGGGTTCGACTTCGTCGATCAGGCGCAGCGCGCGGGGCTTGGGTGCACCCGAGAGTGTTCCGGCTGGGAAAGTCGCTGCGAGAACGTCGTAAGCAGTTTTGGTGGGGGCCAGGGACCCGACCACGGTGGAGACCAGGTGCATGATGTGGCTGAATCGCTCCACCTCCATGAACTGGGTGACGTCAACCGAGCCGGGGATACACACCTTCGAGATGTCGTTGCGTGCGAGGTCCACCAGCATCAGGTGCTCGGCGCGCTCCTTCTCATCGGCCAGGAGTTCCTCAGCCAGTGCCCGGTCCTGCTCCAGGGTCTGCCCCCGCGGGCGGGACCCAGCGATGGGGTGGGTGATGACGTCCTTGCCGGTGACGGTCACCAGTGCCTCTGGGGAGGATCCGACGATCGAGTATTCGCGGCCGTCCGCGTCCGCGAGGCTGAACAGGTACATGTAGGGGCTGGGGTTGGTGTTGCGGAGCACCCGGTAAACGTCCAACGGGGAGGCGTCGCAGTCGAGTTCGAAGCGCCGCGAAATGACCACTTGAAACACATCGCCGTCGACGATCGCCTGCTTGCCGCGCTCAATGGCGGCAAGATATTTGGACTTGTCCCAGCGCTCGTCGACTCGGGCCAGCAGTTCGGCGGTATCCACCGAACCGTGCTCCAGGACTGACACGGGCTGCTCCGCGGCTTCTCCCAGGGTGGTAAGCATTGACCGGATCCGCTGGACAGCATCGTGCCAGGCCTCGTCAACCCGCTCGCCCGACCCATCAAAGTTGATGGCGTTGGCCACCAGCGTGAGGGTCCCCTCGGAGTTGTCGTGCACAGCCATGTCGGTCACCAGGCACATGGCCAGCTCGGGCAGGAAAAGATCGTCCTCGGGTGGGCTGGTCAGCCGCTCCCAGTGGCGGACCGATTCCCAACCGATGAAACCGACCAGCCCCGAGGTGAAGGGTGGCAGGTGATCGAAACGGCGGGTGCGCAGCGCCTCGATGGTCTGGCGCAGGGCTTCCACCGGATTACCTGAGGTGGGCACCCCTGCGGGTGGCTCGCCCAGCCAGTGGGCTTCACCGCCGACGCTGGTGAGCGTCGCCCTGGAGTGGGCCCCGATGAACGAATACCGTGACCACACGCCTCCGACAGCCGCCGATTCCATCAGGAAAGTGCCGGGCTGCCCATCGGCGAGCTTGCGGTAAATAGCGATCGGCGTATGAGCGTCAGCAAGGACCTTCAAGTGCACCGGTACTACGCGGCGCTCGTTCGCGAGCTCGCGAAACTCGGCAAGGCTAGGGCTGATGACTCCAAGTTCCTGCATGCTATGTATGTTCTTTCAGCTGGCGGTGGAGGAAATCACTGTGGTGGCGTGACCGACGACGACGGCGAGGTTCCTGCCATCAAAACAGGTCCGGGTGCCGGTGTGGCACGCAGCACCCACCTGGTCGACGCGGATCAGGAGGGCGTCGCCGTCGCAATCCAGGGCTGCCGACTTGACCCACTGGATGTGCCCCGAGCTGTCCCCTTTGCGCCAGTAGGTGCCGCGCGACCTGGAGAAGAAGGTGACCCGCCCGCTGGTGAGCGTGCGCCGGAGCGCCTCGTCATCCATCCAGCCGAGCATGAGAACTTCGCCCGAATCGTGTTGCTGGATCACCGCGGCGACCAGACCGGCAGGGTCACGCTTCAGGGCTGCGGCAATTGCAGGGTCGAGGGTCGTCCCCTCGTGAGAATCGGGCGCTGGTGGGGTGTCGGTGTGTGATGGCATCGCTCCCGATTCTATCGCGCCTGCAGCACGTCACCTGACGCGCACTGGTAGGGCTTTTCGCCCAGCCGCCCGGCGGTTCCTAGTGCCAAGAAGCAGCGAATCTGCTAGTTTCAGCAGTGATGGAATACGTAGCACCGTCCCGAGAAGCCTTGGCCGAAACGCTTCTCGCAGCAGGGCCTCACTCGCCGACGCTTTGTGATGGTTGGCAGACCAAGGAGTTGGCAGCTCACCTGTACCTGCGGGAACACCGACCGGCAGTAGGTCTCGCCATGGTCATCAAGCCCCTGGCAGCCGTTTCGGACCAGTCGGTGCGCAAAATGGCTGCCACGGCTGAGTCAGCCGAAGGCTACAAAAAACTGGTCGGTGATTTCCGCGCCGGCCACCCCTTTTACTCCCCCATGAAGCGTTCCAGGTCCCTCGATGCCAGCGCAAACCTGATCGAGTATTTTGTGCACACCGAAGATGTCCGCCGCGCGCGGAGCCGGTGGGCACCCCGCGCGCTCGATGAGGACTACTCAAACGCTCTCTGGGACGAACTGATCAAACGGGCAGCCATCCTGTACCGCGGGGTGGATCTAGGCATCGTGCTGGTCCGGTCCGACGGTCCACGTCATGTAGCGAAGCGGGCCCCCGTGTCGGTGGCGATCAAGGGTGATCCAGGGGAACTGCTCATGCACGCCCACGGCCGCACCCGCCACGCGCTCGTCACGTTCGAGGGCCAGCCTGACGCCGTCGCGCTCCTGGACAGCGCCGAAGTAGGCCTCTAGACGCTCTCCCTAGCACCCCACACCCCCCGGCCGAAGAGTTAGATCTGGCGACGTCGGCGCTGCCGGCGTCGCCAGATCTAACTCTTGGGCGGGAGGTGTTAGCGGACCGGGAAGCCCGCGTCGCGGATGGCCTTCTTGACCTGGGCAATGGCATCCAGTGGCCCGAAGTGGAAGACCGAAGCCGCCAGGACCGCGTCGGCACCGGCCTGGACCGCCGGCGGGAAATGCTCGGGCGCTCCGGCCCCACCCGAAGCGATCAGCGGCACAGCGACCACTGCACGCACTGCCCTGATCATTTCAAGGTCAAACCCTGCCTTCGTACCGTCGGCATCGATCGAATTGAGGAGGATCTCGCCCACTCCTCGGTCCGCTGCTTCGCGGGCCCACTGGACGGCGTCGATTCCGGTACCCTGGCGGCCTCCGTGGGTGGTCACTTCAAAGCCCGACGGCGTCGTGCTGCCGGAGGTGCGGCGCGCATCAAGTGACAGCACCAGCACCTGTGCCCCGAAGTGGCTCGTGATCTCGTCGATGACCTCCGGACGGCTGACGGCCGCCGTGTTGATTGACGCCTTGTCGGCACCGAACCGCAGTAGCTTGTCGACGTCGGCGATGCCTCGGACTCCCCCGCCCACGGTCAGCGGGATAAAGACCTCCTCGGCGGTGCGGGCAACGACGTCGAAGGTGGTGTCCCGGTTCCCGGAGGACGCCGTCACGTCGAGGAAGGTCAATTCGTCGGCTCCGGCGAGGTCATAGCGATGAGCGAGTTCCACCGGATCGCCTGCGTCGCGCAGATCAGCGAAGTTGATGCCTTTGACTACCCGACCGGCGTCAACGTCGAGGCACGGAATGACGCGAATGGCTACACCCATGAGCGCGCTGCCCTAGACCCTGCACGCGTGGATGGTGCTGACCAGGATGGCGCGGGCGCCCAGCTCGTACAGCTCATCCATGATGCGGTTCGTCTGATTGCGCAGCACCATGGACCTGACGGCCACCCAGTCCGAGTCGCGAAGCGGCGAAACTGTTGGAGATTCCAGCCCCGGGGTCAGCACGGCCGCCGCGTCGACCAGGTCCTTGCGGATGTCGTAGTCCATCAGCACGTACTGTCGCGCGACGAGGACGCCCTGCAGCCGGCGGATCAGCACGTCGAGGCCAGCGGGGGCATCGCCGTTGCGGCCGATGAGAACTGCCTCACTGCGCAGGATGGGGTCACCGAAAATTTCCATTCCTGCGGCCTTGAGCGTATTGCCGGTCTCGACGACGTCTGCAATGGCGTCAGCGACGCCGAGACGCACCGACGACTCAACGGCGCCGTCGAGCCGCACCACATTCGCGTCGACTCCGTGGTCAGCCAGGTACCGGCGCAAGAGCCCGTCGTAGCTGGTAGCAAGGCGTTTGCCGTCCAGCTGGGCGACGCTGCTGAAGTGTCCAACGGGTCCGGCGAACCGGAAGGTCGAGGCGCCGAATCCCAGCGTCAGCCGCTCCTCGGCGTCGACGTCGGCGTCCAGGAACAGGTCACGGCCGGTGATGCCGACGTCAAGTGTTCCGGCTCCCACATAGACAGCAATGTCGCGGGGACGGAGGAAGAAGAATTCGACTCCGTTGTCCGGGTCTTCCAGGACCAGCTCGCGGGTGTCGCGGCGCTGGCGGTAGCCGGCCTCGGCGAGCATGGCGGAGGCCGATTCGGACAGGGCGCCCTTGTTGGGGACTGCTACACGAAGCATAGGGGTTCTTTCGCTGAAGTTTTCGATGGAGTCTGCTGCTGGTGGGACCTTAATCTGGGATGCGACGGTGGCTATAGATGCTTGTACACGTCGTCCAGCGTCAGACCCTTGGCGATCATCAGGACCTGCAGGTGGTAGAGCAGCTGGGAGATTTCCTCGGCGGCCGCCTCATCGGATTCGTACTCGGCTGCCATCCACACCTCGGCGGCTTCCTCAACCACTTTCTTGCCGATGCCATGCACACCTGAATCGAGTTCAGCGATGGTCCGCGACCCGTCTGGGCGGGCAACAGCTTTTGCGCTGAGTTCAGCAAAGAGTGTTTCGAAGCTTTTCACAATGCCAACGTTACTGGGTTGACGCCGCTGAGCCTCATTCGGCTGGTGCCGTGTGACGAAGCTCTACCCCTGCCACGCGTTGAGCACCGCCGCGGTGGTCAACGCCGCCGCCACCGATTCGTACCCCTTGTCCTCGCTGGATCCGGGCAGCCCCGCGCGGTCCAGCCCCTGCTGCTCGGTGTCGCAGGTCAGCACACCGAAGCCGATGGGTTTCCCGGTCCTCACGCTCACATCGGTCAGTCCCGAGGTGGCGGCCTGACAGACGTAGTCAAAGTGCGGGGTACCGCCGCGGATGACGACGCCGAGCGCCACCACCGCTTCCACATGTGGTGCCAGCCTGGCGGCGGCGACAGGCAGCTCGAAGCTGCCCGGGACCCGCACCACCACCGGCTCGATGCCAGCATCACGCGCGGCGCGCAGTGCGCCGTCGAGCAGCCCGTCCATAATCTGCGTGTGCCAGCTGGCGGCGACGATGGCGAGGCGCAGGTGCTTCGCTCCGGCAAGGTGGCTGAGGTCAATAGGTGGTGCGCCGTGGCCGCTCATGAAGTATCTCTTCTCGTGTGTGGGTGGTTAGCTCTGGTGGAGTTCGTGGTCAGCCAGGAGGGGCAGCTGATGGTTCAGCCGGTCCCGTTTGGTCATCAGGTAGCGCTGGTTCTCGGCCCGCGCGGGTACCTCCGAGGGCACCATTGCGGTGATCTCGATACCGTGCAGCAGGAGTTTGTCGCGCTTCTCGAGGTTGTTGCTCAGGAGTCGGATTGCGCCCAGGCCCAGCTGCTGGAGGATCGCGGCCGCGGCCTGGTAGTCCCTGGCATCGACCGGCAACCCGAGCTGTTCGTTGGCTTCGACAGTGTCTGCCCCCGCCTCCTGCAGGGCGTAGGCGCGCATTTTGTTGGCCAGACCGATCCCCCTGCCTTCCTGGCCGCGCAGGTAGAGCACTGTGCCACCCTGTTCGGCGACAAGGTGCAGTGCCTGTTCGAGCTGCTCGCCGCAGTCGCAGCGGAAGGAGGAAAAGACGTCCCCGGTCAGGCATTCGGAGTGCATCCGCACCAGGGGTGCCTCGTTCCCGGCGTCCTGCCCGCCGGATACTCCGTGCGAGGACAGGCTGAGGTGCTCAACCCCGGTGAGCTCGTCGGTCCAGGCTTGGGTGGCGAACTGTCCGAAGGCCGTCGGGAGGGAGACAACCGGCCCACCAGTGACGTTGGTTGTGTTCATCGTGGGTCCTTCTCTTCTGCGTCAAGGGTGCCAGGTTGCGTCAGGTGGCGCAGCAGATCCTTGATCGAGATCAGCGGCAGGTCATGGGCGTCAGCGAATGTCCGCAGCGCGGGCAGGCGCATCATGTGGCCCTCGTCGTGAACCAGTTCGGCGATCACCGCGGCTGGTTCCAGGCCAGCGAGGGCGCAGAGCTCCAGGCTCGCCTCGGTGTGGCCGGGGCGCTCCCCCACACCACCGGGCGCGCCACGCAGCGGGAACATGTGCCCCGGTCGCGTGAGGAGCGCCGAGGGCGTCGTCGGGTCAGCGAGCAGGCGGGCCGTGACTGACCGGTCCGCGGCGCTGATCCCGGTGGAAACGCCCATCGCTGCGTCGCAGGAGACGGTGTAGGCGGTCCCCTTGGCGTCCTGGTTGACGGCGGTCATCGGCGGCAGTTCCAGGCGGTCCGCGGCCGCAGCAGCAATCGGCACGCACAGCACACCCGAGGTGTACCTGACGGTCCAGCCCACCAGCTCCGGGGTAGCGAACTGGGCGGCGAAGATGATGTCACCCTCATTTTCGCGCCGCTCGTCATCGACGACGACGACGGCCCGGCCCGCGGCGATCGCTGCCACCGCCGTCGATACGGTGTCGAACCGGACAGCCTGGACTACCGAATCGGTGTTGCGGGCGCTCATCGCTGGGGCTCAGCGATGGTCGGCGGAACCGACGGCTTGTGGATCGCAGGTTTCTGGATGGGGATCGACTGGGTGTTCGGCGACTGCCATGCCGGCACCATGAAGCTCATGAGCCGTTCCGCGTACTTGGCCAGCACATCCATTTCCAGGTTCACTGAGTCGCCGGTCTGCTTCAGGCCCAGGTTGGTTTCCTGCAGGGTGGTGGGAATCAGCCCAACCTCGAACCAGGGATCGGGAGCAGAGACGGGGCTGACCGCGCTGACCGTGAGGGAGACGCCGTCGACGGTGATGGATCCCTTCTCCGCCGCATAGCGCGCCAAACGGGCCGGTAGGCCGAAACGCAGCCGATGCCAGGCGCCCTGGTTTTCCCGTTCCAGGAGGGTGCCAATGCCATCGACGTGGCCCTGGACCACGTGGCCGTCCAGCCGACCTGCGGCCGGGACGCAGCGCTCGAGGTTGACCGCGCTGCCGGCGGCCAGCGAGCCGGTAGTGGTCCGCAGCAGGGTCTCCCCCATGACGTCGACGGCGATCCGGCCGCTTTCGACGCGGGTTGCGGTGAGACAGACCCCGTTGACGGCGATCGACCCGCCGAGGCCCAGATTCTGACCTGTCGTCGGCGCGTCGAAGACGAGGACCGCGCTGGTTTGGTCGGCTGAGACGTCGAGTGAGACAACGCTGCCCTGTTCGGCGACTATTCCTGTGAACATGTGCTGGGTCCTTTACTACTGGGTGTCGTCTGAGGCGAAGCTGGCTGGTCGGCGGGTGCCGGGCTGAGGTGAAGGCGCACGTCATTACCGTGCTGGGCAACTGCAGCGCCTCCATGCGGGTCGAGGGCCCATCTTTTGGCGTCCCGAAGCGAGGCGACCCCCAGGGACTGGATGGCTGCAGCGCCGGAGCCGAGTAGCAGGGGCGCCTGGTAGATGAAGAGCTCATCCACCAGGCCTGCGGCGAGAAACGCGCTGGCGATCGTGGGACCACCTTCGATCATCAGGTGACCCACGCCGTCGTCGTACAGGAGTTTCGCCGCTTCGCTCGGATCGCGGGTGGTCAGCTGGCGGAACCGTCCCCCACGGATCGCTGAGTCACCGGGAACCCGGCGCAACCCCATGGCGACCCGCAGGGGCTGCCGGACAGCGTCGGACCCGTCGGGGTTCCGTGCTGACAGGACAGGATTGTCCGCAAACACGGTACCGGTGCCGACCAGGACGGCATCCGCGCGCGCCCTGATCAACTGTCCGTCGCCCCGTGACGGCTCACCGGTGATCCACTGGCTGGTGCCGTCGGCGGCGGCGACGCGCCCGTCGAGAGTCTGCGCAATCTTGAGCGTGATGAAGGGACGCCGCGCACTGGTGGCCTCCCGCCAGCGGTGATTCAGGCGGTGTGCGGCATCGGCGAGCAGTCCCCCAGCAGTGTCGACGCCGTGGGCGGTGAGCCAGCCGGCGCCCCCGGCGGCGGGACCGTGGACGTCGTCGGCGGCGAACAGTACGCGGGCGATCCCTGCCGAGGCAATAGCCTCGGTGCAGGGACCGGTACGCCCGGCATGGTTGCAGGGTTCAAGGGTGCAGACCAGGGTGCAACCGGTCAGGTCGGCCCGCTGCGTCCTGGCATCCGCTAGCGCATCGATTTCAGCGTGCGGGGTGCCTGCTCCCCTGTGATAACCGGAGCCGAGTGGTTGGAGGTGTTCATCGAGCACCACCGACCCCACCAGTGGGTTGGCCCCCCTGACACCCCGGCCAGCAAGCTCAAGGGCGCGCAGCATCGCTTCGGTTTCAGCGGCCGGCTCAGAGTTCTGCACTGTGTTCACCTGACCGTGGGATCGGGGAGGAGGACATCGACGCGGGGCTTGCTGCGGTCGCGGGCCCGCATCCAGACGAAGAACCCGATCAGTGTGAAGATTCCGTAGAACAGGTACATGAAGGCAGTGGCGTAGTATCCGGCGCTGAAGAGCAAAGGAACCCCGACGACGTCGACGGCTACCCAGATCAGCCAGAACTCGACCCAGCCCTTCGCCATGCCGATCGTGGCCAACAGCGAACCGACGAACGTCCAGGCATCAGCCCAGACCGGCTCATAGGAGCCGAGCATCCTGAACAGGGGGGTCAGGGCAACTGTTCCGACGACCATTGCGATCACCAGGGAGATCCGTGCGCGGCGGGGCGCCCATCGGGGCGTGACTGCGTGCCCGTCCGTCCGGTTACTGGCCCGCCATTGACGCCAGCCGTAGATCGCAACCGCAATGAACATGATTTGTCGACCGGCCTGGCCAAGGAGGTTCGCGGCGTCGGCTCCGCCAAAGAACGAGCCGAGGAAGACGGTAAGGAGCAGGACGTTGCCGATGATACCGGCGGGCCAGGCCCACAACTTCCGGCGCATCCCGCCGAGCGCGCTGAGGAGACCGAAGGCGTTGCCGATCACCTCACGGAGCAGAAGAGAGCTCCCGGCAACAGGAATCTGAGCGTCGAACAGCCACCCCAGAAAATCCATGTCGTTCCCTTATCTCGAGCGGTGGCTCCAGGGTGACGACAGAAACGGCCGGTGCTGCCTGCGGCGCGCGAAGGCGCCAACAAACCAGCACAGCCAAGGCTGCACGCGCTTCTCCCATCCAGACTTTAACTGTCGGTGCCGGAATTTCACCGGCTCAACCGTCAATTGCCAGTGCGGGTAGCACTGACTGCTGACGGGTCGCGGACTATCACCGCCGGTTCGGAATTACACCGACCCCGGAGCACGTTTGTGTGTATCAGTATTTCATAACCGGATTGGACACTGGTCCATTCCCGTCACCATCACAGCACTTCTCGGGGAGAAAGAACCCTAGTTCTTCTGCTCCACCTTGAAATCGACTCCGGCCTCCCGGCGCTGCTGCGCGGTGATCGGGGCTGGTGCCGCGGTAAGCGGGTCGAATCCACCACCGGATTTCGGGAACGCGATGACGTCGCGGATGGACTCGGTCCCGGCCATCAGCGCCACGACGCGGTCCCACCCGAACGCGATGCCGCCGTGAGGGGGCGCGCCGTACTTGAACCCTTCAAGCAGGAAGCCGAATTTCTCCTGCGCGTCCTCCTGGCTGATGCCCATCACTGAGAACACCCGTTCCTGCACATCCCGCTGGTGGATACGAATCGAGCCGCCACCGATTTCATTGCCGTTGCAGACAATGTCGTAGGCGTAGGCCAGTGCTGTCTCCGGATCCTTGTCGAAGGTATCCATGTACTCGGGCTTGGGTGAGGTGAAGGCGTGGTGCACTGCAGTCCACGCTCCCCCGCCGACTGCCACGTCACCGGCGGCGACTGCTGCCGACGCCGGCTCGAACATGGGTGCATCGACCACCCAGACGAATGCCCAGGCCAACGGGTCGATCAGGCCGGCGCGGTGGCCAATTTCGACGCGCGCAGCGCCGAGCAATGCGCGGGACGGGGCCTTGTCCCCGGCGGCAAAGAAAATGCAGTCGCCAGGGGTGGCGCCGACGGCTGCGGGCAGGCCCTCCCGCTCGGTGTCAGTGAGGTTCTTGGCGACGGGGCCGCGGAGGCTGCCGTCGTCGTCAACCAGAACGTAGGCAAGACCCTTTGCGCCGCGCTGTTTGGCCCATTCCTGCCAAGCATCGAGCTGGCGGCGCGGCTGCGAGGCCCCGCCGGGCATGACCACTGCACCGACGTAGGGCGCCTTGAACACGCCGAAGTCGGTGTCTTTGAAGAACCCGGTGAGCTCGGTCAGCTCAAGCCCGAAACGCAGGTCCGGCTTGTCCGAGCCGAACCGGGCCATCGCGTCGGAGTAGGTGATCCGCTGGATTGGGGTGGGGATCTCGACGTCGATCAGCTGCCACAGTGCCTTGACAAGGTTCTCGCCCAGGGCAATGACATCGTCCTGCTCAACGAAGCTGGCCTCGATGTCCAGCTGGGTGAACTCCGGCTGGCGGTCCGCACGGAAATCCTCATCACGGTAACACCTGGCAATTTGGTAATACTTCTCAAAGCCACCCACCTGAAGCAACTGCTTGAACAGTTGCGGGGACTGGGGCAGGGCATACCAGGAGCCGGGAGCCAGACGAGCCGGCACCACGAAGTCGCGGGCTCCCTCGGGGGTGGACCGGGTCAGAGTGGGAGTCTCAATTTCGACATACCCGTCCTGGTGCAGCAGCTCGCGGGCCACCCGGTTCGCCTCGGAGCGGAGCCGGAGGTTGGCGTTCGGCGCGGGCCGCCGCAGGTCGAGGTAGCGGTGCTTCAGCCGGGCTTCTTCGCCGACCTCGACGTGCTCGTCAATCTGGAACGGCAGGGGGTCAGAAGTATTGAGGATAGTAACCGTCTCGGCAATGACTTCAATGCCGCCGGTGGCGAGGGCTGGGTTCTCGTTACCCTCGGGCCGCTTCTCAACGGTGCCGGTGATCTGCAGGACGTACTCGTTGCGCAGTCCGTGGAACACTTCCTCTTCCCGGACCACCACCTGGGCGAAACCTGAGGCGTCACGCAGGTCGAGGAATGCAACACCGCCGTGATCTCGGCGGCGGGCTACCCAGCCTGCCAGGGTGACGGTGTGTCCAATGTGCTCGGTCCGTAGTGAGCCGAGGTCATGTGTGCGCAGCACAGCATTCCTTCCGGGTGGGGGTGCGGGGCATCAGTCGCTACCCGCATATGAAAAGATCGTCTCGTTCGAGTTTACCGGTGATACCG
>NZ_KI914716.1:45276-49135 GCF_000520515.1 Arthrobacter sp. H20
CCCGCCACGGCCCGCGCGGTCACCAGCTGGTGGTTCCCGCGACAGGGGAATCGAAAATGGCTATGAGTAATCCGCCGGGACTCCGGCGGCAGTTGGGTGGCTTTGACGCCACCACTGTGGGAGTCGGCTCCATGATTGGCGCCGGCGTGTTTGTGGTGTTCGCCCCCGCCGCGGCGGCGGCTGGCAGCTGGCTTCCCCTAGCGGTCGCCTTCGCCGGTTTCGTCGCCTATTGCAACGCCGCGGCGTCCGCGCAGCTGGCAGCCGTGCACCCGCACAGCGGCGGCACCTACATTTATGGCCGGCGCCAGCTTGGCCCCTGGCCCGGGTTCATCGCGGGCTGGAGTTTTGTCACCGGAAAAATTGCCTCCTGCGCCGCGATGGCGCTCACCTTCGGGCTGTACGCGGCGCCGGGCTTCGAAACTGCAGCGGCAGTCGCTGCAGTCGTGGGCCTGACGGTGGTCAACCTGCTGGGCGTGGCCCGGACCGCCCTGATGACCCGCATCATCGTCTCGCTGGTGGTGCCCGTCCTGGCCTTCGTGGTGGTGGCCGCCTTCGCTGCGCCGCCGCCGTCCGACCCCGTCCCGCTGCCCACCACCTGGTTAGGGGTGCTGCAGGCCGCAGGGTTGCTGTTCTTCGCGTTCGCCGGATACGCCCGCGTCGCCACGATGGGCGAAGAGGTCCGTGAACCGCAGCGCAACATTCCCAAAGCCATCTTCGGATCCCTCGGCTTCACCCTGGTCCTGTACCTGCTGCTCGCCGTTGGGCTGCTGACCGCTCTGGGCCCGACGACGCTTGCCAACTCGCCGGCACCACTGCGAGAGGTGTTCGCTGCCTCGGCCTCGGGCATCCCGGCGACGGCAGTGACCGTCGCTGCAGCGCTGGCCAGTCTCGGCGCCCTCCTTGCGCTCATCGCCGGGGTCGGCCGGACCACCCTGGCGATGGCGAGGGAAGGCGACCTGCCCAGGGCACTGGCAGGGATCTGGCAGCGGTTCGGGGTCCCCTACGCCGCTGATCTATCGACCGCCGCCGTCGTCATTGGTCTGCTTTTGACCACCGACGTCCTGACGGTGGTCGGCTTCTCCAGTTTCGGCGTCCTGATCTACTACGCGGTCGCAAACCTGTCGGCATTTACCCTGAAGGACCGGCCCTGGCATTCGCCGCGGGCACTGAACGTGGTGGGCTTCGCAGGCTGCGTGCTGCTGGCCCTGACCTTGCCGACGACGTCGGTGCTCACCATGGTGGCGGTCCTGGCGGCAGGATTGCTCGGCCGCGCCGCCGTCACCGGAATCCGACGACGACGCGCCTAAAGGTCTGGTCAGACTCCGCCGGACTCAGCGCGCAGCACCCTCGGAACGAGGTCAGCGGCCGGCGGGGACCAGGTTGCGGGATCCGCCGGTTCCTGGGCGCCCGTGCGGAGATCCTTAACCTCGTGCGTTCCGTCAGCAGCGGTGAACCACACGAAGGGGATCCCGCGACGGTCAGCAAACTTGATCTGCTTGCCAAACTTCTCGGCTGACGCGGCCACCTCGGCCGAGATACCGCGGCCACGCAGGGAGGCAGCGATGTCCTGGGCCGCCGACCATGAGCTGTCGTCGGTCAGCGAGATCAGGACGGCGGTAGGTACCCGACGTGTGACGGCAGTGAAGTTCTGGCTGAGGATCCGCGAGACCAACCGGGTAACCCCAATAGACAGGCCGACACCGGGGAACGTCCGGTTGCCTTTGGCGGCAAGGCTGTCATAGCGGCCGCCGGAACAGATCGACCCCAGCGACTCGTGTCCGTTGAGCACAGTCTCGTAGACAGTGCCGGTGTAGTAATCCAGGCCACGGGCGATGCTCAGGTCAGCAACCACCCGGCCTGGCGCGCGCCGGGATGCCTCGGCGATCACCTGCTCAAGCTCACTCAGACCCTCGTCCAGCAGGGGGTGGGAGACACCGAGGGCACGTACCTGTTCGACGAATGACGTGTCAGCTGTGCGGATTGAGGCAAGGCGGAGGGCAAGCGCAGCCTGCTCGGCAGTCGCTCCGAGCTCGGCCTGGAGCAGCGAGAGAACCTTATCGGCTCCGATCTTCTCCAGCTTGTCGACGCTGCGCAGCACACCGGCAGTGTCGTCGAGGCCGATGCCCCGGTAGAACCCCTCGGCTAGTTTCCGGTTGTTTACGCGCACCGTGAAGTCGGGGATGGGGAGGGCCGACAACGCGTCGACCACCACGAGCGCCAGCTCGACGTCGTACCTGAAGGGGAGGACGCCGTCGCCCACCACATCTATATCCGCCTGGGTGAACTCACGGAACCGTCCGTCCTGGGGGCGCTCCCCTCGCCAGCACTTCTGGATCTGGTAGCGCCGGAAAGGGAAGGCAAGGTGTCCTGAGTTCTCCACAACGTAGCGGGCGAAGGGCACGGTCAGGTCGTAGTGCAGTGCGAGGCCGTCCTCGGCGCTCGCGGCCCGGGCGCCGTCGTCGTCAGCCTGGAGACGCGATACGCCGTAAACCTCTTTGTCGATATCCCCTTTGCGCAGCAGATGGGAAACGGTTTCAACGGCACGGGTTTCAATATTGGAGAAACCATTCAGCTCAAAAGTCTTCCGCAGCGTGTCAAGCACATGCAGCTCTACCAGACGCTCCTCCGGCAGCCATTCTGGAAAACCGGACAGTGATGCCTTGCGTGCCATGCGGCTGAGCTCCTTGAGATACGTGGTGACTGGTTACTGGTGCGCACTTATTTTAGGGGTTTTGGGCTACCCAGGGAAAACGCCCGGTGCCGTGACCGCTCAACATTCCGCAGTGGAGCCCTCGGGCGTAACGTAACCTCTTGGTTGTGACGATAGACTCGATAGCCCTGAACTAATTGCCGCGAGGTAGCAGGCAAACCAACGAGCGAAAGACTTCTAGCGGTGACACAGAGTCAGCAATCCGACGAATCCCCCCGTACCGACGAAACGTCAGGCGACGAGGGACCCGCCACACCCCAGGAGCGGGCGCCGGAGGCTGAGGCTAAGGCTGAGGCTGCACCACCGGTGCCTCGTCCCAGCTCCGCCCCCAGTCCCGCAGCCATGGCTCAGCGCCCCGGAGCCAAGCCCGGAGCCAAGCCAAGCGCCCCCGCCGTCGCTCACCTTGCGCACAGCACTCCCCTGAGCGAGGCTGCCAAGTTCGCCAGGGTTGAAGACGACGGCCACGTCTTCCTGCTCGTGAACGGCGACGAGCACGCGGTAGGGCAATACCCCGACGCGTCAAAGGACGAAGCGCTCGCCTACTTCGTCAGGAAGTACGACGACGTCGTCAGCCAGATTGTGCTCCTGGAGCAGCGTGTCGACGCAAAGGCGCCGTCAGCCGACATGCAGAAGACCGCAGGGCATCTCCGAGAACAGGTTGCAGAGAAAAAGATGGTCGGCGATGTCGTTGCGCTTGATGCGCGGCTGGACGCCCTGACCGGTCTCATCGCGAAGCTGGAGGCAGCTGAGAAAGCGGACCAGGACGCGTTGAAAGCCGCGGAGGTAGCCGCCCGTGAGGCGATTGTTGCTGAGGCCGAGGAGATCGCCGGACGCGACCCTTCCACCGTGCAGTGGAAGGCCAGCAGCACCCGCATGAACGAGCTGTTCGAGACCTGGAAGGCCGCTCAGAAGAACGGTATCCGGCTCGGCCGCGGGACCGAGGACGGGCTGTGGAAGCGTTTCCGTGCGGCACGCACCGTTTTCGATCGTCACCGCAGGGCGTACTTCTCACAGCTTGACACAGACAACGCGTCGGCCAAGCAGGCCAAGGAAGCCCTTATCCAGCAGGCCGAGACGCTGTCCGCCTCAACCGACTGGGGTCACACGGCTGGCGAGTACCGCCGGCTGATGGACGAGTGGAAGGCGTCC
>NZ_KI914716.1:49235-55938 GCF_000520515.1 Arthrobacter sp. H20
TGCGGGCCAGCCGCAAGGACGACGACGCCCTGTGGGCTCGCTTCAGGGCAGCCCAGGACAAGTTCTTCACCGCTCGGAAAGCCACCAATGAGGCTATTGACGAGGAGTACGGCGCGAACCTGGTCGTCAAGGAAGCCCTGCTCGTTGAGGCCAGTCAGCTCCTGCCGATCAAGAACCTGGCGACGGCGAAGAAATCCCTCCAGTCAATCCGTGATCGCTGGGAAGAGGCAGGCAAGGTGCCACGCGCTGACATGGGACGCATTGAGGCTGGGATCCGTGCGGTCGAGGATGCTGTGAAGACTGCCGATGACGCCCACTGGGAGCGGACCAACCCCGAGACCCAGGCTCGCACTAACAGTGCGCTGAGTCAGCTCGAAGCCACGATCGCCGCGCTTCAGGACGATCTGGGCGCGGCCGAGCAGGCCGGCGACGCGAAGCGCATCGCTGCGGCCAGGGACGCGCTGTCAGCCCGCGAACAATGGATGGAAATGCTCCGCAAGTCGGCGCAGGACTTCTCCTAGACGGCGCGAGCTGACGCCCCGGCGGCTGGTTATCCACAACCAGACGCCGGGGCTTCCGCTTTAAGCCCGACATCGGAATGCTTGGGCTATGCAAGTGAATCGCCCGAGCGCGGCTCCCCCGGGAAACAGGGGTGAGCCGGTCACGTCATCCGGTGGCTCCCTGTTCCGCGCCAACGACATTTTCAGCAGCGCTGAACTACAGGCGATGCGCATCGATGGGCTACTGAACCGGGTGTGCGGTGAAGCCTATGCGCGAGCGGATCACCATCTCGATCCACCCTCCCGCGCTCAATCAGCAATCCTTTGTGTCCCGGAGCAGTTGCGCACCAAGGTGGCTCTCGCCCGCCAGAGCGCCGCCTGGGTGTACGGCTGCGCTGCCCTACCCGAGACGGTGAACCTGGTGACTGACCACCGACGGCGCACTACCGCGCTGCCCCCGTTCAGCGACGCGCTGATGCACCAGGTGGCGCTGGGACCCTGCGACGTGCAGGTGATCGGTGGAGTAGGCGTTACCTCACCGCTGCGGACGGCCTTGGATGTAGCAGTCCACGGCCACGATTCCTGGGCAGTGCAATCCCTCATCAGGCTGGCCAAGGCGCCAGCCCTGTCCTGCGACCTGGTCCTCGTGGTCAGGGCCCTTGAGGCAACGAGACGCGTCCCCGGCAAGAACCGGGCACTGGCTCGCCTGCAGACCGCCATGCACACAGCCTAGGGAACACGGCCTGGGCACCCGGTCGTGGGAACCCGGCCTGGACCCGACGGGACCGGGCCCACCTAGAGCCTGCGCTGGGCCCCGGTGGTGCGGTACACGTCAAACACGCCGTCGATCCGTCGTACAGCGTTGAGGATGTGGGTCAGGTACTTGGGATCACCCATTTCGAAGGCAAACCGTGACAGCGCTACCCGATCAGTTGAGGTATTGACGCTTGCGGCGAGAATGTTGACGTGGTTCTCGGAAAGGATCCGGGTGACGTCGGACAGCAGGCTCTTCCGATCCAGGGCTTCGACCTGGATCTCCACCAGGAACACACTCGACTGGGTGGGCGCCCACTCGACCTCGACAATCCGGTCCGGCTGGTCACGCAGCTCTTCGACGTTGCGGCAGTCGTCGCGGTGCACTGAGACGCCTGAACCTCGAGTGACAAATCCTATGATGGGGTCCGGCGGTACCGGCGTGCAACAGCGGGCAATTTTGACCCACACGTCGCCGACACCGCGCACCGTCACCCCTGAGTCTGAGAACTTGGGCCGTCGCGGTGAGGTGGCAATTGCCGTCTCGGCGATGCTCTCCTCGGCGCCCTCGTTGCCGCCCATCAGGCGGACCAGATGTTCGATCACGTTCTGCGCCGACGAGTGTCCGTCTCCGACGGCGGCGTACAGGGCAGCAATGTCTGCGTGCCTGAGCTCCTGGGCCACGGCCATCAGGGCGTCGTGGGTCATCATGCGCTGCAGCGGCAAGTTCTGCTTACGCATCGCGCGGGTGAGCAGTTCCTTGCCTTTCTCGATTGCCTCTTCGCGGCGCTCCTTGGTGAACCATTGCCGGATCTTGTTGCGCGCCCTTGGGCTCTTGACGAACCCCTGCCAATCCTGGCTGGGCCCTGCGCCCTCGGCCTTGGAGGTGAAGATTTCTACCCAGTCGCCATGGTTCAGCTCGCTGTTCAGCGGGACCAGCTTGCCGTTGACCCGGGCTCCGATGGTTCGGTGACCCACTTCGGTGTGAACCGCATAGGCGAAGTCCACTGGCGTCGAACCGGCGGGTAGCGCTATCACCTCCCCCTTCGGGGTAAAGACGAATACCTCCCGCGCGTTAATTTCGAAGCGCAGCGAGTCCAGGAACTCATCGGGGTCGGACGTTTCCTGCTGCCAGTCGACGAGGCTTCTCAGCCAGCCCATATCACTGTTGTCTGGCCCGTCGCCCGCTTTCCCGCCGGCTCCCTTGTACTTCCAGTGCGCTGCGACACCGTACTCTGCCCGGCGGTGCATATCGTAGGTGCGGATCTGGATCTCCACCGGGCGTCCGCCGGGACCAATGACAGTGGTGTGCAGCGATTGATACATGTTGAACTTCGGCATCGCTATGTAGTCTTTGAACCTGCCGGGGAGCGGGTTCCAGCGGGCGTGGAGCTGGCCCAGCGTGGCATAGCAGTCCCGCACGCTATCCACCAGCACCCGGATGCCCATCAGGTCATGGATGTCATCGAAGTCCTTGCCACGGACAATCATCTTTTGGTAGATCGAATAGTAGTGCTTCGGACGCCCAGTGATCGTCGCCTTGATCTTGACCGACCGAAGATCCTCGCCAATCTGGGTGCGAACCACCGACAGGTGCTTTTCCCGCTCGGGGGTGCGGTCCCCCACCATCCGCACAATCTCTTCGTAGACCTTCGGGTGGAGTGCGGCGAAGGACAGGTCCTCCAGTTCCCACTTGATGGTGTTCATCCCCAGCCTGTGAGCCAGTGGGGCGAAGATCTCAAGCGTTTCGCGGGCCTTCCGCGCCGACGACTCGGGTGACACGAAACGCCAGGTGCGGGCATTGTGGAGCCGGTCGGCGAGTTTGATCACCAGTACCCGGATGTCTTTGGCCATGGCGACGACCATCTTGCGGACTGTCTCAGCCTGGGCCGCGTCGCCGAACGACACCTTGTCCAGCTTGGTGACTCCGTCAACGAGCATCGCCACTTCAGCGCCGAAATCTCGCTTGATGTCGTCGAGCGTACACGCCGTATCCTCGACCGTGTCGTGGAGCAGTGCGGCAGCGAGCGTGGTGCCGGTCATACCGAGCTCGGCAAGAATTGTCGCTACTGCCACGGGGTGGGTGATGTACGGGTCGCCGCTCTTGCGCTTCTGGCCCTCATGGCTCCGTTCGGCGACGAGATACGCTCGTTGAATGAGGTCGAGGTCCTCTTTGGGGTTGTTGGCCCTGACGGTCCGCAGCAGCGGTTCGAGGACCGGCGAATAGCCACTGGATGCCCTGCCAGTGAGCCTGGCGAGCCTGGAACGGTTCCGGCTCTTTCGCTCCGGCAGAGCGCCGTGGTCTGCGCTCGCTGCCGACGGCGCTGAACCCGCCGATGCCGCTGCGCCATCCTGGGTGCGTCCGGACGGTGTAGTCACCGGAGGTGCCGGTACCTGCTCAAGTTGTGCAGTGGATGGGCGTGAGGTTGCTCCCGGGCGCTCCGCACGGCTGTCCGTGTCTGGCCGCTCCGCTGGACCACTGGCTTCTGCCACGTACTACCCCGATTCCTCAGCCGTTGGCCGGCCGAAAAGAATTACATCGTGCCACTTTTCCGGCACGCATAGTCAAGTTTAGACGGGTAAACCAAACCGCGGCGCACCAATCCGTCAGCGGCGAACAGCTGATCCAAAAAAAACGGCCGTGTCCCGAACCGTTTTCAGGTTCGGGACACGGCCGTCGGTGATTCGTGTGTCAGCTGGTGGCTACAGTCTCTGCTGCCTCGACCGACCTGCGGTGAAGTACCCGCTTCTCCTGCCGCTTGATGTCCGGTTCCCGCATCCGCAGCCAGGCATACATGGGGGCGGCCACGAAAATGGTGCCAATGGTGCCAATAATAATGCCGATGAACAGGGCAAGGGAAAGGTCCCTGAGGGTGCCAGCGCCCAGCAGCAGTGCGCCAATGAACAGGATCGACGCGACGGGCAGAACAGCGACTACAGAAGTGTTGATCGAGCGGACCAGAGTCTGGTTGACTGCCAGGTTCACCTGCTCACCGAATGTCCGTTTCGTCGAAACATCCAGGTCCGCAGTGTTCTCTCTGATCTTGTCGAAGACCACCACCGTGTCATAGAGGGCGTAGCTCAGCACCGTCAGGAAGCCGATTACCGCTGACGGGGTAACCTCGAAATCACTGAGCGAGTACAAACCGGCAGTCACCGTCATCACTACCACCAGGGCGGTCATCGCGGCGAGCGACATTTTCCAGGTCCTGAAGTACAGGGCCATCAAGATGGCAGCCAGACCGATAAAGACCACCAGCCCAATGAGCGCCTGCCGGCTGACGTCCTCACCCCAGGTAGGACCGACAAAGTTTGTGGTGACCTCCTCATCAGTGACCTCATAGGCACTGATCAACGCATCACGCACGCTCAGCGTTTCATCATCCGACAGCCGCTCGGTCTGGATGCGCATGGTCTGGGGCGCGATATTGGTGACGCTCGGGACGGCGTTCGCAACGACACCGGTGACCGCTTCCTCTCCCAGGGCAATGTCGGTGTTCTGGACGCTTGAGACGGTGAACTCGGATCCGCCGCGGAAATCGATGCCGAGATTGAAGCCGCCCTTCACGATGGGAATCACAATGGATACCAGAACGACTATAGCCGCAATGGTGAACCACAGCTTGCGCTTGCCAACGAAAGGGTAGGACAGTTTGCCCGAGTAGAGGTCATTGCCAAACTTGGCAAAGCTGAAGCCCCGCATTTACTTTTCCTCCTGGTCGGTGCCACTACTTCGCGCGGCGAGTGTTCGTTGCTCGGCGAGCCGTCGTTCAGCAATGGTGGTGCGGCGGGCGATCTCGCCCGACACTGCCTTGTTCTTGTTGCGAGGAGCAGCGGACTGCGGTGTTGCAGAGGGCATCCTGATCCTCCCAGCACCGCGGTACAGCGGTGCGATCTCGAGCTTCTTCGCATCGAGACCGGAGAATCTGTGTCCCTCCCCGAAGAACTTGGTCTGCGCCAGCAAGCGCAGGACCGGGTGGGTGAAGAGGAACACGACTATCAAGTCGGCGAGTGCTGTCAGTCCGAGGGTGAAAGCGAACCCTCGCACGTTGCCGACGGCCACAAAATAGAGCACGACGGCGGCAAGCAGGTTCACTGCCTTGGACGCGAGAACTGTCCGTTTAGCCCTGCGCCAGCCATTCTCGACCGCTGAGACCAGGCCGCGCCCGTCCCTGAGCTCATCACGGATTCGCTCGAAGTAGACAATGAAGGAGTCGGCAGTCTGGCCGATGGCAACAATCAGGCCTGCCACACCGGCGAGGGACAACCGGTAGTTCTCGGTCCAACCGAGGATGCAGATCGCCAGATAGGTCAAAAGACCAGCGACAACCAGGGAGGTGATGGTGACCAGTCCCAGCATGCGGTACTGGAAGAGCGAGTACACAGCAACCAGGATCAGACCGATGATGCCAGCGACCAGACCGAGCCTGAGCTGGTCGGCACCGAGGGTAGCTGAAATCTGCTGTTCGCTCTGGATTTCAAAGCTAATCGGCAGGGCACCATACTTCAGCTGTTCCGCCAACGCGGCCGCTGACTCTTCGGTGAAGCTACCGCTAATGGATGGGCGACCGTCGGGGATGACTGCGTTGGTGGTGGGCGCCGAGATGATGGTGCCGTCGAGCACAATGGCAAACTGATTCCGTGGATCGCCCTGACCAAAGCCAAACAGACGCGTCGTCACCTCGCGGAAGGTATCGCTCCCCTCGGCGTTGAACTGAATGTTGACGGCCCAGCTGTTCAGCGACTGACCCTGCGCACCTCGCTGCATCCCGAAGTCTGCTGAGTCAATGTCAGTTCCTGGTACCTCAACCGGTCCAAGAATGTACTTGCCCTGGGTGCCCGGCTCGCACGCGACCATCGGCTGATCAGCTGGCGCTGCCTCTTCTGCCGGGGCGAGCGCTTCGGGAGAGGTGCAGTCCAGCGCCTCGAACTCGGCGAAAATTTCGGCGGTGATCCAGTTGGGATCGCTGGCGTCGGTGGGTTCAGCCGTCGGAGCGGGCAACTCCTCTTCGGGCGTCGGAGTTTCAGCTGCTGGCGCCTGACCGGGCCCACCGAACAGCACTGGCCGGAATTCCATCTGCGCTGATGCCTGGATCAGATCACGGGTTTCGGCGTCGGGGATACCCGGGAGGGAGACAATCACGTTGCGTCCCGACTGGGTGTTGATCTCGGCCTCGGCGACACCGCTGCCATCGACGCGCTGCCTGATGATTTCCACAGCCTGGTCGAGTTGCTCTTCGGTAATCTCATCGCTGCCACCCTGCACCTGGGGTGCGAGGATCATCTGGGTGCCGCCCTCAAGGTCGAGAGCTAGTTTGGGGCTCCAGCTTGCGCTGCCCCAGATGGACCCGCTGCCCAGGAGAACCGCGAGTAGAGCGAGCATAACGCCAAGCCAAACGAGAGTTCGTTTAGCTGCCGTGCCTGGGCCGGTACGAGGCATGTGGAATTTC
>NZ_KI914716.1:56038-72867 GCF_000520515.1 Arthrobacter sp. H20
CGTGCATGTGCTGACCACGCCCCGGCGCTAGTTGTCCTTGTTGTCCCGCTTGTTGTCATAGTCCAGACGGCTGTCCTCGTCCGAGCGGGTGTCGGCAGGCTCGGTTTCGGCTCCCGGGAGCACGCCGTCCTGGCCTGGCTTCTCAGGACTGATCAGCGAGGAAGCATCGTCGGGAACTGCTGGCGGTTCCTCGTCGTCCTCGACCGGTTCGGGCTGGACCACCTTGGTGAGGGTCTGCATGTGCACTGTCGCCGTAGCGCCGGGGCCAAGCTCCAGTACTGCCTTGTTGTTCTCTTCGTCGAGAGAGAGCACTGTTCCGAACAGGCCGAAGTTGGTCATCACTTCGGTACCGGGAACCATCTGGGTGCGCTGTTCCTTGATGGTCTTCTGGGTTTTCCGCTGCCTCCGGAACATCATGAAGATCAATGCTCCGAGTGCCAGCGGCAGGAGCAGGCTGAAAATATCGAAGCCTTGCTCTGGGGCAGCAGTCTGGGCTAATAAGGTTGAGAACACAGAGTAATTCCGTTTCTATATCTTGGGATCCGCAAGCACCTGACGTGCCGCACGTCATATCAGTGTAAAGGGAAACGCGGTTGTCCGCGTCGTAGTGATCCAGCTATCCCTCGGTGTTGGCCCATTCTGTTACCTCACCGTTGTCTTCGCTGAGGCTGTCCCCTGCGGGGTTATCCTCAGCAAGGACAGCGAAGAGGTCCGCGGGCATGGCCGCCGCAACGGTTGCAGGCATGACCAGCCCCAGGTGATCCCAGGCGGCCCGGGTCGCGATCCGTCCCCGGGGGGTACGTCCGAGCATTCCCTCCCGCACCAGGTACGGTTCAGCAACTGTTTCGACAGTCTCGGGTTCCTCGCCGACCGCGATGGCCAGGGTGGACAGTCCCACGGGGCCGCCATTGAACTTGGTGATCAGGGCAGTCAGCACCGCCCGGTCGAGCCGGTCGAGGCCTTTGGCATCCACCTCGTACATGTCCAGGGCCGCCCCGGCACAGCGGGCGTCGATCAGGTCGACGCCGTGCACCAGCGCCCAGTCACGCACCCGGCGCAGCAACCGGTTGGCGATCCGGGGGGTGCCGCGGGACCGGCCTGCCACCTCGGAGAATGCCGCCGAGTTGACCTTCATATCCATGAGCATCGCCGAGCGGCGAAGCACCAGCTCCAGTTCTTCAGTTGAGTAGAACTCAAGATGGCCGGTGAACCCGAACCGGTCCCGCAATGGGCCGGGCAGCAATCCGGCGCGGGTCGTTGCGCCTACCAGAGTGAACGGTGGCAGGTCCAGCGGGATGGCTGTGGCGCCGGGGCCTTTGCCCACGATGATGTCGACCCGGAAGTCCTCCATCGCCATGTACAGCATCTCCTCAGCCGGACGAGACATGCGGTGAATTTCATCGAGGAAGAGGACCTCACCGTCGGTCAGCGAGGAGAGGATTGCGGCGAGGTCGCCGGCGTGCTGAATGGCGGGCCCTGAACTGATCCGCAGCGGTGAATTCATTTCGGCGGCAATAATCATTGCCAGTGTGGTCTTGCCCAGACCGGGGGGACCTGAGAGCAATACATGGTCGGCTGTCCTGCCGCGAAGCCTGGAGGCCTCCAGCACCAGTGAGAGCTGCCGGCGAACCCGCTGCTGGCCGACGAAGTCGTCGAGGTTCTTGGGGCGGAGCGCGGCCTCGACCGCGCGGTCCTCGGGATCCCCTGTCGGTGAAACAAAAGGAACCTCGTCCGCCCCAGCTGTGCCGTCGTCGCGCACCATCAGCTGACCCGGCTACGGGCGGAGGCTCGGGCACCGTCCTGGCCGAGCCTGCGCAGCGTAAGTTTCAGGATGTCTCCCACGTTGCCTGTTGCAGCCACCTCGGGCGCCTCGGCAGTGGCGGCGTCTATTGCTGCGGTTGCGTCTTTTTCTGACCAGCCGAGACCCATCATGGCGGTGAGGACCTGCCCCTGCCAGGCGTTCTTCGGAGTGGCTCCTGCGGTGCCGAGCGGGACCAGCTTGTCGGCCAACTCCAGCACTATCCGGCGGGCACCCTTCGGGCCGATGCCGGGGACCTTGCTGAAGGCTTTGTCGTCGCCCGAGGACGCGGCGACCCGGATCGCCTCCGGTGCATGGACAGCCAACACCGCCAGGGCCAGACGGGGTCCGACACCGCTGACGCCCAGCAGCGTCTCGAACACCTCGCGCTGTTCGGCTTCCTCAAACCCGAACAGCGTCATCGAGTCTTCGCGGACGATCATTGCCGTGAAGACCTGAGCTTGCTGCCCGGTGCGGAGGGTGGCAAGGGTCTGCGGGGTGGCAAGGATCTGCATGCCGAACCCGTTGACGTCCAGCACTGCCGAGTTGAGGCCAACGTGGCTCACTGTGCCGCGGAGGGAACTGATCATGCGCGCTACTCCAAAATTTCTATCCGAACATATCTACGAACAGCGTACTGGTCCCGGCGGTCTTTTGGCCGAGCGCCACACCGTTGGGCTACCTCCGGCGTCGGGCTTTCGCCTCGGCCTCGGCCCAGATTCGCTGCGCCGCTGTCACCCCACCGCCGCCGGCCGGCGCGCGGTTGGCTGAAACACCCTGCCGCCAGGCGTGGGTGATGGCCAGTGCCAGGGCATCGGCAGCGTCAGCGGGCTTCGGTGCCGTGTCGAGCCGCAGGATCTTGGTCACCATCTTGGTGACGGCCACCTTGTCCGACTGGCCATTGCCGGTCACCGCTGCCTTGACCTCGGTGGGCGTATGGAGGGCAACGGGTATCCCGCGGCGCGCAGCGGCAACCATCACAACCCCTGACGCCTGGGCGGTGCCCATCACTGTGCTCACATTGAGCTGGCTGAACACGCGTTCGACGGCGAGCACATCAGGTGAATGGGTATCAAGCCACTCATCGACCGCGTCGGAAATGACCAGCAGCCGACGGTCCAACAGTTGGTCGGCGGGGGTACCCACCACCCCCACTGCAACAAGCGTCGATCGCCGGTTGGGCTCAATATCGACCACCGCCAGACCACAACGGGTCAGCCCCGGGTCCACTCCCATTACGCGCAGTGTCACGGAGTAGCCCGGCAGTGATCCGGCTGGACGGGAGGATTAGTCACAGGATTCAGTCGTCGCCGTCCAGCTCGGCCAGAACCTCTTCTGAGAGGTCAGCGTTTGAGTACACGTTCTGGACGTCGTCGAGGTCCTCAAGCGCGTCGACCAGGCGGATGAACTTCCGGGCACCGTCAGCGTCAAGCTCCACGTGCATGGAGGGGACAAACTCGGCTTCATCGGTGTCGTAGTCGATTCCGGCTCCCTCAAGGCCCTCCACTACGGCGCGGAGGTCCTGGGGTTCGGAGATCACCTCGAAGCGTCCTGCCGTTTCCTTGACTTCCTCGGCACCGGCGTCGAGCACGGCGAACAGCAGATCATCCTCGGTGAGCTCGCCGCTCGGCAGGGTGACCACACCCTTGCGGGTGAACAGGTAGGACACCGATCCTGGATCGGCCATGGACCCGCCGTTGCGGGTGACGCCCAACCGGACCTCCGATGCGGCACGGTTCTTGTTGTCAGTGAGGCACTCGATCAGGAGGGCCGATCCCTGCGGTCCGCGTGCCTCATACATGATCGTCTGGTATTCGACGGCGTCGCCGAGCAGACCTGCACCACGCTTCACTGCGCGGTTGATGTTGTCGATCGGTACCGAAGTCTTCTTCGCCTTCTGTACCGCAAGCTCAAGGCCGGGGTTGCCCGCCATGTCGGCGCCGCCCGCCCGGGCGGCCACCTCAATGTTCTTGATCAGTTTGGCAAAGGATTTGGCGCGCTTTGCATCAATCGCGGCCTTCTTGTGTTTGGTGGTTGCCCATTTAGAGTGCCCCGACATGATCTACCGTTCTCCTTAGGATCATCTGCATAAACAATTCGTGAATTCGCCGCTCCCCGGTTACCTCGGGATGGAAGCTGGTGGCCAGAAGGTTCCCCGACCGCACCGCAACAATCCTAGCGACCCGGTGTGCGTTTGGTTGCGGCGTCTCTGCCGCCGGCACCTGCGCCAACACCTCAACCGACTCCCCCACCTTCTCAACCCACGGCGCCCGGATGAACACCGCGCGGACCGGTGGGACCTCACCTGTTGGGTTCGGCGGCAGCCCACTGAACTCCAGGTCCGTCTCAAAGGATTCCCGCTGCCGCCCAAAAGCGTTTCGGCGGACCACAATGTCCAGCCCGCCCAAGGTCTGCTGCGGCCTACCCTGCAGGTCGGTCGCGGGATCGGCAATGGTGTCGGCGAGCATGATCATTCCGGCGCACGATCCGTACACCGGCAGCCCGGACGCGATCAGCTGCCGCAGCGGCCCAGCCAGGTCGAAGGCACGGGTGAGCTTGTCCATCGCTGTGGACTCGCCGCCGGGAAGGATGAGACCGTCTATCCCGTCCAGCTCGCGCGGCCTCCGAATTGCACTCGCCCTGCTGCCAAGGGACTCGATGATTCGGATGTGTTCCCGCACGTCGCCCTGGACTGCTAACACGCCGACGTGCACGCCGGACGAGTCCGGTGATGGGAAGGAAGTCATCTGACCATTCTAGGTTGGGGTGTCCGTCAGGGGATAAACAGCAGCCCTGACTGCGATAAGTTAGGTTCCATGTTTCCCTTTAGTGTGCTGGTCGGTAAGGCCGTGCGCCGCATTTCGCGGCTGCGTGGCGGGGGCTCGGCGCTGCCGGGCCTGGTGGTCGAGAAAATCGACCCGGGGTTCATGGGACGGGCCCTCTCCGGGTTACCACGCGGCGTGGTCGTAATCAGCGGCACTAACGGGAAGACCACCACCACCAAGATGGTGGTGGAACTGCTCCAGGGGCAGGGCCTCACGGTCTTCACCAACCGGACCGGCAGCAACTTCACCCGCGGCGTGGCTGCAGCGTTGCTGGGCGAGGTGAACTGGCGAGGCAAACTCACGGCTGACATCGCCGTGCTCGAACTTGATGAGGCGCACGCGGTCCACTTCGTGAAGCTGGTGCCGCCGACCCACTGCCTGTTGTTGAACGTGCTCCGCGACCAGCTGGACCGCTTCGGTGAGATTGACCAAACCACCCGCTTGCTGGAACAGATCGCGGCGAAAACCACCGGCATCGTGGTGCTGAACCGCGAGGATCCCCGTGTGGCAGGGATCGCGTCAACGGTGCGGGACCGGGACATCGCCTATTTTGGTCTTGATTCGTCATTGCGCAGCACTTTCCCCAACGACGACGAACTGCGAGGCGACATCGGTGTCGCTGCCCCATCCAGCCTTCCCGCCGATGTGATCCTTGAGCACGTTGCAGGAAACTCGGCATCGTTCCTGATCGACGGCGAATCGACGAGCGTCGACCTGCGGCTGCGCGGCGTGTACAACATCTTCAACGCTGCCGCCGCGCTGGCAACCGCGCGCGCAGTCCTGGGTAGCGAGATCAACCGCGCGGGCCTGTTCGCTTCACTTGCCACAGTCGAGCCCGCCTTTGGCCGCGGCGAGTCACTGGTGGTCGGCGGCAAACCCCTGGAACTGGTCCTGGTGAAGAATCCCAGCGGGTTCCGGCTCGGGTTGAAATCTTTCGACGCCGCTGGCCATGCCACAATGATCGCCATCAACGACAACTACGCCGACGGCCGGGACATGTCCTGGTTGTGGGATGTCGACTTCGATTCACTCGGCCTGGCCGGCGTTGACATGGTCAGCGGCGTGCGCGCCTACGACATGGCTCTGCGACTGAAGTACGACGACGTCGAGCTACGCGCCATCGAACCCGACACCACGCTGGCGCTGCGGGATTTCATCGACTCGACAACTGATCAGCCAAAGCGGATCTTCTGCACCTATACAGCAATGCTCGCGGTCCGGCGAGACCTCTCCAAGATCACAACCGTCGAGGTGGTTTCCTGATGTCCAAAGGCACCCTCACTATCCTTCAGCTGTACCCGAAGGAAATGAACATCTACGGCGACTGGGGCAACGTCCTGGTGCTGAAGCAGCGGTTGGCCTGGCATGGGTACACCTCAGTCATCCTTGAGCACAGCGCCGGGGATGAGTTCCCCGAGGACGTCGATCTGATCATCGGCGGCGGCGGCCAGGACAGCGGTCAGCTGGTAATTCAGCAGGATCTGCAGGCGATCGCGCCGAAGCTGAGGGAACTTGCCGAAGACGGCCTGCCGATGCTGGTGATTTGTGGGCTCTACCAACTGTTCGGCAACTTCTTCAAGACTCACGACGGGACTGTGATCCCGGGTATCGGGATCCTCGATCTCGAGACCCACGGCACCAACGAACGTTTGATCGGCAACGTGGTCGCTGACAGCGACGAGTTCGGTGAGATTCACGGCTACGAGAACCACAGCGGGCAGACCCGCCTGGGGCCGGGGGTCAAACCACTGGGGACTGTCACCAGGGGAGCAGGTAATAACTCAACGGACGGCTCCGAGGGAGCACGCCACCGCAACGTCGTCGCGAGCTACCTGCACGGGTCGCTGCTGCCGAAGAACCCGGCGATTGCCGATTTCTTGCTCAGGAAGGCAGCCGAACGGAAATTCGGGTCCTTCCAGCCGGCCGACCTCGACGATAGCCTCGCCGATCTCGCACGACGTCACGCCGGGGCCCGGCCGCGCTAAAGCGGTCCCCCCGGTGCTGCCTGTCACCTGTCGTCGGACACATCCCAGGGGTGGGCTCCGCCGCCGACAGCGCCGTAAGTATCAACCGTCGACAGGATGCGGGAGCTCACTTCAGCCTCGCGCTCGGGCGAGGTGCAGGTCCCGGGCGACTGGTTCGGTCCCAGCACACACCAGCGATACGGGTCGCTGACAATGATGGACGGCACCCAGGCCAGGTCGCTGACCGTCCACTCGCCGTCCGTCTCGGCGAACTGTGCCCTGATCATCAGTCCCTCATTGTTGACTGCCGCCACCGCCGAGAGTTCGCTCACCCCATTGCCGAGTCCGTAGACAATCCAGGTGTCGTTGTATCGCTCGATCGGCAGCACCGAGTGTGTGTGGTGTCCGTAGATAAAGTCGACCTCCCCGCTGTCCACCAGGGCATGGGCCACGTCCACCTGTTGAGCGTTGGGTACCGCCGCGTACTCGTCGCCGGCGTGCATCACGGCGATGACGACGTCGGCACCCTCTTCGTGTGCCTGCCGTGCCTTGGCGATCATCACGTCGGCGTCGATCAGGTCCACCTGCCAGGGCTGCTCGGGGATCAGCCCATTGAGTCCGTAGGTCGCCTGAATGACAGCCACCCGCGCGGCCGGGGTCTCGACCATCAGGACTTCGCGGGATGACTCCTCGTCGGCGTAGGAGCCGGTGTGCCCGAGACCCAGGCCGTCGAGGACATCGAGGGTGCGGTTCAGCCCCTCGATGCCGGCGTCGATGGTGTGGTTACTGGCAGTGGTGCAGGCGTCATAGCCGACAGCTTTCGCGGCGGCCAGGATCTGCGGTGGCACGTTGAACTGCGGGTAGCCGCTGAAGGGGCCCTCCGGGAGTGCTACCGGCGTCTCGAGGTGGCAGAGTCCCAGGTCGGCGTTGTCCAGGTAGTCACGCTGCCCGGCCAGGAGTGGCTCAAAATCGAACGATTCGGCGCTGTCGCTGGCGCCGTCATTGGCCGCAGCGTCGGCGGCTGCCTGTTCCCACAGGCCGGGATGGATCAGCAGGTCACCGGTAGCGGCAAGACTGAAGCACCGATCCGCGTCGCAGGGTGGGCCCTCGCCCGGTGTGACCTCGGGTACGGGTTCGGGACTTGGCGGGCTGGGGGCGGCGCTCGTGATTGTCGGCGCGGGCGCCGTCGTCGCTCCCTGACCGTCAGGGGTTCCCCTGTCCACTCCCGAGCAGCCGCACAGCATCACGAGGGCAAGGGTCAACGAGGCCATCCTGCCTCGTCCTGCTCCCACTGAAACCTCCCTCGGGCGAGTTACCTTCATAATAACCCTCGCCGCGGGGCCGGCCGGGGTTACCGGGTGCTGTGGAGCTGGCCGCGCATGTGTAAGGGTTAGTTATTATGAGCAACCCCTTCCTAGCACCCAGTACCCTGCCCTACCAGCTCCCACCCTTTGGGCTGATCCAGGACGACCACTATCTGCCGGCCTTCGAGACTGGATTCGCCGAGCATCTCACCGAGATCGAAGCGATCATCTCGTCGCAGGACCCGGCAGACTTCGAGAACACGATCGTTGCCCTGGAGCGGGCCGGGGACACCCTGCGCCGGGTGGCACTGGTGTTCTACAACAGCTCCTCGTCGCACTCCACTCCTGCGATCCAGGAGCTTGAGACCGAGGTGGCTCCCCGCTACGCCGCCCATGAGGACAACATCTTCCTGAACCGGGGATTGTTCGAGCGGGTCAACTCGGTGTCGACTGACGGCCTGGACGCCGAGGAAGCACGCCTGGTTGAGGAATACATCAAACGGTTTATCCGTGCGGGTGCCCAGCTCGACGACGCGGCCCAGGACCGGCTGAGGGCCCTGAACACCGAGCTGTCGCAGCTGAGCACCGACTTCCAGCAGCGGCTCCTGAAGGACACCAACCGATCGGCACTCCTGGTCGACACCGCCGACGAGTTGGACGGCCTGTCAACTGATGACATCGGTTCGGCAGCGGCCGCCGCCCAGTCAGCCGGCCAGCCCGGAAAATATCTTCTCACCCTGGTTCTTCCGACAGCCCAGCCGGCGCTGGAGACACTGACCAACCGCACCACACGCCAGCGGCTGCACGAGGCATCAATCAACCGCGGCTTCGGGGACAACGGGTACAACACCCTGGGCATCGCTGCCCGGATGGCCGAGCTTCGCGCGGAGCGGGCGGCTCTGCTGGGATTCGACAGTCATGCTGGAGCTGCCACCGATGACCAGACGGCTCCGTCGCTCGACGCCATCCATCGGATGCTCAGCCAGTTGACCCCCGCGGCGGTCCGCAATGCGCGGGCCGAGGTGGTGGATCTTGAAGCAGCAGCTAGCCACCCCATCGAGGCGTGGGATTGGGCCTACTACTCGGAGAAAGTGCGCGCTGACAAGTTCGACGTCGATCTCGCGGCCCTACGACCATACTTCGAGCTGGAACGGGTACTTCAGGACGGGATCTTCTACGCCGCAAACCGGCTGTATGGGCTGACCTTCACCGAACGTCACGACCTTCAGGGATACCACCCGGAGGTGAGGGTCTGGGAGGTCACCGACGCCGATGGAGAAGGGCTCGGCCTGTTCCTCGGCGACTATCACACCCGGGACACGAAGAACGGCGGCGCCTGGATGAACTCCTTCGTGGAACAGTCAGCGCTGAACGGAACCCACGCCGTCGTCGTCAATAACCTCAACGTTCCCAAGCCGACAGCGGGCGAGCCGACCCTGCTGACCTTCGACCAGGTAGTAACTACTTTCCACGAATTTGGCCATGCGCTGCACGGGCTGTTCTCGTCGGTGACCTACCCCACGTTCTCCGGTACCAGTGTGCCCAGGGACTTCGTTGAATATCCATCGCAGGTGAATGAGATGTGGATCCTGTGGCCCGAGGTAGTAGCCAACTATGCCAGGCACTACCAGACCGGAGAGGCGTTACCGACGGCGACAATTGATAAGCTGCTTGCCGCGCAGACGTGGGGCGAGGGGTTCGCGACCACCGAATACCTGGGTGCCGCCCTGCTGGATCTCGCCTGGCACGCTATTCCGGCGGGAACCACTGTTGCAGACCCGGTGGCGTTTGAACGGGACGCGCTGATCGCGGCAGGTCTGGACTTCTCGCCCGTCCCGCCTCGCTACCGCACCGGCTATTTCAAGCACATCTTCGCTGGCGGCTACTCGGCGGCGTACTACGCCTACATCTGGAGCGAGGTATTGGACGCTGACACGGTCGAATGGTTCAAATCCTCAGGCGGACTCACTCGCGAAAACGGCGAACATTTCCGGACTGAGCTACTCTCACGCGGTAACAGCATCGATCCATTGCAGGCGTTCCGCAATTTCCGTGGCCGTGATGCACTGCTCGACCCGCTGTTGACCCGCCGCGGGCTGGCCTAGGACCAGATGGTCACTATCGCAGCGTGCCAGCGCCTGCAACGCTCATGGTTTGCCGCGGTGTCCTCGGCCACCGGCGGCCGCACTTTCACGACCCACGGGTCGGATTGGGTGTGGCTGCCAGCGCGCCGGGAACTGATTCTGCTCTTTCCTCAGGAAATCTCCCCCGCCGGGATCCGGCCCACATTGGCAGAAGGCGTCCGCATCGGTGCCCACACCGTGAGCGCCTGGCTCGGCGGAGGCATCAAGGGCTCGGCCCTGGCCGGGCTCGGTTTCAGCCCCGGCTGGCAGCCCTGGTGGATGGCAGCTGACGTCCAGTCGCCAGCAGCGTACGACGACGCGGGCACCGCGCTCTCCACCGAGGTGCCGGAGTACCGCGGTCCACTGCTGCAGGAGCTTCGCGTGGTGCGGTCCCAGCCCCGTCAGGCCTGGCATGCCGAGACGAGGGCCGACGGCAGCATTGTCGGCGCCGGCTATTCGTTCTACCCCTCGGGTGTCCCCGGGCTGAAAGGTCTGGGTGGTATCTTCGCCATGGAGGTGCTTCAGGAGTACCAGCGGCGCGGCCTGGGGACGGCGCTGCTGAGCAGACTCAGCAAGGCCGCTGCAGCATCCGGTGCTGAGCACCTCGCGCTCAACGCCACGCCTCAGGGCTATGAGCTGTATTCGCGCCGGGGTTTCGAGCTCATTGGCAGGGGGCAGACCTACCAGCTTCGGCTGTGATTTGAGCTGCAGTGCAGACAAGAACGCGGACCCCCAGCGCTGGGGGTCCGCGTTCTTGTCGTCAGTGAGCCAGCGGTGGCTACCAGCCGCGCTCGGCCAGGCGGTGGGGCTCTGGCAATTCATCGACATTGATCCCAACCATCGCTTCGCCGAGGCCACGGGAGACCTTGGCGATCATGTCGGGATCGTCGTGGAAGGTGGTTGCCTTCACGATCGCTGTCGCGCGCTCGGCGGGGTTGCCTGACTTGAAGATACCGGAGCCGACGAAGACTCCGTCCGCGCCAAGCTGCATCATCATCGCCGCATCGGACGGGGTGGCAATACCGCCGGCAGTGAAGAGCACCACTGGGAGCTTGCCTGTCCGCGCAACTTCCTTGACCAGGTCAAACGGAGCCTGTAGTTCCTTAGCCGCTACGTACAGCTCGTCCTCAGCCATTGAAGACAGGCGCAGGATCTCCGAACGAATTTTCCGCATGTGCATGGTGGCGTTCGAGACGTCACCGGTGCCGGCCTCGCCCTTGGACCTGATCATTGCGGCACCCTCGTTGAGGCGTCGCAGCGCCTCGCCGAGGTTGGTGGCACCACAGACGAAGGGGACTGTGAACTTCCACTTGTCGATGTGGTTGGCGTAGTCAGCCGGTGTCAGCACCTCGGACTCGTCGATGTAGTCCACGCCGAGGGACTGCAGGACCTGAGCCTCAACGAAGTGGCCGATCCTGGCCTTGGCCATGACCGGAATGGAGACGGCCTCGATGATGCTGTCGATCATGTCTGGATCGCTCATTCGTGACACGCCGCCCTGAGCGCGGATATCTGCTGGTACACGCTCGAGCGCCATCACGGCAACGGCGCCTGCATCTTCAGCGATGCGCGCCTGCTCAGCGGTGACGACATCCATGATGACGCCGCCCTTGAGCATTTCAGCCATGCCCCGCTTGACCCGGCTGCTGCCGGTCACGGGCGCGGTTGTCGAAGCTTCTTCAACGGTGGACACAATTCGCCCCTAAGTTAGGTAAAAGATAACAATTAATAATACGCCCGCGCGCAGGCAGGATCTGCCGCTAGCTAGTTTCGCTCGCGGCCATCGCCTGTTTGTGAACCGCTGCGACCCGCTGGATCACTGTTGCGGTGCTTGCCAGGGCCAGTAGGACCAAAACCACCAGCAGGAACACCTCAGGCAGTCCCAGCCCGGTCAGGCCGGTCACCACGAGCACCGATACCAGCCGTTCAGCGCGCTCGGCGATACCTACATTGGCAGTGAAGCCGAGAGATTCTGCCTTCGCGCGGGCATACGAGACGAGCATGCCCAGGACAAGGCAGGCCAGCGCAGCGATGGCTACTGGTGTGTTGTCACCACGGCCGAAGAACCAGATGGCTACCCCGGCAAAAAGGGCGCCGTCGGCTATTCGGTCCAGAGTGGAGTCGAGGAAGCTCCCCCACGTACTACCGGTGCCCTTGATCCGGGCCATAATGCCGTCCACCAGGTCAGAGAACACAAAGACAGTGATGAAGACAGTGCCCCAGAAAAGCTCGCCCATCGGGTAAAAGACCAGCGCTCCGGCAACGACGCCGAGGGTCCCAACAACGGTGACCGCATCAGGTGAGACACCCCATTTGAGCAGCAACCTGGCCAAGGGGCCGAAAAGGGAAGTGAAGAACCTGCGCGCATATTTATTCAGCACCGGCACCACCGGCCTCTGAGGTGTGGGCGGCGGTAGTGTGACTGCCGGGGCGCCCGGGCCAGGCCGCGGCCATCTGGGTCCGCACCTCATCGAGGGTCTGGGTAATGGCTTTTGTCTGCGCAATGATGGGCAGGAAGTTGCCGTCACCACCCCACCGAGGCACCACATGCTGGTGCAGGTGCGCGGCGATTCCAGCCCCGCCAGTGACGCCCTGATTCATGCCGAGGTTGAATCCGGTGGGCTTGGCCACCTCACGCAGCACCCGCATAGCAGTCTGGGTGAGTTCAGCGATCTCGATCGTCTCGTTGGTGTCGACGTCGGTGTAATCAGGCACATGCCGGTAGGGGCACACCAGCAGGTGCCCAGGGTTGTAAGGAAAGAGGTTCAGGATCACGTACGCGTGGGTCCCCCGGTGCACGATGAGGGATTCCTCGTCGCTGCGCGACGGCGCAATACAGAACGGACAGGCGTCCCTATCCTTGAACTGGGACTGGCCACCCTTGATATACGCCATTCGATGGGGGGTCCACAGGCGCTGAAAGGCATCAGGTACTCCGGCTAGCTCGAAGTCATCGGTGACACTGTCGTCACCTGGATACTGCCCACCAGCGCCCGTCACCCTCTCCATCCGTTCTACTTATCCCGGTTCCGGACAGCCTCGACGATGCGTCGCACTGCCTCATCGACCGGCACCTGATTGTCCTGGCTGCCGTCGCGGAACCTGAACGACACAGCTCCGGCATCCTGGTCGTCCCCGCCTGCGATCAGGACGAAGGGAACCTTTTCCTTGCTCGCGGTGCGGATCTTCTTCGGGAACCGGTCGGTACCAACATCCACCTGTGCGCGGATCCCCTCGGCCTTGAGCAGGGCGACGACGTCGAACAGGTAGTCGTTGAATGCCTCGGCCACCGGGATGGCAAGGACCTGGACCGGAGCCAGCCACGCTGGGAACGCTCCGGCGTAGTGTTCAGTGAGAACACCCATAAAGCGTTCAATCGAGCCAAAGAGAGCGCGGTGGATCATCACTGGTCGTTGGCGTGTTCCGTCGGCCGCCTGATATTCCAGTTCGAACCGCTCCGGCAGGTTGAAATCCAGCTGAATGGTGGACATCTGCCAGGTGCGGCCGATGGCATCCCGGGCCTGGACCGAGATCTTGGGACCGTAGAAGGCAGCTCCGCCTGGATCGGGCCGGAGCTCAAGGCCTGAGGCTTCGCCCACTTCGGCGAGAGTCCTGGTGGCTTCTTCCCAGATTTCGTCTGATCCGACCGACTTGTCTGGGTTCTTGGTCGACAGTTCGAGGTAAAAATCATCCAACCCATAGTCTTTGAGCAGCCCGAGGACAAAGTTGAGCGTCTCGGTGAGTTCGTCCTTCATCTGCTCGCGGGTGCAGTAGATGTGGGCGTCGTCCTGGGTCATGCCGCGGACGCGAGTCAGTCCGTGCACCACACCCGACTTTTCGTATCGGTAAACGGACCCGAACTCGAACATGCGCAGCGGCAGTTCACGGTACGACCGGCCACGGGACCTGAAGATCAGGTTATGCATGGGGCAGTTCATGGGCTTTAGATAGTAGTCCTGGCCCGGTTTGCGCACCGAGCCGTCCTCGTTCAGTTCCTCATCGATGTGCATTGCCGGGAACATGCCCTCCCGGTACCAGTCCAGGTGACCGGACACCTCGTACAGGTGGCCCTTGGTGATGTGTGGCGTATAGACAAACTCGTAACCCGCGTCGACGTGGCGCTGGCGAGAGTAATCCTCCATCGCCTTGCGGATGATTCCGCCCTTGGGGTGGAACACTGGCAGGCCGGAGCCCAGCTCATCAGGGAAGGAGAACAGGTCCAATTCGGTGCCGAGCCGACGGTGGTCGCGGCGCTCAGCTTCGGCGAGGCGTTCCTGATAGGCCTTCAGCTCGTCCTTGGTGGGCCACGCGGTGCCGTAGATGCGCTGCAGCTGTTGATTCTTCTCACTGCCGCGCCAGTATGCCGCCGCCGAGCGGGTCAGGGCGTAGGCATTGGAGATGAGCTTGGTGTTCGGCAGGTGCGGGCCGCGGCACAGGTCTTGCCAGATGACGTCGCCGCTCTTGCGGTCAACGTTGTCGTAAATCGTCAGCTCACCACCACCGACCTCCACTGACGCGCCGTCGTCGTCGGTAATATCGCCCGAACCGCCCTTGAGGCCAATCAGTTCCAGTTTGTAGGGCTCGTCGGCCATCGCTTCGCGGGCTTCGGCCTCGGTGGCTACCCTGCGAACGAACAGCTGGTTGCTGTTGACGATCTTGAGCATCATTTTCTCGAGCTGCTTCAGATCTTCAGGAGTGAAGGGGGTCTCGACGTCGAAGTCGAAGTAGAAGCCGTCAGTAATGTACGGACCAATGCCCAGTTTGGCATCAGGGCGCAGCTGCTGGACTGCCTGTGCCATGACGTGAGCCGTCGAGTGGCGCAACACTTCGAGCCCCTCAGGCGAACCAATCGTGATGGGTTCAACGTGGGCGCCGGCGGGAAGTGGTTGGTCGAGATCCACCAGGTCCCCGTCCACCTTGACGACTACTACGTCGCGGCGTTCGACGAACAGGTCAACGCCGGTTGTACCCGTAGTCACCTGGTGCTCTTCGCCGTCGACGATGAGGGTGATAAGGGAGGGCGCTGACACAGTGGGCTCCTAGCATTGGGTGGTGAGGCGGGTTAACTCTCTGATGGTATCCGCTGCGCTGGACCCAACCAACAACCTGGCCAGCGCGCCGATGCTGAAGCACGAAAGTGAAAGTATTATCAACTCATGAAACCTCAGGTCACAGTTGTCACGCTGGGCGTCCGCAACCTGGATACGTCCTACGACTTTTACTCGAAAGCCCTGGGCTGGGAGCCCCTGACCTACGTGCCCGATGAGATGGCGTTCTTTCAGGTAGGACACGGTCTGGTGCTGTCACTCTTCAGAGCGGACCATCTCGCTGCCGAAGCGGGTGAGATAGGACACGGCCCCCTTGCCCCGCCAGTCACTCTGGGACACAACGTTGGGTCACCGGATGAGGTCGACGCGCTCCTCAACACGGTCGTCGCTGCCGGTGCCGAACTGGTTGCCGAAGGGACAGCAATGAGCTGGGGCGGCTACTCGGGGTACTTCGCTGATCCTGACGGCTTCCACTGGGAGGTCTGCCACAATCCGGGCCTCATCGTTGCCGAAGATGGCACCGTGTCTCTCCGCGTGATCGTCTGACCCCACCCTGAGCCGCTTCGAATGCCCTGCGGAATCTTACCGACTCCGCGTGTGTTGAAGACTGGGCAAGGCAATAGCAATCCTGCATTCACCAACTTCGGCATTTTGACCGAATTTTCAGCAACCTGAGAAGGAGCACCGTGGACTACACCCCCGATGCCGGCACGATCACCATGTTTTCAACCAGCTGGTGCGGCTACTGCCGTCGGCTGAAGAAGCAACTTGATGCCAAGGGAGTCGGCTACACGGAGATCAACATTGAAGAGGTAGAAGGCACCGCAGCATTGGTGGAATCCCTTAACGGTGGCAACCAGACGGTCCCAACAGTGTTGTTCCCCGATGGAACGTCGGCCACTAATCCTTCGGTGTCGGACGTTATGGCTCGGATTGGCAGCTAGTTCTGACAGCACCCGCCTCGGCTTGTTTCCACGGGGCCCTCGCAGTCCTTTAGAACGGGGGTGGTTGGGGCACGGTGGTGTAGGTTTTGTCGGTGAGTGAGGTGGCGGTGATGGTTCCTGGTTCGGGTTGGGTGTAGTGCCAGTAGCCGGCGGTTTTGAGCATGTGGTGTTTCCGGCAGAGTGCTGCGAGGTTGTCGTAGCTGGTGGTCCCGCCGCGGTGCCAGGGGATGGTGTGGTCGATGTCGCACGCTGGTGCGGGCCGGTTGCAGCCAGGATGCCTGCAGGTTTTGTCTCTGAACAGGACAGTGGTTCGGAGGCTGGCGGGGACTGTGTAGCGGTCCCGGCCCACGCTGAGGACCGTGCCAGTTTCTGGGTGGGTGAGGATCCTGGTGAATCCTGGTGCGTGGGCAGCGAGTTTCCGGGCGGTCTGCGGATCGATCGGCCCGTAGCCTTCCAGCTCGGCCGGCCCGTCACCGCCGAGCAGCGTCATCACCGGCACGGTCACGAACACCACCGGCCGCACCCCCAGCACAGTGGACAGGTCCACCAACCCCGCACCATCAGCTGACCCGCTCTGGCCAGCTGACCCGCCCTGGCCTGCTGGTCTGCCCTGATTGCTGGTAGCTGGGTCGCAGCAGTGGGTGAGGAGGTCGCTGAGCACATCGGCTTTGAGCTGGGTGAGGGTGCGGGTCTCCGACGGGTTTTGCAGTGCCCGGGCCGTGACGGTCAGGCGGTGTTCGATACCGCATGCCTGTTCGGCTGGCAGATAGGCCGATAGCCACGCCATCCCGTCCTGATCCGGGGTCACTTCCACCTGCCGGTC
>NZ_KI914717.1:0-34211 GCF_000520515.1 Arthrobacter sp. H20
CCACGACCCGAAACACTCCGGCAGATCCCGCCACGGGATTCCTGCCCGGAACCGATAAACGATGCCCTCAACGACCAGCCTGTGATTGTTGAAGGGGCGGCCCGGGCTTCCGTCCGAGCTCGGCATCAACGGCTCAATCCGAGCCCACTGAGCATCCGACAAAACAGCAATACGTGACATACCACCAGCATCCCAAAGACCTCACCGAACAATAAGGAGACACGCCCTAGTCGAGTTCGCCCCGACGCCATGACGCTGCAGCATGTTCCAGATCTTCAGCGGTCTTGATCAATTGGTGCGAGTTGCGCGTCAGCTTGGCGGCATGGATCCCGTTGGCGGGTTCGGCGTCGTCGGCGTGTTGGGTCTGACCCAGGGCGATGACCCTGCAGAAAGCGGCGAACCGTTCGAGAGCGACGTCGAACTCGCCCTCAAAGGCACCCGAGAGAATGGTGTCAGCCATTAGCCGCACCTCTTCGGCGCCTGGCGGCTCGGCGACGCCAGCGATCACATTGGAGACCTGTGCGACACCCTTCCCGGACTCGAAGTATGCCGCAATACGTTCGGGATTCTGTTGGGTTGCGGCACGGAGGGCGTAAAGTCGCCACAGGGCGCCGGGGAGGGAGCGCGGAGGACTCTCAGCCCACATCTCTGCGATCGCCTCAAGGCCTTGCTGATCGGCTAGCTCGACGAGGCGCTGTGTAATGCCAGGGTCGTCGGAGAGGCGGCCGTGATGAACCAGCGCGTGGGCCGAGAGGTGGGCGGCCTCCGACACCCGGGATGGGTCAGCACCCCCCGCGAACACTTCGAAGTCCAGCGGCGCGAACGGCTTGGGCTTGTGGTGCCTTGGACTCTGGTTCTCGTAGTTACCGCTCATAAACCGAGGATACTCCTGCCGTTTCCCTCAGGGCCAGAGTCACGGAAGCGGGCGGCTATCAATCGGTCCAGGCTGGCTGATGCGGCAGGGCAATGTTGGCCTCGACATTGTTGAACATCATTGCTCCAATTAGGGGTATGAGCCTTCCGTCCAATGCTGGCCGCTACCCACGGTTGAGGATCCTCTGGTCCTTCATCCGCCCGCACCGCCGGGTACTGGTGCTAGGTCTTGTCCTGGGCCTGGTGACAACTGCCACCGCCTTGGCGACGCCGATGGTCACCAAGTGGGTACTCGACTCGGTAGGGACCGCCGCTTCCTTAGGGGAACCGATTGGCGTCCTGCTCACGCTGCTGGTGATCGGCTCAGCAGTGGGGCTGTGGCAGTGGATCCTGCTTGGCACCCTTGCGGAGCGGGTGGTCCTTGATGCTCGAGAGTCAATGGTCAGGCGTTTCTTCCAGGCCAAAGTGGGTGACCTCACTGGGCGGCCCACCGGCGAACTGGTGACCAGAGTTACCTCCGACACTGTATTGCTGCGGGAGGCTGCTTCATCAAGTGCCGTCAGTCTGGTCAACGGCACAGTTGCCCTATCCGGCACGCTCATCCTGATGGGGGTGCTGGATCTGGTCCTGCTGGGGACCACATTGGGGGCAATAGTGATTGTCGGTGTCCTGTTTGCACTGCTCATGCCCCGTATCGCCAAAGCCGAAGAACAAGCCCAGGAATCAGTCGGCAACCTCGGTGGAATCCTCGAAGGCGCACTCCGGGCAGTGCGGACGGTCAAGGCGAGCCGGGCCGAGGAAAGGCAGAGTGAGCGGATTGTCATCGAGGCCAGAGAGTCAGCCCGGCACAGTGTCAGGGCAGTGCGCACGCAGGCGGTGGCATGGACAATCGCCGGTGGCGGAATCCAGTTCGCAATCATCGTAATCCTGGGCGTCGGAGCCTGGCGCGTGGGACAGGGGGTCCTTGACGTCTCCAGCCTGATCGCTTTTCTCCTGTATGCCTTTGGGATCATGGGGCCCATCTCTCAGCTGACCCAGAACATCACAGCCATCCAGTCGGGGATCGCTGCCGCGTCACGGATCTCCCAGGTGCAGCAGATGGAAGTCGAGGAGGACAGCCTGGGACCCAGCTCAGGGACTGGCGGTGAACGGCTCGGGGAAGCAGTCCTCGAGTTCTGCGACGTACACGCCGCCTACGGCCCCGAATCGGTCAAGGCGGTCGACGGTGTGACGGTCAGTATTCCGCGCCGCGGCCATACTGCGATAGTCGGTCCGTCGGGAGCTGGCAAGACCACCCTGTTCTCTCTGCTACTTCGGTTCATTGAGCCGCAGGAGGGTGAGATCCTGCTGAACGGGCGGCCCTACTCCAGCTACACGCACTCGCAGATCCGATCGCAGCTGGCGTACGTCGAGCAGGAAACACCGATTGTGCCGGGAACGATCAGGGACAACCTGCTATTTACCCACCCGGATGCCACCGACGAGGAGATCTGGGGGGCATTGCGGGCGGTGCGGCTTGAGGAAAAGGTGAATTCGCTCGAGGCAGGCCTTGAGACTGAGCTGTCAAGCACAGCGGTCTCCGGCGGGCAGCGGCAGCGGATTGCACTCGCCCGGGCAATCCTGCGCACTCCAGCGGTGCTCATGCTCGATGAAGCGACCGCGCAGGTTGACGGTCTCACGGAGGCAGCCATCCACGACTGCATTCGTGACCGCGCGTCGAAGGGTGCCGTTCTGACCATTGCGCATCGGCTCTCAACGGTGATCGACGCTGACACTATCCTGGTCATGGCGGACGGTCGGATCCGGGCGAGCGGAACACACAGCGAGCTACTCAGGAGCGACGACCTGTACCGCCAGCTGGTCGAGGCGCTCAGGATTGTGGAACCGGCGGTTGGCTGACGCCGCCACCCACGATGCCCTTGAGTTCTGCACGCCGGGGCTGGATGCGATAATGTAGGCAGGTCATTTCGACTACTTCGGTAGCCGGTAATGATGAGGGCCTTTAGCTCAGATGGTAGAGCATCGGACTTTTAATCCGTGGGTCGAGGGTTCGAGCCCCTCAGGGCCCACAATTGTGGGATACCCGAACACAGAATCCCCGCCGTTCACTGGAACGGCGGGGATTCTGCATTGGCAGGGCGCGACGGGGATTGACTACTGCCGATTAACCGTCTGAAATAGATAGTAGGCAACTCCACAAGGGCGCTACGGTTTCGGCCCGCCCGGTCCGTGAACCTCCGGCCCCGCTGAGAGGAAGACCGATGGATCCTGCCAGTTTTATCCTCCAAGCGTCGATAGCTCTCGCTATGGTCGGCCTTCTGACCGCGGTCACCGCACTTGCCCTGTCCGGTGCTCTCAAGCGAAACGACGACGTCGATTCCCTGTTTTGGTACGGATTCTCAGGTCTCCTAGCGGTCCTGCTGGTAATTATTGGGGCCGCGGCCACCATTGAAGGAAGTTCGGGAATGGTCGCCGCTGGGGCCCTGGTATTGATCGGAATTGCAGCCGGCTGGTTGTGGCGAGGTGAGCATGATCGCAAGTCCAAGCTTGCTGACGAGGTGGTCCGAAGCGAACGGGAAGCGGTCCGGGCCCGCCATGATCGTGTCCTTCAGCAGTGGGTCACCTATGAGCTGGACCCGGCAGCGACTATCGACTTCCCTGACATGACCGATCTGTCCCGGAGTGACACTTCCCAATTGATTCGGTCAATGCGAGCCGCAGCTCTGCTGCGCGAACAGTTCGATGGTGGCGACGTTGGGCTCATTGAGTATGAGTCAGCGGTAGGCAGACTAGAGACAAAGCTAGCGGCTGCCGAATTCGCTGCCGGCGTCGTCATGAGAGGCTCGGTGGAGGGCTCCTGGCGAACCGAACGGTAGGCAGCTTCTCTCGCTCACAGGCGGCCGCCTCTGGTCGACGTCATGGGCGTCGTGTAGGTTGAGGTGCATGAGAACAATAATTTTCGCGTAATCCTTCAGGGATTATCTTTTCCTTTGTCGAAAACCATGCTCGTTGAGACGATGTCTCCGAGTGACGTTTCTTATTACCCAGCAGACGTTGAACGGTGTTCAGCAGCCGACTATTTAAGGACCGCCATGACTGATCATTCAAAGAACCAGGCCCAGAAGAAGAGCGAGGACCTATCAGTACACCTGTCGGACTCCGCCGCCAGGAAGCTCCAGGATGACCCGCGGGCCAAACTTGCGCTGGAAAAGAAAAACCCTGACTTCGGGAAGCTTGCCGGGGCCCGCAGCACTGGACCGAACCATCAGCCAGTCCATCGCAGTGGGAAGCAGGGCAAGACTGAGAAGAAGGCCCGCTGGTAGTCGCCCAGGCGGCGGGAGGTTAAATTGAGACTGGCTCCGCGTTCTGCGTATGGGGGAATCGCAGAATGGGGAGCCAGTAACCTCAGTATACTTCAAATCCAGCACGGGAAGTCCAATTAAGGGGTGGTAATGGCTGTCACAGCAAAGTCGTTTCAGCTGTGGCGCTCTCGGATTGCACCCGACGACACTGTCTCGGAACTTTGCCGCAAGGCCGGAATCAAACGGTCGACCCTGGGTCAACAGGTAGTTCGTGGAAAGGTTGCTATCAGCACCATAGTCGACATTGCCCGGGCCTATGGTCTGCATCCCGCCCAGGAGCTCGGCAACTTTGATGGGTATCGCGACCTTCCGGCAGGAATCCGTGGGCCGACCAGCCCCGAGTTGATCAGCCAGGTGTCGCACATCGACATCCTGCGCCTGGTGGTCGCCCGGAGTGAGGATAAAGAGGCGGTGGGGCGAGAAGTTCAGCTCAACCTTGCCTCCTTCCCGCACCGGAATTCGGTACGAGCCTGGATAGACGCTGTCGATCAGGGTGATCTTCGACAGGGGCTGGCCGCGAGGACCGGCATTGCTCCCCAGAACCTCTCGGCGCAACTGACCGCTGGACGTCTCACCCCTGAACTCGCTGTAGAGGCAGCGCGATTCGCGAAGGTTTCCCTCGCCAGTGGGCTGGTGGTGACCGGCCTGTTGACCCCCGAGGAGGGCGGCTGGCCAGTCACTGGCAGAAATCAGGCGCTGGGTAGGTTGTCGGATACCGACCTGGTTCTGCTAGCACGGGACAGGCTCGACGTGCTGGGAAAGTCGTTGAAGAAAGTCGAGCTAGCGAATAGCCGGGACCAGGACCTATGGGAGAACCTCGGATGAGTGAGCATGTAGTCCAGTGGGCTGTGTTGGTGCTGTGCATTGTCTTTGCCCTCCTGCGACTACCCGACGCGATCCGCGGACGGGGGCGAGCGGTATTTATCGCCTTGGTGCTGCTGGTATTCGCAGTGGGTCTGAGCCTGCCGCAGTTCTATCTTCCGATAGATAGGCTTCTGGGCGGGGTCAATATTGCCAATCTCCTTATTAGACTCTCGTTGTACGCCATTTTTGTGGTTCTCGGGATTCGCATTGCCGCAGCGTTCAGATCGGCGCGAACTCGCTGGCTAATTGTGGGACCCATCGGACTGTCAGTGCTGGCGGTAGTCGCCTTGTCTACTGTTGCGTTGTTCATACTCAGCGACCTCCCGGAAAGTTCAACAGGTCTTGTTGCCTATGGAGACCAGGAGACGGTTCGGCTTTATGCTGAAGCAGGGCGGCTCTACCCGGGATATGTCGCAGCCTGCCTCGTCCTGCCGGCCCTGAAGGGCCTGGCGGATTCGACCGGGCGGCCGGCGCACCGGGCTGCGTCTGCGCTGCTGGCCGTCGGATTCGGTGCAGTACTGGTCTTTGCAGTGGTGCGCTTAGCTGTCGGTAGCCACCTTGGCGTGTGGGAAATTGGTCTTCCGTTCGGGGCCATTCTGCTGGTAACGAGCGGTCTGACGATCATCTGGGCGTCCCGACGTCGAACCGAGCTGGCACCGCGCGGCAACCAACTTGCGTGAAATGTGACGTTTCAGTGATTGCTTCACTCAGGGGTATTCACGTTTTCATCATAGTGTGGCAAAATTATGATTATGTATCTCTGCTCACCATGGGGGACAGCGGAGCTATAGTGCGGGGTGGGGCGTCCATTAGAACGGGTGGACGCACCCACCCGTTCTTGACCGGTCACCCGGTCCCAGGCGTAGCGCTTCTCCGGCCTGCCAGCTGACCCGTATTTCGGGGTGATCATTGCCTGGTCGCGGGCCACGAGGAACTCAAGATACCGGCGGGCGCTCACCCTTGCGAGTCCGAGCCTGAGCGCCACCTCTGAGGCTGAGGGCCCTGCCGGGTTGAACCGCAGGTCAGCGATCACTGACTCCAAGGTGGGACCCGAAAGGCCCTTCGGCAGAGCAGGCCGCAAGTACCTCGACCGGCTGCCCGAGCCTCGCAGCTCCTTGACTGGACCCAGAAGCTGATCGATGACTGCCTGATTCAGCGCCGGAGAGTCCCCGGCGCTGTGTTCGAGGATGCTGCGATGATGCGCCACATACCCGTCAAGTCGTTCCAGTGACCAGACCCGGGCTCGGTAACTAGGCTAGGCGTCGTGGTCGGTTTCCAGGATCTTTGCCAGGGTCTCGAGGGCCTCCTCGGCACCGTCGCCGTCGGCGCGGAGCACCACGACGTCGCCGTGGGAGGCCCCCAAGCCCATCAGTGACAGGATGCTGGAGGCGTCCAGTGCGTCTTCGGCTGGCTCACCTTCCATCGCGATGGTGACTTCCAGGGGTAAATCACCTGCCGCTTCAGCGAAGATGGCTGCCGGGCGCGCGTGCAGGCCAACACGGCTTGCTACCGTGGCTTTGCGTTCTGACATAGGGTTCCTCCTTGGTTGGGGCGCCTACTGGCCCAGGGCTTCCAGAATGGGGAGCCGCTCACGGACGGCGGTGCGCCCGAGGTCGGCGGTAGGAGCGGCGAGGGCGAGCGCCGCCAGCTCCTGGGCTTCGTGCCGGGTCACCGAGGCCAGCACCGCAGCGACGGTGGGGAGCGATCGGGCCGACATGGAGAGAGTCTGAACTCCCAAACCCACCAGTACGACGGCGAGGGCAGGGTCGGCTGCCGCCTCGCCACATACACCCACCGGCTTCTCGACTGCTGTGGCTGCTGCGGCTGACTGTGCACCGGCTACGGTGTGCTTGATCAGCTGCAGGACCGCTGGCTGCCAAGAGTCGTTGAGGGCTGCCAACTGGCCCAACTGGCGGTCAGCGGCCATCGTGTATTGCGTGAGGTCATTCGTCCCGAGGGAGGCGAAGCCAACGTGCGCCAGGATCGCCTCGGAGGTCAATGCAGCTGACGGCACTTCGACCATCACTCCTGGCTGGTTCAGACCTTCGGCCAGGCACAGCTCGCCGAAAGCTTTCGCCTCCGCTGCGGTAGAAATCATCGGTGCCATGACCCACACCTCCGCCTCGGTGCCCTCTGCCGCCCGGGCGATTGCCTGAAGCTGACGTGTCAGCACACCGGGGCTCACGTCGCCGGTCCGGTATCCGCGAACCCCCAGTGCCGGGTTAGGCTCCGAGGCGTCGGTGAGGAAGGGCAGCGGCTTGTCAGCACCGGCGTCGAGCGTTCTGACCACTACCTTGCGGCCGGGAAAAGCGTCGAAGACCTCACGATACGCCGCTGCCTGTTCCTCGGGGCTGGGCTCAGTCTCCCGGTCGAGGAAGCAAAACTCGGTGCGTAGGAGGCCAACACCCTCGGCCCCGGCGGCGGCGGCAGCTCGAGCATCCTTACCGGAACCGACATTGGCGAGTAACGGCACCAGGTGCCCGTCGGCGGTTGCACCGGTTCCGTTGAAGGTGCCAAGCGCTGCGGCCTGTTCGACCCAGCGGGCCGCTGCGGCTCTCTCGTCGTCACCGGGATCGGTGATGATGGTGCCGGCCGCGCCGTCGACGTACACCTCGGCCCCTTCATCGATGGCTTCCGCGCCCGGGGCAGCCACCACTGCCGGGAGTCCAAGTGCCCGGGCAAGAATTGCAGTGTGCGACTGCGGTCCACCGCTACCGGTAATGAGCGCCAAAACTTTTTTGGAGTCGAGCGTCGCGGTGTCCGCGGGTGCTAGGTCCTCGGCGGCGAGGATGAAGGGCGTCTCGGAAGCGGGAATGCCCGGGGTTGGCAGCCCGCGCAGCTCAGCCACCAGTCTGGCCCGCACATCGTGGACGTCTTGGGTGCGCTCGGCCATGTATCCACCCAGTCCCCGCAGCATCTCCGCCACTGCCGAACCGGCTTCCCAAACCGAGCGTTCAGCTGAGGTGCCGGTGGCGATAAGCTTGGCCGCTGATTTCAGCAGCATCGGATCCGCGGCCATCATGGCTGTCGCCTCCAGGACTGCGCTGGCGTCCTTCGACGCGGCGTCAGCGCGGGCTTTCAGCTCGGCCTGGACCACTTTGGAAGCAGTCTTCAGCCTGGCCGTTTCAGCCTCGGCAGTCGTGTCAGTACCCCACCGCTCGTCCGAGGGCGGCTCGGTTACGCTACCGGGCATTTGGAGCACCGGTCCAATTACACGGCCGGGGCTAACCCCGACTCCGGTAAGTTTCGTCATTGAAAGAACCTCCCGGGTTCGGTTAGGCGGCGACCGTCTCGGTGACGGGAGTGTCTTCGGTCTTCCGCGTGGCGAAGCGCTTCAGAGCCACCACAGCGAGCGCCGAAATGATGGTGCCCGCAATGATAGCCACCACAAACATAGCGACATTCCCGATAGCAAAAAAGACGAAGATGCCGCCGTGGGGTGCCTGCGAGGTGACACCGGCGCCCATCACGATCGCTCCGGTCACCGCCGATCCGAGCATACTGGCGGGAATGACGCGCAACGGGTCGACTGCTGCGAAAGGAATCGCGCCTTCGGAGATGAAGGCTGCACCCAACAACCAGGCTGCCTTGCCGTTCTCCCGCTCGGCCGCTGAGAAGCGACGGCGGTCCAGGACGGTGGCGAGCGCCATGGCCAGGGGTGGGACCATGCCGGCCGCCATTACTGCGGCCATGATCTGCCACGGGGCCTGGTTAGCTACGGCTCCCGCTCCGAGACCGGCGACGGCGAAGGAGTAAGCCACCTTGTTGATCGGTCCGCCCAGGTCGATGGCCATCATGAGGCCCAGGATTGCCCCAAGGACGACGGCGGCTGCTCCAGTCATGCCGGAGAGCCAATCATTTAGCGAGCTGGTCAGCGAAGCGATTGGTCCGCCGAGGACCAGGATCATGAGCCCCGAGGCGGCAATGGAGGCGAGAAGCGGGATGATGACTACCGGCATCAGGCTTCGGAGCCAGCGCGGCACCTTGATCCGGCCGATCATCATGGCGATGTAGCCAGCGAGCAGGCCGCCCACGATGCCGCCGAGGAACCCGGCGCCCATAAAGCCTGCCACTGCGCCAGCGACAAAGCCCGGTGCGATACCTGGCCGGTCAGCCAGTGCATAGGCAATATATCCGGCGAGAGCCGGGATGAGGAAGCCCATCGACAGGGCTCCGATCTTGAAGAAGACGGCGCCGAGGAAGACTGCAAGACCCTCGGGCGGCAGATTGAGCAGGGTGTACTGGGCGAGCATCGCGTCGCCATTACCCACACCCGCATCATTCGACAGCGCAATTTCGTAACCGGCGAGGAGGAAGCCCAGTGCGATCAGTAAGCCGCCGCCTGCGACAAACGGGATCATGTAGCTGACGCCGGTGAGGAGCGCCCGCTTGAGCTGGCGTCCCACACCCTCGCCGCTGTCGTCGGTCTGTTCTGACTGCGAGTCGGCGGCCCCCTGCACGCGTCGTGCGTTGGGGTTGTCAGCAGCAGCGAGTGCCTCGTCGACCATAACGCCGGGTTCGTCGATGCCGCGCTTGACGGGAGAGGTGATGACTGGCTTCCCGGCGAAACGGTTCCTGTCACGCACGTCGACGTCGACTGCGAAGATCACGGCGTCGGCGGCCGCGATCACCGCGGGGGGGAGCGGTGTGGCGCCTGACGAACCCTGGGTTTCGACCTGAAGGTCCACCCCGCGCTCCTTGGCTGCAGCGACCAGCGAATCGGCTGCCATATAGGTGTGCGCGATTCCGGTAGGGCAGGCAGTGACCGCCACCAGGCGGCGAGGTGCTGCGGGTACTTCAGCTGACTGCGCCTCGGCGGGCTGGGCACCCTGGCGGGGTCCGACGTCGAGGGCGCCCTGCACCAGGTCAACAATGTCCCGTGGGGTGGCCGCGGCGCGCAGGGCGGCAGTGAAGTCCTTTTTGATCAGTGAGCGGGCCAGCTTGGACAACAGCTTCAGGTGTTCCTGGTCGGCGCCGTCGGGAGCTGCGATGAAGAACACCAGATCGGCGGGGCCGTCCTTGGCACCGAAGTCCACTGCCGGCCTCAGCCTGGCCATTGCTAGGGTGGGCTCGGTTACTGAGGTGGACCGGCAATGCGGGATAGCTATGCCGCCTGGTATGCCAGTTGCTGTCTTTTCTTCCCGGGCCAGCGCATCGGCGTACAGGCCGTCAGCACCAGTAGCCCGCCCCGTCGCGGCTACCTGATCCGCGAGTCGGCGGATTACGTGCTGGCGGTCAGAACCCAGGTCCTGATCCAGTGTCACTAGATCGGTTGTTATCAGCTGTGCCATTGGTCTTCCTCCTTGGGAAGTGGTGCATCGAGCGGTGCGTCGGTTGAGGTGTTGGGGAGCGTAAGCCGACGGACGGTGACGGCTTCGGGAGTGGTTTGGTGCAGTGCTGGAACTGTTGAACCGGGCAGGGAGGCGGCAGCCGATCCATGGGCGACCGCCTGCCGCAGGCACTGCTCGGGTGCTCCGCCGGCGGTGTGGGCCAGCAGATACCCGGCAAGGGCCGAGTCGCCAGCCCCGACGGTAGATCGAGCCGCCACCGGGGAATGAGTTGCTTCCCAGGCGCCGGCGGCAGTTACCAGTAGGGCGCCACGTGCACCGAGGGTGGCGAGGACAGCGCCGACGCCACCGCCGATCAGCGCCGCTGCTGCCCCAGCAGCAAGACCGGAATCGGCTTCGAGGGCATCACCGTCTGCAAGGCCGCTTAGTTCTGAAAGCTCTTCGGCATTGGGTTTCAACAGATCCGGCTTCACCCCGGCGGCAAGGGTGTCCAACAGTGGGGCGCCTGAGGAATCGACAGCGATCAGCGGAGCATCGCCCGGGTATCGGGCGCGCACCGCCTCGATCACAGTTGCGTAGAAGGTGGTGGGGACCCCGGGCGGAAGCGACCCGGCCAGTACCAGCCAGGAGGCCCCTTCACACTGGGCGACCACCAGTTCCAGCAAGGAGTGGAGTTCGTTAGCGCTGAGCAGCGGGCCCGGCTCGTTGATCTTCGTGGTGGTTCCATCGGGTTCGGCCAAAGTGATGTTGCTGCGCAGCTGGGTACCAATCGGCACGCTCCGGAACTGGACTCCAGCGGCGCGCAAACCTACCACTACCGGATCGTCGGGATCCCCCGGAAGCACGGCCATCGAGGCTACGCCTGAGACGGTGAGCGCCCGGCATACATTGACGCCTTTCCCCCCCGATTCCTGGTGGGCGGCCGTTGCCCGCTGCACCCCCCCACGAGCGAGCTCAGCGGCGAGTTCAACAGTCCGGTCGAGGCTGGGGTTAACCGTCAGGGTGATGATCACGCGATCACTACCTCGACGTCGGCCTCGGCCAGCGCGGCAGCCAGCGGTTTCGCTGGGGTCCGGTCGGTAACCAGGGTGTCAATCTCTGTCAGGGACGAGAACCCAACCAGCGTCTCCTGCTCCAGCTTCGATGCATCGACGAGGGCTATGACGCGTCGAGCCGATCTCACGATCGCTGTTTTCACAGCTGCTTCATCGGGGTCCGGGGTACTGAGACCGAACGTTGAGTGGACGCCGTTGGCCCCGACAAAGGCAATGTCGGGGCGATAGCCGTTGAACCGTTCGATCGTGTGACTGCCCACAGCAGCACTGGTCAGGCCCCTTACCCGCCCCCCGACGAGTTCGAGATGGAGGCTGGAGGATGCGATTGCCTGGGCGATGGGGACCGCGTGGGTGATGACCACCAGGTCCTGCCTGGATTCGTGTGCAAGCAACTCGGCGAGATGCCCGGTGGTGGTGCCGGCGTCGAGCACTATCGATCCGGCGTCCGGGATCATGGCGAGGGCGGCCTTGGCAATGCGGGCCTTCTCCGGCTGATGCTGGCCCTCGCGGCTGTTCAGGCTCAGCTCGCTCGTGCTGCTGTTTCCGCCAGTCACTGCACCTCCGTGGACTCGGCGGAGCGTTCCCGCGTCCTCGAGGAGGGCAAGGTCACGTCTGACCGTCTCTTTGGTGATATTGAAGCGTTCGGCGAGCTCGGCGACACTCACCCGGCCTTCCGAGGCCACGAGAGTGGTGATCCTGCCATGGCGTTCTTCGGCGAACATTGCTGCCTCCTTGTGGTGGTGACCGCCATCACAGTAAATGTCTGATTGAGTGACTATATCTGTGTTTATGTTTGCTTGTCAATCATTTCCGGGCATACCAAACGCCACCAACCCGATGTGGGTGGTGGCGCCTGAGGTGGTGCAAGTGGTGCTAGATGCCGCCGTCGCGGGTCTCGTTGCGGGTGACAGTCTCACCGGTGTTTGGATCCTGGATGGATCGTGATTCAGACACTCGGCGCTGGCTCCGCGGGGCATTCATAACCAGGGAAATGACAAGTCCGAGTACGCCGACCCCCATAAGGATGTAGCCCACCAGGGTGAGGTCAATGAAGTCAACTACGTCAGCAACGGCGAAAGCGAGAATTGCACCCAGTGCAATAAGTACGATTGATGAGCCGATTCTCATATTGTTTACTGCTCCTTCGATGTATAGCAGGCCGCGGCAAGCAGGCCAGCGGGGGTGAAACAGGTGAACAGTCAGATATTCATCTGTTGGTACTGGTCAGCATACTTTTATTCCGGTTTATCTCGCCTAACTGGGTCATTAGTCCGAGTCGTGCCGGTGTGGTCGAGGCGTCAAGCGTTATCAAATCAATACCCGTGCGGTCTATTGAATAACCCTGGTGGGGGGTTTAATGATGTCTGTACAGATCGCGTTTGAAAACTAAGCACGCTGATGAAGTAGGATGGCTGGAAGCTTGTGTGGGGACATCCTGCATCACAGCACTTTTGTTATACGTATCACTCGTAGACAAGACCCGATTACAAGGAGTATTCCATGGGTTTCTTCGCATTCCTTCTTCTAGGCCTTATCGCTGGCGCAATTGCCAAGCTCATTCTCCCCGGCAAGCAGGCCGGTGGATGGGTCATCACTCTCATCCTCGGCGTTGTTGGCGCACTGCTCGGCGGCTGGATCGGCGGCCTGTTGTTCGACGCAGACATGAATGAATTCTTCTCACTGTCGTCTTGGCTGCTCGCCATCGGCGGCGCGCTGATCGTGCTGGTTGTTTACGGCGCCATCACCGGTCGCAAGTCACGCGCCTAATTCAGACGCTGCACAACGAAACGCCGTCGGGGAAACCCGACGGCGTTTTTTGTAGTATTGATCCCCACTCTGCACACCGCGGGAATGGTTCCCATCCGAAGGAAATCAGCTATGAAACTGCCTAACCTCAATCCGGCGTCCCGGATGGCCAACGGGGCTCTCTTCGACAAGGAGGGAAAACCCAAACCGGGCATCCAGCGGACCATTGAACGCGCCATCGAGGTGCAGCGGCCGCTGGTCCTCGCGAATCTTCGCCGGATGTATGCAAAGAATCCCGGGGCCACCGCCGCCGAGATCAGTTCTGACCTGGAGCGCCATTACCTGGCGGTGATTACCGTCACGGGTGCAGCAGTAGGAGCGACCGCCGTCGTCCCTGCCATCGGGACGGTCGCCTCACTCGGCCTTTCAGCAGCGGCAACTATCGGCTTTCTTGAGGCAACAGCCCTCTACGCCCAGTCCATCGCTGAACTCCACGGCGTTCAGACCGGCGACCCGGAGCGGGCGCGAACCCTGGTGATGGCCATTCTCATGGGAGAGGAAGGCCTCGCACTGATTCAGTCGGTGCTGCGCGGCTCAGGCGGCGGTGCACCCGAGCACTGGGGCACAGTGCTGGGAGGAAGCGTGTCGTCGCCGATTGCGCGCACCATTGGTCATAGCATCAGACGGCGCTTTGTGCGCAAGATGCTGGCCAAGCAGGGCAGCGCGCTGTTGGGCAGGGCACTTCCCTTCGGTATCGGCGCCGTCGTCGGCGGAGCCGGTAACCACATGATGGGGCGGGCGGTGGTCTCCGCCACCGCTCAGGCCTTCGGCCCGTCGCCGAGCGTTGTGCCAGGTGAGCTGCTCAAGGATCTCGATCGCTGATTGTTAGCCGAAAACTGCGTGGGCAACGGTAAAGATCACAAGTCCGGCAAGGGAACCAACAACCGTTCCGTTGATCCTGATGAACTGCAGGTCTTTTCCAATCTGCAGTTCAATCTTTTGTGAGGTCTCCACTGCATCCCAACGACCGACAGTCTCGGTGATAATCGCAGCGATGTCGCTGCGGTAGGTGCGTACCAGGTATCCGGCCGCGTCAGCGATCCACCGGTTGACCTTCTTTGCCAGCTCCTCGTCAGTCGACAGGCGGCGGCCGAAGTCCCGGACGGCTGCCTTGAAGTTACTGGTGAGTTCACTATCAGGGTCATCGACAGCTTCCAGCAGGGCCTTCTTGATGGTGATCCAGGTGCGGGCAGCCAGATCGCGCACCTGAGGATCACCGAGTACCTGGGCTTTGATTTCCTCGGCCTTCGCTATCACCGCTGGATCGTGCTGCAAGTCCTGAGCCAGATCTTTCAGGTACTTGTCGAGGGCGATTCGCACATCATGGTCGGGATTGGTCTGGACGGCCTTCATGAACTTGGTCAGTTCCACGTACACCCTGTCGCCCACCAGGCCATCGACGAACTGGGGTACCCAGGTGGGGGAGCGCTGGGACACGAGTCCTGAGACGAGGTCGTGGTTGCTGTCCACCCAATCGGCTGCGCGATCCACGAGCAGATCCACCAACTGGTGGTGATGGCCGTCGTTGAAGATCCTCTCGGCAATCTTTCCCACAGGCGGCCCCCAGGGTGGGGTGAGCAGGTGCTTACGCACCATTGACTCGATGACCGACTGGACTGCGTCGTCGTCCAGGACTCTGAAGGCGCCCCGGATGAGGGCTGCGCCCTCAGTTGCTACCCGGTCTGATCCTTCGGGGGTGGCAAGCCACGCGCCGGCCTTCTGTGCAATCCCCACCGAGGACAGCTTCTGCTGCACCACGGACTCGGAGAGGAAGTTCTCCTCGACGAACTGCCCGAGGGACGCCCCAATCTGGTCCTTCTTCCGCGGGATGATCGCGGTGTGGGGGATCTTGACTCCCATCGGGTGTTTGAACAGGGCGGTGACGGCAAACCAGTCAGCCAAAGCACCCACCATGCCGCCCTCAGCGGCGGCCCGCACGTACTGGAGCCACGGGTACTGGTCCTGCAAGGCGAACGCGACAACAAAGATTACCGCCATCGCGCCAAGCAGCCCGGTGGCTACCACCTTCATCCGTCGCAGGCCGGCGGCCCGTTCTGCGTCAGTACCGGCTAAGTGAGAGCTCAAGGATCCTCCGGGGGTTGCGGTGCACCAGTGTGCGCATCCGTCTGAGTCAGTAAAGCAGCGATTGGCAGTGTAAGTCACGCTGGGCTGGCCGATATCGCGTAGCGTATCGGGATAGATGCTGGTTGCTGACGGGATGGATATGTTGCACACGATTTTCGCCCACCGCGGTGCCAGCTACCAGTTTGCCGAGCACACCCGCGCGGCGTACCTGCAGGCACTCGTTGAGGGGGCCGACGGCGTCGAATGCGACGTGCACATGACTCGTGACGAGCAGCTGGTCTGTATCCATGATTCCACCCTGGATAGAACCTCCAATGGCACCGGCGATGTTGCGGACCACACGCTGCGGGAACTACGGGACCTCGATTTCGCGTCCTGGAAGGGCTCAACCATCCCGCCGGAATTTGGTGGAATCGCTGACCAGTTTCTCTCCCTCGCGGACCTACTGGAGCTACTTCTGGCCGCTGGCCGTGAAGTCTCCCTCGCGATCGAACTCAAGCACCCCAGCCCCTTTGGTCTCAAACTCGAGGAAAAGGTAGTCGTATTCCTGATGAAACGGGGGTGGGACCCTGAGAGCTCCACCCTCGCCAACGTCAGCATCAGCTTCATGAGCTTCAACCCCGACTCGGTGAAGCATCTGTTGGAGAAGGTGCCGTCCCACACCGTGTGCCAGCTGGTTTCCGATGTCCGGCCTGCTGAATTGCGTGCCGAGCTCCATCTGGGGGCGCTGACCGCAGCAGCGGTCATTAGACTGCTGCGCCGCGCTTTGAACGACGGTGAGCAGAACATCGATTCCCATGCCGCGGGCATCGCGGGCCCGGGGGTCGACTACGTGACCGCCCACCCAGCCCGGGTGCGTCGGTGGATTGCCGAAGGAATCCGGATCCGTGTGTGGACCGTCGACGATCCGGACGACGTCGAACTCATGCGCGAGTTAGGCGTGCAGGAAATTACCACCAACCGCCCCGCGGCTGTGCGCGCCCAGCTGACCGGCCCAGCTTCCACCCCGAGGAAGCGAATGTGATTGAGTTAAGGCATGCACTCTCCGATCGAAGACTACGCACTCGTTTCTGACATGCACACCGGTGCGTTGATCTCCAGGACAGGGAGCGTGGACTGGCTCTGCTTTCCCCGGTTCGACTCCGACTCACTGTTCACTGCGCTCCTGGGTGAGGAAGACCACGGTCGATGGTTGGTCGCACCGGCGCCGGGCGCGGGCTCGGCCGAAGTGGTGGAGTGGCACTATGTCGATTCGACGTTCGTAATGGTTTCCCGGTGGCACACCGACGCCGGAGACGTTCGCGTAACTGACTTCATGCCTGTCGGCGACCGGCAGGCATCCCTGGTGCGGCGGATCGAAGGGCTGAGCGGCAATGTGCCGATGCGCCAGGAACTGGTGGTCCGGTTCGGCTACGGGACGATCCTTCCGTGGGTCAGCCGGCAGACCGATGAGAGCGGTCAGGCGATCTCAGCGATTGCTGGTCCCGACGCTCTCGCGCTACGAGGCGATCACCTGCCGCATGCATCCCACCGCAGTCACGAAGGGGAGTTCACTGTCGGCACCGGTGAGACAGTTGACCTCGAGCTCATCTGGTATCCCTCCTACCGGCCCCTGCCGACGCCTGTGAATGTCGACACGGCGCTGAAGGAAACCATTGACTACTGGTCCGGCTGGGCGGCAAGCTTCGAGAAACAGGGCGAGTATGACCCAATTGTTAAGCGCTCCCTACTGGTCCTTCGCGCGCTGACCCACGAGGACACCGGCGGGATCGTTGCGGCGCCCACCACTTCACTTCCGGAGCACTTCGGCGGCGCACGCAACTGGGACTACCGGTTCTGCTGGTTGCGGGATGCAGCGCTCACCCTCGAAGCCATGATGACCCACGGGTACCAGGAAGAGGCGCTCGAATGGCGCAACTGGTTGCTTAGGGCAGTTGCCGGTGATCCTGAGGATTTGCAGATCATGTATGGGGTTGGCGGGGAACGGGAGTTGCCCGAGAAGATTCTCGAACACCTACCCGGGTACGAGGCATCAACACCTGTGCGAGTTGGCAATGGCGCAGTGGACCAGTACCAGGCGGACGTGGTTGGCGAGGTAATGGTGGTGTTGGAGAAACTCCGCAACAGGGGAGTGCTGGAAGACAGTTTCTCCTGGCCGCTGCAGCGCGCGCTGCTGAGCTTTGCCGAGAACCACTTTGACGACCCAGATCACGGCATCTGGGAGATGCGTGGGGACCTGAAGTACTTCACCCACTCCCGGGTCATGATGTGGGCGGCATTTGACCGTGGAGTACGGGCGGTGCGCGAGCACGGACTGGACGGCCATGCCGAACGCTGGGAGGAGCTCCGTGACCGGCTTCGCGAGAACATCATGGAGAAGGGGTTCGACCCCAGCATCAACTCGTTCACTCAGACCTACGGCAGTCCCGAGGTCGATGCTTCCCTGCTGCAACTGCCGCAGGTGGGTTTCCTTGACTACGACGATCCCCGCATGCTTGGTACTGTCGCCCGGCTGGAAGAGGACCTTGCCAACGAACAAGGCCTACTGCTGCGCTACCGGACCGAGGCAGGCATGGATGGGTTGGAGCCGGGGGAACACCCCTTCCTGGCCTGCTCCTTCTGGCTGGTGGAACAGTATGCCCACTCCGGCAGGATCAACGATGCGAAGCAGCTGATGGATCAGCTGGTGGGTTACGCCAACGGCCTTGGGCTGCTGGCCGAGGAATACGACGCCGATAGTGGGCGAATGGCTGGCAACTATCCCCAGGCGTTTTCCCATCTGGGACTGGTCCGGGCGGCGGATGCGATTCATGGAGTGGACAGCGGGTCACTCTAGCGCTCGCCGCTAGTCCAAGCGTCACAAAAAAGTGCCGGGCCCGCAGGTTAGCCGTTGCCCAACGGAGGCTCTGCGGGCCCGACACTTTTCTGCGTGGGGCGCCTGCTGGGGACGGCCCGGGGACGCACTATGGCCGGATGATGACCTTGATGCAGCCGTCCTGCTTCTTCTGGAACTTCTCGTAGGCAGCCGGCGCTTCGTCCAAGCCGATCGAGTGTGTCATCAGGTCCATGACGCCGAGCGGATCGGATGGGTCCTCGACGATTGGCAGTAGTTCGTCGGTCCAGTGACGCACGTTGCACTGCCCCATTCGGGTCTGGATCTGCTTGTCGAACATGTTCATCAGGGGCATCGGGCTTGCTGTCCCGCCGTAGACGCCGCTGAGGGAGATGGTTCCGCCCCTGCGGACCGAATCAATTGCAGCGTGCAGCACTGTGAGACGATCCACTCCCGCGGTTTCCATTGCTTTTTTTGCGATGGCTTCGGGAAGTAGGTTGACGGCGTTCTGCGCAAACGCACCCAGCGGGGAGTCGTGGGATTCCATCCCGACTGCGTCGACCACCGCGTCAGGACCGCGCCCGTCGGTCATCTCCCGCAGCTCGTCGCCAATATCCTTGGTGAAATCGAGGGTCTCGATACCGTGGCGCTCTGCCATGGCACGTCGCTCTGCCACCGGCTCGACGGCGATGACCCGCTGGCCGAGGTGACGTCCGATCCGCGCTGCGAACTGGCCTACGGGTCCCAGACCGAACACGGTGAGCGTTCCACCGGCTGGCACGTCAGCGTACTTCACGCCCTGCCATGCGGTGGGGAGGATATCGGAGAGGTATAAGTACCGCTCATCGGGGAGCTCGTGGCCCACCTTGACCGGCCCGTAGTCGGCGTGCGGCACCCGGAGGAACTCCGCCTGGCCACCCGGCACTGAACCGTAGAGTTCCGAGAATCCGAGCAGACTGGCGCCCGAGCCCTGTTCCCTGACCTGGGTAGTTTCGCACTGCGACTGAAGTCCTCGTGTGCACATCCAGCAGTGGCCACAGGAGATGTTGAAGGGAATGACTACCCGATCGCCGGGCTTGAGGTTGGTCACTGCACTACCAACCTCCTGAACGATTCCCATTGGTTCGTGGCCCAGCACGTCATTCTTGTGCATGTAGGGGGTGAGTACTTCGTACAGATGCAGGTCGGACCCACAGATTGCCGACGAGGTGATGCGCACGATCGCGTCAGTAGGTTCCTGGATTACGGGATCCGGAACCTGTTCAACGCTGACGGTGCGCCGGCCCTGCCATGTCACTGCCTTCATGATTTACGATCCAATCGATGGTAAGTAAGCTGACTAGCCTCATTATGCCCGTTGACCGATCGGGAAGGGAAGCGGAGTAGGCGGATTCCTGCCAGCGCTCTACGCTAACTTGGTGAACTACCTGCAGTCACCGGCCGTCCGGGTTGGACTTTCCATAGCAGTCGCCACGGGTCTGTACGGGATCTCCTTTGGTGCACTGTCGGTTAGCTCTGGCTTTGATATCTGGCAGACCATTGCTTTGAGCCTGCTGCTCTTCAGCGGTGGCTCCCAGTTCGCGTTCATCGGTGTGGTGGGTGGTGGCGGCACGGGGGCGGCAGCCATGACTGCCGCCTCCCTGCTGGGAATTCGAAACGCTGTGTATGGCATGCAGATGAGCGCGCTGGTGCGGCCCACGGGATGGCGAAAGCTCGTTGCAGCGCAGGTGACCATCGACGAGTCTGCAGCGACAGCCAGCGGCCAAACCGAGCCCATTGAGCGGCGTCGGGGGTTCTGGACCGCAGGAATCGGCGTGTTTGTGCTCTGGAACGTGTTCACAGTGGTCGGCGCGCTGGTGGGAGGTGCACTGGGCGACCCGGCACAGTGGGGCCTGGACGGCGCGGCAGTCGCAGCCTTCCTTGGTCTGCTCTGGCCCCGGCTGAGGGCGAAGGAGCCAGCCGCGATCGCGGTGATCTGCGCATTGGTGACTGTGGTGGCCGTGCCGTTCGTCGCGCCGGGGTTGCCCATCCTCATCGCGGCGGCAGTGGCGGGTGCAGTTGGTTGGTTCGGCCACGGACGCATGGATCAGGGCCTGGAGCCCGACGTCGACCCCTATGTCGAAGAGGAAAGTGACCGATGAATCTGTGGTTCTGGATACTGCTGGCCTGCGCGCTCGCGTTCCTCACCAAACTCGCAGGGTATCTCGTCCCGGCGAGGTGGATGGACAACCCTCGGATGAGCCGAGTCGCAGGAACCCTGACCATTGGGCTGCTCGCCTCGCTCACGGCGGTCAATACGTTTGCTTCGGGGCAACAGCTTGTCCTCGATGCCAGGATTGTTGCCCTGGCCGCCGCTGCCGTGGCGTTACTCCTGCGGGCGCCGTTCCTGGTGGTGGTTGTCATCGGCGCGGCGGCAGCGGCGCTGGCGCGCCTGGCGGGAATGCCCTAGCTGGGAAAACAACTCGGCCAGGTCAGCGCGCGACGACGGCGGCTGTCGCCTCAGCTATCGCTGCCTCCTCATCAGTGGGAACGACCAGGACGGGGAACGCCGACTCCTCGGTGCTGATCTGGCGGGGCGCCGAGCTTTTCTTGCGATTCTCGGCATCGTCGAGGTGGAGGTCGAGGGCTCCCAACCGGTTCACCACACGCTCTCTGAACTGCCAGGAGTTTTCGCCGATCCCGGCAGTGAACACCAAAGCCTGGGCTCCCCCGACAGCAACGTGATAGCCGCCGATGTACTTGGCCAGGCGGTAAGACGCGATGTGCAACGCGAGCTCGGCCCTTTCGTCACCAGCCGCCGCCGAATCCACCGCTGAGCGCATGTCGTTGTGACCGGTCAGGCCCTTCAACCCCGCTTCTCGATTGAGCAGATGGTCCAGGTCTGCAGCCGAATAGCCTTCCCTGCTCAGGAACAGGAGGATGGACGGGTCGATGTCGCCGGACCTGGTCCCCATGACCAGTCCCTCCAGCGGGGTGAACCCCATCGACGTGTCGATGCTCTCACCGGACCGGACTGCTGTGATCGAGGCGCCGTTGCCGAGGTGCGCGACGATCCCGGTGAACCCGGCCGCAGGCATCCCGAGGAGGGCCGCCGCGTGGTGGGTAACGAACCCAATGGAAGTGCCGTGAAAGCCGTACCGGCGGATACCGAACTTGGTGTACAGCTCGTCCGGGACGGCGTAACGCCAGGCGTGTTCCGGCAGGGTGCGATGAAAGGCCGTATCAAACACTGCCACCTGCGGCATGTGGGGCCATCTGGCGGTGATTGCCCTGATCCCCTGGACGTTCGCGGGATTGTGCAGTGGGGCGAGCGGGCTGAGGCGTTCAATGGCCCTGGTGATCTCGTTGTCTACCAGGACCGGCTCGCTGAATCTTTCGCCGCCGTGCACCACCCGGTGGCCGACGGCGTCAATTGTTTTACCCCGCAGGACCACTTCAACGTCGGCTGTCACCCGCTTGAGAGCCTCCTGGTGGTCGGCGGGACCGCCGTGGGTGGAATCGCCGATCCGCTCCACGGTGCCGTCGGCCAACCGTTCGCCGGATCCGGTGTCGCGTACCTGATACTTCAACGATGATGAGCCCGAGTTGATGACAAGAATAATCATGATGCCTCCTGACTGACTTCGCCTTGGGCCTGGACCGCGGTGATGGCGACAGTATTGACGATGTCCTCGACAGTGCAGCCGCGGGATAGATCGTTAACCGGCTTCCGGAGACCCTGCAATACCGGTCCAACGGCTACGGCGCCGGCCGACTGCTGCACCGCCTTATAGGTGTTGTTCCCGGTGTTCAGGTCGGGGAAAATGAAGACGGTCGCCTGACCCGCGACCGAGGACCCGGGAAGCTTCGATTCGGCCACCGAGGCGTCGACTGCCGCGTCGTACTGGATGGGCCCCTCCACTGGAAGATCCGGACGCAGCTTCCGGACCAGTTCGGTGGCCCGGCGCACCTCGTCGACCGCACCGCCTGAGCCCGATTCGCCGGTTGAATAGGAAAGCATAGCCACCCGGGGATTCACGCCGAACTGCTGCGCTGTCTCAGCCGATGCAACTGCGATATCGGCCAGCTGCTCGTCATTGGGATCGGGGTTGACCGCACAGTCGCCGTAGACCAGCACACGGTCGCTCAGCAACATCAGGAAGACCGATGAGACAATCTTCACGCCTTCCTTGGTCTTCACAAACTCCAGCGCTGGGCGAATGGTGTTGGCAGTGGTGTGCGCTGCACCGGACACCATCCCGTCCACGTTTCCGAGTTGTACCATCATTGTCCCGAAATATGCACCTTCGAGCATACGTTCCCTGGCGTTCTCGATTGATACGCCCTTGTGGGAACGGAGGCGCACGTATTCGGCAGCGAAGTCCTCGCGGAGCTCTGAGGTCGCCGGATCAATCAGGGTGAGCCCGGTCAGATCAATACCCTGTCCAGCCGCGAGTTCGCGTATTTTGGCCTCCGGCCCAAGAATGGTCAGGTCGCAGACGTCCCTGCGATGCAGGATTTCGGCGGCCCGCAGAATCCTTGGATCTTCGCCTTCGGGGAGGACTATGTGCCGGCGCTGAGACCGTGCCCGCTCGATCAGGTCGTGCAGGAACCGCAAGGGAGTCATCGTCAGCGCCCGCGGGAGTTCCAAACGCTCAAGGAGTTCCCGTTCGTCTACCTGGCGCGCCCAGGCACCCAGTGCCGCTGCAGCTTTTCGCCGCAGCCCGGTGGCGATCTCGCCGCGCACTTCGCTGACCCGTCGCGCAGCGGTGTACGTGTCGTCGTCGATCGCGAACACGGGGAAGGGTGCCTGCGCCAGGAGGGAGAGAATCGTGGAATCGGGGGACAGGCCACCGGTGAGAATCATCCCGGCCGGCACCGGAAACTCAGCTGAGAACGACGACGCAAGGGTTGCCACCATGACGTCCGCCCGGTCGCCGGGGACGATCACCAGGGCGCCGTCAGTCAGCTTGTGCAGGAAGTTGGCCACGTTCATGGCGGCTACCTTAATTGAGGCAACATCCCGCTCAAGGGTGGGGCTGCCCGCAATCTGGCGCGCACCAAGCGCCCGGGCCACCTCGCCGACGGTGGGCCGGGAGATTTCCGCGAGTTCGGGAATGACGTAGACGGGCCTGCCGGACCGCCCCGGCCGCACCTGCGCGCTGATCTCGGCGACGGCGTCGTCTGCTGCCCGGTTGACCATCATGGCCAGCAGTGAGACCTGCGCTGCGTCCAGTTCGCGCCGGGCGACGTCGACGGCGTCGGCCGCCTCGGTCACCGACATCTCCTTGGCATTCACCACCGCCAGCACCATGGCGCCCAGATTGTTGGCCAGGCGGGCGTTGAGATCGAACTCGACGGGTGCATCGTGACCACTCAGATCGGTGCCCTCAACGATGATGACGTCGCAGTCCCGTGCGATCTCGCTGTAAATGGCCACGCAGCGGGTATCGATCTCCTCGCGCTGGCCTTTGACCAGGAGAGCGCGTGCCTCAGCGCGGGTGAGACCACCGCGTGCGCGTGCCGGTGGCAGGTCAAATGAGCGCTGCATCAGGTTGACCATGGGATCGGACTCGATATCATCCCCTTCGACGATGGGCCTAAAGAACCCCACCCGGTCGGAGTGCCGGTGCAGCATGTCTGCCAGCCCCAACGAGATGAGGGACTTGCCTGAGCCTTCAGTCATGGCGCTAACGTATATTCCGCGAGTCATTGACCTATCCTGCCAAACGGCGGGCTCTGTAGCCATGACGGCAGGCACATCCAGCGGTTTTATCTGCGCGGAGCTGTTATTTAGGCAGTCGTGGAAAACTTCCCCGGCACCCCTTCCACTGGGGCGCCACTATGCCAGACTTGGGTCATGCTTGTAGCCTTCTCAGTTGCCCCGGCCGGAAACGGCGCCACCACGGCCGATGAAGATGACGGCTCGGTCCACGACGCAGTGGCTGAGGCCGTCAAGATCGTCCGGAACTCGGGCCTGCCGAATCAGACGGATTCCATGTTCACCACCATCGAGGGTGAGTGGGATGAGGTGATGGATGTGATCAAACGAGCGACTGAGGCCGTCGGGAAGTACGGCAGTCGGGTCTCCCTGGTGCTGAAGGCGGACATCAGGCCCGGCTACTGGGGCGAACTCACCGGCAAAATGGAGCGTCTTGAGCAGGCCATCGACGAGATGGACGAGTACCAAGGCCACTCGTGACCGAATCGCTCGGACCTGCCTGCAATGTACCTCCCCCACCACGGCCTGGCTGGGTCTGTGTTGTTAGGTGTCTCTGCCGCCGCGCCATAGACTGAGGCGGTGAAATTCCCTATCCGGCGGGCCTCTCCCGACGACGCCGAGGCCTATTCGCGCACCCATCTGCAAGGACTCCACGAAACCTACGCGCAGATCATGCCGCAGGAGTTCCATGCGCACTACGACGCCGAGCTTGACTCGCTGGTTACGAAGCGGCGAGAGGCGCTGGAGGCTGGCGCAGTCAGCTGGTTGGCGTTCGACGAGGCAGGCGCCGCCGTGGGAATTGCAACGTCGGGGCCGGGCCGGGATGAGGACCGTCCCGACTTTGAGCTGCACCACATCTACACGCTTGCCGTGACTCACGGCACCGGGCTTGGTCAATTGCTGCTGGACACCGCCATCGAGGAGCGGGCTGCCTACCTGTGGATTCTGAATGACAATCCGCGGGCGGAGCGGTTCTACCAACGCAATGGGTTTGGACCGGACGGCACCAACACGCTGTGCGGGCCCACCTGGCATCACCGACCCATGTTCAGAATGCACCGGCAGTGATGCTTTGCCAGCTGGACGACTAGCATGACACCCATGTCTACCTTCACCGTCCGGCGCTCCGAGCCAGGCGCACCACCTGGGGGACCTGAATTGCTGGAGATCCAGATGGCGTTGCAGTAATGGGCAGGCAACGCCCAGCTCGGCCCGGCAGCTCGAAGGCGCAGCCCGAAAAGGGCGATTCGGGGCCGGTCGCTGGGACCTATGACATCGACACGGGCACGTGCGAGGTGGAGCCGGACCCATTCAATCCCAACGGGTGGATTCTCAAGGTCAACGGGGTGCCGAGTTCCCACATTGATCTCAGCGACCCCCTGCGTCTTGACTTCGAGTATATGCGATGGATTGCGGCACTCGTTGAATCCCAGCGCCGCGACGGCGGGCCGTTGCGGGCGCTTCACCTGGGCGGTGGAGCTTGTTCACTGGCACGGTATTTCGCTGCGTTGGTTCCAGAAGCCCGGCAGGTAGTGGTGGAGTTGGATGGCAGACTCGCCGGGTTGGTGCGTGATTGGTTTGACCTGCCGCGAGCACCGCTGGTGCGCATCAGGGTGGGGGAGGCGCGCGAGGTGACCGAATCTCTGACCGCTGGCAGCAGGGACTTAATCATTCGCGATGTCTTTGCCGGGAGTAAGACACCCCGACCCTTGACCACTATGGAATTCACCCAGCACGCCAAGAGGGTGCTGGGCAATGGCGGCATCTACCTTCTCAATTGCGGTGACTCACCCGATCTGGCCACCGCGCGTCGTGAAGCCGCGACGATCGGTAAGGTGTTCAGCCACACGGCTGTCGTAGCGGACCCGGCCATGCTCAAGGGGCGGCGGTACGGCAATGTGATTATCGCTGGCAGCGATGTCCCACTGGATCAGGACCCCGGACTGGCACGAGTTCTGCTCGGAGGCGGGGTGCCCGCCCAGGTGTGGGGCGACGCCCGGGTGCGGAAGTTCTGCAACGGCGCCCAGGTGCTTTACGATCAGTGACCACGGTCGGTCGTGGCGGTCGATCACCCCGCGTGGGTGGTCTTGCCCAGCAGTTCGTTCTCGTACGCGGCAGTTGCGTCCCGCAACGCTGCGACCACTGCGGCTACCGCTGGCTGTCGCAGCGAATCCGGTCTGGCCACCAGCCAGTACCCTAGCCGCTCGGCGATCTCGCCAGGGAGCAAGCGGACCAGGTCTCCATGCCGGTCGGCCATGAAGCAGGGCAGCAGCCCAAGTCCGGCGCCCGCCCGGGTGGCCTCGATATGGACAAAGACGTTGGTTGAGCTGAGGGAATCCTTCATGGTGGGCAGTAACCGCCGGGGCGCGTCGAGGCTGTCGACCTGCAGCATGGAGTCGATGAAGTAGACCAGCGGATGCTCGGAAGCCTCGTCAACGGTGAGCGGTGCAGGGTTCTCAGCGAGATAGTCCCGCGACGCGTAGAGGCCAAGCATGTATTCGCCCAGCCGCATGGCTTCGGCCCGGTGCACCTGAGGTTCGCCGACCACCACCTCAAGGTCAAGGCCGCTGCGGGTCTGCGAGGCGCGCCGGGTTGCCGCAACGATCTCGATAGTCAGACGTGGATGCTGGCGCCGGAGTGTAGCGAACGCGGGCGCGGCAATATAGGCGCTGAACCCATCGGTGGCGCTCATGCGGACGACGCCGGCTACCGGGCTGCCGTCGTCGTCGTCGCCCGCCAGGATGGCCAGCGCGGCAGCGACCCGCTCAGCGGCGGCCACCGCCTTGCCGCCCAGCTGGGTCAGTTCCCACCCTCCGCTGGCACGGACGAGAACGTGCCCACCGAGGCTCTTCTCCAGCGCGGTGATGCGGCGCGACACAGTGGTGTGGTTCAGGTCGAGGCTTTCGGCCGCCGACGTGAACCGTCCGGTATGCGAAACGGCCAGCAGGATCAGCAGGTCGTCCGGATTCAGCTCGCTCATCTCTGCAGTTTCGCAGGTTTGCGGTGCGGATGTGGTCATTGAAGCACTGCCAATCTGCAGGGATACTCAGTGAGGTTGCCATAAAGTGACAGCAGTCACAGCACCCCCAGTTTCATTCAGGTGTCACTGCCGACACAGAAGGAGATCGTCATGAGCGTCAATCAACGCTCCCCTCAATCCGGCCAGGACCGGACCGAAACCTCAGGACTCAAAAAGGTTGTTGCCGCCTCCATGGTGGGAACGGTCGTCGAGTGGTACGAGTTCTTTCTCTATGCCACAGCCGCCACCCTGGTGTTTGCGGTGGTGTTCTTCCCCAACGCGGCAACTCCGCTGGATGGAATCATCGCCGCATTCCTGACCTACGCCGTCGGGTTCATTGCCCGGCCGCTCGGCGGGATCTTTTTCGGCCAGATTGGTGACAAGCTCGGCCGGAAGCACACCCTTCAGGTGACCATCATCTTGGTCGGCGCCGCGACGTTCCTGATGGGCTGCCTGCCCGGATTCAACTCAATCGGTTACTGGGCGCCGGCACTTTTGGTGGTGCTGCGCTTCATCCAGGGCTTCGCCGTCGGCGGTGAGTGGGGTGGGGCAGTCCTTCTGGTTGCGGAGCACAGCCCGAACAGATCACGAGGGTTCTGGGCCAGCTGGCCGCAGGCAGCCGTTCCGGTTGGCAATCTTTTGGCCACCGTGGTGCTGCTGACCATGTCGTTCATCCTTCCCGAAGACGAGTTCCTGGCGTGGGGCTGGAGGGTTGCGTTCTGGCTGTCGGCAATCATCGTGGTGATTGGCTACTACATTCGGACGCACGTCAGCGAGGCGCCGATCTTCCTCGAAGCGCGTGAGCAGGTGAAGCGGGAGAAAACGATCAATTACGGAGTTCTGGAGGTAGTCAGGAAGTACCCCAGGGGAATCCTCGGCGCAATGGGCCTGCGGTTTGCCGAGAACATTCTCTACTACATCATCGTTAGCTTCTCGATCGTCTACCTGAAAACCGTCCACGAGTATGACACCAGTCAGCTTCTGCTTGCCCTCCTCATCGCTCACGTGGTGCACTTCCTGGTGATTCCGCAGGTCGGTCGGCTCTCCGACCGCTTCGGCCGCAAGCCGGTGTACCTGGCTGGGGCAATCCTCGGTGCAACCTGGGCGTTCTTCGCTTTCCCGATGTTCGACACCCAGAACCCGGTGATCATCATCCTGGCTGTCACCATTGGACTCTGCTTCCACGCGCTGATGTATGCCGGCCAGCCGGCCATCATGGCCGAGATGTTCCCCACCCGGATGCGCTACTCAGGTGTATCCCTCGGCTACCAGGTGACCTCGATCATCGCCGGCTCGATGGCGCCGATTATTGCCACGGCCATCCTGCAGGAGACCGGTTCGTGGGTGGGTGTCGCCCTCTACGTCCTGGGCGCCTGTGTGGTAACTGCCATCGCCGTCATCACTCTCCGCGAAACCAGGGGTATCTCGCTACGAGACGTCGACGCCGAGGACGCGCAGCGGCACGGTATCTCGGTCCCACAGGGTTCCGCCTGATGGCTTCGACACCGGCTCCTCCACTCGCTGGGCGCCGGGCTCTGGTGACCGGCGGTGCCAGCGGGATCGGCGCTGCCACGGTGCGCGCTCTCGCGGCGCAGGGGGCGCATGTGACAGTTGCCGACCGGGACGGGGACGGCGCCATCGCATTGGCGCAGGAGGTGGATGGCGAATCCTGGACCGTCGACCTGCTGCGTACCGGCCAACTGGAGGAGCTCACCCTCGACGTCGACATCCTGATCAACAACGCTGGTATCCAGGCGGTGCAACCGATTCACGAGTTTGACCCGGCCGATTTCCGGCGGATCCACACCCTGATGTTGGAGGCGCCGTTTCTGCTGATCCGTGCCGCACTGCCCGCAATGTATGAGAGGGGTTTTGGCCGGATCATTAATCTGTCCTCAATTCATGGGCTGCGCGCGTCCCCGTTCAAGGCAGCTTATGTGTCGGCGAAACACGGGCTTGAGGGCCTGTCCAAGGTGACGGCGCTGGAGGGTGGCGCCCGTGGAGTAACGAGCAATTGCGTGAATCCGGGATACGTTCGGACCCCGCTGGTCGAGAATCAGATCGCCGATCAGGCACGGTTGCACGGGATCACCGAGGAGGATGTGCTGTCCACCATCATGTTGACGGAGAGTGCCATCAAACGGATGGTTGAACCGGAGGAAGTGGCAGCGTTGGTGTGCTGGCTCGCCTCGGATATTGCCGGCATGGTGACCGGCTCGTCCTACGTGATGGATGGCGGATGGTCTGCTCGCTGACCGGCTGTGCGAAGCGGGTCAGCCAGCCAGGGAAGACCGGTCTCTAGCGCAGGCCAAGCGCAAGTTCGATTGGCCCGATCCCGAAGAAGATGACGAACGCGCCTGCAACTGCCCACAACAGGGGATGAATCTCCCGTGCCCGCCCCTGAAAGGTGCGCACCAGGACGTAGGCGATAAATCCGGCGCCCAGGCCGTTGGCGATGGAGTAGGTGAACGGCATCAGGATGAACGTCAGGAACGCCGGAATGGCAACTCCCCAGTCCTGCCAGTCAATCCGACCCACCTGCGCCACCATCATGAAACCGACGACGACGAGCGCCGGTGCTACCGCTTCGAACGGCACCAGTGAGATGAGCGGCGTGAAGAACATTGCCAGGAGGAACAAGACGCCGGTGACGATGTTAGCGATTCCGGTGCGCGCACCCTCGCCGATGCCAGCACCCGACTCCACGTAAATCTGGTTCGAGGAGACTGACCCGGCACCACCAGCGACGGCGCCGAGCGCATCCACCACAAGGATCCGGTTCACGCCGGGGATATTGCCCTTCTGATCGACAAGCTTCGCCTCGTTGGCAAGGCCCACCATTGTGCCCATCGCGTCGAAGAAGATGCTCAACAAGATGGTGAACGTCAGCAGCAGGGCCGCGGTCGCCCCAATGGTGCTGAAGGCCCCAAATAGACTTACGTTGCCGATCAGCGACAGGTCGGGCACCCCCAGCCAGGAACCAGTGGGTGGCTCGGGGACCACCAGGGACCAGCCTTGGGCGTTGGCACCACCGGGCCCAACGCTGGGACCCACATCGGCAACCGCTTCAATGACCACGGCGAGGATCGTTGAAGCAATAACGCCGATCAGGATTCCGCCCCGCACCTTCCTTACTACCAGCGCTATGGTCAGGATCAGTCCGAAAACAAACACCAGTGTTGGCCACCCCAAGAGTGCGCCCTCGAAGCCGAGCCCAACCGGAACAGTGGTTTGAGCGACGTCGGGAACCCGCCGCACGAACCCAGCGTTGACGAGGCCGATCAGTGCGATGAAGAGGCCGATGCCCACCACGATTGCGGTTTTGAGGCTCTCGGGGACTGCATTGAATACCGCCGTCCGGAACCCGGTGAGGACCAGAATGAGCATGGTGAGGCCGGCCAGCACCACCAATCCCATGACCTGGGGCCAGGTCAGTTCAGGGTTCGTGGCCACAGTGATAGCTACGAACGCGTTGACCCCCAACCCGGTGGCGAGTGCAAACGGGTACTTAGCCCAGGCGCCCATCACGATGGTGAGGATTCCCGCGACCAGCGCGGTGACTGCCGCGACGCGTTCGAAGCCCAACTCGGCACCCGATGAATCGGCGCCAGCGAGGATTAGCGGGTTGAGGACCACGATGTAGCTCATGGCGAAGAAAGTGGCAACCCCACCCCGGATTTCCCGCGCATAGGTGCTGCCACGGTGTGTTACTTCGAAATAGCGGTCCAGTACGGAACCCTTTTTGAGCATGGTTATTCCTCGAACGATGTGGGGCGGTCTGCGGATCGAGTCTATCTGCTGTCAGCGGGGTGCACTCCTTCTCCCAGCGAGCTGACAGCCCCGGCACGTAGGGTTGAGTAATGAATAACGCCTACCCCACCGCCTCAATCGCCACCGCCGCCCCTTCCTTCATCAGGGTTCCTGCGCTGTTGGCAACGATGTTGCTGGTGGCACTGATGACCGCCCTCGATTCCGCTCCAGCGGCAACTGCCCACGACGAACTGGCAAGCAGCAATCCAGCGTCGGGCGCGAGTGTTGAGGTACTACCCGAGGCCGTGGAGCTGACGTTCTCCAACGTGCCATCGGGTATTGGCTCGGAGGTGGAAATACTCGACGCGAATGGGGAGAACTGGGCGGAGGGCGACGTATCGATTGTTGACCGCGTAGCCAGTCAGCCAGTCCGCGCGGGCGCGCCCGCGGGGGAGTACACGGTGAACTGGCGAGTGGTGTCCTCAGACGCGCACCCCATTGAAGGCACCTTCGCGTTCACTGCGTCTGCCGCCGGGACAGGACCGGTGCCCGGAGCAACAGTGGGCACGCAGATGCCGATAGAGATAGAGGATTCAGCGCAGACATCGCAGAATGACTTCCCATGGAGCGTAGTGGTGATGGTTGTGGTTCTGGTCATTCTGGCCTTGGTGCTCGCGGTTACGGCGCGCAAAAAACTGCGACAGGGTGCCGACTCCTGACCCCAGCAGCTCACTTCTGCTGAGCTAGACGCCGAGTGCCCGCGACGCTGGAGCCGTTGAGGGTGGGTGTTGCAGAATCGCAGTACTTACCAGCTTCGCCTGCCGGACAATCTCCCGTGTGGTGGGGCTGAGTAGTTCACCCACTCCGACGAGGTGGAGGCCGATCGCGCGGGCCGCCGCTCTGAGGTCGTTACCGACGGCAAGGCCGATGGACAACAGGAACCGTCGCAGTTGGTTCTGGGGGTATTTCGTCAGCACTACGTGGTCGGCCAGCAGTACGCCGCTGCCAGTCTGGACGGCCCATTTCTTGGATCCCAGGGCCGGGGCGGGCAACAGGGTGGAATGACCCACCACGCAGAGATTCTCGGCGACAGTGCTGTGCCGGATGTCAAGGGAATGGCTACTGGCATAGCCGCGCAGCAGCCGGAGCAGTTCGTTTCGCTCTGACAGGGACACCGAGTCGGTCATGGCGGCTCGGGACAGCTGTCCCGTGTCTACCGAGTCCATGCATTCGACCACTATGGATTCGATACCGCGTCGACTGAGTTCGCTGGCGACTGCCAATCCTGGAAGCCCCGAGCCGATGACAACCGTAGTGGTGAGTTCCGCGCTGCCGCGCACGTCTGAGCGCGTGGCAGCGGGTCCAGGCAACGGCGAACTCACGGGGTGGACCTCCGAAGGGAAGAGTAATTCCGCACAGCCCGGCGCCTCTTCCGGGCCGTGCGGACACTTGGCTGCGAACGGGTCAACCAAGCGCATTCCGTTACACCTGAGCTGCATGTGGCTCATTCAAGTAACGATTTCTCGAAGCCTATAGAACTTTGGCCCCGGTGAATAGTCCTATGCGGGAGAGTAGGCTTTGAAATAGTTTGGTAGCGGTTCTCCGACCGCCGACCGAGCGCCGGAAAACGCGATCGCAGAGAGGCGAGGCCATGGAAAAGGCACAGTCTGAGAATGGTGTTGAGAGTCTCTACGGCAGCGGTGTTGTGGTCGGCGTGGACGGCTCCGATCAGGGCCAATGTGCTTTGGTCTGGGCGGCCCATGAGGCAGCGCGCAGAGGTGTCCGCCTCAGCGTGGTCACTGCCTATACGGTTCCGGTGTTCGCCGCCTCAAGCATGGACGCGGGGTACGCCACCATTGACGACGCCGTCATCCGAGAGGGTGCGCAGGCCGTGCTCGACCAATCCGTTGCGGGAGTCCAAAGCCTTCCGGTCGAGATTGTTCCCCGCGTCGAGGCGGGAGACGCTGCGGGAGTTCTCCTTGAACTGTCGGAGGAAGCTGAACTGGTTGTTGTCGGGTCCCGAGGCCGAGGTGGTTTCGTTGGACGGCTTCTGGGATCGGTGAGTAGCGCGGTACCCGCACATGCCAAATGTCCTACAGTGGTGATTCCCCTGTGCGCCGCCCGCAGGTTCAACGAGGCGGGAGTTGAGCCGCCTACGACGAAGGGCGAACCCGGACCTACCGCTGACCAGGTGGAGCAGGTTGTGGTTGTCGGGGTCGACGGCTCGGAACAGGCGCGGATGGCTTCCATCGCCGCGGCAGAGCAGGCTGTGTCGCGGGGAATGCCACTGCGCGTAGTCTGCTCGCTACCTCCCTTCACCGGCTCCCTTGCGTGGGTTCCTGCACCACTTGACCGAGAAGCGCTGCATGCCGATATCCGCACCTCACTGAACGCGGGCAAGGCGTGGCTGCAGAGCCATTTTCCTGGCCTGGAAATCTCGGTTGATCTCCTCGATGGTCCACCGGTCGAGGTACTCATCGAGTGCTCGCGCACTTCCGAGTTGCTTGTCGTAGGAACACGCGGGCGCGGGGGCTTTGCCGGAATGCTGCTCGGCTCCACCAGCCAGGGAGTCCTCCATCATGCCAAGGGACCTGTGCTCGTGGTTCCAGACAGCAATGATCCGCGGTTGCTGGACAGGAAGAACTTCGGCCCGATGGTCGCTCCCACCGGCTAACTCGTCGCCCAGTGCTCACGCTCGGGAACGATTCGATTAGAACCTTGCGACGAGCGGGTACAGGTTGGGCATGCCACCCATGTGCGCCAGGTCTGTCACCAGAATGCCCTGCGACTCGTTAAGCGCGTTGACCACTTTGTTGTTGCCGATGTAAATACCGACATGGTAGAAGTTCCCGGGTGATCCCCAGAACACCAGATCGCCAGGCTGGGCCTGCGCGAGTGGTACATGCTTGGAGCTCGCTGCGTACTGTGCTGTGGCCACCCGAGGCAGCGAGATGCCAGCGGACGCGAACGCCTGTTGCACCAGTCCCGAGCAGTCGAAGTCACGCGGCCCCGCACCACCCCACTGGTAGAAGTTTGGGGATCCGGTCTTTGCCATGGCGTAGCTGATGGCCGCTGAGACCGATCCGCCATTTGAGGGGGGCGGTGCAGGAATTGGGGCAGGAGGCGCCGGCGCCGGGGCGGGTGCCGGAGAGGGCGCTGGAACAGGGGAGGGTGCTGGTGCAGGAGGCGCCGGAGCCGGCGCCGGTGGGCGCGGTGCAGGAGGCCTGGGGGGCGCCGGTGCTGGCGCTGGGGCTGGCGCGGGATTTGTGGGCGCAGGCGCAGGCGCTGCGGGCCGGCTAACCGCTGGCGTGCTGGGAGCGGGTGCTGGTGCGTCACTGGTGGGGGCTGGCGGAAGGATCGTGGCGGGCGCGGTCTTCTGAAGGGTTACCGGAGCGTCGTCGGGCAGCTGGGCTGCTGCGGCCTCAGCAGTGCGCTCGGACTCGGCGATAATCTCGGCGAGCTCCAGCTCGCGCTGCTGAGCCTCCAACCCGGAAATACGTTGTTCCTCTAGGGCCGCAGTGGTGTCGCGCAGCGACGCGAGTTGGTCGACCAGGATGGTGCGCTCGGCCTGCCGT
>NZ_KI914717.1:34311-54459 GCF_000520515.1 Arthrobacter sp. H20
CCCAGCCAGCTGAGCCGTCTCGGCGGCATCTAGCGCAGCCTGGCGGGCGGCGGCAGCATCGACCCGCAGCGCCTCCCAGGCTGTCGCAGCAGTTTGTGCGTGGGTGAACGTGGTGGCGCGGTTCGCTGACAATCCATACATTGTGGACGCGCGCGACATCAGCTCATCGGGATTCTTACCGCTGAGAAGCATGGTCATGCCCGGGGTCACGCCGCCCGACCGGTACAGGTCGCCGGCCAGTTGACCCACCTGGGCTGACGCGGCGTCGTGGGTTAGTGCTGCCTCAGCGGCACGCGACCCCGTGGTCTCGGCGTTAGCCTGCCGTTCGTCGAGGGCCGCAAGAGCATCGATATAGGCTCCCTGGGACTCCATCGCTGAAGTTTGGGCATCCTGGAGATTCGATGTGGCTGCTGCGAGAATTCCCTCAATTTCTTCAACCAGTGCGGCCTTCGCCGTCGTACTGTCCAATGCGTCGGCGACCTCCGTCTCGGTGGGAATCGCGTCCGTCCCGGGAGCGGCCATTCCCGGGGCAAGGCCAACGCCGCTGAGCAGGACTGCCGTGGCGAGGACCCCGGTAGCTTTCAAGGTGCGCAAGCGCCGCTTTCCTGATGACTGCACTGTTCCCCAAATCCTCGCACGGCGTATTACACAACAGTCACGAGGATGAGGGGACGTATGTCACTTTAGCAACATTGGTCACACAAGTACCATAAACAACATTTTTGTCATTTGGCGGTTCCCGGCTGCGGCGTGTCGCAAAAGTCCCGCCGAATCAGGCATGTTGTCGACTTTCGTGAGTGGCGTGCTCGACAGGCTCGATCTGGAAGGTGCAGTGCTGGGTATCGAAGTGGTTACGGAGACAATGGTTCAATCGATCAAGCACCTGGTCCACACCCTCGGCATTGAGAGTTCCGCCATCCACCACCACATGCGCCGAGAACACTGGCACACCGGACGTGATGGTCCAGGCGTGGATATCGTGGACGCCAACCACGCCGCGGACCCCGATGATGTGGTCACGGATCATTTCCGCGTCAACTCCTTTTGGTGCCGATTCGAGGAGGACGTTGATGACGTCACGGAGCAGGCTCCAGGCTCGCGGGAGGATCATTAGAGCGATAGCTATCGACGCCAGCGCATCGGCCTGGCGGTAGCCTGTCGTCGCAATGACCACCGCGGCGACAATCACTGCCACCGAACCGAGCAGGTCGCCGAGCACCTCGAGGTAGGCTCCGCGGAGATTCAAACTCTCGGCCTGTCCTTTACGCAGAATCAGCAGACAGGTCAGGTTGGCGGCGGCACCCACCACAGCCGTGATGATCATGACGTCGGTGCGAATGTCAGGGGTTGCGGAGAAGCGTCGCAGTGCCTCAACGAGGATGACTACGGCGATCACCACGAGAATGATCGCGTTTGCCAAGGCTGCCAGTACCTCAGCGCGCTGATAACCATAGGTGCTCCGCCTGGTGGCAGGACGGGTAGCTATCCACGAGGCTAGGAGGGCAATCGAAACCCCCGCCGCGTCTGAGAGCATGTGGCCGGCATCGGCGAGGAGAGCCAGTGAGCCGGACCAGACGGCACCCACAACCTGAATAAAAACACCAGCCAGGGTGATGCAGACGACAGTGATCAGCTTTCTGCGATGTCTGCCGGTAGCGGTGCCCTGGGGCAACCCGTGATTGTGGGCGTTCATGCAGCCAAGTATCCGCTGCCTGTGCGGGATAACGCGAGTTGAGGCTATCCCCAGCCCAGCTCCTGGAGGCGGGCGTCGTCAATGCCAAAGTGATGCGCCACCTCATGGATGACAGTGACAAGGATCTCGTCTATGAGTTCCTCACGGGTGTTGCAGTGCCGGAGCAGTGGCTGCCGGAAGATGCTGATGCTGTCCGGCAGGGATCCAGCTTCCCACCAGGAATCACGTTCGGTCAGCGGGGTGCCCTCGTAGAGACCGAGGAGCTCGGTGTCGGCGTCCTCGCCGGGTGCTGGCTCGTACTCCTCTCGGACGAAAATTGCGACGTTGTTCATGGTGCGCATGAGATCCTCCGGAATCTGATCAATTGCGTCATTTACAGCGGACTCGAAGTCTTCAAGGGTCATTTCGATTGTCACATCTCGACTGTACCGTCGGAGGGGTTGGGGCGTGGGGCTTCGTTTTGTGGAATCGCGGCGCAGGCTTTATAGTTTTATAGGTTCACAGCAGGGGAAAATTTCTTCCCTCGTGTGGCTAAGGCCCCCATCGTCTAGCGGCCTAGGACACCGCCCTTTCACGGCGGCGGCACGGGTTCGAATCCCGTTGGGGGTACGTAGGAGCAGATCAGTTTCGAAGCAGTTCGAGGCGGTCAAGAACTGGCTGAGATGCTGGTAGTCTAAAGCTCTTGCAAAAAAGCAAGGCCCTGTAGCGCAGTTGGTTAGCGCGCCGCCCTGTCACGGCGGAGGTCGCGGGTTCAAGTCCCGTCAGGGTCGCTCAGGTCTGCCAGCTTCGGCTGGTTGATCGCGGTGACTGTCGTACGATGGTTGCACGGCTCTGTAGCTCAGTTGGTAGAGCGTTCGACTGAAAATCGAAAGGTCACCGGATCGACGCCGGTCGGAGCCACCACTGTAGGAAATTCTGAAGCAACAAAATACCCCGCCTTTCCAGCCGGAAAGTGTGGGGTTTTTTGTGCTCGATCTCAGCCACCGATGACCCACGGAGAATGCTCCGCACCCTCATCCAAGGGGTACGGAGCATTCATCAGTGTCTTAGACGGTATCGGGGCGGGTCTCGTCGTCCTGGTTCTGGAACGGGGGCTCCTCAACCTTGGCAGGGTTGCCCCCGGAGGGGCCAGTGGATGCGGAGCCGTTAGACGATGCCTTGGCATCGTCGGCCTTGTCGCTCCGGTGCAGTGCGCCGGAGACTGACTCCTTGGCTTTCTTGACTGCGCCGCCAGCCTGTTCCTGCACCTCCGGCATCTTGTGCTTCAGGGTGGAAGTGGTGTCAGCGACCGTTTCCTGGACCTTCGGGTTGTTCCACAGTTCATCTGCTTTGGTCTTCAGCTTCTCGTAGCTGTCCCTGCCGGCACGCGAGCCGAGCACATAGCCGGCGGCCATGCCTGCTGCGAATACGAGTTTGTTCTTCATGATGGTGCTCCAATCTGATCGTCCACGGGTTCCCGTGGAGGGATAGCTAGTTCGAATAGCCAGCAATCTTATAAGTAAGCTTAGTTTAAATTTTCCTGAGCTAACAGGGCTGGCCGATCGATCGTTACCGCCGGCCCGCATTCAGTGCGAGCTGCAACTCGAATCGGACCTGGGGATTTTCCAGCTCGGCACCGAAAGCCTCCCTTAATTGGATAAGCCGGTAGCCAACAGTCTGCGGGTGGATCTCCAGTTCCGCGGCAATTGGCGCCCGCTGCCCCCAATGCTTCAGCCAGGACAGAAGGGTTTCCACCAGCCGCTCTCGTTGGGCCGGGCGGAAGCCGTCCAACGGCGCCAGTCGGCGCCGGGCAAGCTCACTGACGGCAGTGGGCTCAGCACCGAGGATTACCTGCGCCAGATGCTCATCGGCCCAAATCGGCGGATCGTCGGGGCCTTCACGCGGTGGAAAAACTGTTGCAGCCAATACTGCCAACCGCAGCGAATCGGGTACCCGTTCCCAGCCGGTGGCTGGCCCTACAGCAGCGGACCGTCCCTGGAGTGCCTTTGACAGCTGGCGCCGCGCCGCAGCAGTATCGCGGCTGGGGATCAGCACAACCGCGTCTGTTTCCCGTTCGACCAGCAGCGAGCCGGGGTCGAGCTGGCGACGCAAGCCGGCGGCCCGGTCAAGAGGTAGCGTCACCACTGTCAGTTGCGCTGGCAGCGCCCAGTCGGCCATTGACGCTGCCTGCCGCAGGGCCGCCTCGTCAGCCTGCCCCAGGAGCAGTAGCTCCAGCAGTTCTGTTCGCCGCCGGTCTACTGCCCCGGCCCGTTCGGACTGTTCAAACGCGTATGCCTCGGCACTGACTGCCGACAGTTCATCGATATAGGCAAGGATGGACTCGCCGAGGTTCACCACTACCTCAAGACCTAAATCCTGCTTCATCGAGATCCTCGACATCTCCCGGAACGTTACCCTGGCACCCATCCGGTAAGCGCTCAATAGGGCGTCCATGCTTCGTCCCTGCCGAAATTCACCACTGCCCAGGCCGGCGACCAGCTGTCTGCTTTCCTCCGATAGGGCAGGCATCCTGGTCCCGGGCAGCTGCAGGAACCGTTCAAGTGCGACGGCGACCCCCCGGCGGAGACCCCGCCCAAATCGACCCTCAATAGGTCTCGCATAGGTCGGAACCAGCTGTGGCACAGCTTCAATAATCGCTTCCACGACCCCCGGCATCATGGGCCGCAGTAGGGCGCTGATCTCCTCCGGGAGGGCGAGCCAGGGCGGTTCCAATGCCGCACTGGCTGTGACAACAGGCTGTGCAAAGCTCATGTGACGCCTCAAATACTGTTTCGAAGAAATAGTTTTCAGGGCTCAATCGTATGCGCTGCTAGGAGAAGTGTGTCAGTTCTTATCCTAAACTTGGAGGATGATTCGGCTCCGTCAATTGGCCCGGGCCGCATCCGTCCTGACCACTCCTCTCACCCCTGAAGACATTCTTGCCCTCTTCAACCCGGTGTATTCGAGCCGTCAGCTGCGCGGTGTGGTCACAAAGGTAGTGTCTGAAACTCCTGACTCGGTCACCATCCACTTCCATCCCGGATGGGGTTGGAAGGCGCATCAGGCTGGCCAATGGGCCCGCATTGGGGTGGAGCTAAACGGCGTCCGCCACTGGCGCTCGTACTCGTTGAGCGCCGCAGCAGGGACGGACCCGGCAATCACCGTCACTGATGCCGGAGCAGTCTCGGGCGTCTTGGTGCGCAACACCAAACCTGGCGACGTACTTTTTCTCGCGCCCCCACAGGGTGAATTTGTGCTCCCTGAGCACCCACGTCCCCTTTTGATGCTCACAGCCGGTAGCGGGATCACACCCGTGATGTCTATGGTGCGAACCCTTGTTCCCCGGCGGCCGGATGCCGACGTCGTCCTCATCCACTCGGCCCGCACGCCAAAGGACAGCCTGTTCCTGGAAGAGCTGAATGAATTGGCCGACCAGTTTTCGAATCTACGCGTCACCCACCTGTTCACAGCTGAACGAGGACGGCTGGATTTCGGGTCGGACACCGATCTTCAGGAGCTGTGTTCGGACTGGCGCGAACGTGCCGCTTACGCTTGCGGTCCTGAAGAGTTCCTCGATGACGCCGAGGCTCTGTGGGCAGCCCAACCCGAGTTGTCTACCGGCAAGGAAGCCGCGGCCCGCAGCACACTGACCATTGAACGGTTCAGCACCAGTCTTGCTGGCGGCGAGGGGCACGACGGCGGACTCGTCCAGTTTGAAGCCTCCGACCGCGAAGTTGAAGCGGATGGCGATACACCGCTGCTGGACGTGGGTGAAGACGCCGGCGTGCTGATGCCTAGCGGGTGCCGGATGGGCATTTGCCACAGTTGTCTGACCCCGCTGCGTGCCGGCCAGGTGCGCGATCTTCGCACGGGGGAAGTCCATGGGGACCCTGGCCAACTTATTCAGACGTGTGTTTCGGCGGCAGCCGGACCCGTCAATCTGGACCTTTAAGGAGTATCACCGAATGACGACACTGACTGAACGTACCGAAACGAAGCCCACAGTTACCCGGCCGGGGGCCCTGGCGGCAACAGGACATCCGCTGGTGCGGCCGCCGGCGGCAGCGCATCTTTCCGATGAGCAGGTTGCGGAGCTGGGGCGGGAGCTGGACGCGGTCCGCGACGAGGTGCTTGCCAAGCGGGGTGCTACTGACGCCGCGTACATTCGTCGAGTAATCAAGGTGCAGCGTGGGCTGGAAATCGCTGGCCGCGCGTCTCTATTGGTGGGCCGCAACAAGGCTGCCTGGGTGGCAGGGACGGCAATGCTCAGCGCCGCCAAGATCCTCGAGAACATGGAAATCGGTCACAACGTCCTCCACGGACAATGGGACTGGATGCGGGATCCTGACATCCACTCCACCACCTGGGAGTGGGACTTCGTAACCCCGGCACGGTCCTGGCAACACACCCACAATGACCTTCACCACCGTTGGACCAATGTGGTTGGCAAAGACCGCGACGTCGGGTACAACTTGCTTCGAATGGACGCGGACCAGCCATGGACCCCCTTCAACCTGGGCAATCCGCTATACAACGCCATCCTGGCACCGGTCTTCGAGTGGGGAATCGCGCTCTATGACCTGGAAATCCCTGAATACAAAGAGGGCCTGAAGTCCAAGGAGGACATGTCGCGGGACCTCAAGGCTGTTGGCGTCAAGGCGGTGAAGCAGTTCACCAAGGACTATGCTGCTACGCCCGCCGTCGCCATGCTCACCGGGTCAGGAAAGCAGGCCCTGTACGGCACGCTCGCCGCGAACGCCATCCGCAATGTCTGGGCGCATGCGGTTATCTTCTGTGGGCATTTCCCCGAGGGCACCGATACGTTCACGGAGGAAATGGTCGAGGGTGAAACCCGCGGTGACTGGTACGTAAGGCAAATGATCGGATCGGCCAACATCTCCGGCTCCAAGTTCATGCATCTGATGACGGGCAACCTCTCGCACCAGGTGGAGCACCACTGCTTCCCGGACCTGCCATCGAACCGCTACGCGGAAGTGGCAGTGAAGGTCAAGGAGATCTGTAACCGCTACGGTCTGCCTTACACCACCGGGCCGCTACCCAAGCAGGTTGCCTCCACCTGGGCGAAGGTGTTCAAGCTCGCGCTCCCGGATAGCGGGCGGTTTTCGCTGCGACCTAAGGCGACTTCCTGATCGTTCGCTGAATACTCGCTAAGAAAGCGCCCCGGTCAAGGAGAAGACCGGGGCGCTTGTGCGTTAAGTAACATGTCAATGGGTGGTGAGTGGGATCGATCTGTGGGATTAGGAGTTGCTTGGGTGTTGAGATCGCGTGTCGCTAGTGCCGCCGTATGCGCGCTTGCCTTGGGTCTCACCGGTTGCGGCGGCTCCGTCCCCGAGACGGCCGGCACAGCTATAGAGCTCCCTGAACTACCCTTTGAAGACCCCACCTCAGAGGGGATCGAGCGATCCCCCGAGAGCGCTCAACCGCCCCCGGACCCGGACGATTCAGGAATGAGCGGCGGAGATACCTCCCAACCGGCCGATACCAGTACTAAAGATTGTGTCATTGTGGCCGCTGGTGTCTCATCAATACTGTTGGCTCCGCTGAGCTTCATGGGCTCGGCGGACGACGAAACTGTTGAACGCCTCCACGATCAGATCGACGACGTGCGGTCGATGGTCCCGGCAGAGCTAGTCGATGACTTCGATCGGCTGCAGGAGGTAGCCGCGGCCAGCGCCGAGGACAGTGGAAGCTTCGACGAGAGCTCCTACCTGGAAGCTGTCGCGCCGATTGAGGAATGGTTGCATCAGCACTGCAACAAGTCCATCCAATAGTTAGTCGATAGCCCCAGGGACAACCGTGCCTTCCTGCGCGGGTAACCGTTAGGCTGGGCACAACGAAAGGGAAGCACAGCCGATGGACGAGAACCTGACACCACCGCCCGGACACCGACCGATTGAACATTCGCCTGAGGCCGCTGGTGGGTCCGCCTCAGGTGACATGGGAATGACCCTTAGTGGTGCTGGTGGTAAGACCACTATTGCTGACCCGGCCGTGGCCAAGGTGGCGGCCATCGCTGCGCGAAAAGTACCAGGGGTCTACGGCCTGGGCGCGGGCACGGGGAGGGCCCTGGGCGCTATCCGCGACGCAGTCGGTGGTAGTGACCTGAGCCAGGGAGTGCAGGTTGAAGTAGGGGAAACCCAGGTGGCAGTGGATATTGTCCTGGTGGCCGAATACGGGTACCCGCTTACTGGCGTCGCCGATCAGGTACGCGCGGCGGTTTACCACGGCGTCCAGGAACTGGTGGGGCTGCAGGTGATCGAGGTAAACGTCGAAATCACCGATGTCCACGTCCCGGGTCTGAATGACCCGAAGAGCCAAGACAAAACCCGTCCCGTTGCAAGTTAGGCCACCACCATGACTCCCACAGTAGTTGGCATAGCGCTCGGCGCTGTTCTCGCGTTCACTGCACTCATTTTCGGTTTCTGGGGGTTCCTCCTCATGACTCTGTTCGTTGCTGTGGGCGCCCTGTTAGGCAGGGTTGCCGAGGGCAAACTGGACCTGGGTAGCGTCCGTGACGCCCTCACTGGCCGCCGCTCCTCCTCGTGAGCGCCGTTCCACCGGCTCCCGCGGGGCACAACCGGATCAGCACCCAGGCGCTGACCAGTACGGCGCGAGCCGTAGCCGCCGATGTGTTTGGCATTCCCGCGCAGCAGATCCGTGCGAGCTGGTCCGACGATCAAGGACTGTTGGCTCTGCGGCTGGCACTCCCCATTGGAGTTCCATCACTCACCCGCACGGTGCGGGACCCGACACTGGTCAGCCGCGCCGGCGGGTCGATCTGGGACCGTACCCATGCGTCAAAGGCGCTGATCCTTCAACGGGTGTCGCAGCTGAGTGGGTCCCGGCTGAGCCGCGTCGACATCAGGATTACAGGCATCAGGATAATCGAGGGGGGACGCGCCAAGTGAGCGAACAAATAGGGCAGCTGACCCGAAAAGTAGTGCGCCGCGAGCTGCATTCCTCCCGCGCAGTGCCCTCGGTGGTCGCCGCTGTCCTGATCTCGTTTTTTTGCCTCTACGTGATGCTTGAAGCGGCCCTGAAAGCGACCGGGCAGGAAGCCTGGCTGGTCAGCCCAGAACAGGCGGGCGCCTGGCTGGGTGATCTGCCCGGCAACCTTCAGGTAGCCCCGTTGGCCGTCGGTGGGCTCTTGGTGTTCCTGATCGGGGTGGCGTTGTTCCTCAGTGCCGTGCTCCCGGGACGCCGCGCACGGCACACCATCCCCAACTCACGCACGGCGATAGTCGTCGACGCTGAGGTGCTCGCCTCGGCACTGGCCCGCCGAGCGCGGGTCGCCGCTGGGGTGACGCCAGATCAGGTGACAGTGACTGTTGGACGTCGCGCTGTCGATGTACAGGTGCGCCCGACGTCGGGTGTCCCTGTTGACGTCGAAGGTATCCGCAGCGTCGTTGAGGACGAGTTGGCTCTCACCTCCGTTGAACCGGTGCCCACAGTGCGGGTTGCCGTTGCCCCCTCAGGGGTGATTGGCCAGTGAACCAGACTCCGCGCGTACTGAATCGACTGTTGCTGGGGCTCCTTGGGGTGTCTCTGATGTCCTTGGGTGCGGCGGCGGTGCTGCTCGCGGTACCAGCAGTGGGCCGCTGGTGGAGGTCTGCTGCGGTTGGGCTGGGCCAGTCGATCAACGGACTCCTGGACCGCACCACCCTCGCTGGCCAACGGGACAGCTGGCTCTGGATTGTGGCGGCACTGTTGATGTTGCTAATAGTGGCTCTCATGGTCGCGTGGGTGGCCGCGCAGGGGCGGGGACGTTCCGGGACCTTGGCCCAGGAGGACAAACTCGGCGAATCCAGTGACGAGGTCGCCGGGCAGGTCACGATCAACGGATCGGTGGCAGAGCAGGCGTTGAAGGCCGCGCTACAGGAGCGCGGGGATTTGGTGAACGCCGCGGTCACCACCTACCAGTTTGCTGGTGAACCAGCCCTGAAGATCAAAGTCTTTCCGCGGTCGGGGATTTCCCCGCACGAGGTGGCAACAGAGGTAACCGACCTGGTTGAAGCACTTGATCTGCTGGTAGGACGCCAGACGCCGGTGCTGATCAGCATCAGCGCCGGCGCCCGAACCCGCTTTACCCGCGCGGAACGGGTGCGCTAACTCACCGAGTCGGCAGGAATCAGCCACACCGATGCGTTGGCGGTGAGGCGTCCACCGTCAATGGCTGCCTCAGTGCTGGCAAGAATCACCCGGTGATCCTGCGGCAGGTCAATTGTCTCTATTCCCATGTTGGCCAACACCAGTACATCCCCGTTGCGATAGGAGAGAACACCCTCCTGGGGGCTGTTCATGGGTGTCCAGTCCAGATATCCGCGGCCCAGTTCATGGTTCCGACGGAGTTCTAGCGCGCTACGGTACAGCTCGTAGGTGGACCCATCCACGTCGACCTGCACGTCAGCTGCGTAGCCAGCGAAGCTAGAGGGCTGCGGGAGCCATGGGGCCGCACCCGGCGCGCTCACGGCGTCGTACATTCCGAACCCGAAGCCGGGTGCTTCAGCGATCCAGGGTAGGGGAACCCGGCAGCCATCACGACCGATCTCCTTGCCGCTGGTGCGGGCGAAGGTGGGATCCTCGCGGACGACGTCGGGGAGAGTGGTGTGCTCGGGCAGGCCAAGTTCGTCCCCCTGGTAGATGTAGGCGGAACCGGGCAGGGCGAGCATCACAAGGGCAGCTGCGCGACCGCGGACGAGCCCCAACGTTTCGTCGGGCTGCTCGTGGTCCGTGCCCAGACCCTTGGGGAACTGGGTGGGATCCTCAAGGCCGAACCGGCTGGTGTGGCGGACCGTGTCGTGGTTGGACATCACCCAGGTGCTGGGCGCCCCCACCTTCCCGGCCTCGGTCAGGGATTCTGTGATGCTTTCCGTCAGCTGGGCAGCATCCCACCCGGCCAGCAGGAAATCGAAGTTGAAAGCCTGCTGCATTTCATCGTGACGGACATAGCGGAACAACCGTTCAGCCGGCTCAACCCAGGCTTCGGCGACGAGCATGCGATCGCCGTCGTACTGGGCCAGGACCCTGTTCCATTCCCGATAGATATCGTGTACACCCGGCTGGTCGAAGTAGGGAGGGGTCTGGTCGAGGTCGGTGGGGCGGGACTCATCTGTTTCCGCCGCCCGGCCCGAGCCTCCGCCGTCGATCATGTGGGTCTGTTCGGCCCAGTCAGGCAACCCGGCAGCCTTGACCATGCCGTGAGCGACGTCGATGCGGAAGCCATCCACTCCGCGGTCCAGCCAGAAACGCAGCACCGAGACCATTTCGGCACGTACCTCAGGGTTGTCCCAGTTGAGGTCCGGCTGCTTGGAATCGAAGAGGTGCAGGTACCACTGCCCGTCATCAAGCCGCGTCCAGGCGTTGCCGCCGAAGATGGACTGCCAGTTGTTCGGTGGCAGTTCCCCGTGGGTGCCCTTTCCTTCACGGAAGATGTAGCGTTCGCGTTCCAGCGAACCGGAGGGGGAGTCTTTGGCAGCCTTGAACCACTCGTGCTCGTCGGAGGTGTGGTTAGGTACCAGGTCAACGATCACCTTCATGCCTGACTCGTGGGCCTCGGCGAGCATGGAGTCGAAATCCGCCAGGGTGCCAAACAGCGGGTCGACGTCACGGTAGTCGGCGACGTCGTACCCTGCGTCAGCCTGCGGAGAGACATAGAACGGGGAGAGCCAGATGGCGTCGACACCTAGCTGCCGTAGATAGGGAAGTCTGCTCCTGACGCCCGGCAGATCACCCATGCCGTCAGCGTTGCCGTCCGCGAAGGATCGGGGGTAGATCTGATAGATTACCGCGTCCGCCCACCAGGGGCTCGGGGTTACGGGCGCGTCGGTCGGGTGGCTGACAGCTGGTGCCGAGACGGTCATGAACTCTCCTAGGAGAAATTGGGGGGTAGGAGCGCGCGTCACGATTTGATATCGAACGGTGTGACATCCGGCAGATGTCTTGTCGTGGAGTACGTAAGCGCTTACATTCATTCTATCAAACGCTTAGGCGGGGCGCTCTTTATTCGCTGCCACTGCCAGACAAAGGAGTCTTTTCATGGCGACAATTCGCACCAAGAAAGCGCTGCTGCCGATCGCGGCATTGAGCGTACTGACACTGGCCCTTTCGGCCTGCGGCGGCGGGGCAGCCGACGACAGCGAGGGCGGCGGCAACGAGCCGGCTGCTGACTGCGCGGCCTACGACACCTACGGCACCTTCGAGGACACCGAGGTTAGCGTCTACGCAACCATTGTGGACACCGAGGCTGAACTGCTCGAGAACTCCTGGGCCGACTTCACCGAGTGCACCGGTGTCGAGGTGGTTTACGAGGGATCAAAGGAGTTTGAAACCCAGATCGGAGTCCGCTCGCAGGCAGGCAACCCGCCGGACATTGCGATCTTCCCGCAGCCGGGCCTGCTCGCTGCCGAAGTAGCGGGCGGCAATGTCCTACCTGCCCCGTCCGAGGTTGAGGCACTGGTGGACGAGAACTGGTCCGAGGATTGGAAGGGCTACGGCACAGTCGACGACGTCTTCTACGGCGCTCCCATGCTCGCGAACATCAAGGGCTATGTCTGGTACGACCCGGCAGTCTTCACAGAGATGGGATGGGAAATTCCTGAAACACTCGACGAGATGATGACCCTAACCGAGGACATCGCAGCTGACGGCACAATGAAGCCGTGGTGTGCAGGCTTCGAGTCGGGTGAGGCGACGGGCTGGCCGGGCACCGACTGGGTTGAGGACTACGTCCTCCGCCAGGCTGGCCCGGAGGTCTACGACCAGTGGGTGAATCATGAGATCCCCTTCAACGATCCGCAGATTGCTGAAGCGTTCGATTCCGTGGGCGAGATCCTGAAAAGCGAGGAGTTCGTCAATGGTGGTATCGGGGACGTGCGTTCGATCCTTTCGACACCGTTCGCTGATGCCGGCCAGCCGGTTCTCGACGGTACGTGTGCCATGCACCACCAGGCATCGTTCCAGGCCGCCAACTGGCCCGAAGGAACGACAGTTGCTGAGGACGGCGACGTTTGGGCGTTCATGACGCCGGGCGTAGAGGCAGGGAGCAGCGCAGTTACCGGCGGCGGCGAGATCATCGGCGCCTACACCGACCGCCCCGAGGTTGTTGCGTTCCAGACCTTTATGGCCAGTGGAGAGTTCGCCAATGCACGAGTGTCCCAGGGCAGCGGAATCAGCGCCAACCTTGCGCTTGACCCATCGGTGGCAACCTCAGATTTGGACCGCCAGTCAATCGAACTGCTTCAGAGCGAAGAAACAGTCTTCCGGTTCGACGCATCGGATCTGATGCCGGGCGCTGTCGGCGCCAACTCCTTCTGGAGCGGCATCGTGGAGTGGATCAACGGTACCGAGACAGAGGAAGTCCTCGACACCATCGAAGGCACCTGGCCTCAGTAGTCTCCAACCCAAACCCGGCGTCCCGTCCATCGGGCGGGACGCCGGGTTTGTCCTGACACTCTTCACACGGTGTACTTTCGCACCGACCCTTTTCGCACCAAGGAGGCTGCGTTATGGAGGATCTTGGTAATAAGTTCCTGCAGGTGGTGGTGGCTCTTGCCATTTTCGCCGCCATTATTGGATTGATCATGCTGCTGGTCGACCGGGCGCCGAAGTCCTTCCGGGACAAGGCAACTGTCATTGGCTTCCTCGCGCCAGCAGCGATCCTTCTGGTTGTCGGTATGATCTGGCCTGCAGTCCAGACCACCCTGCTGGCGTTCACCGACCGTGACGGGAACATCAACGGGATCGATAACTTCATCTGGATGTTTACCGAATCGACTGCCCTCATCACCCTGCGCAATACGGTGCTGTGGGTGATCCTGGTTCCCCTGCTGTCATCCGGCATAGGTCTGGTGTACGCCGTATTCATCGACAAAGCTAAGGGCGAACGCACCCTGAAGGCTCTGGTCTTCATGCCGATGGCCATCTCAATGGTCGGTGCCGGCGTTATCTGGCGGTTCATGTACGCCTACAAGGGGCCGGAGCAGGACCAGATTGGGCTACTCAATCAGATTCTGGTGTGGTTCGGGGGAGAACCCCAGCAGTTCCTTCTTGATGCCCCCGGCAACACCTTCTTCCTGATCGCTGTGATGGTCTGGATCCAGGTGGGCTTCGCGATGGTGATCCTCTCGGCAGCCATCAAGGGTATTCCGATGGAGATCGTCGAAGCGGCCCGGCTCGATGGCGCGTCAGCGTGGCAGCAGTTCCGTGACATCACCATCCCCTCCATCCGCGGAGCCCTGGTGGTAGTGGTCACCACCATCACCATCATCACGCTGAAGGTCTTCGACATCGTGCGCACCATGACTGCAGGCAACTACGACACCTCAGTGATCGCCAACGAGATGTATACCCAGGCGTTCAGAGCCAACGAACCGGGCCGCGGCGCCGCGCTGGCCCTCATTCTGTTTCTGATGGTGCTCCCCGTGGTCATTTACAACGCACGAGTCCTCAAGCAGCAAAGGCAGATCCGATGAGCTCGACGCCGACCATCCCGCCGATCCCCGCTTCTCCCGGACCTGCCGACTCTCCGGCCGTGGCCCAACCGCCCATCACCCGCCGGGTGAAGCAGCGCCTGACATCTCGCGGGGCCACCATTGCGGCGATCATTATCGCCACCGTGTGGACCATTCCCACACTGGGGCTCCTGATCTCTTCCTTCAGGCCCGAAGAGAACATCCAGCGCAACGGCTGGTGGAATGTACTGGGCGATTTCGAGTTCACCCTCGACAACTACGCGGACGTGCTGGTGTCGGGAGGTAGCCAATCCCCGAATTTGGGTCAGTACTTCGTTAACTCACTGGCGATCGTCATCCCGGCCACACTCATACCCCTCGTCATTGCGGCCATGGCCGCCTATATGTTCGCGTGGGGGAAGTTCCGAGGTAAGGACACGATGTTCGTGTTCATCTTCGCGCTGCAGATCATCCCCCTCCAGATGGCGTTGATTCCGCTGCTGAAACTGTTCGTCAACCTGCAGATCGGTGATTTCCAGCTACTCCCGTCGGGTTCCTACGCCCAGCTATGGATTGCGCACACCATCTTCGCGCTCCCCTTGGCGATCTTCCTGCTCCACAACTTCATTGCCGAGATCCCCGGAGAGGTAATCGAGGCAGCCCGGGTGGATGGGGCCGGGCACGCCACCATCTTCTGGCGGATCATCATCCCACTGTCGGTTCCTGCCCTCGCCTCCTACGGCATCTTCCAATTCCTGTGGGTCTGGAACGACCTGTTGGTGGCACTGGTCTTTTCTGGAGGTACGGGCGACGTCGCCCCCATCACCCAGCGGCTGGCGGAACTCACCGGGACCCGCGGGGGCGAATGGCACCGACTAACTGCGGGTGCGTTCGTTTCGATGATCGTTCCACTGCTGGTGTTCTTTGGCCTCCAGCGGTACTTTGTCCGCGGTCTGCTGGCGGGTGGTCTCAAGGGATGACCCGCGATGACAAGCATTGAGGACGTCGCCAAGTCGATCGGTGTCTCAACGGCAACCGTCTCACGGGCGCTGCGGGGGCTCCCCGGAGTGTCTGTCAGCACCCGGTCACGCGTCTTCGGCGCCGCCAACACACTTGGCTACGTCCCGTCGTCGTCGGCGTCCGGCCTGGCGTCCGGCCGGACCATGGCGATGGGTGTTTTGCTGCCACTGATTGAACGGTGGTACTTCTCGGCAGTGTTGGAGGGCGTGGACCGGCAGCTCAGGGCCGCTGGCTATGACCTGGTGGTGTTCAGTCTTGGTGGATCGGGCGTCAACCGTGAGCGGGTATTTCACCGGTCCATCCTTCGTAAGCGGATCGATGCGCTCCTGGTGATGTGTATGGAGCTCACCGATGATGAGCTGCAGTCGCTGCAGGCGCTCGATTCGCCCACCATCGTGGTGGGTGGATCGGTCAAAGGGGTCCGCCATGTGGGGATTGACGACGACGCGGCAGCCCGCGACGCCGTCGCGCACCTGATTGACCTGGGGCACACCGAGATCGCCCACCTACGGGGCGGCGGCTCGTATGGCATTGAGTTTGAGGTGCCTCGGATTCGGGAAGAGGCCTATCTCGCCACGATGGCGGCGCACGGGTTGCCGGTTCGGCCGCAATGGTCACTGTTCGGTGATTTCCGGTTCAAGCAGGGCAAAGAGGCGGCTCTGGTCTTGTTGCGGGACCCGGCTGACCGTCCAACAGCTGTGTTTTGTTCATCGGATGAGATGGCATTCGGGGTGATCAGTGCCGCCGCAGACCTGGGCATCCGTATCCCCGAGGAGCTTTCAGTGGTGGGAATCGACGACCACGAGTTCGCTGAACCACTGGGTCTGACGACGATCCGGCAGAGCCCCGAAGAGCAGGGTGCGTTCGCTGCTGACCTTCTCCTGGCGGAGCTGGAGGGAGGCGTGACCGTGGCCGACCCCGCGCCGCGCCCGCATAAGCTGATCATCAGGAGCTCCACTGCGCCGCCCTTTCGGCGCTCCGTGTGTGGATAGACTCAGCTGATGGCTACCGAACTGACCTACCTGAACGATTTTGTCGTGTTGACCGGCGCCGCGCGCGTGCTGTCGGTCAACGCCGTCGACGACGACAGCCGCACCGACGTCGTTCTCGACCGGACTTGCTTCTACCCGCGCGGCGGGGGCCAGGACTGGGACACCGGGGTCATCAGAGGAGCCTCCGGGGACTTCACCGCGGACTTCACAGTCGAGGAGGTGCGCCTCGATCCTGAGGGAGTGGTGCATCACCTCGGAGCCGGGCCACTGGCTGTCGGCGACGAGGTGTCGCTGCAGGTCGATGTCACCCGACGGATGGTTAATACCCGCCTGCACTCGGCTGGTCACGTGGTCGACCTAGCCGTGGAACGCCTCGGCCTGCCCTGGGTTCCCGGCAAGGGCGCCCACTACCCCCACATGTCGTTCGTTGAGTACGACGCAGTGCTTCCGCCGGAAGAAGTGGAGGCAGTCCTGGCCCAGGTCCAGCAGGCGGCCCGGGGCGTGATCGACGCGGGAAGCAGCAACGAAATCCGGTTCATGCCCGTCTCGGAGATGGGCGCCTACTGCCGGAACGTGCCTGCCAACATTCCCACCAACAAGCCGGCCAGGATTGTGCTGTATACGGCTGACTTTGGCGTACCGTGCGGGGGTACTCATGTGGCGGACGTCAGCGGCATCGGCACTTTGACCATCACCAAAATAAAGTCCAAGAAGGGTCTGACGAAGGTGTCCTACGCCGTCGACGGGATCAACTAGCCCCCCGACGTCGGCTTTCCGGGGGGATGGAGCTGTGCCGCCGAGTCAACTAGTTGGCGCGCGCCAGCTGCCGGATCGGGATCCAGCGGGAGGCAAGCCGACGATACGACGCCGCTGCCCCGGTCATTTCCCCTTCCGAGAGACATTCGATGCCCATCCTGACATCCATTGGGGATTCATCAGGAAACACCAGGTCGGCTACCGGGCCATAGTCCAGCTCCACTACCGCGTCCAGGCGGAACAGCTGGAGCCATTCGATGATGTCGGTCAGGTCATCGATCAGGTCGAGTTCAGGCGCGGCAATCGCCAGCGACGCCAGTGCATGCTTGGCCCGCTCAATACACTCATGCACCGCTGCAGCTACCCGAACGGTGCGTACCGTGCCGCCGTCCTCGATCACCTCGGTCAGGTCATCTTCATGGATCAGAACAAACCAGGAGAACGGAATTCCCCACGTTGCGGAGCGGGTGTACAGCTTGGCGGTGGTCTCGGCGACAGTCTCGGGATCGAGCCGCGCCTGATGAGCGTCAGTCGCCGCCTCGGGCAGCAGCACGTCCACCAGGGGGCCGCGAATCGTCTGTCCCAGGGATTCCGCTGCCAGAGACGTGCGCACCGCCAGCTGGTTCGGGCAGTAGTACTGCGCAGTGACACCGTTGCTGCCGGGGAAGTGAAGGACCCGGACCAGATCGGTGTCGTGGTGGGGGAACGGGTCCGAGACCTGCCGGAGGATCCGCCGCAACGAGTTGGTGCGTTCAATCCCCTCCGTGTCCTTGCGGTCCCGCGACCGCTGTTCAAGGATCACCAGTTGTTGGGCATCGCCGAATGCCTCAAGCGGTTCAAAGACCCTGAGGAATGACACGTAGGGAAAGGTATGGCCCGTGGCGGCCGGACCGATGGCCGCCATCAGTTATCCCAGATCCACAACAACGGGCGCGTGGTCAGAAGCGCCTTTACCCTTGCGTTCCTCGCGGTCAATGGAGGCGCCTGTTACACGTTCGGCAAGGGCTGGGGAGGCCAGGACAAAGTCGATACGCATGCCCATTTTCTTTGGGAAGCTCAGCTGCTTGTAATCCCAGTACGTGTAGACGCCGGGGCCGGGAGTGTGTGGGCGGGCGACGTCGGTAAAGCCTGAGCTTTCGAACGCGTGAAACGCCGCACGTTCCTGGGGGCTGACATGGGTGTAGCCCTCCGTCTGGAACAGGTCAATGTCCCAGACATCTTCATCCTGAGGGGCGATGTTCCAATCACCGGTCAAAGCGATCTGGGCTGTTGGGTCTGCGTCAATCCACCCGAGCGCCTTCTCCCGAAGAGTATCCAGCCAGTCAATCTTGTATTGCATGTGGGGGTCATCGAGGGAGCGACCGTTGGGGACATACAGGCTCCAGACCCGCACTCCGCCGCAGGTGGCACCGATCGCCCGGGCCTCCTGGATCGGTTCAGCGTCCTTCCCGAAGAGGGGCTGACCCTCAAAGGTGCGTTCGACGTCGTCGAGCCCCACCCTGGAGGCGATGGCAACCCCGTTCCATTGGCTCAGGCCGAAATGGGCCACCTCATAGCCGTTGGCTTCGAAGAGATCCCACGGGAAATTCTCGTCCTTGCACTTGGTTTCCTGGATCGCCAGGACATCGACGTCGGAGCGGGCCAGCCAGGCTTCGACGCGATCCGCGCGGGCTCTGAGGGAATTAACGTTCCAGGTGGCAATCTTCACAGGGAACACGTTACCAATGTCCGTGAGCGTTAGCCCCGCCACCACTTGTCGAGAATGGTCACGGGCACCGTTCGCTTATGACGGGTGATGGAATGGCGGCGTTCGATGGCGAGTGCTGCTGGCTCGTCGATCTCCCTGCCTTCCAGATAGTCGTCGATCTGGTCGTAGGTAATCCCGAGTTCGTGCTCATCGGCGCGGCCGGGCTGATGATCGAGCAGGTCAGCGGTGGGAATCTTGCTATAGATCTGTTCGGGTGCACCGAGTTCCTTGAGCAGCGAGCGGTTCTGGCGCTTGTTCAGCCCGAACAGGGGCAGGATGTCAGCGCCGCCGTCGCCATACTTGGTGAAGAACCCGGTCACCGACTCCGCTCCATGATCGGTGCCGATCACCAGGAGGTTGTGCTGCCCGGCGAGGGCGTACTGGGCGATCATCCGCGACCTGGCCTTGATGTTTCCCTTGGTGAAGTCAGAGATGTCCTCACCGGTGGCGCTGGCATACTCGGCTTCGAACCCGTCGACTGCCGCTGCAACGTTAAAGGTGCGCTGGCTCTTTGGCTGGATGAACGTGAGGGCTGCCTGCGCATCATCCTCATCATGCTGTTCGCGGTAGGGGAGCCGGACGGCGATGAAGTCCGCCTCGATACCTTCTTCGGCCAATTCGGTCACTGCCAACTGGGCTAGTCGGCCGGACAGGGAAGAATCCACACCGCCGCTGACGCCGAGGACAAAACCGTGGGTTCCGGTGGCCTTGAGGTAGTCCTTCAGGAAGGTGACCCTGGCAACGATTTCCGCCGCAGGGTCGATCGTGGGCTGCACGCCCATTTCCTCGATGATAATGGCTTGGTTTTCGCGCATACGGAAAGGCTACTACCTGAGCGTTTCGGGCGCGTTACGGCAAACCCCACCCGCACCGCTCCTCCGGGGGACGAAGGAGCGTGCTACTGCTTGAAGGCAGCGTCGAAGGAGGCCTCCGACGGCCCAAAGTTGAACTGCTTCAAGAAGGCAAGCGCCTGGGGCGCGCCCTGCAGCCGATCCATCCCGGCATCTTCCCATTCAACCGAGATGGGCCCGTGATAACCGATGCTGGTGAGCGCCCTGAAACTGTCTTCCCACGGCACGTCGCCGCGGCCGGTGGAGACAAAGTCCCAGCCTCGGCGGGGGTCGCCCCAGGGAAGGTGCGAGGAAAGGATGCCGTTGCGGCCGCCGCCCACCCGCATCTTCGTGTCTTTGCAGTCGACGTGATAAATCCGGTCGGCGAAGTCTGAAATGAATGCCACCGGGTCAATCTGCTGCCACAGAAAGTGGCTGGGATCCCAGTTCAGGCCGAATGCGGGACGGTGGCCGATAGCTTCGAGCGCGCGCTGGGTGGACCAATAGTCGTAGGCGATCTCGGACGGGTGCACCTCGTGAGCGAACCGGACACCGCACTCGTCGAACACATCGAGGATGGGGTTCCAACGGTCGGCGAAGTCCTGGTAGCCGGTGTCGATCACTTCCTGCGCTACCGGCGGGAACATTGCCACGTACTGCC